>NZ_QOHR01000039.1 GCF_003385555.1 Rhodosalinus sediminis | reverse complement strand
GTCCCGTTTGGATGCCGATTGACACACATGCGGGATCGGGCCTTCCAGCTTGATGTCGTCCAAGTGCAGTCCTGCGGCCTCTGCGAGACGCATGCCGGTATCGGAGACCAACGCCACGAGCCACCGGGCCTCGTCATCCGCGACGTGGCACTTCTCCTGCACTCGCCTGACATCTTCGGGGCCGAGCGGCTCGCGGTCTTCGACCCCGGCCTTCCGGTCATAGTAGACGCCCGCGAACGGGTTGGTCAGTGTGATGCCGACCTCCGCGGCGGCGAAGTTGATCACCGACCGTACCGTGCCGAAGACCCTCGTGATGCTGCTCCCCGATAGCACGCGAGCGATCAGGGAGTCGCGGAACGCGTTGGCATCAGCTCTGGTGTAGGCGGTGATGTCCTTGTCTCCGCAGGCATCGATGACGTAGCCACACGAGCGTTCTGCGGCTCTGTGGAAGGTCGCAGGCCGGTTGTTGCCCTTGAGCCGCAGGTACAGCGCAACTGCTTCACTCAGGGTGAGTGCAGGCTCGTCTGCAGCTTGCGGCTGGGAGACCCCAATCGGCACCGCCGCTGGTGTCTGCGGTCCGATGCGGAGCATGTGCTTCCCCGGCAAGTCCATGTTCTGCATGCGCAGGAAGTGCCAGTGTTCATCCAGTTGTTGGGCAGCCTTGGTCGCCCTTGCCCGCGCCACGACCGCCTTCCTTGTCCGAAGCGAGAACGAAATCCTGCTGCTCGTGTAGTGGTCGCGAAGGTCGTTCGGGACCTTCCTCGCGAAGTAGTAGATCCCCTGCTTCACAAATGTGAAGGCAACAGCTTGGTACTCCATTCGGTACTACGCCTCTGCTCAGCCAAAGAAAAGCTGATGCAAAGCAGAGGGTTAGCTTGGGGAATGGTGCCCAGGAGAGGACTCGAACCTCCACGGCCGTTAAGCCACTGGTACCTGAAACCAGCGCGTCTACCAATTCCGCCACCTGGGCAGGTGGTGTGCGGGGGCGTCTAGACCGGTCGCGCGGGGCTGTCAATGCGCTTTCGCACGGCGCGCGGCGGCGCTTGTTTCGCCCCGGCGCGGGCGGTAGGGAGAGGCCGCAGAGCTACCGGAGGGCGCATGGCGCAGCTGGTCACCATCTTCGGCGGGTCCGGGTTCATCGGCCGCTACATCGCGCGCCGCATGGCGCAGGAGGGCTGGCGCGTGCGCGTGGCCGTGCGCCGCCCGAACGAGGCGATCTTCGTGCGCACCTACGGCGTCGTCGGGCAGGTGGAACCGGTCTTCGCCAACATCCGCGACGACGCGAGTGTGCGCGCGGTCCTGCAGGGCGCCGACGCGGTGGTGAACTGCGTGGGCACCTTCGACTGGCGCGGGCGCAACGCCTTCGAGGCGGTGCAGGCTAAGGGCGCGGGCCGCATCGCGCGCCTCGCCGCCGAGGAGGGCGTAGGCCGGATGGTGCACATCTCCGCCATCGGCGCCGATCCGGAGGGGCCGAGCCGCTACGCCCGCAGCAAGGCCGAGGGCGAGCGGCAGGTGCTCGAGGCCATGCCGACGGCGATGATCCTGCGCCCCTCGGTCGTCTTCGGGCCGGAGGACAACTTCTTCAACCGCTTCGCCGGCATGACCCGGATCAGCCCCGTGCTGCCGCTCTTCGGGGGCGCGACCCGGTTTCAGCCCGTCTACGTCGACGACGTGGCGCAGGCGGCGACGCTGGGCGTCACCGGCCGGGCGGCGCCGGGCATCTACGAACTCGGTGGCCCGGACGCGGAGACCTTCCGCGGGCTCATGCGCCTCATGCTCAAGGTGATTCGACGCCGGCGGCTGGTCGTGAGCCTGCCTTACGCCTTCGGCTGGGCGATGGCCGCGGGCTTCGACCTTCTCGAGGCGGGGACCGCCGGGCTCCTGCACAACGGCGTGCTGACCCGCGATCAGCTGAAGAGCCTGCGCCGCGACACGGTGGTGAGCGAGGGCGCGCGCGGTTTCGCCGAACTGGGGATCGCGCCCTCGGCGATGGAGGCGATCCTGCCCGGCTATCTCTGGCGCTTCCGTCCCTCGGGGCAATACGCCGAGATCCAGGAATCCGCGAAGAACCTGCGCGAGCGCTGAGGCGCGCTCAGCGCGCGAGCGCCGCGAAGTCCTCCGCGTTGGCGCAGCCGGCGACGGGCTGCGCGCCGGCGGGCAGGGCCGGGTCCGCGAGCCAGCGCTGGCAGGCGCCCGCGACCGGGCAGGCCTCGCACCGCGCGACGAGCTGCGCGTAGCCCGAGGCGGTGAGGCGGCCGTCGGCGAGCGCCGCGGTGAGGTCGAGGCCGAGTTTGCGGGCCACGCTGCGCGCGATCCAGAAGGCGTGATCGCGGGTCGTCGGGCCGTCGAGGATATGGGTCATTCGGGGCGGTCCTTCTCGCTGGTGGGGCGGGTGAGGGCGGTGATCGCCTCTGCGTTGAGGCACGCGCGCGGCGGCGCGGCGGGTGTGTCGGGGTCGGTGCGCTCGATCCGGGCGAGCCAGCGGGCGCAGCCCGCGCGCCACGGGCAGTCGCGGCAGCGCTCGATCAGCGCCTGCCAGCGCGGCGCGTCGAGCCGGCCCGCCGCCCAGGCGGCCGCCGGGTCGGCGCCGGCGGCATGGGCCATGCGCTGCACGCGCCAGTAATGCTCGCGCTCGGATCCCTTGGGGGTCATGGCGGCGCTCCTGGCGCGGGCGGTCTCAGCCCGGCGTCAGGCGGGCGAAGAGATCCGCGTTGCGGCAATAGCGCGGCGGGCGCTCGGCGCCCTCGGCGTGGCCGTCGAGCCAGCCGCCGCAGGCGCCCGGGCTCTCGCAGCCGGTGCAGGCGAGCACGGCGTCGCCGATCTCGTCGACGGAGACCTCGCCGCGCAGGGTGCGCTCCTCGAGATCGACGCCGAGCGTGTCGGCCATCCGGTCCACGAGCGCGGCGTGGCGGGCGAAAGTCGTCTGGCTGGGCATCGGCGGGGTCCTCCGTCTTGACGCAGGATCACCCGTAGCATCGGGCGCGGCCGGAGCCCTTGATGCACATCAAAAGAGAGCGCCCGACCCGATCAGAGCGACGCGGCGACGCGGCGGACGACCTCCATCCGCGCGGCGTTGGGCGGATGCGTGCCGAGGAACCGGTCGCCCGGATCGGGGATGCGCGCGAAGAAGCGCGCGCCGCGGACCGGGTCGTAGCCCGCGCGCGCCGCGATGATCGTGCCGAGCGCGTCGGCCTCGAGCTCGTAGGCCTTCGCGTAGCGCCGCGCGCCGAGGAGCGCGCCGAGGTCCGCGGCGCTCTGCACCGCGCGCCGATCCCCGCCGGAGAGGGTGACGAGCCGTCCCAGCGTCAGCGCCCCGATCTCGGCGTCGGCGCGCGTGCGCTCGATGTGGCCCAGCAGGTGGTGCGCGACCTCGTGGCTCAGGATGAAGGCGAGTTCGTCGGCGTTCCGCACCCGCGCGACGAGCGGCACGGTGAAGGCCACGATCGGGCGCCCCCGCCGGTCCACCGTCTGATAGGCGTTGGGCGGCAGGCCCGGGCGCGTGTCCACGACGATGCGGAAATCGCAGGCGCCGCGCGGGCGGAGCGCGCGGCACTCGCGCTCTGCCACGGGCTCGACGGTCCCGGCGACCGAGGCGAAGCGCTGCACGGCGGCCTCGGCGCGGGCGCGCACCTCCGGGTCCGCGGGCGGCGCTACAGGCGGCGCCGCGCAGCCGGCCAGCGTGGCGAGCAGAGCGAGAAGGGCGAGAAGGCGTCGCATGGGCGCACCGGCGGCGAGACGTCGCCGCAAAGGTAGGGCGCGGCGTCCCGCCGCGCCAGCCGCGCCGCGGCCGCCGGCGTTGCGAATCGCGGCGGCGGCGTTACGCTCGGGCTCATGTTCAGCATCGAGCACGATTTCGACGCCACGGTGGTCACCCTCGTGGACGAGGGCGAGACCCCGCTGCAGGAGGACGTCGTCGTGCACGGCTTCGAGGACTGCATCACGGTCGAGCAATACGACCCGCGCGCCGACCGCGTGCAGCGGGTGACGCTCTCGATGACGCAGATGCGCGACCTCGCCGCGGCGTTGCGCTTGCCCGAGGGCGTCTATACGCGCAACAAGGGATGACGCGGCCGGTCCGCGCGCGCCCGGAGACCCCGGAGACTCCATGCAGCCCATGCCGCCCATGCAGATCGTCGCCCGTTTCTACCGCTTCACCCCCGTCGCCGCGCCGGAGGCCCTGCGCGCCGAGGCGCGCGCCGCCTTCGCGGCCGCCGGCGTGCGCGGCACGCTCCTGATCGCGCGGGAGGGGATCAACGGCACCCTCGCCGGGCCGCGCGCAGGCATCGACGCGGCGATGGCGTTTCTCCGCGCACTGCCCGGCTGCGCCGATCTGACGTGGGAGGAAAGCACCGCCGGGGCGCCGCCCTTCGCCCGGCTCAAGGTGCTCGTGAAGCCCGAGATCGTGACCATGGGTGCGCCCGAGGCCGATCCGGCCGCGCAGGTGGGCCGGCACCTCGGGGCGCGGGACTGGAACGCGCTCCTGGCGCGGCCCGACGTGACGGTGATCGACACGCGCAACGCCTACGAGGTGGCGCTCGGCAGCTTCGAGGGTGCGGTGGACCCGGGCACGCGGCGCTTCCGCGACTTCCCCGCCTGGTGGGCCGAGCACGGCGCGCGCTTCGGCAACGGCCCGGTGGCGATGTTCTGCACCGGCGGCATCCGCT
The DNA here is from genome assembly GCF_003385555.1 of Rhodosalinus sediminis. Lineage (GTDB taxonomy): Bacteria > Pseudomonadota > Alphaproteobacteria > Rhodobacterales > Rhodobacteraceae > Rhodosalinus > Rhodosalinus sediminis. Next base: position 6,394 of record NZ_QOHR01000039.1, on the reverse strand, counting down.
GCGAGAAGGCGACGAGCTACCTGCTCGCCCACGGCGTGCGGGAGGTCTATCACCTCGAGGGCGGGATCCTCTCGTATCTCGCCGAGGTGCCCGAGGCGGAAAGCCGCTGGCGCGGCGAGTGCTTCGTCTTCGACGAGCGCGTCTCGGTCGGTCACGGGCTCGCGCCCGGGCGGGCGGAGCTCTGCCATGCCTGCCGCCGGCCGCTCCGGCCCGAGGACACCCGCCACCCGGACCACGAGCCCGGCGTCAGCTGCCGCCATTGCGCCGCCGAGACGAGCGCGGCCGACAAGGCGCGCTACCGCGAGCGCCAGCGCCAGATGCGCCTCGCCGCCGCGCGCGGCGCCCGCCACCTCGGGCCGCTCGGCGCGACGTGAGCGCCGAAGAATTTTTCTTCGAAAATTCTTCTCCCCCCGGTTTTTCGCGTCTCCGCTTGCGAATTTTCGTCCGAAAATTCGCGGGCTTCGGCGCGCGCGGTTGACCTCTCCGCAGGGCGCGGGAAGGATCACCCCGATGGAGAGCGGGGCGGGAACCACGGCGCGGGATGTCCTCGCGCGGCTCTGGCGGGCCGGGGTCGCCGCGGTGGAGGGCCGCGCCGCCGTGGCGCGCGCGCTCGACGCCGCGCCGGTGCCGCGGCCCGATCTCGTCCTGTCCGTGGGCAAGGCGGCGGTCCCGATGGCGCGCGCGGCGCTCGACCGCTTCGGGGCGGTGCCGGCCCTCGCGGTCACCAAGCACGGCCACGGCGACGACGACGGCCACCGCGACGGGGCGCCGGCGCTCGAGGTGATCGAGGCCGGCCACCCGGTCCCCGACGCCGAGAGCCTGCGCGCGGGCGCGGCGCTGCGCGCGCGGGTCGCGGCCTGCGGGCCGGAGGCGCATCTCCTGCTCCTCGTCTCCGGCGGCGCCTCGGCGCTCGCCGAGGACCTGGAGCCGGGGGTCACGCTCGGGTATCTCGCGGCCGAGACGAAGCGCCTTCTGGCCTCGGGCGCGGATATCGCGGCGATGAACGCGCGGCGGCGGCAGCTCTCGCGGATCAAGGGCGGGCGCCTCTTCGAGGCGTTCCGCGGCGCGCGGGTCACGGTGCTCGCCATCTCGGACGTGGCGGGCGACGACATCGCGGTGATCGGCTCGGGGATCGGGCTGGTCCCCGACACGGCGCGCGTCGCGCAGGAGACCCGGATCGTCGCCTCGAACGCCGTGGCGCGCGCGGCGATCGCGGCGGAGGCCGAGGCGGCGGGCCTGCCCCTGCGCGAGAACGCGGAGACGCTTTATCGTGACGTGGGCGCGGCGGCGGCGATGATCGGCGCGCGGCTGCGCGCGGGGCCGCCGGGCCTCCATCTCTGGGGCGGGGAGCCGACGGTCGTCCTGCCGGAGCGGCCCGGGCGCGGCGGGCGCAATCAGGCGCTGGCGCTCGCCCTCGCGCGCGAGATCGCTGGGCGGGCGGGCGTGACGGCGCTCGTCGCCGGGACGGACGGCACCGACGGGCCGACCGACGCCGCCGGCGCCTTCGCCGACGGCGCCACCTGGGCGCCGGGCGCGGCGGAGGCGCTCGCCCGCGCCGACAGCGGCCCGTGGCTCGCCGACCGCGGCGCGCTCTTCGCGCCGGGGCCCACGGGCACCAACGTCATGGACCTTGCCCTCGCGCGCGTGGAGGCGTGATGCGGCTTTTCCTGTCGCTCCCGATCCCGGAGGAGGCGGCCGACCTTCTGGAGGATCTGCAGACCGACCTGCCGGCGGGCCGCCCGGCGGACCCGGACCAGTTCCACCTGACGCTCGTCTTTCTCGACGAGCAGCGCGAGGAGACGGCGCAGGCGATTCACGAGGCGATGGAGCATCTGCGCGCCGATCCGGTCGCCATCCGCCTCACCGGGCTCGAGCTCTTCGGGGGCCGGGCGCCGCGCGCGCTCGTCGCCGGCGTCGCCGATCCGGCGCCCTTGCGCGCGCTGCATGCGAAGGTGCTCGCGCGGCTGCGCGCGGCCGGCGTCGCGCCCGAGCGGCGGCGGTTCCGCCCGCATGTCACCCTCGCGCGGTTCGGCGACCTGCGCCGGCACGAGACGGCGCGGCTCGAGCGGTTCCTGACGGAGAACGCCCATTTCGAGGCGCCGTCCTTCACCGCGCGGGCGGTGGAGCTCGTGCACTCGCGGCTCGGCGCGAATGGCGCGCGCCACGAGGTGCTCGCCGCCTATCCGCTGGAGGCTGTCCGGCCCGCTTGACAAACCGGGCCGGCGCGCGCGACACCTGAGGTTGCTTCGGTTCCGCCGTCATGGGCGGCGGATGAAAAGGGAACGCGGTGCGGGGGTCTCCCCCAAAACCGCGGCTGCCCCCGCAACTGTGAGCGGCGAGCGACACCGGCACACGCCACTATCGCCCAAGCGATGGGAAGGCCCGGTCGAGCGAGGACCCGCGAGCCAGGAGACCTGCCGAAGCGATCACCCTGTCCGGGCGCGGGGCGCGCCCAGGGCAACGGACCCTTCCGTCGTGGTGATGAGCTTCGGTCACCGCCTGCGGAGGGGCACTCCCTCCGACGGCACGACGATCTGTCCGGCCCCGCGCCGGGGGAGGGAGACGCATGGCGACAGGCAAGCCGCATCCGGCCGCCGGAGCCGTGGGCGGGCCGCGCGGGCGGACCGGCCGTCAGGCTTTCGGGCGGGACGACGTGCGGACGCGCACCCTCGCCCCGGGTGGAGCGCCCCGTCATTGCCGCGCGGTGCGGCGGAGCGGTGCGACGCGGCGCCCGCTGACCGGGATGGCCGCCTGTGCGATCGCCGCGGCAGCCTCTGCTGCACTGGCCTTTGGTCGAACATCTGAAGGGCTGCCTGCTGACCGTCCCGCGGTGCCGCCGCAGCGGCGCGGGTGGGGCCGCCGGGCCGCGTCGCCGCGGGCGCGCGTCAGACGGCGCGCGGACCGCAGGCGCCGGGGCGCGAGCGCGGCCGGTTCGGGCCGTGCCCCGCGGCCCGCGCGCCACGGGGAGACCCGGGCATGAGCCGGCTCGCCCTCGCGCTCGTGGCGCTGGTGGCGGCGCTGTTCCTCCTCTCGCTGGTCGTGGGGCCGGCCGAGGCGGGGCCGGGGCGGAGCCTGCGGGCGCTCGTTCTGGGCGACGGCACGCCGCTCACCCTGGTCATGCGCGAGATCCGGCTGCCGCGGGCGCTGCTGGCGCTCACCGTGGGCGCGGCGCTGGGGCTCTCCGGCGCGGCGATGCAGGGCTACCTCCGCAATCCATTGGCCGAGCCGGGGCTCCTCGGCGTCACCGGTTCCGCCGCGCTCGGCGCGGTGATCGCGATCCACACCGGGCTCGCCGCGGCGCTGCCGCTCGGCCTGCCGCTCGCGGCGCTCCTCGGCGCGGCGGCGGGGGTCGGGCTGCTCGCCGCGCTGGCGGGGACGCGGGGCGGGTCGCTGACGCTGATCCTCGCCGGGATCGCGCTCTCGGCGCTCGCGGGCGCGCTCACCTCGCTCGCGCTCAACCTCTCGCCCAATCCTTACGCGGCGAACGAGATCGTCTTCTGGATGATGGGTTCGCTCGCCGACCGCTCGATGACCCACGTCTGGCTCGCCGCGCCGCTGGTGGCGCTGGGCGCGGCTGTCCTCATGACGCTCGGGCGCGGGCTCGACGCGCTGACGCTGGGCGAGGACGCGGCGGCGGCGATGGGCTACGGCATGGGGCGGCTGCAGGTCGCGCTCGTGGCGGGCACCGCGCTCGCCGTGGGCGCGGCGACGGCGGTCGCCGGGGCGATCGGCTTCGTCGGGCTCGTGGTGCCGCACCTCCTGCGCCGGGTCGTCGGCGCGCAGCCCTCGCGGCTTCTCTGGGCGAGCGCGCTGGGCGGCGCGGCGATGGTGCTCGCCGCCGACGTCGCCGTGCGCGTCGTGCTGCCCGAGCGCGACCTGAAGCTCGGCGTGCTGACCGCGATCGTGGGCGCGCCGCTCTTCCTGCATCTCGTCTATCGCACGCGGAGAGATCTGGGATGACCGCGCTCGCCCTCCGCAATCTCTCGGTCACGCTGCGCGGGCGTCCCGTGCTGCGCGACGTCTCGCTCTCGGTCGCGCGCGGCGAGGTGGTGGGCCTGATCGGCCCCAACGGCGCGGGCAAGACGACGCTGATGCGCGCGGCGCTGGGGCTCCTGCCGTTCACCGGCGAGAGCGACCTCGCCGCGCGCCCGGCGGCCGAGCGCGCGCGCACCGCCGCCTGGCTGCCGCAGTCGCGCGAGATCGCCTGGCCGATGAGCGTGGAGCGGCTCGTCACCCTCGGGCGCCTGCCGCATCTCGGCGCGGGGCAGGGCGCCGGGCCGGAGGACCGCGCGGCGGTGGATCGCGCGCTCGACCGGCTGGGGCTCGCCGCGTTCCGAGAGCGCGCGGCGACCCGCCTCTCGGGGGGCGAGCAGGCGCGCGCGCTGATCGCCCGCGCGCTCGCGCAGGAGACGCCGCTCCTGCTGGCCGACGAGCCGATCGCGGGGCTCGACCCGGCGCATCAGATCGGCGCGATGCAGACCTTCGCCGCGCTCGCCGGCGAGGGGCGCGCGGTCGTCGTCTCGCTCCATGATCTGGGGCTCGCCGTGCGCCATTGCACGCGCCTCGTCCTCCTCGACGCGGGCCGCGTGGTCGCCGACGGCCCGCCGGGCGAGGTGCTGACGCCCGCGCGGCTCGCCGAGGTGTTCCGCATCCGCGCCTTCCACGCCGAGACCGAGCAGGGCGCGGTCTGGCAGGCGCTCGACGTGCTGGAGGAGGCGTGATGGATCTCTCCGCGCTCGCCGGGTTTCTGGAACGGGGCGGCCCGGCGCTCTGGGCGATTGCGGCGCTTTCGGTGCTGACGCTGGCGCTCGTTCTCTGGAAGGTGGCCGCGCTTCTCGGCGCGGGGGCCTGGCGGCGCGCGGGCGCCGAGCGCGCCGTCGCCGCCTGGACGCGCGCGGGGGGCGAGGCGCGCGCGGCGGCCGAGGCTGCGGGCGGCGTGCGCGCGCGGGTGGCGTCGGCCGCGATGGCCGCGCTGGAGCGGCTGCCGGCCGAGGCCGCACGGGAGGAGACCGCCCGCGTCGCCCGCGCCGAGCTCGCCCGCCTGCGCGAGGGGCTGCGCGCGCTGGAGCTCATCGCGACGATCGCGCCGCTTCTCGGGCTCCTGGGCACGGTCCTCGGCATGATCGAGGCGTTCCAGGCGCTGCAGGCCAGCGGCGCGCGCGCCGATCCCGCCGTCCTCGCCGGCGGCATCTGGGAGGCGCTGCTGACCACCGCCGCGGGCATGGCCGTGGCGATCCCCGCCGCCGCGGCGCTCACCTGGTTCGAGAGCGTGGCCGAGCGCGTGCAGACCGACCTCGAGGATCTGGCGACGCGGCTCTTCCTCGCCGGGGAGGCCGCGTGACCCTCGCCCTCGATCCGCCCCGCCGCGCCCGGCGTCCGAGCCTGACGCCGATGATCGACGTGGTCTTCCTGCTGCTCGTGTTCTTCATGCTCGCCGCGCGGATCGGGCAGGAGGGGGCGCTGACCCTCGCCACCGGCGGCGGCAGCGGCGCCTACGAGGGGCCGCCGCGCCTCGTCACGATCCGGGCCCAGGGCCTCGCGCTGAACGGCGCGGCGGTGCCGGCGGCGGCGCTGCCCGACCGTCTGCGCGATCTCGGCGGCGGGCCGGGGCGCACGGTCGTCCTGCGCGCGGGCGAGGGGGCGGACCTGCAACGCCTCGCCGAGGTGACGGGCGCGCTCACCGCCGCCGGCTTCGACCGGCTGGTGCTGGTGGAATGAGGGGCGCGCGCGCCTTCGACCGCGGGGGCGGGGCCCTCGGCCTGCCGCGCCCGGCGCGCCGCCGCGCGGGCGAGAGCGTCGTGCCGATGATCAACGTGGTGTTCCTGCTGCTGATCTTCTTCCTGATGACGGCGGAGATCGCGCCGCCCCCGCCGCTCGAGGTCGCGCCGCCCGCGGCCGAGGCGCCGCCCGCGCCGGGCGCCGAGGCCGCGCTGCACGTCGCGGCGGACGGGCGCCTCGCCTATCGCGACGCGCGGGGGGAGGGGGTCTGGCCCGCGCTGGATGACCGGGAGGGCGACGCGGCCCTGCCGCTGCGCGCGGACGCGGCGGTCCCGGCGGCGGAGCTCGCCCGGCTCCTCGGCCGGCTCGCTGCGGCGGGCGTGGGCGAGGTCGATCTCGCGGTGGTGGCGCGATGAGGGGCGCGGCGGGCTTCGCGGCCTTCGTTGCGGTCTCCGCCGCGCTCCACGTCGTGGCGCTGGCCGGCGTCGCGCCCTCGGGCGGGGGCGGCGGCGCGCCGCCGGAGGGCGCGGCGCAGCCCTCGGTCGCCGCCGCCTCGCCCGAGATCGCCGCGCTCGCCGCCGCATGGCGCCGCCCGCCGGAGGCGCAGACGGCCGCGCGCGCGCCGGACGCGCCGGCCCGGGAGGGAACACCCGCAGCGCTGCCGGCGCCATTGGGC
>NZ_QOHR01000038.1 GCF_003385555.1 Rhodosalinus sediminis | reverse complement strand
CGCGCTTGACCTGCTGGGGATCGCGCCGCCGTCCTCCATAGCCTTTCGGCGTGAACCGCATGCCGCTCATGCCACGCCTCCCTTGGTCTCCAGCGCCCAGAACAGGATCGCGATGGCATCGGCCTCGTTGTCGTCAGCCGGGCTGAACCCGCGGGCCCGGGCAGCCGCGATCATGGCATCCTTGTTCGCGTTGCCCTTGCCGGTGGCGAAGCGCTTGATCGTGCCGACAGGGACGCCCTCGTAGGGCACGCCGCGCAGCTCTGCCCACGAGGTCAGCGTGGCCATGAGCCCGCCGTAGACATGCGCGGCATCCGTGCCGGCGTGGCGACGGACCTCCTCGAACCAGATGGCGGCGACGGGCCCTGAGAGCCGATCCAGCTCGCCCAGCCAGTTCTTGAAGCGCAGGTAGCGCATGCCGCCGCCGTCATAGCGGCCGGGGCGGAAGCTGGCGGTGCCGGAGGTGATCAGCCCGTCGGCACCATGCAGGGCCCACCCCGTAGTTGTGCCGAGATCGAGCGCGAGAAAGGTACGGTCGGCGGGGTGCGCCACCGGCAGATCGGGGATTGCCTTGCGGTGCGAGGTGGCGAGAGTCGGGTCAGCCATGGGCGGTCTCCTTTTCTGGTTGGCTGCTCGGGTGGAAGACGACGGCGGTCTGGTGCTTGGCGGTACGGGGCCGCCGTCGTCGGATGGATCGGTTGATGGCGTAGGCGGCTCACGGGTCGAGCTCCCGCAGCCAGTCGGGCTTAGGGGAACATCGGTTTTGACGTTCCCCCCGATGTTCCCCTCCGTAACGCTCTGATTTCACATGGTTTGGGGAAGGTGGGGAACATGGGGAACGTTCTCCGGGCCCATCCTTATCGTGCGCGTGCGCGCGGGCACGCGCGTGTGAAGGGGCGGAAAAATGTTCCCCACGTTCCCCATGTTCCCCTCGGCCAGTGTTTTCAATGGGTTGGCGAGGGGAACATCCGTTTTCGACGTTCCCCTCGGACGACTGATGTTCCCCAACCTCAGGTTGATCGGCACGGGTCGGTGGTGCTTCGGTCTCACAAAGCTCAAGTTTCCACCGCGTCGCCTTGTGCTCGACGCCTGCCTTCCGAACACGGACACTGACCTCTCCAACCCGAAACACACGGTCGCGCATTCGAGAGATCGCCTTGCCGAACGCCGTCTTCTGCGCGCGATCCGTTCCCCCGCTGATGGGCGGAGCCGGGTCGCAGAACAGGGCGACATCGAACAGATCTGCCGAGAGGACCGAGGCCGTCCCGAACCTGTCCCACCAGGCGGCGATGAAGGCGCTCCAGCCGGCGCCCTCGCTGTCGGACGCCGCCATCATCTCCTCGAGGTTGCCGAGGAAACCGGGAATGCCGGCCGTCTCGAGCACGCCGCCCATGACCTGCGCCCAGCTTTCGTAGGAGCCGATGGTCCTGGCGCCACGCGGCTTGCCGGCGGCGATCCAGGCCTGGCAGAGCGTCAGACAGGCCGCGACGAGGCGGCCGCGGTTGGCGCGGATCCAGACCATGAGATCGGGGTGGCGGAAGCCTTTGCGCTGCCAGGGCTGTTCCACATTGGCATCGAGCCGGATGCGCACGAGGCGGCGGGCCATCTCGTTGGAGAACTCCGGGTTGTTGCCGGTGGCGATCCAGAGGCAGCGGATCGGCAGCCGGGTCATCTCGGACTGCCCGAGAACGCGATCCTCCCAGAAGGGCGCCGTGAGCGCGGCAGCCACGGCCGAGCTGTCGAGCTTGGCACGCAGGTTGTCGATCAGGATGATCGAGGGGATCTGGCGCAGCTTGGCGGTGACGCGCTTGCGCCATTCCTCGTCGTCGCGCCCCTCGGTCATCACGCTCGCGCCCGCGCCGGTCAGGATCGTGGCCACGGCATCGACCATCAGCGTGGCCCCGGTCCCGGGCGTGGGCTTCTCGATCAGGTGCAGCGGCGTCGGCCCGTCGATCATGCCGCGCAGGAAGCCGAGCAACAGGAGCGCCACGACATGCGCGCGCTCGGCCTCGCCGGTGAACGGAAAGTCGCCGAGCAGGTCCTCGCAGATCAGGGCGCGGGCTGCGCCAATGTCCTCGTCGGTCGGCCGCCTGGGGATATCGGGCACAGTGAAGCCCGGGGCGGGCACGTAGAGCAGCCGGGCGTCGGGGTGATAGCCCGGCGTGGTGATGAGCGTGCCGGTGCGCCCGAAGACCGGCGTGTTGACGATGCCCGTGAGCACCGGCAGCGCCGGGTCGGGCGTGGCGAGCACGGATTTCACCACGGCGACGGGCGGCGGCGCGGGCAGCAGTTCGCCCTTGGCGTTCTCGCGGACCCAGCGGGCGAGCCGCGCCAGCATGTGGCGCAGGCGCTCCTCGTTGAGCATGGTCGCCACGGGCCGCCCCTCGTCGTCTGGGACAACCCATGTGGGCTGGCCCGCGAAGCGGAAGACCCAGGGCGTGCGGTTGGAGGCCATGACCACGCTCCAGACCTGGGAGACGGCGCGGCCGAGATCGCCCTCGTCGGCCCGCAAGGTCGGAATGGTCTCGCCCGACCCCTGGTAGTTGAGGGGACGGTGCTGACCGGTCTGCAGAACGGCATCGGCGTCGGTAATGGCCTCTGCATCGGCGACCAACGCCGCGATGGCGGCAGGGCCGTCGCTTAGCAGCAGGTCGTTGAAGTCCTGGCCCTCTCCAGGCGGTCGCGCGATGGCTACATCGCGGCCCTGTGCCCGCAGGCGCCGGGCGCAGGCTTCGGCAGCACGCAACCCGGCTCCCGAGGCGTCATGGTCGGCCAGGATCAGCACGCGCTGCGCGGCGGGCGGCAGATCGATCTGCTCAAGTCCGGAGGTCGACAGCGTCGCCCAGACCGGCAGATCGGGACAGGCGGTCATCACCGCCAGCCCGGTCTCGATGCCTTCCGACAACGCCAGCCGATCACCGGTTCCGAGCGGCGCGAGCCGCACCGCGCCGCCGGCAATCCGTCCGAGCATCATCTTGGGCTTGGAGACTGGCGCCTTGCGAACTTCGTTGTCGTCTTCAACGATGTAGGTGCGGTGCAGCCCGATCACCTCGCCGCTGCGATCGCGCACCTGCCCCAGCAGGGCGGCATAGCCGGTCTTCGTTTCCCAATGCGTCAGATCGGGATGGAACAGCAGATCGGTCTCGTCCGGAACGGCCACTGCGCGCCCGGCGAGATAGGTCGCGGCAGGCGTATCCGTGATCGGCACCGCGCGCGAGAGGATATGCGCGATATCCTGCGAGGCATCGCGCTTGGGTGCCGGTTTCGCAGCCGGCATTTGACGCGCGGGCGCGCCGGGCTGAACACCCGCCCTCTCTGCCGCCTCGACGATCAGATCGCGCCCCGAAAGCCCTGTGCCTTCCTCGATCGCGCTGATCGGCCCGCCGCCCGCATTTCCGTCGAAGTCGATCCAGTCGCCGGCATGCGGACCGCGAAGGGCGATCACGCAGGAGCCGGTGTTGCGCGGCGCGTCCCCGCGGATATTGGCCAGCCGCCATTCATCGCCGACGCGCTTGCCGTTTGGGAAGAGGCGCGGCACCCAGCTCTCGGCCGTCTCGCGCAGGCGCTGCACGATCAGGTCCAGATCGTAACGCGCGGTCTGAACATGGGCCGGTGCGACATCGTTGAGATCGATGACAACGGCACTCACTGGAACGCCCCCGGCGGGACCACGCCACCGAACCAGCTGCGATCACTGCGAATGGCGATGAACCCGAAGCCCGGCCCCCGATGCTTCGGATCCGGAACGATCCAGAGATCCTCGCACTCGTCGTAGAAGGCGCCGTGATCCGGACCGTAGAGCTGCTCGATGAGATGCTCTCGCGGAACCTCGCGCAACGCGTCTTCGAGCGCCCGGATTTCCTCGACGCTCCTACCGGACGCATCGGCATAGGACTGGCGCTCTGCCTCCTTCTGCACCGGTGAACGCGGATCGCGCGATCGATTGCCCATAGTCTGCTCCTTCTTCGGCCGGATGTCATGACAGGATCAGCAGGCCGCGCTCGGCCCGGGTGATGGCGGTGTAGAGCCAGCGGCTGCGTTCCTCGGCAATGTGGCCGAATCCGTCGTCGACCACGATCACAGTCGGGAACTGGCTGCCCTGAGCCTTGTGGCAGGTGATCGCGTAGCCCCAGCTCGACTGAATCAGCCCGCGGCAGGCCATCCATTCGCGGCGATGGCGATCCCGGTCGAAGCGCACGTGGTCATCGTATTCGCCGCGCCAGAAGTCCTGCATGCCGGAGACAGGTGTTCCGTCGTCGGTCTGCACGCTGGCGCGGAAGGCCCGATCGTTGTGCGGATGGGCCTGCACATCCGTGAGTGTCAGGAACATCCCGTTGATCAGCCCAAGATCGTGGCGGTTGCGCAGGCAGATGATCTTTTCGCCGGCGCCCGTGGGGTAATCGGCCTCGAACCCGGCGGCGTCCTTCATCGCGGTGTTGAGCCTGCGCCGCATGGCGTGGGTGCCGCAGATCACCTGTCCGCCCCGCAGCATCTGTGCCGGACCGACCTCGTGGCGGGACATCTTCCAGACCTGATCGTCATAGGCGCCGAAGGGGATGTCGTGGCCCTGTCGCGCCATTGTCGCGAGCCTCAAGATCGGGCTGTCGGCCGCCTGGCGATGCACCTCGGTGAGCATCACGTCCGGCACAGCCTGGGTGAAGACGCCCGTGCCCTTCACGGGCGGCAGCTGGCCCGGATCGCCGAGAACAAGGATCGGTTTGCCGAAGGCCAGCAGGTCCTGCGCCATGTCCGCGCCGACCATCGACACCTCGTCGAGCACCAGCAGATCGGCATCGCGCAGATCGGACTGCGGGTTCAGGACGAACTGGGGCTCGTGGATGTGGTCGAGGCGCAGTTTCAGCTGCGCGATCTGCGCCTCGGCGAACCCGCGCTCGGCCACGCCCATCCGAGGCAGGTCGCGCTCCAGCGCCGCCAGTTCCTCGGTCACCCGCGCGATTTCCTCGGGCGAGGCCTCGGAGGTGCGATAGATCAGGCTGTGAATCGTCTGGGCCGGGGTGCCCTTTTGCGTCATCACGTGGACGGCCTTGCCGGTGAAGGCAGCAAAGAGCACGCCGCCGAGACCGCCCGGGGTCATGGGCTCCAGGCCGAGCGCCTCGATGGCCATGGCGGTGATGGTGGTCTTGCCCACGCCGGCGTATCCAAACACCCGGAACACCTGCTGCTCGTGCGTGCGATGGATATACCAGTCGCGGATGGCGGCAATGGCGCGCGTTTGCGCTTCCGTGAGGCTGACGTTCATGGCTGCGCCTCCGTCCAGCACCGCGCGGCAAAGGGGCAGAACCGACAGAGATAGAAATCGGCATGGGCGGCTATGCGGGGCAGCAGCTCGCCCGCATCCGCGGCGCGCAGCACGGCGACCGCCTTGTCGGACAGCTCCTGCGCGGTCGCCGGATCGAAGGGGACATGCTCGTGGTAGAGTTCGCAGCTGTCCTTGTTCAGCGCGGTAAAGAGCGCCGAGCCGAGGCCCAGATAGGCCATGTAGATCTGCATCTGCCCGAAATAGACGGGCTTGGAGAGCCGGACGCCCTTCTTTGCGGTGTCCGACCAGGAGGACGCCTTCAGCGCCTTGTGCTCCCAGAGCGCCGGCCAGGCGATGCCCACCTCCGGGCCGGCGACGATCACCCCGTCGACATGGCCGCGGATGCGACCGCCCGCCGTCTCGAAGCCGAACTGGCCACCTTCGCGGGTCTGGGTGCGCAGGTCGAACCCGGCCAGCCGCAGCCAGCGGATGGCGAGATCCTCGAAGACATGGCCGGCGGCGAAGATGCGCAGGCTCCGCCCCTCGAGCTCCTTGCCGGGATCGGGCGGCGTATGGGTCACTTCATAGACGAGGCGGCGCGCGCAGGGCTCGCCGATCCGGCTGGCGCCGAGATAGTCGCGGGGCCGCTGGCCAGCGCGCTCGGCCATGAGCGCGTCATCGAGCAGCGTGTTGATCCGGGCGCCGAGCGGCGGAAGCGCATCCGCGGCGCGGCCGTAGACGAAGCCAGAGCGGTGGTTGAGATCGACCAGCATCTGCGCCTCCTCAGAACGGCACATCGCCGGCGTCGGACTGGCGCTGCATGGACGCCTGAAATCCGTCGACGCAGGCCTCGATCAGGCGGTCGATGTCCTCGGCCGGCCAGTCGTGGAAGGGCGCCATCAACCCCATTTCCGTCAGCGCCTCGGCCAGCTCGCGGCGCGCCTCGCGGATCGCGCGGGTTTCCATGTCGGTCTTGTCGATCATGCCGTGGTTCCTCTTGGCGTTGGCCGAACCCGCCGTGAGGCAGGCCATCGAGCAGAAGCGGTGATGGGGATGGCGGTCCCAGCGCAGGTCGTGGCAGTAGCCGAAGCCCCGGGCCTCCCGGCCGCAGAGCGCGCAGGGCACGCGGCGGCCGAGCTCGGCGCGGGTCAGCCCATCAGGAGCAGGTCGAGCGCGCTTCGCTCCTCTTCGTCCGGCGCGGCGGTTCGGCGCTCGGAGGCCAGCACGATGAAGCGGCTGATGGCGTTGGAGGCCATGCATTCCAGATCGCGCCGGGTGAGGCTCGCGATGGGGCGATCGAGCCGCCCCCGCGCCTCGAGCCAGCGCCCCATCGCAAGGGCCGCCTCCGTGGTGACATGCGCCTGCCATTCGTCCGGGCTCACGGATTGAGCCAGGCCGGGCCGCCCGCGGCCTTCGGCGCGGCGGGCTCGGCGGCAGGTTGGGCGGCCGGTTGGGCGGCCTGTGACGACCACGCGGGCGCTGTCGGCGCCGCGGCGGGCTGCGACTGGCCCCAGGCGGGGGTTGCGGGCTGCGCGGGCGCGGCGGCCGGCCGGGGCTTGTTCGAGGGCTGCGCCGGCACCGTCTCGCCGGCCATCACCTTCTGCCACTCGGGCGCGGTGGGGAGCACGACATGGTCGAGCTTGTTGGCGTCCTTGTAGGCGGGGTTGCGGTTCGGCTCGATCTGGATCTTCGCGACGAAGGTGATCCCGTCGAGGTCGGCGAGCCCGCGCAACACGCGCTTGGCCTTGGCCGCCTCGCTCATGTCCTCCGGGTTCAGGCCGAGCGCGCTGTCGATCATCGCGCGGAAGGTCGACTTCGAGATCTTCCAGCCGATCGACTGGCCCTGTTCGTCGAGCTTGCCGCCCTGCACCGTGAAGTTCTGCCAGAACTTGCGCCGGGCATGCGGCCCCTCGGCCACCGTGAACTCGGCGTCGAGCATCAGCACGTCGCTGCCGGGCTGGTTCGAGGGTTTCAGGAGGCCGCGGTCCACCTCGCTCGCCCCGTCCGTGCCGCCCTTGCGGATGGACATGGTCACCTTGGCGAAGGTGCCGTCGGGGATCAGGTCGCCGGACTGCTGCGGCGCGACGTCGTTCATGTCGAAGGTCATCTCGTTCATCCTTTCGGTGCGTTGTTGATCTTGGAGAGGAGCGCGCCGAGATCGGCCGGCTCGGTCAGGTCGAGGCGCCCCGAGCGGTCCTTCGCGGGGAGGCCCCAGGGATTGCCGGAGCGGCAGACGAGACGGCGCGTCTCGCCCTTCTCGGGGTCGTGCCGCCAGGCGGTCGCGCCGTCGGGGCTCGTCTCGGTGCTGAAGAGGCCGAGGGTCATCACCTGGTCGACGATGCCGGGCAGCTCGCGCGCGGCCTTGCCGCCCTCCATCTGCGGCTGCCAGATCGTCCGGTTCATCTCGTCGGTGATGCGTTCGAGAATGCCGACGAAGATCACCGTGCGGCCGGGCGCATGCTGGAGGTGCTTGAGGAGCCCGATCACCTCGCGGGCGAGCAGCCCGTAGGCGCCACGGGTGTCCGGCTTTCCGGTCCGCTCCGACAGCGCCTCGGGCCGGGTCTTGGCCCAGGCCATCGCCTGCCGCGTCAGGTCGGTGATGCTGTCGACGAAGACGATGCGCTTGGCGTCGAGCCGTGCGGCGAGTTCCGGGTGCTGTCCCCTCAGATGTGCGTGATGCGCCTCGGAGAAATGCTCGTCGGGCTGGGCCGCCGGGTTCGCCCCGCCGATCAGGCAGGCGATGTCCACGGCGTCGGCAAAGCGGCGGATCGGCAGGCTGTCGCCGCGCCAGTCCTGCACGGACTTCAGCCCGGCCTCGAGATCGAGGCAGACGGTCTCCTCGGCCGGCAGCGTCTTCAGGAGCGTGGTCTTGCCGGCGCCGCTCGGACCGAACAGCGCCATGGTGGTCTTGCCCTGCGCCTCGCGCAGCCGCTCGTCGGCGGTGACGATCCGGAGGCTCATGCCGCGCCTCCCTGCGGCAGGAGCTCCACCTTCAGCGCGCCGGTTCGCACGGTCCGCGCGGGCTCGAACACCGCCCGGATGTTGTCGGGCCAGGCCGCGTATTTGCGCTCCGGCACCTTGATGACGACGTCGACATACTGGGCGGGGTCGTCGCCCGAGCCGCGGATACGCTCGACGATCTCGCCGAGCCGGTCCTGGTCCCAATCCACCCGCTTCGGCAGATCGGCCACCACGGTGAAATCGCCGTCGTCGAAGCGGACGGTGCCGGTATCCTTGCCCCGGGCCTGCCGCTCCTCGGCGGCGCGCGTTGCGTAGCGAACGGTCAGCGCGGCATCGAGCCGGGTCTTGGACGCCTTCGCGCGCTTCAGCGCCTCCTCGGTCTCGCGCTGCAGGATGGCGAGCAGTTCGACGGGCAGCTGCGCGAGTTCGGCGTCGGGGATGCCCGGCAGGTCGTCGGGCGTGAGGCTGTTGTTCGGCCAGGGCATGAACGGGTCTCCGTGATCGGCGAAAGAGGTCTGGATGGGGGAGGTCACGCCTCCCGCTCCTCGAGCAGCAGCGCCGACAGCGAGGCGGCGGCGTGCTTGGGCTTCGGGCGCGCGGCGGCGATGTAGGCGAAGCGGTCGGGGCCCACGCGCTCCTGAACAAGATGGACGAGGCCCTGCTCGGCGGCCCAGAAGGCGCGCGATCCGAGCCGCGCCAGCTCCTCCCGCTCGCGGTCCGCGAGGCGGTCGAGCATCGGGAAGATGTCGAGCACGAGGAAACCGCGATGGTATTCGAGCCGGTCCCCGGGCGCGGCCTGCGCCACCCACGCGCAGAACTCGATCTCGCTCAGCGGGCGGCTGGCGCGGACGGTGATGAAGGGGGTGTTGCCCATGAACATGATCTCCGCCGCCAACCGCTAAGCGGCCTGCCGGGAAACCAGCCCGACAGGGCGGGTGCGGAGACCGGCGACCGGGGCGGCGGCGGCCGGCTCGGCCGGGTCATCGCCATCAGAGGCGGCGTAGACCGCAAGGAGCGGCGTGCCGTCCTGATGCGCGCCGGCGTCCTCGATCCGGTAGGCTTGGTGATTCTTCAGAACCTCGGGCAGTTCCCAGCGCCGATAGAGGCCCGGGATCCTGACCATCTCGGCTGCGGGGACTGGGTGTCGTTCCTGCATGGTCCATCCTTGTTCGTGCTGTTCGGCGGCGTGCTTGCCGGTCACTGGGGAAAAGCCACTCGGCGTGCCGGATCGGGACATCGGGTCAGACGATTTCCTGGAGGCGGTCGCGGAGCCTGCGCGTGGCGCGCTGGTAGCGCTTGCGGGCGGCCGCTTCGGTCAGGCCCAACCGGTCCGCCGTCTCGGCCTGCGAGAAGCCCTCGACGGCGACACAGCTGACGAGATCCGCGTCGCTACCGATGAACTGCCGCATGTCGTCGACGAGCCGCGCGCGATGCAGGGCTCGGTCAGGCTGTCCATGGACAGCGGGGATCGCATCGGGATCGATCTCGGTGGCGACGCCTTCTCGTTCCGCGTCGCGCTTTCGCGCCCGGATGATCTCGCGCTCGACGTTCCGCAGGACCGTTGCGGCGATCCAGGTGACGCGGTCCGGATCGAGGCAGCGAATGGCCACGGTCGTCCGCGCGAGAATGTCGGACACGATCTCATCGACGGGCGCGATCCTGCGCGCCACGGCGCGACGGCGGATCGCGTCGAGCCCGGGCCAGAGCGCCAGCAGCAGCACGGTCACAGCGCAATCGGACGCGCCATCGTCGTCCTGCGCAGCTGTGATTAGTGCCCTGAGGATCCGGTTCTTGCCGGCCGGGCTGTCGGGACCGCGGTGCAACGCTTCGAGAAGCGCCGCCCGGTCCGGAAACCGGGTGATGGATCCCTGCGCGCGCCGGAGCGCGTCGAAGCTGCGCTGGAAGCCGAGAGTGGAAGAGGATTGCATGAGGTGATCACGGATCTCGTGCCACGCGATAGACATCGGACGCCTGCCTTCCGGCCAGGCGTCCGGCGCCTTGTGGTGGCCAGGTCAGGACGTCGCGCGTCTCTGCGTTTTCAGGGGGTTGGGTGGATGCGCGCGTCAGCGCGCGGGTGCGGTGGCGTGGTTCAGCGTGCCGCAGCCGCGGCAGGTGGCCTGAACCGGGAAGCCCACGAGATACTCGTGGCCCCGCGCGAACCGCAGGTGCATGCGGCCGTCGCGGCAGACGCCGAGCAGCTTGTCGCAGCGCGTGCAGCGCCAGTACGCGGTGGTGGAATTGGCGTTGGCAGCGCCGGATCGCCTCGTCTGGGCCGCTTGGCGCGATGGGAAGGGAGTCGGCATGGAAGTGCTCCTCTGAAGTGGAGCCCTTCCAGTAATCAGCCGGTTGTTAGACCGTCCCGCACGGCATGTTAGACCGTTGTTAGACGGCCGGCTCGGACGACGCCCCGTCGACCACCAGCCGCCAGTAGCCGCGCTTTTCGCCCTTGGCGATGTAGACGTTCAGGATGCTCTCCCAGGTCTTCGACCGGAACGCCTGCTGGGGGTTCCGCGAACCGAATCCGTCCATCAGCTGCTTGACCTGCACGTCCGGGCTGCCCGCCTTGCAGGCTGTCACGAGGCGCTCGAAGATCGTGATCTGCTCCGCGCCCGTTAGGTTCAGCGGAGCCTTTCCGGGCACATGCAGAACTGCCGACTGCGGTCCCGAGCGCAGCACCTGCGGTGTCGCGCCACCGCGCGCCAGCGCGAAGTTGCTGCGGTACGTCAGCTCGAGCCCGTCGCGCGCGACCGCGAATTCCTCCTCTGCCGGCGCGATGTTCGACAGCAACGGCACCACGACGTTCGGCCCGAGATGGGAGGGCATGTCCTCGCTGGCCGACAGCACGATGCCGACGCCGGCCTGGTTGCGCGCGCGCATCGCCAGGTCCAGCCGTTCGACGGTCTTCAGGTTGTTCAGCCGCCGCGCGAAAAAGAGCGGCACCTCGGCGCCACCGATCTCCATCGCGCCGAGCAAGGTCAGGTCCGGGTCGAGGATCTGTTG
>NZ_QOHR01000037.1 GCF_003385555.1 Rhodosalinus sediminis | reverse complement strand
GCTCCCGGTGCCGGGGCTAGTGCTCAGCCCCATCTGCATAACCCTCGAAAACAACGGAAAAATCCGGCCACAGCCGGATCGGGAGAACGCTTTCGCGGGGGCAAGTGGCGGAGGGGATGGGCCTGACGTCGAACCTTCTCCATTTAAGTATCTGAAATTAATAACTTTTAAATCAGCAACGCAGTGTTCTCTGAATCGACGATCATCATGAGGTTCCTCTCGTCGTGCGCGTCAACCGATCACGCATCCGGCCGCATTGCTTCGCTGCACCACCTCCAGAACGGAACAAGATTATGCGCTGCCGCTGTCATCGCGGCGATCAGGCCGTCCGCCATATCGGCCTCGGTCAGGCGGCGGCCCATGATGATTTGTTTGCGCTTTAACAGGTCCGCATGACGATGATCCGCCTCAAAGGGTTTCGGAACCCGTTTCAGAACTTCGTCGCCGAAGGACATAAGGTCCGCTCCGGCGGCTTCCGCCACGTCCATCGCCTCGACCAGCGCGTCGCCGTCACTATCGACAGCGGCGCGGTACTGGCGCACGCCGTCTGCATCGAGCGCGTGCAGGCCGGTCATCAGCTCCACGCCTTCGGTGCGAATGTTCAGCAGCCAGCCTTGCGCAGGGTGTCCACCGCCACGCCAGTAGCAGTGCAGATAGGTGTTGTAGGGGCTCTTGTCCTTGGAGAACCGGACGTCGCGGTAGATGCGGCCCATCTTGCCTTCGTGCGCTGCGCCGGTCAGGCGCGACAGGTCTTCGGCAAAAAGCTCGGTCAGCAGCTTGGCTGGGTCCTCGATCTCGGCCTTGAAGACCTGCTTGTGCGCGTCGAACCAAACGCGGTCGTTGTTCTGTGCCAACTCAGCCAAAAACGTGCGGGCGCGCGCGACCATTGAATCAAATCCATCGCTCATGTCGTTTACTCCGCTGCCAGACGCGGGGGCGGCGTCAGGATTAGTGTTTCAGGTCTCGCGTCCGTTGGATGAGAGATGCCAGGTTGCGTTTTTTCCGCGCGCCGTTCCGCGCGCAGATAGGTGTGGTAGAACACCGGCACGCCGATCAGGGTCAGCACGGTCGCAAAGCCCAAGCCCGCCATGATCGTCACCGCCATGGATGCGAAGAACACGTCGAACAATAGCGGCGCCATGCCCAGGATCGTCGTCGCAGCCGCCAGAACCACTGGGCTGAGGCGGCTGACACAGGCCGTCACGATGGCCTGTGACTGCGACAGGCCGCCTTCGGATTTCTGCAGGTCGATCTCCTCGACCAGCACGATCGCGTTCTTGATCAGCATGCCCGACAGGCTGAGAAGGCCCAAAAGCGCTGTAAAGCTGAACGGCAATCCGGTGAACAAAAGTCCCAGCGCCACGCCGTTCACGGCCATCGGCACGACCGTCCAGATCACCGCCGTCTGACGCAGCTTGCCGAACAACAGCACCGTGATCAGCAGCATGGTGCCAAACGCGATCGGCATCTGCTTGCCAAGGCTCGCCTGCGCTTCTCCCGCGCTTTCGTGCTCGCCGCCCCATTCCATGCGATAGCCGGGCGGCAGACTCATCGCTTCGATGGCGCCACGCACTTGCACAAATGCTGTCGGCGGCATGACACCGGGGATGGTGAAGGCCTGTACGCTGAGTGTGGAAAGCCGGTCGCGCCGGGCAATCACTGTGTCGCGGGCGATCACCTCGAACCCGTCGATGACCTGGTCAAGTGGGACATACCCGCCGGTCACGGGCGCAAAGACGATCTGGTCGCGGATGCGGCCATCCTCGGTAATCTCGCCGCGCGGAGTGCGTACGAGGATCGGGATATCGCGGTCGCCCTCACGGATGCTCCCTGCGGGCACACCGTCGGTAGCCAGTGCAAGTGCTGTGGCCACATCGGCGCGGGTCACGCCGATCCTTTGTGCACGGTCAGCCGCATAGACGGGCCGCGTCGTGAATTCCCGCTCGCGCCAGTCGATCCGCTGGGTGTGCAACAGGTCGGACGCATTCAAGACCGCCAGCGCCTGATCGCCCAACTCGCGCAGCACGTCGGGGTCCGGGCCAGACAAGCGCACCTCCACGTCCGCCGTCACCGGGGGGCCGTAGATGATCTGTTCCACCCGAGTTTCCGCCCAGGGCAGGGCCTCAGCCGCGAAGGCTGCCAGATCATCACGCAGGGCCGGGATGGCGTCGAAGCTTTCCGCCCGGATCAGGATCTGACCATAGGACGGATCCGGCTTGGCGGGTGTGTAGGTCAGGATGAAGCGTGTGAGCGCCTGCCCGGCGGTTGTCGTGGTCGCGACCACGTCGTCACGCGCTGCCAGCCAGTCCTCGATCACCATGAGGTCCGCGACGGTCTCACCGATCTGTGTTCCCTGCGCGGCCTTGTAATTGAAATAGAACAGCGGGGTGTTGGCGGGTGGAAAGAACTGCTGCGTGACCATGCTCATCGCGCCGATGCAGGCCACGGTGCCACCGACAAGGGCCACGATGACCAGCCAGCGCACGCGGAGCGCCCCCCGCACGACCGCTGCATAGCCGCGAAAGATGGGGCTATTGTAGGGGTCTTCGCCCTCGGCCAGACCGCCGACCTTGAAGAAATAATGCCCCAACAGTGGCGTGACCGTCACAGCCAACACCCAAGACAGCAGCAACGATATGGTGATGACCGCGAACAGCGAGAACAGGAACTCGCCCGATGCGTCGGGGGACAGGCCGATCCCGGCGAAGGCCATCGCACCGATGATGGTGGCGCCAAGCAGCGGAACTTGCGTTTTGCGGGCCACTTCGGTTGCAGCATCGGCGGCCCGACGCCCTTTGCGCATTTCCAGCTTCATGCCGTCGGCCACCACGATGGCATTGTCCACCAGCATGCCCATCGCGATGATCAATGCGCCAAGGCTGATGCGTTCGACCTTGATATCAAACAGCATCATGAAGAAGAACGTGAAGGTCACCGTCAGCAGCAGCGTCAGCCCGACGACAACCGCCGCCCGCCAGCCCATGAACAGCGCCAGCACGGCAATAACCACGCCGACCGAGACCGCAAGGCTGACAAGGAACTCGCCGTTCGCATCGTCGACGACACGGTGCTGCTCATAGATCGGTTCCACTGACACACCTACAGGCAGCACATTGGCCAGATCAGCCAACCGCGCCTCGATCCGGGCGCCCACGTCGACGATGTTTTCCGACTGCAAACCTGCGATACCCAGCGTGAACGCCTCTACGCCGTTGTGCCGGATGATCTGGTCGGGCTGGTCAACCCGACCGCGTGTGATGGTCGCGATGTCGGCAAGGTTAAACGTCTGCCCTTCCGCCCCAATGGTCAGCCCCGTGATATCGAACGTATCACTGTCGGGCTGCGGGGCCTCAATGCGCAGGCCGCGCCCGGCGTCCGTGACCTCACCCGTGGGGTTGATCGCCGACACCCGGCCGATGGCGCCGAGGATTGCGCCGGGGGGTACGCCAATACTGGCGAGGCTACGGCTGTCGGGCTCAACGAAGATTGCCTCTTCGGGCAGGCCCAGAAGGTCGGCATTGGCGACGCCCGGAACGCTAAGCACCTCGCGGCGCAGGAATTGCGCGATCTCGTGCAGTTCGGCATCCGAAAACCCCGGTGCGGTCACGGCATAGTAGACGCCGAAGATATCGCCGAAATCGTCGTTGATCCGGCTTGGCAGGGCACCCTCGGCCAAGCGCGGGGCGGCATCTGCCACACGCGTGCGCAATTCGTCCCAGACTTGCGGCAGGTCCGCGCCGTCGTAGGTTGGCTTGATCTCGACCTCGATCACCGACAGGCCGGGCGTGTTGCGCGAGGTGATGTAGTCCACCGCGCCCATGCGCTGGATCTCGCCCTCCAGCACCTCGGACACTTCCGATGCGACCTCGTCGGCCGTGGCGCCTGGATAGGGCGTGATGACCAGCGCGGTCTTGAGGGTGAAGGTCGGATCCTCGAGCTTGCCGACGGACACGTATCCGAAAGCACCGCCCAACAGGCAAAACAGGATCAGGATCCAGGTGTAGATCGGCCGCTCGATGGCGGTGCGGGCAATCGACATCGCTCAATCCTCCGATGTGGTCAGGCCGGTGAACCGGCGCACGGTCTGGCCCTCGCGCAGCAGATGCGCGCCGGCGGCGACAATTTCCGTGCCCGCGGGCAGGCCTTCAACGCTGAACCGTGACCCCGCGCCGGCGATAACCGTTACGGGCTGGCGGCGCAGAACGAACGCCTCGTCTTGTGGCACGAGCGCCAGCACCGATGCGTCCCGCGCGTTTCCGGCCAGAAGGGCCGATGCCGGGATCTGAACGCCCTGCGGCGGCGCGGGGATGGTGGCGCGCACCGTCACCGAAGCCCCGGGCAGGACGTCCACCGCGTCCTCAAAGGCCAGAGTGACCCGGTAGCTCTGGCCGACCCGGTCAGTATCCGGCTGGAACGCGACGAGGCGCAGGGCCGCATCCGGCCCGCCGGGAAGGTCAGCGGTGAAACCGATCTGCTCCAGCGCGCCGATCTGCTGAAAAAGCTGTTCGGGCAGCGCGATTTCCACACGCACCTCGCTCAGGTCATGGACACGCACGACCGGCAGACCGGGAGATACGGCAGAAAACGCGGGCGTGAGCCGGACGGCGACCAGGCCGTCGAACGGTGCGCGCAGGGTTGCGTCCGCCAGCGCCGCGCGCGCATCACGCAAGGCGACATCGGCCATGTCGCGCGCGGTTGCGGCATCTTCGGCGCGGGTCGCGGCGCCGACCTGCCGTTCGGCAAGCGTGGCGGCGCGCAGCGCTTCGCGTGTCGCCATCTCGAGCGAGAGCGCGGCCCGCTCCACCGCGCGTTCGTAGGGATCGAGGTCGAGCTGCGCGAGCACGTCACCGCGGGCCACGCGCTCCCCCTCTTCCGGGGCGAGCAGCGTCATCGTGCCACCGACGTCGAACGATAGATCGACCGTTTCGCGGGCGCGGACCTGGCCGAAGAACTGCCGCGTCACGGTTTCGGACGGCGACGCAACGACGTATGTCCGGACGGCCGGCAGCGGTGATGTTTGCGCCGCCACGGGTTGGCCCATGACCAAGGCTGCGATCCAGATGGCAAGCCTTATCTTCAGCGGGCTGCGCGGACGGCATTGCATTTCTCGGCTCCTTGACTACCCTTGCCGCATCGACTCCCGACCGGTCGGTAGGCAATTAGCTGAAGAAGGTTCGATGTCAATGCAGTCGCGAGATGAAATGTCCGACCCAAAGTCCCGGCGTCAGGACATCCTTGATCACGCGGTGAGCCTCTTCCTTGATCAAGGGTATGCAGGCACATCGATGTCCGATCTTGCGCGCGCGGTTGGCATTCAGAAGGCCAGCCTGTATCACCACTTCCCGTCTAAGGAGGTCTTGTTCACCGCCTGCGTCACGGAAGGGTACGAAGGTGCCGTCCGGCGTTTGGAAGCCATTCGCATGGACGAAACCCTGAGCGACGAGGCGCGCATCCGAACCGCGATGGAGGAAATCTACCGCGTAAACCTGACCACGCCGGTTGGCCGCATGGCCCCCATGATCGCCGAAGTCGCGCCAACAATTCCGGAGGTTGCCCGTGCGTTTCACGGCGGCTTCATCGCGCGCCACTACGCATTGGTCACCGGCATGATCGAAGACGGGATCGCGCGCGGCAGTTTCGCCCCGCTCGACACGCTGGGACTGCGCCAGATGATCTTTGGACCCATCATCTTTCTTGCCATAGAGCGTGAAATGACGGCCGATTTTCCCGATCGCGATGCCCTTAATCCCGTCGACCGGATCCGCGAAAGCCATATTGATCTGATCCTGCGGCTGCTGACGGTGCCGTCCGCCGACCACCCGCAGAAAGAGTAGCTTCGGCATGGACCCGGACCGCCTTGCGCGCATAGAAGTTCAAAGCGAGGCCGATCTCTGGGCCTGGCTCGCCGATCACCATGGGCAAGAGCAAAGCGTCTGGCTGGTGACATGGAAGGCCTAGCACCGCGACCGCTATGTGTCGCGCGAGGTGGTGCTGGATGCGCTTGTCGCCCATGGCTGGATCGACGGACGCCGCCTGAAGCTGGACGATGACCGAACGATGCAGCTAATCAGCCCGCGTAAACAGCAGGCTTGGGCGCAAAGCTACAAGACGCGCGCCGCGCGGCTGGAGGATGAGGGTCGCATGCACCCCGCAGGTTGCGCCGCCGTGGAACGCGGGCGGGCAAGTGGATTGTGGAATGCATCGGATGCAGTGGATGCGCTCGTCGATCCCGATGACCTGTTGGCAGTGCTCGAACGCACGGGCGGGTTGGTATGGTGGCAAGACGCAGCACCATCCTATCGGCGCAACGTTTTGCGCTTTATCGCTGCCGCGAAACGGCCCGCCACGCGCGCGAACCGGATTGGTGTCGTGGCGTCCCATGCTGCGCGGGGTGAAAAGGTTGCGCAGTACTAAATGCGTGTTGAATACCCGCAACGATTTTTTGTCTCTGCTACAGTTCAAGCAAGTTCAACTGCGTTCGTTTACAGCAGGTGTCATTTGCAAATTGATGCCTGTTCCCGCAGCACGACATAATCGCTGATCATCTCCGCGATCGCCGAGTCTTCCGGCAACGCGGCCAGTTCCTCGGCCGCCCGCGCCTGGAGCTCGCGGCTGTACCGGACAACTGGTGGACATGCCCCGAGGCTGCCGCCGTCAGAACCGACCGTCGCGCAGCCGCTCAGCAAGCTCGTCGCGGTCGCGAGGACGGCGAGCCGCCGCATCCAGCATCTGGCGTTGAACATCATTGGTTTCCTCCAATGTTTCGAGACGTTCGGCGAGGCGGCCCGTGCGTTCACCGGAGCGCCGGAGTGCGAACAGGAACAGGAGCACTGTGAGCGCGATGGCGCCGTAGCGCAGAGCCGTCCGGGCCCACGGGTTGGTGGCGAACCCAGCGAGGAGCGCACCAATCATCGACGGCCCCGCTTCCAATCGTCCAGCCGCGCGTAGATCGTGATCGCGATCCCGCCGAGCGCCACGGCGATGAACACCCAGCGGAGCGTGTCGAGGTACGGCACCAGCGGCAGGATGGCGGACTGGGTCTCAGCCAGGACGCTCTGGGCGACCTCGACGCCCGCGGCGCCCAGCGTAGCCACACCGGCGGCCCCGCCGCCCTTCATGGTGCGGCTGTCGGCCAGCACTTCGCGCGCAGGCGGCGTTTCAGCCGCGAAGGCCGTCGCCCGGATCGGGAAGCGCTCGCCCCACTGGCGAGCGGGCCCGAGATCGACATGGATGAATCCCGAGCGCGGATAGAAGCCGAAGCCGAGGAACCCGACCTCGCGCGCCGCCGCCTCGAATGCCGCAGGGTCGTGGTTCGCCATGGCAACGTCAAAGGCGGCGCCGTCGAGGTGCTTCGAGCGGGTGGCGCCACCGACGACACGGTTGTGTTCCGGGCTGCGATAGGCGGAACGCACGATCAGCGGCTTGCCCAGCCGGTTGCGCAGGGCCTGCAGCTTGTCGAGCGCGGGTTCGTTGACCAGCAGCTTGCCGGTGCCCCGGCAGGCGATCTCAGCCGGGCTGAAATTCCGCCAGCGCCATGCGCTCTCCGGAACGTCGCGCCAATGGCGGTGGAAGGTCGTCGTCATGGGGGGCCTCCAAAAAAACCCGCCTCGAGGGCGGGTACGGTTGGGCTGATGGATGGGAGGGGGAGCGGCTACGGGCTGCCGCCGAAGATTTTAAGCTTGATGGCGATGCCCGCCAGCAGCGCCAGCATGACGCCGGTGGTGATCATGCGGACGGCGGTCTGCATCGCGGTGCGGCGCACCAGCCGGATGCAATCCACCAGGGATCGCAGGTCGCGGATGTCGAGCGCGGCCTCGTCGCCGTCGAGGCCGACATCGGACAGCGCACGCTTCGCGCCTTCCTCGGCGGCGCGCGTCAGGATCGCCTCGAACTCGGCGTCGGGCATGCGCACGAAGCCCTCGGATCTGGGTGGTGTCATCGGGTCCTCCTTGCGCTGCTCAGCCGACCTTGCAGCCCCAGAAGGACGTGTGGTCGGCGGCGAAGTAGCCGTCCGCGACCCGGAAATACCCCTGCAGCTCGACGGTATCGCCTGCGGTGAGGGGCACCATGGTCTGCAGCCAGATCGCGGTGGCGAGCGAGACGTGGGTGGCGGAGATTTCGCCGAGGGAGCCGCGGATTTCGGTCGTGCCGTTCAGCACGAGCCGCCCGCGCATGCGCGCCGTGGCGCTGGCGTTGATCTTGTAGAGCAACGTCGCGCCGAAGAGGTAGGTGCCGTCCACGGGCGCCACGAAATGGTTGTTCGCGGCGTCGAACGCGCCCTGATCGTTGGTGTCGGTGTTGTTGAGGCCGATCTTCGTCCAGGCCCCGATACCGACATAGTTGTCGAAGTTGGTGTACGCCTTGAAGCGGGGCAGCCGGGGCTGGTCGACGATGCCGTTGGCGTTGTCGACACTCAGCCCGTCGAAGAAGGTGCTGCCATCGGCCGAGACCGCGAGCCGAAACCTGTCCGAGCCGAAGAGCCCCACCAGAGCCTTGGTCACGAAGCCTGTCTGCAGCGTCAGCCCGAGATCGTCGCCCGCGGCCTCCTTGTTCATGGTATAGAACAGATCGCCGGTGCCGCCCTCGGCCACGGTCTTCGCCGTCCAGAGCGCGGCGTTCAGCTTGGCCGAGAACGGGTTCGACGCATCCGCCGTGGTGCCGAGGCCCAGCAATGCGAGGTTCTGCAGCGCCGCGGGCGTGGTCCCGACCCAACCTGACCCGTCGTAGACCAGCAGCAGCCGTTCTCCGGGCAAATGGTCCCCCGGACCATTTGCTGATCCGTCGAACTCCTCAACCCAAGCCCGCCAGCCAGGCCGAGGGGGAAGCTGCATCCATGCCCCATCGACACGATAGGCAATGCTGTTGTCCCACCCGGACCAGGGTCCGGTCGCGCCGGGTGCCACAAGGAACCGGTCACCATCGTTCGAGTCCGGCGGCGGCTCCGTCCTGGCCGTGCCGCGGACGGAGAGCTGAACGAGGCCGTCAAGGATGCGCAGCGCCTCGTTGTGGGTGACGTGTTTCTGGGCCTGCGCCGCCAGGATGTAGGGCAGCAGCAGATGGGTCGTGGCGTCGGACATCGGATGGCCTTCAGAACGTGAGCGTGACGGTTTTCGGCGCGCCCCGCCCGACGAGGGCGGAGAGCTGGTAGATGCGGATGTCGAGCGTGTCGCCGGGGGCGAGCGGCGCGCCCCAGTCTGCGGTCTGGTGGGCGGCGGTGTAGACCGCGCTGGTCGTGTTGGTGCTCAGCACTCGCTTCACGGCGGGGCCGTTGAGGATCTCGACCTCGTAGGCTTCCAGTTCCTCGGCCAGTGGCACCTCAAGCCCGCTCCAGCTGTCGGCCGCGAGTACCCGGGACCGGCGTGTCCAGCGGATCGTCAGGTCGCCGGGCATGTGGGGCTTTCGCCACGGTTGCTCGACATGAGCGACGGAGAACGGCCGCAGCCCAATGCCCTCCGGCGTGAAGGCCTGCGCCACATAGGTTTCGTCGCTGACCGGGCGGCTCGCCGGACCGATGCGCCAGTTCCACGGGATGCCGAGATCGGCCTCGGCGATCGGCAGCGATGCGAGGCTGTCGTCGAGCACCACCACACGCGCGCCAGCGAGTGTCGGGTTGCCCATGGCCCCCTCCGTGCCGCGCTGGCCGCGGAGAAGCCGGATCAGGCGATAGCGGCTTGGCGCGATTAGCTCGACCTCGCCCGCCTGCACGATCTCCCAGACCCCGGGCGCGCTCTCGATGGCGAGCGCGTTGGCCCCTCCGAACAGCGTCAGGTCGGTCACGCTCTCCAGTGTTCCGGTGAGCAGGTCGAGGACCAGCGCATTGCCGAGGTCGAACCGCGAGGTTGGGCCTGCATAGAAGTCCGAGACCAGCGTCCCGATCCGGGCCCGCGTGCCAAAGCTGGTGAGCAGGTCGAAGCTGTCCGTCGAAGGACTGCGGAACACCGCGATCTCGCCCGGCCACGGCACGGCATGCGCCGCGGCGAAGGGGCGGTGCGCGGGTTGGTCCTCGGTCAGCTGCGGCAGGTCGAGCAGCACGGCCTCGGGCGCGCCGAACGCCACCGCCTGCGAGAGCGCAGAGGGCCGCGGCGCGCCGGGAGGCAAGTCGTAGGCCTCGCGATCCTGGCGGACCGCCTCGACGCCGCGGGCATCCGCATCGGCGACGGAGACGAGCCGCAGAGGAACGGCACGGCCGTCATGAGCGAACGACACCACATCGGCGGGATCGAGCGCGAGCCGCGATGGCGGCAGGCGGAAGACGGCGCTCTCGCGCCCCACCCACGCCTCCATCAGCGCGCGGCGGCAGCGCCGCTCGGCCTCCTCGGGCGGCACGGCCATCGGGAAGGACTCGGACGCGATCCGGGTCGTGTCCACCGTGATCCGCCGCGCCTCGACGAGGGCCGCGTCGTAATCCTCGTCGGCACGCGCGACCTGCCATTTCAGCGCTTGAGGCAGTTCGGTCTCCTGGCCGCGGGTCAGTTCCAGCACGTCGCCCTCGCGGGCGGCCACCAGATCGTCGGGCGCAAGGGTGGTGACGGAGGCCCGGCCGCGCATGATGAAGCGGATCACTCCCTCGGTCTCGACGGCGTCGAACCCGAAGTGGCGGGCGAGCGTGGTAATCGAGGCGCGCGGGCTTTCCAGCGCCGTGATGGCGTAGCCTTCGACCGCGCCCCAGAGGCCGGTGACGTCGATGCGATCCTCGGGCAGGCCGGCGCGCCGGCAAAGGTGCCGGACCAGCGCCGCCAGCGATACCGCGCCGAGACGGCCGGTCAGCCAGTGCCCCAGCCGCCAGTTCGCCCCGTCCGTCCAGACGTCGGTCAGCGCCGGAAAGAAAGGGTACGGCCGCGCGTCCCAGGTCCATGCGGCGCATTCGGGGACATGCACCATCCGGCCGCCGTAGACCGAGGACAACGGGTTGTTCGCGGCCTCGCCCCACCAGAGGTACGTCGCCTCGAGATAGGCCCGCTGGATCGCGTCATCCCGCCAGCCCCGCGAGAAATGCGGCGTGAAGCTCTCGGACGACTTCGGATCGAAGAAGACGTTCGGCTGGTTCGTGCCGCGGTCGATGGCCGGGCAGCCGAGCTCGGTGAACCAGATCGGCTTGGACTGCGGCGCCCACGCCGTCGGCGCGCCGCTCTCCACCCCGCCCGGGCGGTCGTAATGCGCATTCGACCACCAGGCGCGCAGATCTTTGTAGCGGAACACCCACGGCTTGGTCGCCGCGCCGTCCGTGATCGGCGTGCGGACCTGCGCGGTGCGGTCGGCCGCGCTGGCATAGAACCAGTC
>NZ_QOHR01000036.1 GCF_003385555.1 Rhodosalinus sediminis | reverse complement strand
CGCGGAGCCATCCTCCCCGGTGCGCCACTTTCCTTCGACATACTTGAGACAGCGACGCCGGTCGCCGCGGAGCCGGGCGGCGGGACGCGGTCGCCGGGTCCGGGGCGCCTTGGGCCATGGCTGTTCTTCATGTCGCCGTCGCGGCAGCGGGCCGGCGCGATGCGCCGCGCCGGCGGGCGCGCGGCGCTAGATGCAGCGGCCGCCGTCGACCTCCATCGCGACGCCGGTGACCATCGAGGCGGCGTCGGAGCAGAGGAAGGCCGCCACCTCGCCCATGTCCTGCGGGGTGGAGAAGCGGCCGAGCGGGATCGTCGCGCGGAACTTGTCCCGCATCTCCGGCGTGTCCTCGCCCATGAAGCTCGTCAGGAGCGGCGTCTCGCCCGCCACCGGGTTGAGCGCGTTGACGCGGATGCCGTGGGGGGCGAGTTCGATCGCCATGGCCTTGGTCGCGGTGATCATCCAGCCCTTCGAGGCGTTGTACCAGTTGAG
This sequence comes from Rhodosalinus sediminis, assembly GCF_003385555.1. Taxonomy (GTDB): domain Bacteria; phylum Pseudomonadota; class Alphaproteobacteria; order Rhodobacterales; family Rhodobacteraceae; genus Rhodosalinus; species Rhodosalinus sediminis. Next base: position 11,107 of record NZ_QOHR01000036.1, on the reverse strand, counting down.
CCGCGGCCGGGGCGAGACGCCGGCGGTCGAGGCCATGTTGAGGATCGCGCCCGCCCCGCGCGCCTTCATCCCCGGGATGAGCGCGCGGGCCGTCAGGTAGACGGACTTGCAGTTGACGGCGAAGACGCGGTCGAAGTCGTCCTCGCTCACCTCTTCCATGGGCGCGGGCAGGTGGGTGACGCCGGCGTTGTTGACGAGGATGTCGGGGGCGGCCCCGAAGGCCTCCGTGGCCTTTTCCGCCATCGCGGCGACGGAGGCCGCCTCGGCCACGTTCACCCGGCAGGGCAGCGCGCCCGCGCCCAGCTCGCCGGCGAGCGCCTCGGCCCCCTCGCCGTTCAGGTCGGCGATCATCACGCGCGCGCCCTCGGCGAGGAAGCTGCGCACGATCCCCGCGCCGAAGCCCGAGGCGCCCCCGGTGACGATGGCCGTCTTGCCGTCCAGTCGCATGATCTCTCCCGTTCCGGTCAGCCGTGCCGCGCGGCGACGGTCTTGAGGGTTGTGAAGCCGTAGAGCGCCTCGAAGCCCTTCTCGCGGCCGTGGCCCGAAAGCCCGGTGCCGCCGAAGGGAAGCTCCGCGCCGCCGCCGGCGCCGTAGTTGTTGAGGAACACCTGCCCCGAGCGCAGGCGCTGGGCGAGGCGCATCTGCCGCGCGCCGTCGCCGCTCCAGACCCCGGCGACGAGGCCGTAGGGCGTGCCGTTGGCGATGGCGACGGCCTCCTCCTCGTCGTCGAAGGGGATGAGCGCCTGCACGGGGCCGAAGATCTCCTCCTGCGCGAGGGGGTGCGCGGGGGGCACGGCATCGAAGAGCACCGGCGCCACGTAATGCCCGCCCGCCGGCGCGTTGGAGACCACGCGCCCCTCCGCCGCGCGGGACAGATCCGCGCCCTTTGCGAGGAAGCCCTCTATGATCCCTTTCTGCCGGGCGGAGATCACCGGGCCGAGCGCGCGGTCCTCGAGCGCCGGGCCCGCCTCGAGCGCGCGGTAGCGCTCGGCCATCCGCCCCGCTACCCGGTCGTAGAGCGACCGCTCCACGAGGATGCGGGAGGAGGCGGAGCAGGTCTGCCCCGCGTTCTGCACGCCCGCGCCGACGAGGAAGGGCAGCGCCGCCTCCACGTCCGCGTCGGCGAAGACGATCTGCGGGGACTTGCCGCCGAGTTCCAGCGTCACGGGCACCACGTTCTCGGCCGCGGCGGCCTGGATCGCGCGGCCGGTGGCGACGGAGCCGGTGAAGCTGACGTGGTCGACGCCCGGATGGCGGGAGAGCGCCGCGCCCGCCTCGGCCCCCGTGCCGGGCACGACGTTGAGCGCGCCCGCGGGCAGCCCCGCCTCGCGCGCCAGATCGGCGAAGGCGAGCGCGGTGAGGCAGGCCTCCTCGGCCGGTTTCAGTACGCAGGCGTTGCCGGCGGCGAGCGCCGCGCCGACCGAGCGGCCGATGATCTGCATCGGGTAGTTCCACGGCACGATATGCGCGGTCACGCCATGCGGCTCGCGCATCGTGTAGACGGTGTAGCCCTCGAGATAGGGGATGGTCGTGCCGTGCAGCTTGTCGGCGGCGCCGGCGTAGAACTCCATGTAGCGGGCGAGCGCCTTCGCGTCCGCGCGGGCCTGCGTCAGCGGTTTGCCCACGTCGAGGGACTCGAGGCGCGCGAGATCCTCGATCCGCTCCTCCACCAGCCGACCGAGCCGGGCGAGCAGGCGGCCGCGGTCGGCGGCGGTGGCCCGGCCCCAGTCGCCCGCCATCGCCGCGCGGGCCGCGCTCACGGCCGCGTCGATGTCCGCCGCGCCGCCCTTCGCGATGCGGGCCAGTTCGCTGCCGTCCGAGGGGTTCTCGAGCGTCAGCGTCTCGCCGGAGGCGGGCGGCACCCAGTCGCCCCCGATCAGGCAGCGGGCGGGGTCGAACCAGAGCGGCGGGGCGCTATCGAGGGCGGGCATGGGCGGTCTCCGGGGCTTGGCCGACCTCCGGCAGGCGGGGGGCGGCGTCGATCAGGCGTCGGGTATAGGGATGCGAGGGCGCGGAAAAGACCCGCTCGGTCTCGCCCGCCTCCACGATCTCTCCGGCCTTCATCACCAGCACCCGGTCGGTGACGCGGCGCACCACCGAGAGGTCGTGGCTGATGAAGAGGTAGGAGAGGCGATAGTCCTNCGCACCACCGAGAGGTCGTGGCTGATGAAGAGGTAGGAGAGGCGATAGTCCTCCGAGAGCCGCGCGATCAGGTCGAGGATCTGCGCGCGCACCGAGACGTCGAGCGCCGAGACCGCCTCGTCGAAGACGATGAGCGCCGGGCGGATGATGAGCGCGCGGGCGATGGCGATGCGCTGGCGCTGGCCGCCGGAGAACTCGTGCGGATACTTGCCCGCGTCCTCGGGCGAGAGGCCCACGGCGGTCAGCGCCTCGGCCACGGCCTGCGCGCGGTCGGCGCCCGTGGGCGGGGCGTCGAGCAGGTGGAAGGGCTCGGTGATCAGCCGCTCGACCCGGTGGCGGGGGTTGAAACTGCCGTAGGGGTCCTGAAAGACCACCTGCACCTTGCGCCGCACCTCGAGGTTGGGACGATGCCCGGTGAAGACCGGCGCGCCGTCGATCCGGATTTCGCCCGCCTGCACCTCTTCCAGCCCGAGGATGGCGCGGGTCAGCGTGGACTTGCCGCAGCCCGACTCGCCCACGAGGCCCAGCCGCTCGCCCCGGTGCAGGGTGAAGCTCACGTCGGCGACCGCGCGGTGATGCGCCCGCGGCGCGAAGAGGCCCGTTCGCGGCAGGGGGTAGTCGCGCACGACGCCGCGCACCTCCAGAAGCGGCACAGGCGCGCCGGGCACCTCGGGCAGGGCGACGCGGTGGTCCGAGGCCTCGAAGAGCATGCGTGTGTAGGGATGGCGCATCCCGGCGAAGAGGGCGCGCGTCTCGCCCGTCTCGACCACTTCGCCCGCGCGCATGACCACGATGCGGTCGGCCATGTCGCTGACCACGGCGAGGTCGTGAGTGATCATCATCAGCCCCATGCCGACCTCGTCCACCAGCTCGCGCAAGAGGCGCAGGATCTGCGCCTGCGTGGTCACGTCGAGCGCGGTGGTGGGCTCGTCCGCGATCAGGAGCTTCGGGCCGAGCGCGATCGCCATGGCGATCACCACCCGCTGGCGCTGTCCGCCCGAAAGCTCGTGCGGGTAGCGCGAGAGCGGGAAGCGGTCGGGCGGCAGGCCCACGCGGTCCAGCGTGGCGCGGGCGCGGGCCATGGCCTCGGCCCGGGGGACGCGCGCGTGCACGCGGATCGTCTCGGCCACCTGGTCGCCGATGGTCTGCACCGGGTTGAGCGCGGTCATCGGCTCCTGAAAGACCATCCCCGCCACGGCGCCGCGCAGCCGGCACATCTCGGCCTCGGAGGCGGTCAGGATCTCGTGCCCGTCGAGCGTGACGCGCCCCCGTGTCTCCGCCGCCCCGGGCAGGAGGCCCATCACCGTGAAGGCCGTCATCGACTTGCCCGAGCCGCTCTCGCCGGTGACGGCGACGATCTCGCCCGGCGCGATGGAGAGCGAGACGTCGTCGAGCACCGGCGCGCCGCCGATGGAGAGGCTCAGGCCCTCGATCCGCAGGAGGCTCATGTCCGCGCCTTTCGCACCTTGGGATCGAGCAGGTCGCGCAGCCCGTCGCCCATGAGGTTGAGCCCGAGCACCGTGAACACGATGGCGAGCCCGGGGATCAGCGCGACATGCGGCGCGAGGCTGACCATCGTCTGCGCCTCGGCCAGCATCCGCCCCCAGCTCGGCGTGGGCGGCTGCGCGCCGAGGCCGACGTAGGAGAGCCCCGCCTCCGCGAGGATACCCAGCGAGAACTGGATGGTGCCCTGCACGATCAGCAGGTTGGCGACGTTGGGCAGGATGTGCTCGGCGCTGATGCGGGCGGCGGACTTGCCGGCGACGCGGGCGGCGAGGATGAACTCCCGCTCCCAGAGGCTGAGCGCCGCGCCCCGCGTGAGCCGCGCGAAGACGGGGATGTTGAAGATGCCGATGGCGACGATGGCGTTGACGGCGGACGCCCCGAAGACGGCGGTGATCAGGATCGCGATCACCAGCGCCGGGAAGGCGAAGATCAGGTCGTTCGCCCGCATGATGACCTCGTCCAGCAGCCCGCCCCTGCGCGCCGCCGCGGCGAGGCCCAGCGGCACGCCGAGCGCCATGCCGATCCCCACCGCCAGCAGCGCCACCGCGATGGAGGTGCGCGCGCCCACCATGATCATCGACAGGATGTCGCGCCCGAAATGGTCGGTGCCCAGCGGATGCGCCCATGAGGGCGGCTGCAGGCGGGCGGGGATGTTCATCCCGTCCACCGGGTAGGGCGTCCAGAGGAAGGAAAGCGCCGCGGCCACGACGAAGACCGCCGAGAGCGCGAGCCCGATCCACAGGCTGCGCGGCAGCGGCCGGCGCCCCGACGCGGCGGGCGCTGCGGCCCGGTCCCGTTCGGCGAGGCTCATGTCCGGCGCCTCAGGCGCGGGTCGACCGCGGCATAGGCCAGATCGACGAGGAAATTGACCACGATCACCGCGAAGACCAGCAGCATCACGACCGATTCCACCACGATCAGGTCGCGCGCCGAGATCGACTGGAAGATCAGCCGCCCGAGCCCCGGCAGGTAGAATACCTGCTCGATGATGATCGCGCCGGCGAGCAGGAAGGCGAACTGCAGTCCGATGATCGTCAGCACCGGGATCAGCGCGTTCCTCACCCCGTGGCGCCAGAGCGCCTGCCGGCGGGTGAGACCCTTGGCGCGCGCGGTGCGCATGAAGTCCTCGCCCATGATCTCGATCAGCGAGGAGCGCATGACGCGGGCGAGGATCGCCGCCTGCGGCAGCGCCAGCGCGACGGCGGGCAGCGTCAGCGCCTTGAGCCCGGGCCAGAGCCCCGCCTCCCAGCCGGGAAAGCCGCCCGCGCCGAACCAGCCGAGCGTGATCGAGAAGAGCAGCACCAGCATCATCGCGAACCAGAAGTTCGGCACCGCGATGCCGAGCTGCGTCGCGCCCATCACGGCGAGATCGCCGGCCCTGCCGCGGCGCGCGGCGGCGTAGATGCCCGCCGGAAAGGCGAGCGCCGTGGAGAGCGCGAGCGCGCAAAGCGCGAGCGGGAGCGAGACCTGCAGCCGCTCCGCGATCATCTCCGCGACCGTGGTGCGGTAGGTGTAGGAGGTGCCGAAGTCGCCCGTCGCCATGCCGCCGACCCAGTCGAGATACCGCTGCCACTTGGGCACGTCGAGGCCCAGCTCGGCGCGCAGCGCGGCGACGGCCTCGGGCTCGGCGTTGATGCCGAGCATGAAGGCCGCCGGATCGCCCGGCGCCACCTCCACGACGAGGAAGATCACCAGCGACGCCACGGCGAGGCTGACGCCGAGCGAGATCAGGCGCTTGAGCGTGTAGCGCAGCATCGGCTCTCCCTCGCCCGCGGGGGGCGCTCATCGGCCCCGGGCGGGGCCTCTTCGCGCGGCGCGCCCGTCAGGGCCGCCGCGCGCGCCGGCGCGTCACTCCGCCCAGGAGACGCCGGTCAGGTCCACCGCCTGCGTCGGCGCGTTGGCCCAGAGCCCGCGCAGATCGGCCTTGGCCACCGTCGTCATCGCCAGCTGGAAGAGGTAGCCGTTGACGTAATCCTCGGCGATCATGCGCTGCGCGTCCTGCAGCATCTCGGTGCGCGCCGCCGCGTCGGTCGTCGCGTTCAGCTCTTCCATGAGCGCCTGAAACTCGGGGTTGTCGTACTGGAAGTAGTAGTCGGGCCGCGCGTAGATGCCGATGTCCATCGGCTCGGTGTGGCTCACGATGCTGAGGCCGTAGTTCTTGCTGGTGAAGACCTCCTCGAGCCACTGCGCCCACTCGAGGTTGGTGATCTCGGTCTCGATGCCGACCGCGCGGAGCTGCGCGGCGATGATCTCGCCACCGCGGCGCGCGTAGGAGGGCGGCGGCAGCTTGAGCGTGGTGGTGAAGCCGTCCGGATAGCCCGCGTCGGCCAGAAGCTCGCGCGCGAGATCGGGGTCGTGCGCCGACATGTCGGTGAGATCGACGTAGGCCGGGTGATGCGGCGCGAAATGCGTGCCGATCGGCGTGCCGTAGCCGAACATCGCCCCCTCGATCACCGCCTGCCGGTCGATGGCGTGGGCGATCGCCTTGCGCACCAGGGGCTCGTCGAGCGGCGGCTGGGCGTTGTTCGTCGACAGGATCGTCTCGCCCTCGGTCGAGCCGACGAGCACCTGAAAGCGCGGGTCGGCCTCGAACTGCGGCAGGTTCTCGGGCGCCGGGAAGGCGGAGAAGGCGTCGATGTCGCCGGCCATCATCGCCGAGAAGGCCGCCGTGGGATCGGAGATGAACTTGAAGGTCGCCGCCTCCAGCGCCGGCGCCTCGCCCCAGTAGTCGGCGTAGCGCGTGAGCTCGACGCGGTCGCCCTGCACCCAGTCCTCGAAGCGGAAGGGGCCGGTGCCGACGGGGCGGGACTTGATCTCGCCGATGCTCTCGGGCGCGACGATCACCGCGTCGCCCCAGGCCATGTTGAAGAGGAACATCCCGTCGGGCTGCGCCAGCGTCACGCGCACGGTGCGCGGGTCCACCGCCTCGACCGTGTCGATGGCCGCGAAGAGCTGCTTCTGCGCGTTGGTCGAATCCTCGGCGCGCGCGCGGTCGAGGCTGAACTTCACGTCCGCGGCGGTCATCGCCGTGCCGTCGTGGAAGGTCACCCCCTCGCGCAGGGTGAAGGTGTAGGTCAGCCCGTCCTCGGAAATCTCCCAGCTTTCGGCGAGCGCGGGCACCACCTCGCCGCTCTCGGTGAAGCGGGTCAGCCCCTCGAAGACGTTGGCGTAGAGCACGCTGTCGATGGCGCCCGCCGCGCCGCCCGTCGGGTCGAGGTGCGGCGGCTCGAGCTGCATCGCCACGGTCACGTCGCTGCGCTGCGCCCAGGCGGGCGCGAGCCCGGCGGCGAGCGCCAGCGCGCTCGCGGCGATCATGCGAAGGGGCTTGGTCATCGTGCTGTCTCCCTCATCCGATGCGCGCGGTCGGCATCTCTCCCGCGGCGGAGAGTGGCCGAAGCGCCCGAGGCTGTCCAGAGCGCCCCGTGTCGCGGTCTACCGGATCAGGAGGCGCGGCGCGGGGCCTAGCGGGACGGGGCCGAGGCGCAGCTGCCCCTCCGTGACGGCGAGCGGCAGGTCGAGCGTTTCGGGATCGCCCGAGAGCCCCGCGGCGAGGGCGAGCGCCTCCTCCAGCGTCTCGGTGACCCCCGGGGGCAGCGGCGCGGCCGTCTCGGCGAGGCGCAGGATCGCGCGCCAGTTCTCCGCGCGCAGGTCGATCCGCCCCTCCGGCACGCCCGCCGCGTCCACCTCGAGCCGCCCCTGCGCACTCAGGCGCAGATCGCCCCAGCGCGCCTCGGCGGTGTCGATCTCGATGAGCTCCGGCTGCGGGCGCCGCCCGGCCACGGCCGCCGCGTCCCACGGCGCGTCGAAGGTCACCGTCGCGTCGAGGCGCACCGCCTCGAGCGTCTGCGGCAGCCGCTCCGGCGCGCCCGGCGGCGCCAGCCCGTCGAGCGACAGCCCGAGGCGGTAGCGCGCCGCGCTGGCCGCCGTGATCTCGGCCGCCGCGTTGAGCCCCGCGAGCGCCCAGGCGCCGCCCGTCTCCGGCACGACGCGCACCCCCTCCGCGACGAACGTGGCGCGGTCGAGCGCGCGGGGGGCGCCGGAGCGCAGCACGAGGCTCGCGCGCATGCGCTCGCTCTCGACGGTCACGCGGCGCTCGGGCGTGGCGAGGGTCTGCGGCCCCGACCACGCCGCGATGACGTGGTTCGGGCGGTAGCTCAGCCGCAGCATCTGAAAAAGCGGCGCCCGCCACGCGAGGCCGCTTTCGGGATCGGCGAGCGCGACGTCGGTGAAGGTGCTGTCCAGCCGGTTCGGAAAGCCGCGCACCGCCAGATCGGCATAAGTGGCCTGCCAGCCGTCGGCGCGGCGCGCGGCGAACCAGTCCTCCTGCGCCTGCCGGAGCTGCCACGCGGCGACGGCCCAGTAGCCGGACCACGCGAGCGCCGCCGCCACGATCAGGATCAACAGCCGCGTCATGCTCCGCCTCTTTGCACCCCCGCGCCGGGCGTGTTTAACCCCGCCCCGGGGAAAGGACCAGCCGTGACGCTCTGGGTGTTCGGATACGGATCGCTTTTGTGGAACCCGGGCTTCCCGGTGGCCGGGCGCGCGCTCGCGCGGTTGCCGGGCTGGCACCGGAGCTTCTGCATGCGCTCGGTCACCCACCGCGGCACGCCGGAGCGGCCGGGCCTCGTCCTCGCGCTGGACGCCGCCGAGGGCGCGGTCTGCAACGGTGTCGCGCTCGCCGCCGAGGCGGGGACGGAGGCGGAGACGCTCGCCTACCTCCGCGAGCGCGAACTCGTCACCTCGGCCTACGTCGAGCGCATGCTGCCGCTCGATCTCGCCGACGGGCGGCGGGTCGAGGCGGTGACCTACGTCATCGACCCCGCGCACGAGCAGTACTGCGGCGCGCTCTCGCTCGAGGCGCAGGCCCGCATCATCGCCCGCGCCACCGGCGGGCGGGGGCCGAACGACGAATACCTGCACAACACGGCGGCACATCTCGCCGAGCTCGGCCTCGGCGACCCGGATCTGGAGTGGCTCTCGGCGCGGGTGCGCGCGCTGACGCCCTAGCCGCTTGGCTTGATGCGCGCGGACGGATAGGGTCGCGCATGAAACAAGGTCGGAACCCACGCGCCCATGGCCAAGCCGGACCTCGAGACGGCCCCGCATTTCTCGCAGCCCGTCCGACAGATCCTCTTCATGCTGATCGTGCTGGCGCTGACGGGCGCCGGCGCGGTGCTGGCCGCGCCGCGCGTGATGCCGGTCTTCCTCGCCAATCCGTGGCTCAACGGGTTCATCGGCGTCGTCTTCGTGATCGGCGTGCTCGCCTGTTTCGCGCAGGTGGTGCAGCTCATCGCCTCGGTGCGCTGGATCGAGGCCTTCGCCGAGGGCCGCGCCGGCAGCGAGGGCGACCGCGCGCCGCGCCTTCTGGCGCCGCTGGCCACGCTGCTGCGCTCGCGCGGGCGGGGGCGGCAGATCTCGGCCACCTCGACGCGCTCGATCCTCGACAGCGTGGCGACGCGGCTGGACGAGGCGCGCGAGATCACGCGCTACATCATCAACATGCTGATCTTCCTCGGCCTGCTCGGCACCTTCTACGGGCTCGCCACGACGGTGCCGGCGGTGGTGGACACGATCCGCGGCCTCGCCCCGCAGGAGGGCGAGCCGAGCGTCGCGGTGTTCAACCGGCTGATGACCGGCCTCGAGGGGCAGCTCGGCGGCATGGGCGTGGCCTTCGCCTCCTCGCTCCTCGGGCTCGCCGGGTCGCTCGTCGTGGGGCTGCTGGAGCTCTTCGCGGGGCACGGGCAGAACCGCTTCTACCGCGAACTGGAGGAATGGCTCTCCTCGATCACCCGCCTCGGCTTCTCCTCCGACGGCGAGGGCGAGGTGGACGAGGAGGCGGTCGTCGCCGTCATCGACCACATGGCCGAGCAGATGGAGATGCTGCAGACCATGTTCGCCGAGTCCGACGAGAGCCGCGCGACCGTGGACGCCAAGCTCTCGCAGCTCACGGACTCCATCGAGCGCATGACCGAGCGGATCGAGGCCTCGAGCCCCTCGACCGCCGCGCTCGTGCGCGTGGCGGAGGGGCAGGAACAGCTCGCCCATGTGCTGCAGACGCAGGCCACCGCCGAGGATGGCGGCTTCGACTCCGAAAGCCGGATGCGCCTGCGCTCCATCGACGTGCAGATGCTGCGCCTCCTCGAGGAGATGTCGGCCGGCCGTCAGGAGAGCATGGCCGAACTGCGCACCGAGATCGCGGCGCTCACCCGCGCGGTCGAGCAGCTCGGCGCGCGTGCGCCCGCCGCGGGGGCCGCGCCGCGCGCGGCGGCGCCGTCGCCCCGGGCCCGGCGCGAGGTCAAGGGCGGGGAGGGCTAGGCCATGCCGCTCGCGCGGCGCAACGGCCAGCGCTTCCAGGCCTCGATCTGGCCCGGCTTCGTGGACGCGATGACAGGCCTGCTGCTCGTCCTGATCTTCGTGCTGACGATCTTCATGGTGGTGCAATACGTCCTCACCGAGGAGATCAGCGGCCAGGAAAGCGAACTCGACCAGCTCTCGCAGGAGGTGGGCACGCTCTCGCGGGCGCTGGGGCTCGCCGAGGCGCGCAACGCCGACCTCGAGGCGCGGGTGGGCGAGCTCACCGCCACGCTCGAGGCCTCGGAGGAGGAGAGCGCCGAGCAGGCCGCGCTGATCGCCACGCTGCGCGACCGGGCGGAGACGCAGGCCGAGGCGCTGGAAGGCGCGCGCGCCCGCATCGCGAGTTTCGAGGCGCAGGTCGCGAGCCTGCTTGCCGAGCGCGAGGACGACCGCGCGCGCATCGCGGGGCTTGAGGACACGCGCGACGAACTCGCCTCCGAGCGCGACGCGCTGGAGACCGCGCTCGCCTCCGCCCGCGACGAGATCGACGCACAGGCCGAGGCCGCGCGCCTCGCCGCCGCGCGCCGCGAGGCGCTGGAGGCGCTCGTCGCCGACCTGCGCGCCGAGGCGGAGGAGGGCGAGGCGGCCCGCCTCGCTTTGGAAGGCCGCGTCTCCGAGTTGCAGGAGGCGCTCAGCGCCGAGGAGGAGGCCCGCCTCGCCGAGGCCGCCGCGGCCGAGGCGCTGCGCGCGCGGCTGGAGGACTCGCAGGCCGAACTCACCGCCATGCGCCTCGCCCTCGAGGAGGAGCGCCGGCGCGCCGAGGAGACGCTGACGCTGCTCGCCGCCGCCGAGCGGGCCGAGGAGGACCTCAACGCGAAGCTCGCCGCCGCGCTTCTCGCGCAGGAGGGGCTCGAGGCCGACCTCGCCGCCGCCACCCGCGCGCGCGAGGCGGCGCGGGCCGAGGCCGCGGCGACCGAGCAGGAGCTCGCCGCGCTCCGGGCCGAGGCCGAGGAGCTGCGCGCCGGGGAAGAGACCGCCCGGCGCACGGCCGAGCGCCGCGCGGCCGAGGCGGAGGCGCTGCGCGCCGACCTGGCCGAGGCCCGGTCGGCCGCCGAGGACCGCGCGGGGCGCATCGCCTCGCTCGAGGAGCGCCTCGCCGCCGCGC
>NZ_QOHR01000035.1 GCF_003385555.1 Rhodosalinus sediminis | reverse complement strand
CGCCCTCGATGGCGACGTCGATGGTGTAGTAGCTCTGCCCGCCGTTCTGTTCGTCGACCACGGCGTCGGGGCTGATGCGCAGGACGCGCCCGTCGACGGTGCCGTACTTGGAGGAATCGTAGGCCGAGAGCCGGATGCGCACCGCGTCGTCGACGCGGATGCGCGAGATGTCCTGGGGCGCGATGCGGGTTTCGATGATGAGCGCCTCGCCCGTCGGCACCAGTTCGAGCACGGCGTCGCCGGTGTTCACGTAGCCGCCGGGCGTGCGGAAGTTGAGCTTGTTCACGATGCCGTCCATCGGGGCGCGGATGACCGTGCGGCTGACGCGCTCCTCGAGGCGGGGCAGCGACTCGGCGAGCTCGCTCTGCTCGGCGACGACGGTGTTGAGTTCCTCCATGGCGCGCAGGCGGAAGTTGGCGCGCGCGTTCTCGATCTCGTTTTCGAGCTCGGCCATGCCGGAGCGCGCCTGCTCGATGGAGACCGCGGCGCGATCGCCTTCGCCGCGGGTCTGTTCGAGCTGACGCTGCAGTTCCAGAAGGCGTGTCGCGGGGGCGATGTTGTCCTGGACGAGAGGCTCGACGACGGCGATCTCCTCCTCGAGAAAGCCCACCGTGCGCTCGGCCGTGCCGAGCGTGCTCTCGGCCGAGCGGAGGTCCTGCTCGCGCTGGCGCAGACGTTGCTGCAACACGGAGAGCTGCCCGGCGAGCTCGGCGCGCCGCGCGGCGAAGAGGCTGCGCTCGGTCAGCGCCACCATCGGCGCGCGGGCCTCGAGCTCGGCGGGCACCTCGAAGTCCTGTCCCTCGATCTCGGCGCGCAGGCGCAACTCCTTGATGTCGAGCGCGGCGAGGCGCTGCTCGATCTGGTTGAGTTCGCTGGAGGCGTCGACCGGGTCGATCTCGTAGAGCACCTCGCCCTCGTCGACGGTGGTGTTCTCCGAGACGAAGCGGCGCAGGATGACGCCGCCCTCGGCCGCCTGCACGATCTGGTTCTGCAGGGAGGAGACGATCCGCCCCTCGCCGCGGGTGACGTTGTCGAGCTCGGCGTAGTTCGCCCAGCCGACCAGCGCGGCGACGAGCAGGATGACGGTGACGAGGATCGTCGATCCGGCGAAGCCCTCGCGGCCGGCCATTTCCCTCGACAGGCTCTTGAAGTCGATATCCGACATCGGCCTTTCTTACCTCGCTTGCGTGCGCAGCTTGTCGGGCGTGGTGTCGGCCACCACCGTCCCCTGATCCATGACGAGGACGCGATCGGCCAGTTCCAGCAGCGCGTTGCGGTGGGTGACCATGACCATGGTCCGGTCGCCGCCCCAGTCCTTGAGCCGCCCGATGGTCGCCTTCTCGGTCGCGGTGTCCATGGAGCTCGTCGGCTCGTCGAGGACGAGCAGGCTCGGATCGTGCAGGAGCGCGCGCGCGAGGTTGATGGACTGGCGCTGGCCCCCCGACAGGCCCTCGCCGCGCTCGCGGAGCTCCATGTCGTAGCCCTGCGGATGCCCGGCCACGAAGTCGTCCACGCCGGAGACCTTCGCGATCTGCAGGAGGTGGGCGTCGTCGTACTCGTAAAAGCCCATCTGCAGGTTCTCCTTGACGGTCCCGGAGAACAGCCAGGTCTCCTGCAGCATCACGCCGATGTTGCGGCGCACGTCGGAGCGGTCGATCTGGCGCAGGTCGACCCCGTCGATCAGGACCGCGCCCTCGCTCGGCTCGATCAGGCCGGAGAGGAGGCGCGCCATGGTCGACTTGCCCGATCCCATGCGCCCGACGATCGCCACCTTCTGCCCGGCGGGGATATTGAGCGAGAGATCGCGCAGGATCGGCCGGTTCGCGCCGGGGAAGGTGTAGCTCACGCCCTTGAGCTCGACCTCGCCGGTCAGATGCGGCCGGCTCAGCCGGGCGGGCGGGGCCGCCGCCTCGTCCGCCTCGTCGGGCGTCATCACGGCCGAGAGCGAGCGATAGGCTTCCCGCGCGCCGTTCGCCCGGGACATGGCCGAGGCGAGTTGCGAGAGCGGCGCGAGCGTCCGNTGCGGTCGGCTCAGCCGGGCGGGCGGGGCCGCCGCCTCGTCCGCCTCGTCGGGCGTCATCACGGCCGAGAGCGAGCGATAGGCTTCCCGCGCGCCGTTCGCCCGGGACATGGCCGAGGCGAGTTGCGAGAGCGGCGCGAGCGTCCGCCCGCCGAGGATCACGGCCGCGATCAGCGCGCCCATGGTGATCGTGCCGTCCTGGATCAGGAACACGCCGTAGAAGATGGTGCCGATCTGGGCGAGTTGCTGGATCGAGGCCGCCGAGTTGATGGCGAAGTTGGACAGCATCCGGCTGCGCAGCCCGAGGTCGGACTGAGCGTCCGCCGCCTCCTCGAAGCGCTGCCGCATGAGCCGGCCCGATCCCGTCGCCTGCACGGTCTCGAGCCCGTTCAGCGTCTCCACGAGGACGGACTGCTTGGACATGTTGCTCTGCATGGAGCCGGCGGTGATCCGGGCGAGGAACGGTTGGATGCCGAGGCCCGCGATGATCACGAGCGGCACCGCGATCAGCGGGATCAGCGCGAGCGGCCCGGCGATCAGCGAGATCACCCAGATGAAGAAGAAGATGAACGGCAGATCGACGATCGCCACCAGCGTGGCGGAGGTGAAGAACTCGCGCAGCGTGTCGAACTCGCGCACGATGCTGGCCATGGCGCCGGACTTCTGCTTGCGGCTGTCGAGCTTCATCGAGAGGATGCGGTCGAAGATCAGGCGCGACATGCGCGCGTCGGCGCGCTTGCCGGCCTTGTCGACGAACTGCGCGCGCAGCGTCTTGATCATGAAGTCGAAGCCGAGGGCGATCAGCACGCCGACGGTCAGCGCGATCAGGGACTCGATCGCGGCGTTGGGGACGACCCGGTCGTAGACCACCATGATGAAGAGCGAGGTCGACAGGCCGAGGAAGTTGGTCAGCGCCGCCGCGACGAGCACCTGGAAATAGAGCCACTTGCCCTGCCGGAGCGAGCCCCAGAACCAGTCGTTCTTGCCCCTGGGCTTCGAGGCGGTGTGCACCTTCCGCGCGAGGACGAAGAAGGGTTTGAGCCGCTGCTTGAGCTCCGCCTTGCTCAGCGTTTCCTCGCGGGGCGCGGCCTCGGCGTCGAAGTGCAGGACGCGGGCCTTGCCGCCGTCGCCGATCTCGGCGACGACCACGGCGTCGCCCGCCGCGGTGAAGCCGATCGCCGGGCAGTGCCGGGGCGAGAGGGCGGTGGGCTTCATCTCGCCGTAGCTCGCGTCGAAGCCCACGTGGCGGAGCGCGGACACGGCGGCGGTCGGGTCGAAGCGCGCGCTCGTCAGCTCCGGCAAGTCGCGCACGGCGCCGGTGGAGAAGGCCATGCCCGAGAGCGACAGGATGTGCTGCACGGCGCGGATCAGCGGCAGATCGGGGTCGGCGCCACCCTCGTGGCCCGCCTCGGGCGCCTCTGCGGCCGCCGCCGGGTCGGGCCCTTCCGCCGCGCCCGTGTCCTGAGCGCCCGTGTCCTGATCGGTCACGGCCGCGCCGGTCGCGGCGCCCTCGGCGTCTTGGGCGTCCTCGTCGAGCGTGTCGCTCCGTCTGGCCTGCATCGCGCGCGTGTCCTTTCCTTCAGGCGGGTCAGTCCGCCGCCGCGGGCGTGATCTCGAGACGCCGCGCGAGCGCGCCGGTGCGCGCCGCGATGGTGAGCCTCAGAAGGTCGCGCTCGGCGCGCAGGGCGATGTGCCGGTCACGGGCGCGGTAGGCCTCGATCTCCGCCTCGACGAGCTGACGCAGGTTGGATTGCCCGGTCGCGATCTGGGACCGCGCCGTCTTCGCCTCCGAGGTGCTCAACTCGATCTGGCGCGCGACGAGGGGCAGCGAGTCGGTGACCGACGCGAGCTGCGCGCGCGTCGTGGCGAGCTCGCTCTCGAGCGAGCTCCGCGCGTCGCTCAAGCGGCTTTCCGCGGCGCTCCGGCGCGTGCGGGCCGCCTCCAGCGTGGCCTGCCGGCGTCCGCCGTCGTTGAAGGTGTAGTTGAGCCCGAGGCCCAGCGTGACGTCGGTGCTCTCGCTCTCCTCGATCGGGGAGGTGACGCCGGCGCGGAGCGTCGCCTTCGGCCGGAAGGCGGCCTCGGCCTGCGCCACGGCGCTCTCGGCCACGAGAAGCTCTGCGGCGCGGCGCACCACGTCGGGCGCCGTGTCGGTCCCGGCCTCTGTCGCGGCCTCGGGGGCGGTCACCACCTGCGGGATCGACGGCCGCTCGACCGTCGGCGGGGTTTCGCCGAAGAAGCGCGCGAGGCGGGTGCGCGCATCCTCGCGCTCGGCGCGCAGCCGCCGCTCCCCGAGCCGGATATCGACGATCTGGCGGCGCGCGGCATCCAGCGCGGCGCGATCGACGAGGCCGCTGCTCGCCATGCGCTCCATCTGCGTCATCAGCGCGTCCATCTGGCCGGTGCGCCCCCGCAGCAGCGCCAGCCGCGCGTCGAACTGCCAGGCGTCGATCCAGGCGCGCGCGGCCTCGAGCGCGCGCTCGTTGGCGACCACGTCCCGCTCGGCGCGCGCGGCGAGCGCCTCGGCGGCCGCTTGGCGGATCGCGGCGGCGCTCTCGCCGCCGTCGTAGACGAGCTGCGACAGGTCGAGCCCGCCGGCGCCGCCGGTCGTGGTCTCCCTGTCGCCGTCGATGGTCTCCTGGATGGCGCCGAGGTTCGCGTTGGCGCTCAACTGCGGGCGCAGCGCCGCCCGCGCGACGCCGATGCTCTGAACCGCCTCCACGGCCGCGCCCTCGGCCGCCCGGAACCCGGGATCCTGCCGCACCGCCGCACGGATCGCCGGGACGAAGCCGTCGCCGAGATCCAAGGCGGAGGCCGCCGCCGGCGCCTCGGCGGAAGCCGACAACGTCGCCGTCATCGCCGCGCCCGCATCCTCCAGCGCAGCCTCATCCGACGTGCAGGCGAGCAACGGCAATGTTGCGGCAACGGCGGTCCCCGCGCGCACAGCCACTCGCCATTTGCACGCAACGGAGGTAGCGCCGCGCGCTCGTACGTCCGGTCGCGTCCGCTTGTCGCTCATGCCTGCCTCGCCCCGTACCGCGTTTATCATGGCCCATCAAAAAGTGTGCTGTCAGCGCTCGATGCTCCACGGCGCCGCGCCTACCCACCTCAGATACCCGAAAAAAGGTTGCTACACTATCGAAAATTTTTATCGATAACTGTTTATCGTAAAATATTTATATAGAAGCAATACAGAACGTATGCTTCACAGCGTAGAGACTCGACTGGCCCCAGTCGACGTAACGTCGCGATGGATGGGAGATTGATCGAATGGCTAAAGACTTTGCGGATAGCAACCGCTTGGAAGACGAGGCAGGTCTGCAGGCAGCGAACACCGTGTCGACCGCTGACGCCAAGCAGGACATCACGTCGCGCTTCGTCGCGATGTGGGAAAAGAAGAATGCCCAGCGCGCGCTGCGTGGCGGAGCCGTGTCCACCATGGCCCTCACCCTGGCCGCCTGCGGCGGTGACGGCGACGATCCGGTCGCCCCGGCCGAGCCGGAAGATCAGACAGCCGTACAAGCTTCTGGCCGTGTGTTTTTGCAGCAGCTTGACGCGGTCACGACCGTCGACACCAGTGCGATCGAACAACTGCCCGACAACCTGTCGTTGACGACGGCTGAGACCGCGGGTGCCCTCGAGAGCTTTGTGGACGCACTTAAAGTCGTCGATGTTGAAGCTCAGTACCTCGATGTGACGGGCTCGAACGGCGACGACACATTTTACGCCGACACATTTGCAGTTCACAATATTGATATCGTCGCGGGCGAAGGCACTGATACCCTTGAAGTCAACATGAAGGGCCCGTGGGCGCAAGTTGGCTCTCTCGACGGCGTAGAAGTCGTGAATGTCGTCAACAACGAGAATAATTACCTGGTCTCGAAAATGGCGGGCTGGGATATTGACGTAAACGAGCTTGAGCCAACTATCGACTCGGCTGACGTTGCCACAAACAGCATCCTTGATCTATTCACTGCGCCTGACCTTGAAAAGCTGGTAATCTCTGAGGGATCGTTCAATTTTGACGCAGCAGCAGATCCCTTCGCTACGCTAGAAGTCCGTAACGTGAATGCGACCGCTGAAGTCGAGCTTCAGGGTTCATTCTCGCAAGATACGTTGGTTACGGTGAAGGGTGGCGCGGGCGCGCTCGATCTCACGCTTTCGGACTTTTTTGTCGAGGATACGACTACCGACATCGAGCTGATGCACAACACGTCGGTCGTTAACCTTACCTCGACATCGACGGATGATAATGGTGTCAACGATATCAATGGTATCGTTTTCCAGAATGAGCTGCGCATTCTGAATATCTCCGGGGACGCGGAGCTGAACGCGGGTAATGACGACAACCGGCTCGTGTTTGACGGTGACCGCACGGCAACCATTGACGCATCCGCTCTTCAAGCTGACCTGCTGCTGGAAGTCGCGCCGCACACGGACGTCAACTACACCGGCACCGACCAGACGACTGGCGTTGATTCTCTGACGGTCAGCGGCGCCGACGATAGCGGCGAAACGCGTCTGAGCCTGATTGCTGACTTCGGCGCGGGCTCAACGGCTGTAAACAATCTTACGATCGACGCGACTGATGATGGCGGCTCCGGCACGACCATCCTGAACTCGGATACGGCTGTCACCGCCGACATCGGCGCCGGCATCACACTCGAAATTGATGGCGACGGCAATGATGCGGTCGACGCAACCCGCGGCGACCTCAGCGGTGTCGGCGCCGTGGTGTTCGGTACGACCGATCAGCTGCAACTGACTGCAGGCCAGGTCGACGCAATTGGGATTGCAAACTTCTCGACTAAGGACAGCGTCAATGATGATGGTCAGCTGGCCATTGTCGATGTGGACAGCACGACTGACCTGGACCTGAGCGCGATCGACAATGGTGATCTCGTCAGTGTCCGCACGCTGGACGGTGCGGACGTGACGCTGACAGCGTCGACTGTACTCGGCAACCTGAAGGCGGGCGTCGGCGCTGTGGAAATCATGGCTGAGACGGACGATGCGTCGCTCACCATGACAGCTGACCAGTTCCAGCAGCTTGACGATGATGAGGTAGTTGTCAGCGGCATCGACGGTGTCGGCAACCCGGGCAACAATCCCGCGACCAACACGCCCTTCGAGGGCACGCTGACCCTCACCGACGTCGCCGAGGACGAAGTAATCGTGCTCGATAACGTCGAAGTTGACGGTGTGACGGTTGAAGTCGGTGCGGCCGGTGAAACCTTTGTTGCAACGGATGAGTTCGCTGTAACCGATGGGGGCAATGAAGACGTCACCCTCGAGGTTTCCGGCGAGACTGATCTGACGCAGGCTAACCTGGACGGGGTCGATATCATCAAACTGGTTGATGATGCTGATCTCACGCTTACGACCGCGCAAGGCAATACTGTTCTGTTCGACGGCACCGGCTCTGTCACTGTGGATCAAGGTCTTACCATCAACACTGGCGACGCAGACACGGCTGAAACATCGACCGCTGGTGTGCGTTTCGTATTCTCCGGTGAAACAAATACGACGCCCACTTTGACGCTGGAGGGCGCAAATGACATCGCCATTCGTGGTATCGAGACCGGCTCGGCTGTCACGCAGTTCACGCTGGATGACAACACCACTGCGGGGGAAACGACCATCACTGGCGGGACGCCGGCGTTCAACTTGGCGCCGGAGACCACCCAGCTGACCCTGGATGTCCTCGACGCGGATAGCGGTCTCGTCATCGGTGGTGGCGACGACACCAACGCCGACTATGTCGCGCCTGGTTTGGAAACGCTTATTGTTGAACAGAACAATGTAGATAGCACGATCGACCTTGGTTCGCTTGGCTCCGGCGATAGCGTCGCAAGCAACCTGAGCGTTGATGTGACTAACCCTTCTACCGACACGCCTCCCGTCATTGAGCTCAAGGATGTGCCGGCAGACGCTGATTACACGCTCAACGGCACGACGGTGATCGTGAATGAGGGCGCGACAATCGGCGCGGGTTCGTCGTTGAACCTCGAAAGCACGACGAAGGTTGAAGGCAGCATCGCGAAGGACGCCCTTCCGATCGCAGCGGACTCGACGTTCCAGCTTACGTCCGATTACACAGCGGCGGAGATCACCACGCTGCTCGACACGCTGGCCGGGCCGACGGCTGCGGTCGACGTGACCGACATGACGGCAGCACAGTTGACTGCTGTCGCGGCGGCCGTCGAAAAGGTGGATACTGCGAACGTTGTTGGGTCGCTGTACATCGATAAGGATGTTGCGGCTGCTGATATCACGACCATTGTGGGACTCGCGGACTTTACGGCCGGCGACAACTCCGCTTCCGCCGAGTTGACAGGTATGAGCGCCGAGCAGATCAACGCTGTCGGTGCCACCACGGAATGGGATACCGACGGTTTGTCGGGTACATTCACGTTGACCGCTGACAACGCTGCGGTGATTGGAGATATCCTGGGCGACACGATCCGCTCGGCGGACGTGACGATCGATGCAGGTGAAACGGCGGACAACGCTCGGATCAGCGGAACTGATTTGCGAGATATTGCAGGTGAGATCGCTGTAGTCGACACGTTGACCAACCTGACGTACGACGCGAACGCTGACGATACGGAAGCAAATGGGGGGCTTGGCGCAGCAGATGACGGCCTCGAAGCTCGCGCATTGCTCGGCAAGACCACCGATGCGGCCGTGGATGCCACTGGTATCTCGACCGACGAAAAGGTGGCCATTGCTGAAAACATCGACAGTGTCGCGGCCGACGGTATCGAGAACCTGAGCATCAACACCGATGATGCGGCTAGCACGATCACATCCCTCCTAACGAACGCGGTGGATGCGGGTGTTGACGCAACCGCAGGAAATGCGGGAGCACTGACCTCTGATCAACTTTCAGCCATTGCAGCGAATGCCTCAAGCATTGCGGATGGCGGTATCTCCAACCTGACGGTCACCAGTGACCAGACGGCTGCTGAAATCACCGCGCTGCTTGGTAGAGCCGCTACGCCGACCGTTGATCTGACCGACATGACTTCGGACCAGGTGGACGCGGTCGAAGCGGCAATCGGCAGTGTCGACGCGCTCTCGGGTGAAACCACGGCTGCGGTGCTCCAACAGCTGGATACGGCCGATACCGAGGTTTTGGATGCCACATCCGTAGGACCGGTCACCGGGTCGCTTGAGGACTTGCAGGCAGTGGCTGATGCCGACGAGGGAGTTGTCACGCTTAACCTCGCCGCAGATGTTGCGTTTAACGCCAATGATGCTGACGGGACAGTCATCGACGTAGCCGACGTCAACACGCTGAACGCTGAAACAACCGGGACGATTACGTTCGAGAATGCGGTCGTTATAGAAGGCGCTCGTAGCGCTTTGGCGACTGACCTCGTTAATGGCAATGCCGCCTTCGTCGATGGTGATGATGGCGTCGTCGCGGCTACAGCGGATCTCAACATTACGGATGCAGGGGATGCTGCCGCGCTTGACGCCTCTGACCTGAGAAATCTTGGTGGTGTGACCACAGGTACGGTCACCGTGGCGAATAATACTGCGATCACAGGTACTGAGACCACGCTTACAGATGCGCTCGTCACTGCCGATACCCGCGTAGAGACGACGAGCTCTGATGTCACTGTCACGAATGTGAACGCGGTTACCACTGAAGACGAGCAGCAAGTCATCGAAGATATCGATGCGGCTACGACGGGAGTGGTGACCGTCGTCGGAACCGGTATGTCGGACCCCCTTAACTTCGACGGTTACGAGGGTGAGGCGCTGGTGATCAATGGTGGTACTGGCGATGATACAATCACCGGTACCTCCAACAACGACACCATCGACGGTGAGGCAGGTGCCGATGTCCTGTCTGGCGGGGAAGGTGACGACACGATCGCCGCGGATGACAATGACACCTCTGTTGACGGTGGTTCGGGTAGCGACACCATGCAGCTGGCGAACGATGCGGCGTTCGATGCAGCAGAGTTGGACAACGTCGAGACGGTGGAGCTTGCGTCGGATGCGGAAGTGACCGTGGACTACACGGACGTCAAAGGCGCGGACAACATTGCGGCTGTGACGGGCGTGGATGACGGTAACGATGAAAAGCTGATCGTAACCGGCGCATCCGCTGGCGGTGGCTCGGTCACGCTCGATTACTCGGCAGGTCTGACCCTCACCGATGCCTTGCTCGAAGTGCAGGGCGGTAGTGATGACGAAGATATCACCGGTACAGCAGGGGATGACGCGCTGGACGGTGACCAGGGTGCTGATACCCTTTCGGGTGGTGATGGTGACGATACCCTGGCCGGGGGTGCTGGTGCCGATAGCCTGAACGGTGGTGCTGGTACGGATGAGTTGACCGGTGGTGCTGGCAACGACAGCATGACTGGTGGCGCTGGCGATGATCAGTTCACTGTCGATGCTGGCGATGATGAGATCACCGACTTTGGCGATGCGGATAGGGTAGACATCGCGAACGGTGCATCGCTCGCCGCAACGGTGACGACCAACTATACTGCAGCGGCTGCGGGTGACATCGACAACGCAGCTGTTGTTACCGATGCAGTGTTCACCGTTGAGGATGGTATCGACTTCGATGCCTCGGCTGCGACGGACACCACTAACGGTATCACGATCACTGCGACTACTAACGGCGCCGGTTCGATCTTGGTGGGTACAGATCAGGGCGACGCCATCATCGGTGGTAACGGCGACGATGAGCTGACCGGTGGTGCTGGTATTGACTCGCTGTCTGGTGGCGATGGTGATGACACGTTCATCATAACGGATGCCGATGATGACGTGGCGAGCGAGGTGATCGACGGAACCGACGGTGGTGATGGTATCGCCGACAACGACACGATCGACATCAACACTGACGAAGCCATCGATCTGAGCGATGATACGATCACTGATGTGGAAACGCTCGACCTCGGTGACGCGGACAACGATGCTGACGTCACGCTGACGGATGCGCAGCTCTCGGCCTTCACGACTGTTACGGCGGATGATCAGGACAGCATCACAATCGATGAGCTGGACGGCGCTGTGTCAGGTACTGACGCGATTGACACGTTCGTCTTTGCGAGTACTGACAGTGGTGTCACAATCAGCGACTTCTCATCGGCGAGTGAAGCCGATGTTCTGGATCTCGATTTGACCGGGGTCGATGGGACGGTTTACGCCGAATCGGGTTCTGGAAATATCGATACCGGGGCAGCCGGTGTGTTTGTGGCTGACTTTGATGTTACTAATGCGGCCGCGAATATGTCGGCGAGTGACTTGTTCACAGCGTTGACCGGCGACGCCGCTAGTGCGGAGGCGGCAAGCGAGGTGTCGTATGCCGTCGTGAAGGCGGACCATGATAACGCGTCCAGCGATGCCTTTGTCTTCAAGACTACCGTGAATGGGGCTGGTAATGGTTTCTCGTCGATTGATCTGATCACCACACTGTCGGACTTTGGTGACATCTCCAATCTGGCTGAAGGTAACTTCGATGGTGTTTCGGCACCGTAAGGCAAATTTCAGCCCCCCTTCATTGGGGGGCTGGTCCTCTGATTGTCTCCCGCGAGCTGCCGTAGGATGGCTGTTTTAGCCATTCGGCCTTCCTACTTTGCGGGAGACAGTGTTGGAGCAACCCGCCCGGGCCGCTCTGACGAACAAAGGCAAGACCACGCCTTGGAAAGGCCCGCCGTACCCTCAGCCGGCGGGTCTTTCTTATTCTTTGACGAAGTCCGTAATCGGTTTGAAGATCGGGCACGTCAGCTTTACAAAGGCGGCGAAGTATCCACCACTCACGGAGCCACCAATGTCCGACGACCAGACCATCACGATCGACGGCAAGACCTACAAGCTGGCCGACCTGAGCGAACAGGCGCGGGCGCAGCTCGCGAACATCCGCTTCTGCGACGAGCGGATCCAGCAGCTTCGGAACGAGCTCGCCGTGAGCGATACTGCGCGGATGGGGTATTCCAGGGCGCTGAAGCGCGAGCTGGACAAGGTGAAGGCGTAACGCCATGGCGAAGACGCTGCGGCTGGGGGACAA
>NZ_QOHR01000034.1 GCF_003385555.1 Rhodosalinus sediminis | reverse complement strand
GTCGAGGGGCATGGCGAACAGTGCCGTTTCGCCGTCCGTTCGCCATCACCTCACGTCGCGCCTCACCGTCTCGGTGCCGGCCGGGCGCGGCCGGCGTGTCCTATGTCAGGCCGGGGTGGCCCGGTAACTCTCGCCGGTCCTGATCAGCGCCCAGACAATCCGCGCCATGCGGTTGGCCAGCGCGACCGCGACGACCTTCACCGGCTTTTTCTCCAGCATGCGCCAGAGCCAGTCGTCGCCCGGTCGCCGGCCACGTCTTGCGCTGATCTGCGCCATGGCACCCAGATACAGGAGCCGTCGCAGGTACCTGTTGCCGGCCTTCGAGATCCGGCCCAATCGCTCCTTGCCCCCGCTCGAGTGGGGCTGCGGTGTGAGCCCGAGCCAAGCGGCGTAGTCACGCGCCGTGCGGAAGTTGTCGACCTCCGGCGTCGTCGCGGCGATCGCGCTCGCCGTGATGGCGCCGAGGCCCGGGAGTGAGCACCGGTCCGCGGAACGCGGCGAACCGTCCGGTGGACGGTTCGAGGTGTGAACGGGCGGAGCCCAGCCAGGCGCCGGGCGAGTGGGTCGCTCTTCTGGGCCACCTCGATCCGTGCCGTCACCGCGTCGATCTTCTCCTGCGTCTCGCGCAGCTGGTCAGACAGAAGGTCGATGGCCGGCCGCGCCGCGTCCGGGAGCTCGCTCGAAGCCTCGAGAAGCCGGTCGACGTTATGGATGCCCTTGGCCACGACGATGCCGAACTCCGAGAGGTGCGCCCGGATCGTGTTCACCAGCTGTGTGCGCTGGCGGACGAGAAAATCCCGCGTCTTGTGGTCCAGAAGCGCCGCTTGGCGCTCCGCCGACTTCACCGGCACGAACCGCATCGTGGGCCGGGTCACCGCCTCGCAGATCGCCTCGGCATCGTTCGACGGGCTTACGCGGCCGCATCTGCGGCCACGGTCCCGTCTCACCATCCGTCTTCCCGCGCTTTACATACGGCTTCACGTAGGAGGGCGGCATGATGCGAACGTCGTGCCCGAGCGCCTGCAACTCGCGTGCCCAGAAGTGAGCTCCGGCGCAGGCTTCCATCCCGACGAGGCACGGCTCGAGCTCCGCGAAGAGTGTCAGAACATGCGCCCGCCGAAGCTTGCGCTTCACCACAATGGCCCCGCCCGCGTCGACGCCGTGGACCTGAAAAACGGACTTGGCAAGGTCGATGCCGATGGTGGTAGGCTGTTGCATGGATGGCTCCCCTCGATGGTGGCTTGGACAGCACCCCAATATGGCACATTGCGATGCCGGGAGCGGGGGACCATCCCCCCCATCAGGGGCGGGGCATGGCTCATTGTCGATCATGATCGTGTCGCCGTGCGCCCCCGGCCGGGCCAACTCCGCGAGAATCCGTGCGAACACGCCCATGCGCGACCAGCGGACGAACCGGTTGTAGAGCGTCTTGGGCGGACCGTAGATGGAAGGCGCGTCCTTCCACTGTAACCCGTTCTTCTGAATGTAGATTAACCCGCTCAGAACCCGCCGTTCATCGACCCGCGGCTTGCCGCGAGACTTCGGGAAGAACGGCCGCAGCCGCTCATTCTGCTCCTCGGTCAACCAGAAGTGCTCGCTCATCATGCCCCCGCTGTTTGGGAGTGTGAATCAAGCCACCTCCGTTGCCTCAAGCAAGTCTATGGGTTCTGACCTTAGGCCGTCGCGCGGAGGGCGTCCAGCCGCCGAGAGGCGCGACGAAACGGCCCCTTTCCGAATCGTCCGCCACGCCCGAAACAGGTCGGATGATGCGCGATGCGACGACAGGCGGAGATTTTTCGTACGAAAAATCTCCTCTCCCCGGGCGCCGGGGCGGCGAATTTTCGTACGAAAATTCGCGGGGGGCGCGATGCTGAGGTGGGTGGACCTGCCGCCGGTGTGGCTGGCCGGGGCGCTCGCGCTCGCCTGGGTGCAGGCGCGGCACTGGCCCCTCGGGCTGAGCTTCGGCGGCGGCTGGGCCGATCTCGCCGGCGGGCTCCTCGTGGGCGGGGGGCTCGTGCTCGTCGCGCTCGCGGCGGCCGAGTTCCGGCGCGCGCGCACCACGATCGTGCCGCACAGGCAGGCCTCGGCGCTGGTGACGGGCGGCATCTACAGCCGCACCCGGAACCCGATCTACCTCGCCGATCTGATGATCCTCGCGGGGCTCGTGCTCTACTGGGACGCGGTGCTCTCGCTCGTGCTGGTGCCGCTCCTGCTCTGGGTGCTGGAGCGGCGCTTCGTGATCCCGGAGGAAAACCGCCTGCGCCGCACCTTCCGGGCCGATTTCGCGCGCTACGCCCACAAGGTCCGGCGATGGATATAGTAAAAATGCGACGCGCGGTCGGCCACGGGCGACCGCGCGGCTTGTGAAGCCGCGGCCCTGACGCTAGGGATCGCACGTTGAAACGCCAGCCCCGGCACCCGGGGCCCGACACCACGGGGGGACGACACCGGTGAAGATCGGAACGCCGAAGGAAGTGATGGAGGGCGAGGCGCGCGTCGCGATGACGCCGCAGAGCGCGCGCGACCTCGCGAAGCTCGGGCACGAGTGCCTGATCGAGGCGGGCGCCGGCGCGAAGGCCGGCTTCACCGACGCCGCCTACGAGGAGGCGGGCGTCACGGTGGTGCCCGACGCCGAGGCGCTCTGGAAGGAGGCCGAGGTGGTCGCCAAGGTGCGCCCGCCCACCGACGACGAGGTGGCGCGCACGCGCGAGGGGCAGCTGCTGATCTCCTTCTTCTGGCCCGCCCAGAACGAGGATCACATGAAAGCGCTCGCCGAGAAGGGCAGCTCCGTCGTCGCGATGGACATGGTGCCCCGCATCTCGCGCGCGCAGAAGATGGACGCGCTCTCGTCCATGGCCAACATCGCGGGCTACCGCGCGGTGATCGAGGCGGGCAACAACTTCGGCCGCTTCTTCACCGGACAGGTCACCGCGGCGGGCAAGGTGCCGCCCGCGAAGGTGCTCGTCGTGGGCGCGGGGGTCGCCGGCCTCGCCGCGATCGGCACCTCGACGTCGCTCGGCGCGATCACCTACGCCTTCGACGTGCGTCCCGAGGTGGCTGAACAGGTCGAGTCGATGGGCGCGGAGTTCGTCTATCTCGACTTCGAGGGCGAGCAGCAGGACGGCTCCGGCTCGGGCGGCTACGCCAAGCCCTCCAGCCCTGAGTTCCGCGAGGCGCAGCTCGCCAAGTTCCGCGAGCTCGCGCCGGAGGTGGACATCGTCATCACCACGGCGCTCATCCCCAACCAGGAGGCGCCGGAGCTCTGGACCGAGGACATGGTCGAGGCCATGAAGCCGGGCTCGGTGATCGTGGACCTCGCCGCGGAGCGGGGCGGCAACTGCAAGATGACCGTCGCCGACGACAAGATCGTCACCGACAACGGCGTCACCATCGTGGGCTACACGGATTTCCCCTCCCGCATGGCGACGCAGAGCTCCTCGCTCTATTCGACGAACGTGCGCCACCTGCTGACCGATCTGACCCCCGAGAAGGACGGGCAGATCGTCCACGACATGGAGGACGACGTGATCCGCGGCGCCACCGTGGCGCACGCNNNCACGACATGGAGGACGACGTGATCCGCGGCGCCACCGTGGCGCACGCCGGAGAGGTCACCTTCCCGCCGCCGCCGCCCAAGGTGCAGGCGATCGCGGCGCAGGCGCCCAAGGAGAAGCCGAAGGAGCTCACGCCCGAGGAGAAGCGCCAGCAGGAAATCGAGGCCTTCCGCAAGCAGACGCGCAACCAGGTCACCATGCTCGGCGCGGGCGTGGCGCTGATGGCGCTGCTCGGCCTCGTCGCGCCGGCCTCCTTCATGCAGCACTTCATCGTCTTCGTGCTCGCCTGCTTCGTCGGCTTCCAGGTGATCTGGAACGTCAACCACGCGCTGCACACGCCGCTCATGGCGGTGACCAACGCGATCTCGGGCATTATCGTGCTCGGCGCGGTGCTGCAGATCGGGTCGGGCAACTGGCTGGTGGTCGTGCTGGCCGCGATCTCGGTGCTGATCGCCACCATCAACATCGTGGGGGGCTTCCTGGTCACGCGCCGGATGCTCGCCATGTTCCAGAAATCCTGAGCGGGGGACAGGCAGGACAATGGTCGGAGAACAGTTCGTCACCGCCGCGGCCATCGCCGCGAGCGTCCTCTTCATTCTCTCGCTCGGCGGGCTCTCGAACCAGGAGAACGCCAAGCGCGCGGTCTGGTACGGCATCGCGGGCATGGCGCTCGCGGTGGTCTTCACCGCGATCGGGCCGGGGATCGGCGCCTACTGGCTGATGATCCCGATGATGATCGTGGGCGCCGTGGCCGGCGCCTACGTCGCGGCCAAGGTCGAGATGACCGAGATGCCGCAGCTCGTCGCCGCGCTGCACTCCTTCGTGGGTCTCGCCGCGGTCTTCGTCGGCATCAACGCCGAGATGGCGCGGCTCCGCGTGGCCGACGCCTTCGCCGAGGCCGGCGCGCCCTTCCCCAACCCCGAGGGCGTGACGCCGCCCGCCGCGCTGGTCGAGGGCTTTTCCGCCTTCGCGGCCAAGGTCGCCTCCAAGACCGGGCCGGAGGTCGTCTTCCTGCAGATCGAGGTGGTGCTCGGCGTCTTCATCGGCGCGGTGACCTTCACCGGCTCGATCATCGCCTTCGGCAAGCTCGCCGGAAAGGTGGACGGCAAGCCGAAGCAGCTGCCCGGCGGGCACATGCTGAACGCGGCGGCGGCGGCGCTCTCGCTCCTGCTCGCCATCGTCTACCTCAGCACGGACAGCGGCACCGTCTCGATGCTGTCGCTGCTCGCGATCGCGGCGCTGGCGTTCTTCATCGGCTACCACCTCATCATGGGGATCGGCGGCGCCGACATGCCGGTGGTCGTCTCGATGCTGAACAGCTACTCGGGCTGGGCCGCGGCGGCGATCGGCTTCACGCTGTCCAACGACCTGCTGATCGTCACCGGCGCGCTGGTGGGCTCCTCGGGCGCGATCCTGAGCTACATCATGTGCCAGGCGATGAACCGGAAGTTCATCAACGTGATCCTCGGCGGCTTCGGCGGCGCGCAGGGCCCCGCGGCCGACATCGAGGGCGAGCAGATCGCCATCGACGCCGAGGGCGTGGCTGCCGCGCTGGAGGAAGCCGACAGCGTCGTGATCGTGCCGGGCTACGGCATGGCGGTGGCGCAGGCGCAGAACGCGGTCAGCGAGCTGACGAAGAAGCTCCGGGCCAAGGGCAAGGAGGTGCGCTTCGCCATCCACCCCGTCGCGGGCCGGCTTCCGGGCCACATGAACGTGCTTCTGGCCGAGGCGAAGGTGCCCTACGACATCGTGCTGGAGATGGAGGAGATCAACGACGACCTCCCCGAGACCGACGTCGTGATCGTCATCGGCTCCAACGACATCGTGAACCCGGCGGCGCAGGACGACCCCAACAGCCCCATCGCCGGAATGCCGGTGCTCGAGGTCTGGAAGGCGAAGAACGTCTTCGTCTCCAAGCGCGGTCAGGGCGCGGGCTACTCCGGCATCGAGAATCCGCTCTTCTTCAAGGAGAACACGCGGATGTTCTACGGCGACGCCAAGGAGAGCCTCGGCAAGCTCCTGTCGCTCATCGAGTGAGCGGGGGCGCAGCCCGAACGCACGACAGGGCGCCGCGGATCGCGGCGCCCTTCTCGTATCCGGACCGGCCGATGCACCCTCGGCATACCGCCGCACACCGTTAACCGCATGAGGTCCAAGGAT
Source organism: Rhodosalinus sediminis (assembly GCF_003385555.1). Classification (GTDB taxonomy): domain Bacteria; phylum Pseudomonadota; class Alphaproteobacteria; order Rhodobacterales; family Rhodobacteraceae; genus Rhodosalinus; species Rhodosalinus sediminis. The sequence continues at coordinate 6,399 of NZ_QOHR01000034.1, read as the reverse complement.
TTTTCTTTACATCTCTGCGGTGCAGCATTATTTCCCGGTATTCGGAGACCGACATGCCGCCCATCACCGACCATCCGCTTCGCTACGAGCTCGCCAACGAGCTGCACGCGCGTCCCTTCCCGGCGCTGACCGCCTCGGGCCGCGCGGTCTTTCTCGCCATCAAGCGCCCCGAGGAAGCGGCGAGCCGGGACCGGCAGGCGGATCTCGACCATCTCGCGCAGCTTCTGCACCGCCACGGCGCCGATCAGCCGCAGCCGGGCGCGACGCACTGGTTCTGCCAGATCGGCAAGCACCAGCTGAAATGGGAAAGCCACACCGAGTTCGTCACCTACACCGTCTTTCTCGACGGCCCGGGTGCGAAGCCCTTCGACCCGGACGATTTCGACGTCTTTCCCGAGGACTGGCTCGCCGCCGCGCCGGGGCAGCGGATCACCTCCGCGCTCATCCGGATCGAGCCGCGTCCCTCGGACGCCGAGATCGAGGCGCGCATCGCCGACTGGTTCGTCTCGGAAAGCGTCGCGGCGAGCTGCGTGCAGGACGACGGCGCGGTGGTGATCGGCGACTACCGCATCGACCCGGCCGGGCACATGCGCTTCGCCGTCTTCCCGCGCGACGACATCGGGCGCCGCCGCATCGGCCGCATCGTCCAGCGCCTCGCCGAGATCGAGACCTACAAGACCATGTCGATGCTCGGCTTCCAGCGGGTGCGCGCGCTCTCGCCGCGCATGGCGGAGATCGACAAGGAACTCTCCGAGCTCATGTCCGGCATGACCGACCGCGCCGCGCCGGCCGAGGAGACGCTGCAGGCGCTCCTCACCGTCTCGGCCGAGCTCGAGACGCTGCAGGCGCAGGCGAGCTTCCGCTTCGGCGCCACCGCCGCCTACGAGGCGATCGTGCACGAGCGTATCGAGGTCATGCGCGAGGAGCGCTTCGGCGGGCGCCAGACCTTCAACGAATTCATGATGCGCCGCTTCGATCCGGCCATGCGCACCGTAAAATCCACGCAGACCCGGCTGCAGGCGATGGCCGACCGGGCGATGCGCGCGGGCGACCTGCTGCGCACGCGGGTGGACGTGGCGCGCAGCGCCCAGAACCAGGCGCTGCTCGAGAGCATGGACCGCCGCGCGGACCTGCAGCTGCAGCTTCAGAAGACGGTCGAGGGCTTCTCGGTCGTCGCGATCAGCTACTACGCCGTCTCGCTGCTGAGCTACCTGCTCTATCCGGTGGCCGAGCCCCTCGAGGTGACCAAGGGCGTGGTCACCGCCGCGGTCACTCTGCCGGTCGTGGCGCTGGTGTTCGTCCTCGTGCGCCGGATTCGCGGGAAGATCGACTGAGCGCGCGGTCCGTCGCCACGCCGGCGGCGACCATCGCCGCGAGCGCCAGAAGCGCGCCGACCGACAGCGTCGCCGTCCCCGAAAGCCCCGCGCCCACGGTGCAGCCCCCCGCGAGCGTGCCGCCGGGCCCCATGAGCACCGCGCCGGACAGGTAGCGCCCGGTCTGCCCGGGGCTCTCGAAGCTCTGCCAGCGGAGCCGCCCCGCCGTGCCCGCCGAGGCGAAGGCGCCCAGCACCGCACCGCCGACGAGCCCCGCCCCGAAGCTGAGCGGGATCGAGGTCGCCGCGCCCACCCAGAAGAGCGCCTCGGCGGCGGAGGAGGTGAAGGCGAGCGACTGCATCGCCACCGGGTCGAAGTCGTCCTGCAGCACGAGCCCCGTGCCGACCCAGCCGAGCGGCACCAGCAGGCCGAGCGCCGCCGCGCCCGCGAGCTTGCCCCGCCCCGCGCCCGAGCGCGCCGCCACCGCCAACGCCGCCCCCGCGCCGAGCGCCGTCCAGAGAAGCGCGCCGCCGGGCCAACCGCCGAGCGAGGCGGCCGCGCCGAGCGGCAGCGTCGCCTCGCCCAGCCAGAGCCGCAGCGGCGCCAGAACGCCGCGGATCGTCGCGAGCGCGGTCAGCGCGAAGACGAGGATCACCAGCGCCGCGCGCAGGTTGCCCGTGCCCGAGAGCACGACGAGGCGCGAGATGCAGCCGCGCGTCAGCACCATGCCCGCGCCGAATAGCGCGCCCCCGACCGCGATCGCCGCCACGGGCAGATCGCCCGCATGGAAGCGGTGATCGCCGAAACCGATCCAGCCCGCCGCGACCGCCGCCTGCGTGCCGACGAGCGCCGCCGCGACCCCCGCGAGCCAGACGCCCGCCGCCGTCCGGCGCTCCGGCCCCGCGACGACGGAGCGGCGCAGGCAGAAGCCCGTGCGCTCGGCCAGAAGCCCGAAGGCGAGGCCCAGAAGCGCGCCGAATGCCACGGCGGCCTGCGGCGCGGTGAGCGCCGTGATCCCGAGCGCCTGATACATGATCGTGCCTCCCCGTGCTGAAGCCCGCGTGACATGCGCCACCGCTCGCGCGGGATCAAGCGCGCGCCGCCGCAGCGCGGCGCGGCGCGCGGGAAAACCGGCCCACCCCGCGCCGCGGCGGCGAAACGGGCATCCCGCCGCCCGCCCGCGCGGCCGACCGCGCGCCCTGCCCCGCGGCGCGCGGGCGGACGCGGCGTCTTTTTCGGCCGGCGCCGCGGATGTGACACCGCCGCGCGGGCGCGCTATGTCCACGCCGACCGCGAAGGAGAGCACCGATGCCCGTCAAGAACCGATTCGCCGAGCTGCACGAGGAAATCACCGCCTGGCGCCGGGATTTCCACCAGCACCCGGAGATCCTTTTCGAGACCTACCGCACCGCCGAGATCGTCGCGGAGAAGCTCCGCGCCTTCGGCTGCGACCAGGTCGTGGAGGGCATCGGGCGCACGGGCGTCGTGGGCGTCATCAAGGGCAAGGCCGACACCGCGGGCCGCGTGATCGGCCTGCGCGCGGACATGGACGCGCTGCCCATCCACGAGCAGACCGGCGCGCCGCATGCCTCGAAGACGCCGGGCGCCATGCACGCCTGCGGCCACGACGGGCATACCGCGATGCTCCTCGGCGCGGCGAAATATCTCGCAGAGACGCGCAACTTCGACGGCACCTGCGTCGTGATCTTCCAGCCCGCCGAGGAAGGCGGCGGCGGCGGCAAGGAGATGTGCGACGACCACCTGATGGAGCGCTGGGGCATCGAGGAGGTCTACGGCATGCACAACTGGCCCGGCCGCCCGGTGGGCAGCTTCGCCATCCGTTCGGGCCCCTTCTTCGCGGCGACCGACCAGTTCGACATCGAGTTCGAGGGCGTGGGCGGCCACGCGGCCAAGCCGCACGACACGGTGGACACGACTGTGATGGCCGCGCACGCCGTCACCGCGCTGCAGACCATCGCGAGCCGCAACGCCGACCCGATCGACCAGATCGTCGTCTCGGTCACCAGCTTCCGCACCTCCTCGGAGGCCTTCAACGTGATCCCGCAGGGCGTGCACCTGCGCGGCACGGTGCGCACGCTCTCCACCGAAATGCGCGACCTGGCCGAGGCGCGCATCCGCGCCGTCTGCGAGGGCGTCGCGGCGACCTTCGGCGGCCGCGTCGAGGTGCATTATCACCGCGGCTATCCGGTGATGGCGAACCACGACGCGCAGACCGACTTCGCCGCCGAGGTGGCGCGCGCCGTCTCGGGCGATTGCGACGAGGCGCCGCTCGTCATGGGCGGCGAGGATTTCGCCTACATGCTCGAGGCGCGCCCGGGCGCCTACATCCTCGTCGGCAACGGCGACACGGCGATGGTCCACCACCCGGAATACGACTTCGACGACGCGGTGATCCCCGCCGGCTGTTCCTGGCTCGCCGAGGTGGTGGAGCGGCGCATGGCCGCCTCCTGAGGGCGCTCATCGGCCCTGACGGGCCTCTTCGCGGGCGGCTGGCCAATCCCGCCGCCCTCGGCTAGGCAGCGCGCAGAGCCAGCCGGAGTCCGCGCGTGCCGCCCGTCACCGTCGCCTGCATCAAGTGGGGCACCGCCTTCGGCCCCGAATACGTCAACCGCCTCTATTCCGGGGTGCGGCGGAACCTGCCCCACGAGGTGCGCTTCGTCTGCATGACCGAGCACGCCGACGGGCTGCACCCGGAGGTGGAGGTCGTCCCCCTGCCCCGCGAACCGTTCCAGGCGGAGATGGACCGCGCGCTCGCCGTGGCGAACCGGCAGGGCGCGATGCGCAAGGTCTCGCTCTTCCGGCCCGGCGCGATCCCCGGCGCGGAGGGGCCGATCCTCGGCTTCGACCTCGACGTGGTGATCACCGGCGACTTGGAGCCGATCCGGACGCATGCGCCGGGCAAGGTGGTGATGCGCCACGACTGGACCGAGGCGCGCAAGGGCCGGCCGACGGGGCACGGCTCGGTCTTCCGGTTCGACCCCGCGCGGCACGGCTATCTCTACGACGACCTCGCGGCGGCGCCTTATGCCGAGGTCGAGCGCGCGCGCGGCTCGGAGCAGCGCTACACCTCGCACAAGGCGATGGCTCAGGGCGATTTCGCCTATATTCCGGGCGATTGGGTGGTGAGCTTCAAGTACGATTGCCTCGGCTTGCCGCCCGTCAACTGGCTGCGCCCGCCGCGCCTGCCGGCCGGGGCGCGCGTCGTCTGCTTCCACGGGCGACCGAAGATGCCCGAGGCGGTCGAGGGCTACCGCGGCTCGCTGATCCGCCGCTCGCGCCCCTGCCCGTGGCTGCGCGAGCACTGGATCGACCGGGCGCGCGCGGATCTCGGCCGCGACTGGGCCTGAGCGCGGGGCGACGACGGCCGCGCCCCGGATCAGAGCGCGTCCTCCGCGGCCATCAGCGCCCGGACCCGCTCCAGCGCGGCCTTCTTGAGCTGCGAGACCCGCCCCGTGGTGACGCCGAGGATCTCGGCCACCTCGTAGCCGTTCAGCTCCTCCACATAGTAGAGTTGCAGCACCAGCGCCTCCCGGTCGGGCAGCCGCCCGATCGCCCTGAAGAGGATGGCGCGCCGTTCGGCGGCGTAGGTCTGATCCTCGGGCGTGGGATCGTGGCCCTCGAACAGGAGCGAGTGGTCGGAATAGACCTCGTCGAGGGAGGACGTCTGCCCGGCCTGCAACCGCGCGCGCCACGCCGCGAGATCCTGCGGGCTCATCTCCAGCTCCGCCGCGAGATCCTCGGTCTCCGGCGCGCGCTGAAGCCGCTGGCTCAGGCGCGTCTCGGCGTCGCGGATCCGGCTCTGCATGGAGATCGTGGCGCGGCAGAGGTTGGAATTGCGCCGCAGCACGTCGACGATCGCGCCCCGCACCCGGATCGCGGCGTAGGAGGCGAAGGGCACGCCCTCCTGTTCCGTGTAGCGCCGGCTGGCGTCCACGAGGCCGTAATACCCTGCCTGGAGCAGGTCCTCGACCTCGACGAAGCGCCCGGCCCGGCCGAAGTAATGCCAGGCGAGGCGCCGCACCATGTCCATGTTCTCCTCGATGCGGCGGTCGGCGGCGGCCTCCTGCGTGTCGCGGTAGGTCTTGAGCCCGAGCATATGCGCCATCCTTCAAGCCGGCTGTTCGAGGGTCTGGGCGGCGGCGCGCCGGCGCCGGACGAACGCCGGGAGACGCCAGCGCTTGCGGCGGGGCTCCCGCGTCGGAGCGGGCGCCGGGGCGTGGCGCTCTTGCGCGGGGGCGTCCCCGGCGCGCGCCGCCGCGTCGGCCCCCGCGCCGCGGCGGCTCTCCGGCATCGGTGCGCTGTCGGCTGCGGGGGCCCCGGCGCGGGAGCCCGCGGGCGGTGCGGCGCCGGCGCGCCGGTCCACCGGCCCCTCGTGATCCCCGGCGGCGCGACGGGAGACGAAAACCGGCGTCACGCCGTCGGCCGCGACCTCCGGCGCGGTATCGCCCAGCCAGCGCCGCGCCCAGCCGTCGAGGCAGGCGCGATCCACCGCGCGCAGGTCCGGCCCCGCCGCGAGCGGCAGGCCCCGCGCGGCCAGCGCGGCGAGCTCCTCGGGCCATGGCGCCTCTTCCGCGGCACCGGTCAGCACGACGGCCGGCGCGGTCGCCCCCCAGCGATCGACCCGCGCGGCCAGCGTGCGGGGGTGCTGTCCGACCGGCAGCGCGAGGAGCGGTTGCGCGTCGAGCGCCGCCGCGACGCGCCGGATGTCCTCGACCGGGCAGGCGGCCGCGGCCGCGACGATGCAGGCGCCCGCGGGCGGCTCGGCCGTCAGATCGGCGGCGGCGCGGTGGCTGCGCACGTCGAGACCGCGCGCCGCGCCGGCGAGGCGCAGCGCCGTGGCGTCGGCGTCCTCGTATCCCAAAAGACACACGCGCACGCCGCCGGGGCGCGTGGCCCGCGGCAGGGCGAGGCGGGTCGCCAGCCGCGCCTTGCCCGCGCCGCGCGGCCCGCAGAGGACGAGCCGGTCGAGCTCCAGCGCGGCATGCGCCTCCGGCCCGGCGAGCGCGTCGGCGATCCCGGCGAGGAGCCCGCCGCCCGCCTCGGCGCCCGCGCGCAGCGCCGCGCG
>NZ_QOHR01000033.1 GCF_003385555.1 Rhodosalinus sediminis | reverse complement strand
CGAGGAGCGCCTCGCCGCCGCGCTCGCCGCCGGCGAGCGGGCGCGCGCCCGGGCCGAGACCGCCGAGGCGGAGGCCGAGGCGGCCGGGTCCGAGCTCTCGCGGCTCGAGGCCGAGCTCGCCGCCGCGGTCGCCGAGGCGGCGCGCGAACGCACGCGCGCGGAGCAGGCCGAGGCCGCGGCCGCGCAGCGCGTCGGGGAGGATCTCGGCCGGCGCCTCGCCGCCGCGCTCGCCGCGCAGCGGGAGGTGGAGGCCGATGTCGCGGACACGCGCGAACGCCTCGCCGCGGCGCTCGCCGCCGAACGCGCGGCGGAAGCGCAGGCGGAGGACCTGCGCGCCCGCCTCGAAGCCGCCGCCGCGGCCCGGCTCGACGCGGAGGAGACCGCCGCGGAGCGCCGCCGCCTGCTCGCCGTCGCCGAGCGCCAGCTCGAGGAGGAGCGCGCCGCGGCCGAGGAGGCCGAGAAGCGGACCGCGCTGCTCAATCAGCAGGTGGGCGAACTCAACCGCCAGCTTTCCCGCCTGCAGGCGCTCCTCGACGACGCGCGCGAGCGCGACGCGGCGCAGCAGGTCCGGATCGAGACGCTCGGTCGGGATCTCAACGCCGCGCTCGCCCGCGCCGCCGCCGAGGAACGCCGCCGCCGCCAGCTGGAGGAGGCGCGCGCCGAGCGCCTCGCGGCGGAGAAGGAGGATCTGGAGCGCTACCGCTCCGAGTTCTTCGGGCGCCTGCGCGAGATCCTCGGTGCGCGCGAGGGCGTGGAGATCGAGGGCGACCGCTTCGTCTTCCCGTCCGAGGTGCTCTTCGCCCCCGGCGAGGCGAAGCTTTCCGACGCGGGCCGGGCCGAGATCGGCGAGGTGGCCGGGGTCCTCAAGGACGTGATCGACGAGATCCCCGACGAGATCGACTGGGTGCTGCGGGTGGACGGGCACACCGACGACGTGCCGCTCCGCCCCGGCGCGGCCTTCGAGGACAACTGGGAGCTCAGCCAGGCGCGCGCGCTGTCGGTCGTGCGCTATCTGATCGACGCGCACGACATGCCGCCCGCGCGCCTCTCGGCCAACGGCTTCGGGCAGTATCAGCCCATCGACCCGCGGGGCACGGCCGAGGCGCGCGCGCGCAACCGCCGGATCGAGTTGAAGCTGACGGAGCGCTGAGGCCGGGGGCTGCGNCTCGGCCAACGGCTTCGGGCAGTATCAGCCCATCGACCCGCGGGGCACGGCCGAGGCGCGCGCGCGCAACCGCCGGATCGAGTTGAAGCTGACGGAGCGCTGAGGCCGGGGGCTGCGAGGGGGGCGCTGCCCCCCGTCGCGCGCCGGGGCGCGCGACTCCCCCCGGGATATTTTCGCCAAGAAGAAGGGCGGGGTGGGGCGCGCGCCGGCGGCCGCGGGGGCGTGGTCCGGGGGAGGCGGGTGGCTGTGCGGGCGCTGACGGACCTGTCGCGGCGGTGCGTGGTCTGCGGTGGTCGGTGCGGCGAGGTGTTCCGTGGCGCAATGGGGTTCGGGTGGTGCAGGGAGCGCGGCGCGCGGGCCGCGGGCGGGGCCTGTGCCATGGGGGCGCGTGTCCGGCGCGACGGAGCTGCGGCGCGCGCCGCCACGTCGCGGTTGCGCGCGGGGCGGGCGGCGGGTTTGATGCCGTCATGGACGCCCCCGATTTCAGCCATGAACGCGCGGCGGCGGCGCGCGGCGCGCGCCGCGTCGTCGGCGTGGACGAGGTCGGGCGCGGGCCGCTCGCCGGGCCGGTGACCGCGGCGGCGGTGCTGCTCGACCCGGCCTGCGTGCCCGAGGGCATCGCGGATTCCAAGCGGCTGACGGCGGCGCGGCGCGCGGCGCTGGCGCGCGAGCTCGCGGCCTGCGCGGTGGTCTCGGTCGTGCATGTGAGCGTCGAGGAGATCGACGCGCTCAACATCCTCGCCGCCTCCGAGCGCGCGATGTGCCGCGCCGTCGCCGCGCTGCCCGAGGCGCCGGATCACGCGCTGATCGACGGCAACCGTGTGCCGCAGGGGCTCTCCTGCGGGGCGGAGGCGATCGTGGGGGGCGACGCGCGGGCGCTCTCGATCGCGGCGGCCTCCATCGCGGCGAAGGTGGCGCGCGACGCGCTGATGCGCGATCTCGCCGCCGCGCACCCCGGCTACGGCTGGGAGACGAACATGGGCTATGCCTCAAGGCAGCATCTCGCGGCGCTGCAAGATCTCGGGGTGACCCCTCACCATAGGCGGTCCTTCGCGCCGGTGCACAAGATATTGTATCAAGGCGGACGCGTAAGCCTCTGATTCAAAGAAATAAATTGACCTGATTCGCGGCTTCCCGCATGGTCGGGCGCGAGGCAGGAGCGCGGCGAACCGCGCCGGACAGAGGCAGACGAGATGAAAGACATGGCGCGCGTGGCCGATGTGCCGCGCAACGAGATATTGCGCGGCGACAGTATCGAGGTGATGGCGGGGCTGCCCGAGGCCTCGGTCGATCTGATCTTCGCCGATCCGCCCTACAACCTCCAGCTTCGGGGCGATCTGCACCGGCCCGACAACTCGCGCGTGGACGCGGTGGACGACGCCTGGGACCGCTTCGACAGCTTCGCGGCCTACGACGCCTTCACGCGGGCGTGGCTCGCCGAGGCGCGGCGCGTGCTGAAGCCGGACGGCGCGATCTGGACGATCGGCTCCTATCACAACGTCTTCCGCCTCGGCGCGGCGCTGCAGGACACCGGGTTCTGGATCCTGAACGACGTGGTCTGGCGCAAGTCCAACCCGATGCCCAACTTCCGCGGCCGGCGCTTCACCAACGCGCACGAGACGCTGATCTGGGCCACGCGGGAGGAGGGCGCGCGCTACACCTTCAACTACGAGGCGCTGAAGGCGCTGAACGACGGGGTGCAGATGCGCTCCGACTGGGTGATCCCGCTCTGCACCGGGCACGAGCGGCTCAAGGACGCCAACGGCGACAAGGCGCATCCCACGCAGAAGCCCGAGGCGCTCCTGCATCGGGTGCTCGTCGGCTGCACGAACCCGGGCGACGTGGTGCTCGATCCGTTCTTCGGCACCGGCACGACCGGCGCGGTCGCGCGGATGCTCGGGCGCGACTACATCGGCATCGAGCGCGACGAGGACTACATCGCGCTCGCCGAGCGGCGCCTCGCCGAGGTGCGCCCCTACGACCGCGCCGCGCTGGAGGTGAGCGCCTCGAAGCGCGCCGCGCCGCGGGTGCCCTTCGGGCAACTGGTCGAGCGCGGGATGCTCCGGCCCGGCGAGGTGCTGACCTCGGTCAACGGCAAGGCCGCGAAGGTGCGCGCCGACGGCACGCTGGTGGCCGACGGGGTGAACGGCTCCATCCACCAGGTGGGCGCGGCGCTCGAGGGGGCGCCGTCGTGCAACGGCTGGACCTACTGGTGCTTCCGCCGCGAGGGGCGCAGCGTGCCCATCGACGTGCTGCGCCAGCAGCTCCGCGCGGAGATGGAGGAGCGGCCGGGCTGAGCCACCCTTTTCCTCGCCGCCGTCGCGCTATGTCCTCGTGAAAGGACGGAGGGCGCGATGGAGCGTATTCTGGTGATCGGCGCGAGCCGCGGCATCGGGCTCGAGGTGGTGAAGCAGGGCCTCGACCGCGGGCTCACCGTGCGCGCGATGGCGCGCAGCGCCGAGGCGATGACGCAGGAAAGCCCGGCGCTCGAGCGGTTCTCGGGCGACGCCACGGACCCCGCCGACCTCGCTCGGGCGCTCGAGGGGCAGGAGGCGGTGATCATGGCGCTCGGCGTGCCGCCGGGGCTCGGCTTCGTCTACAAGCCGGTGACGCTTTTTTCCCGCGCGACGGAGGCGCTCGTGCCGCTGATGGAGGCGCAGGGGCCGCGGCGCCTCTTGGCGGTGACGGGCTTCGGCGCGGGCGAGAGTCGGCGCGCGCTCTCCACGCTGGAGCGGTTGCCGTTCCGCGCGGTGATGGGGCGGGCCTATGACGACAAGTCCCGGCAGGAGGCCGCCATCCAGTCGAGCGCGCTCGACTGGACGATCGCGCGGCCGGGAATCCTGACCAAGGGGCCGCGCACGGGCCGCTACCGGGTGCTCGTCGAGCCGGGCGAGTGGCGCAACGGGTTGATCTCGCGCGCCGACGTGGCGGAGTTCCTGCTCGACGCGGCGCAGACCGGCGGTTACGTGCGACAGGCGCCGGTGCTGGTGCGCTGAGCGCGCGGCCCGCTCACCGCGGCAGCGGCGTCGTCGCCTTGTTGTAGGGGCGCCAGTCCTCGATCTCCGGGTAGAAGCGGCGGCGCCAGGCCTTCACCCGCGGGTTCATCACGCGCTTCCAGAGCGGCGGGATGAGCGCGATCACCCCCATCAGCGTGTAGCCGTAGGGCAGCTGCGGCGCCTCCTCCTCGGCGTAGGTCTGCAGCAGCGGGAAGCGCCGGTCGGGCTTGTAGTGGTGGTCCGAGTGGCGCTGCAGGTTGATCAGAAGCCAGTTCGTGGCCCGGTGCGCGGCGTTCCAGCTGTGGCGCGGCTTGACGTGTTCGTACTTGCCGTCGCCGAGGTGCTTGCGCGTCAGCCCGTAGTGCTCGACGTAGTTCACGAGCTCGAGCTGCCAGACGGCGACCACCGCCTGCCAGACGAAGAGCGCGAGCCCCACCCAGCCGGCGAGCGCGGCGGCGAGGCCGAGCATCGCCGCCTGCAGCGCCGCGTAACGCCAGAAGGGGTTTTCCGGCGCCCACCACGGCTTGCCCCTGCGGGCGAGCATGGTGCGCTCGGCCGCGAAGGACGAGACCGCCGACTGGCGCAGCACGCGCGGGAAGAAGCGGTGGAAGCCCTCGTTGTAGCGCGCCGTCACCGGGTCGCGCGGCGTGCCGACGTAGCGGTGATGCACCAGGAGGTGCTCGGACCGGAAGTGCGAGTAGAGCACCATCGCCAGCAGGATGTCGCCCAGCCAGCGCTCGGCCCGGTTGCGCTGATGCATGAGCTCGTGGGCGTAGTTGATGCCGATGGTCCCGGTCATCACCCCCACCCCGAAGAACAGGACCACCGTCTCGAGCGTGCCGAGGTGGGCGGCGCGCGGCACGTACCAGAGCAGCCCGAAGAGCGTGACGGCTTGCACCGCCGGCCAGAGGCGCGTGACGGCGGTGTACCAGGCGAGATGCGCCTCCGGCGTCTCGGGGTCGGCGTTGCCGGTGTCGAGCCCGAGCGCCGCGTCGATCGCGGCGAAGAGATACCATGTCACCACCGGCAGCAGGATCACCGCCCAGCCGCCCTGCGTCGCGCCGAGCCACGCCAGCGGGACGAGCGCCAGCGACGCCCAGAAGGGCAGGGCGCGCCACCAGCGCGCCACCTCTTTCGCGGGGATGGTGTGAAGCTCCTGCATCGCGCCCGTCTCTCTTCGCGGCTGTCTCTCTTTCGCGCGCAAGTATATCTTCCGCGCAGCCCGCGCGCCATGCGGCGCGTCAGCCCTTCGCGGCGAGGTCGAAGGCCTTGCGCATCACCGTGGGCAGGTCCGAGGGCCGGAACTCCTCGAGCGGGAGGAAGGCGCCGCGCTCCGGCGTGCGCTCCATCGGCACGAGCGCGGTCCGGAGCGCGAGGCGCAGGTGGAAATGCGTGAAGGTGTGCCGCGCCTCCGCGCCCACGTCGCGCCACTCGGCCCGGATGGGGGGCGCGGGGGCGGGATCGCCCTCGGTCCACTCGGAGCCGGGCCAGCCCAGCATCCCGCCGAGAAGCCCGCTGTCGGGCCGGCGCTCCAGGAGCCACGCGCCGTCCACCCGCCGCGCGAGATAGGCGATGCCGTGGCGCACCGGCTTGGGCTTCTTCGGGGTCTTGGCGGGCAGCTCCGCCGCCGTCCCGGCGAGGCGCCCGGCGCAGTCGTCCCGCCACGGGCAGATCCCGCAGGCGGGGTTTTTCGGCGTGCAGATCGTCGCGCCGAGGTCCATCACCGCCTGCGCGTAGCAGCCCGGCCGCGCCTCCGGCGTGAGCTCGCCCGCGCGGGCGGCGATCTCGGGCTTCGCCGCGGGCAGTGGCGTGCGGATGTCGAAGCGCCGCGCGATCACGCGCTCCACGTTGCCGTCGACCACCGTCTCGGGCCGGTCGAAGGCGATCGCGGCGATCGCCGCGGCGGTGTAGGGGCCGATGCCGGGAAGCTGGCGCAGCGCCTCCGCCGTCTCGGGGAAGCGCCCGCCGTGCTCATGCGTCACCACGCGCGCGCATTTCAGGAGGTTGCGCGCCCGCGCGTAATAGCCGAGCCCCGCCCATTCGCCCATCACGCGCCCGTCCTCGGCCGCGGCCAGCGCCTCGACCGTGGGCCAGAGCGTCGTGAACCGGTGGAAGTAGTCGCGCACCGCCGCCACGGTCGTCTGCTGCAGCATCACCTCGCTCAGCCAGACGCGGTAGGGATCGGGCCGCGCGCCGCGCGCCCGCGGCCCCGGGCCGATGCGCCACGGCAGATCGCGCGCGTGGCGGTCGTACCACTCCAGAAGCGCGTCGGCCGGATCACGCAGGGTTGACATGGGCGGGCGGCTCCTTTCTCCGATCCGGGGTGGCACCTTCGGTGCGGGCCACTAGAATAGGCGCGACCCCGAGGAGGCCAAGCGTGACCCAGAGGCCCGACAGAGGGCGCGGCTTCGCCCGCGCCGCGAGCGTCCTTCAGCCGCGCATCCGTGCGGCGGCGGAAGCGCGCGGCTTCGCGGTGACGCGGGTGCTCACCCATTGGGACGAGGTCGCGGGGCCGGAGATCGCCCGCCTCGCCCGCCCCGTCAAGGTGGCCCATTCCGGCCCGCAGTTCGGCGCGACGCTCACGCTGCTGACGACGGGGGCCAACGCGCCGCTCGTCGAGATGCAGAAGGAGACGCTGCGCGAGCGGATCAACGCCGCCTACGGCTACCGCGCCATCGCGCGGGTGAAGGTCACGCAGACCGCCGCCGCCGGCTTCGCCGAGGCGCAGGCGGCCTTCGACCCCGCCCCGCGGCGGCCCGCCCCGAAACCCGACCCGGCGCGGGAGGCCCGCGCCGCCGAGATCGCCGCGCCCGTGCAGGACGACCGCCTGCGCGCCGCGCTCGAGGATCTGGGCCGCGCGGTGCTCACCCGCTCCGGCCCCTCCGCGACCCGCTAGACAGAAGAGGAACCGCATGACCCGCACCGTCCTGACCGCCGCGCTCGCGCTCGCCGTTCTCATGGGGGCCGGCCCCGCGCCGCTCCAGCCCGCCGCCCTCGCCGCGCAGGAGGCCGAGGCGCCCGCGGTGGTCGAGATGACCAAGGGCGACCCGGAGGCGCCCGTCGAGGTGATCGAATACGCCTCCTACACCTGCCCGCACTGCGCGACCTTCCACCAGAACGTCCTGCCGCAGCTCGAGGAGGACTACATCGACCCCGGCAAGGTGCGTTTCACCTACCGCGAGGTCTATTTCGACAAATACGGCATGTGGGCCTCGCTGATCGCGCGCTGCGGCGGCGAGGAGCGGTTCTTCGGCATCACCGACCTGATCTACGACGCGCAGAGCGACTGGGCGCGCGCGGGCAGCGACGTGGCCGTGGCGAACGAGCTGCGCCGCATCGCGCGCCTCGCCGGGCTCGGCGAGGAGCAGGTCGAGGCCTGCCTCTCGGACGCCGACAAGCTGCGCAGCCTCGTCGCCTGGTACCAGGAGAACGCGACCGAGCACGGCATCCAGTCCACGCCGAGCTTCGTGATCGACGGCGAGACCTATTCGAACATGAGCTACGCGGAGTTCTCGGAGATCCTCGACGCGGCGCTGGGCGAGGAATGAGCGCACCCCTCGAAGGCGTCCGCGTCGTCGAGCTCGCGCGGATCCTGGCCGGCCCCTGGGCGGGCCAGGTGCTCGCCGATCTCGGCGCCGAGGTGATCAAGGTCGAAAGCCCCGAGGGCGACGACACCCGCCGCTGGGGCCCGCCCTTCATCGAGCGCGACGGCGCGCGCGAGGCGGCCTATTTCCACGCCGCCAACCGCGGCAAGGCGAGCGTGACGGCCGACTTCCGCACCGAGGCCGGGCGCGCGCGGGTCCGCGAGCTCGTGCGCGGGGCCGATGTGGTGATCGAGAACTTCAAGGTGGGCGGGCTCGCCAAGTACGGGCTCGACTACGCGAGCCTCGCGCCGGAGGCGCCGCGCCTCGTCTGGTGTTCGATCACGGGCTTCGGGCAGGACGGGCCCTACGCGCACCGCGCGGGCTACGACTACATCATTCAGGGGATGTCGGGGCTGATGTCGATCACCGGCGCGCCGGACGGCACGCCGCTGCGCGCGGGCGTGGCGGTGACGGATCTCTTCACCGGGGTCTATTCCGCCGTCGCCATCCTCGCCGCGCTGCACCAGCGCCGCGAGACCGGGCGCGGGCAGATGATCGACATGGCGCTCCTCGACACCGCCGTGTCGGTCACCGCGAACCAGGCGATGAACTACCTCGCCACCGGCACGCCGCCGGGGCGGACGGGCAACGTGCACCCCAATCTCTCGCCCTACGAGGTTTTTCCCTGCACCGACGGCCACGTCATCATCGCCACCGGCAACGACGCGCAGTACCGCCGGCTCTGCGGGCTCCTGCGGCTCGACGGGCTCGCCGGGGCGCCCGATTACGCGACGAACGCCGACCGGGTGGAGAACCGCGCGGCGCTCTTCGCCGCGCTCTCCGCGGCGACGAGCGGCTGGGCGAAGGCCGATCTCCTCGCGGCCTGCGAGGCCGAGGGCGTGCCC
This sequence comes from Rhodosalinus sediminis, assembly GCF_003385555.1. Taxonomy (GTDB): domain Bacteria; phylum Pseudomonadota; class Alphaproteobacteria; order Rhodobacterales; family Rhodobacteraceae; genus Rhodosalinus; species Rhodosalinus sediminis. Next base: position 4,244 of record NZ_QOHR01000033.1, on the reverse strand, counting down.
GCCGGGCCGATCAACGACATGGCCGAGGTCTTCGCCGACCCGCAGGTGCAGGCGCGCGGGATGCAGGTCACCCTCGACGGCGTGCCCGGCGTGCGCGCGCCCTTCCGCTTCTCCGACGCCGAGCTGAAGCTCGACCGCCCCTCGCCGAAACTGGGCGAAGACGACTGAGCCGGGCCCAAGCGGTTTCTAAACCGCTTGGGCTGCCCCGGAGGGGGTGCGGGGTGGCGTCCGATGGCGCGGGGCGCGGCCGTCGACGTCCCGGCGCAGCGGCCGTATCGGGCCCGTCGTGACGCACGCCCGGTCGCGGGATCAGTGCCCGGGGAGCAGACCGGCCGTCCCGTCCGGGCGACGCCGGCGACGGGGCCAGGCGGTTTCGAAACCGCTTGGCCAAGGCACTTTCAAGCGCCTTGGGCGCCGAGCCGGTCGAGCGCCGCGTCGAGGGGGGCCGCGTCGTCCAGAACGAGGCGCACGGGCAGCGTCAGCGCCTCCATGCGGAACTCGGCCGGCAGGCGCACCGCGTCCTTCTCCGTGGTGACCAGCCGCGCGCCGGCGGCCTTCGCCTCGCGCGAGAGGCGGGTCATCAGCGCGGGCGAGAGGCTCTGGTGATCGTCGAGCGCATGGGTCGCCGCGAGCTCCACCCCGAGGCCGCGCAGCGTGGCGAAGAACTTGGCCGGGTGCCCGATCCCCGCGAAGGCGACGGCGCGGAGGCCGGCCCAGTCCATCCCCGTCGGCAGCGGCTCCAGCCGCCCCGTCGCATGCGGCACCGTGATCGCGTCGCCCCAGCGCCGCGCGAACGCCGCCTGCGCCGCCTCCGGCCCGACGGAGAGCAGGAGGTCCGCCCGCGCGAGGCCCGCCGCTACCGGCTCGCGCAGCGGCCCGGCGGGCAGGCACCGCCCGTTGCCGAAGCCGAGTGCCGCGTCCACCACCACGAGCGAGAGATCCTTCGCGACCCCCGGGTTCTGGAGCCCGTCGTCCATGAGGATCGCCTCCGCCCCGGCCTCGGCGGCTGCGCGGGCGCCCGCCGCGCGGTCCCGCGCCACCCAGACGGGGGCGAAGGCCGCGGCGAGCAGCGGCTCGTCGCCCACCTCGGCGGCGGTGTGGCGGCGCGGGTCCACCTGCACCGGCCCGGCGAGCCGCCCGCCGTGCCCGCGCGAGAGCACATGCGCCGCCACGCCCCGCTCCGCGAGCCGCTCGAGGAGCGCGATCACCGTCGGCGTCTTGCCCGTGCCGCCCGCGTTCAGGTTGCCGACGCAGATCACCGGCGGGCCGGGGGCAAGGCCCGGCCCCCGTGCCACGCGGCGCGCCGTCGCCCACGCGGTCGCCCGGCCGAGGGGGGCGAGCGCGCGGGCGCGCCAGTCGGGGCGCGCCGGGTCGGTGAACCAGAAGGCCGGCGCGCGCATCAGGCCGCGCGCCCGATGTCGAGCGTGTCGAGCACCAGGTCCGTGATCCGGTCCGTCACCTCCGCGCCGGCCGAAACGACGGCCCAGCCCGCCTCCGCCATGCTGGCCGCGCGGTCGGGCGCGATCATCTGCGAGAGCGCGGCCGAGAGGCTCGTCGCGTCGCTGACGAGCCGCGCGGCGCCCGCGGCGACGAGCCGGGCGTAGGCGTCGAGGTGGCCGGAGGCGTTCGGCCCGTAGATCACCGCCGAGCCGAGCGCCGCGGCCTCGTAAGGGTCGCGCCCGCCGTGGCCGGCCTCCAGCGAACTCGCCATGAAGGTGACCGGCGCGAGGCGATACCAGAGGCCCATCTCGCCGCGCGTGTCGGCGAGGTAGACCTGCGTCGTGTCCTCCGGCCGCTCGCCGGCCGTGCGCCGCGCCGTGGGCAGGTTGGCGGCGGCGAGCGCCTCGGCGGCGGCCGGGCCGTCCTCCGGGCGGTCGGGCACGAGGATCAGGAGCAGCCGGTGCGAGAGCCGCATCGCGGCGCGGTGCGCCTGCAGGACGGAGGCGACCTCGCCCGGCTGCGTCATCGCGGCGAGCCAGACCGGCCGCCCCGCGAGCGCGCCGGCGAGGTGCTGAAGCTCCCCCTCGTCGCAGGGCAGGGGGCCGCCGCCCTCCTGCAGCGGGCCGGCGACGGAGATCGCCTCCGCCGCCATGCCGGCCCGGCGCAGGCGTCGCGCCACGGCTTCGTCGCGGGCGAGGGCGGCGTCGAAGCGGCGCAGTTCGGGCCGGCGGCCCACAGGGGGCCACCACGCGCGCGCCCCGCGGTCCAGATCCGCCTCCGCGGCGTCGACGAGGAACAGCGGCACCCCGGCCTGAGCCGCCGCCGCCATCAGCGCGCGCGGCATCGCGCCCCCGCTCCAGAGGCAGCAGTCCGGCGCCCAATGGGCGAGAAAGCGCTGCGCGGCGCCCGGCGCGTCGGGCGGCAGCGCCTGCCAGGCCGCGGCGTCGGGCAGCCGGGCGGGGGGCGTGACCTCGCCGTCGGCGGTGAAGAGCAGCGACAGCCCCGGACGAAGCTCGCGCAGGCGCTGTCCCAGCCGCAGGAGCGGCGCGCGCCGCGCGGCGCCGGTGACGTGGATCCAGACGAGCTCGCCCTCGGGCCGCGGCGGGGGCGCCTCGGGCGGCGGTGCGCCGCGCGCCCGGCCGAGCCGCCGCCCCAGGTGCGGCCCGAGGCGTGACAGGACCCCGCCCGCGCGTGTCAGCCGTCCAGCTCCTCGGTGGGGGAGGCCGGCGTCTCCTCGTCGCGCAGGCGGTGCAGGTGGGCGATGAAGTAGCGCATGTGGGCGTTGTCCACCGTCCGCTGCGCCGCGGCCTTCCAGGCGTCGTAGGCGCTCTTGTAGTCGGGAAAGATGCCGACGATGTCGATGTCGTCCACGTCGCGGAACTTCGTCCCGCTCGGGTTTTCGAGCTCTCCGCCGAAGACGAGGTGCAGCCGTTGTGCCATGTGGCGCGCTCCGTGCGATGTGTCGGGGCCGGGTTCCGGGGCCTTGATCCGCGCGCGCGACCCTAGCCGCCCGCGCCGCCGATGCAAGAGCGCCCGCGCGGGCCCCGTGGTTCCGCGCGCGCCCTGCGGTGGCGGGCGCGCGGGCGGGCGGTCGATTCGGGGTGGCCGCTGCGTGAGGCGGACGGGCCGGGCGTCGCCTGCGCCGTTGCACGGCCCTGCGCGCGACGCACCTCGTCCGGGCCGTGGCCGGGGCCGCGCGGGCATGTCCGACGCGGTGATCGCGAGCGCGGCGCGGCCGGGCCGCACGTCGCCGCGCTCGCGTCGCCCGGGGGAGGGGCGCGCAAGAAAAAAGGCCGGGCGAGACGCCCGGCCAGGTCCAACAGGGAGGTGCATGTCATGACCCGGACATGCGCGGGTACCGATGAGTCCGTGTCTAGCCCGCGCCGCCCCCTGATACTTTGATCTGGCGCAAGGTCGCGCGGTTTTCGCGCGGCCCCGTCAGCCGGTCGCGCGAGGGCCCGGGCACGCGGCGCTGATCGACGGTTGGACCGATCGTCCGGCGCAGGCGCTGACCGTTCGTCTCGCGGGCATGGGGGCACGCCCGCGCCGTCGCCCCGGACATCGCGAAACACGTCGCTCGGCGCGGACGTCCTCGGGCGCGCGGTCGGAGACCGTCAGCATGTCCGTCGTCCGGGTGCGCGGGCCGCGCCTCAGCCCGCCAGCCGGTAGCCCCCGGAATCGGTCACGAGGAGGCGCGCGTTCGACGGGTCGGGCTCGATCTTCTGGCGCAGGCGGTAGATGTGCGTCTCGAGCGTATGGGTCGTCACGCCCGCGTTGTAGCCCCAGACCTCGTGCAGGAGCACGTCGCGCGGCACGACGCCCTCGGTCGAGCGGTAGAGGAACTTCAGGATGTTCGTCTCTTTCTCGGTCAGGCGGATCTTGCGGTCGTCCTCGGTCACCAGCATCTTCATCGCTGGCTTGAAGGTGTAGGGGCCGAGCGTGAAGACCGCGTCCTCGGACTGTTCGTGCTGGCGCAGCTGGGCGCGAATCCGGGCGAGGAGCACCGGGAACTTGAACGGCTTGGTCACGTAGTCGTTCGCGCCCGCGTCGAGGCCGAGGATAGTGTCGGCGTCGCTGTCCTGTCCGGTCAGCATGACGATCGGGCATTTCACGCCCTGCTTGCGCATCACCTTGCAGAGCTCGCGGCCGTCGGTATCCGGCAGGCCCACGTCGAGGATCACGAGGTCGTGGATCTGGCTCTTGACCCGCTCCATCGCCTGCGCGCCGGTCGCCGCCTCGAAGACCTCGAAATCCTCGGTCATGACGAGCTGCTCCGAGAGCGCCTCGCGCAGGTCGTCGTCGTC
>NZ_QOHR01000032.1 GCF_003385555.1 Rhodosalinus sediminis | reverse complement strand
ATGGTGGAGCGCTTCGGGCTGCGGCGGTGAGAAGGGCGCGTGCGCTGCTGCTCGGCGTACGAGCAACTGGACCAGACAAAGCAGAAGTGCGAGGCACGTGGCATTCAACCCCCACGCCACTATACCAGCACCTCCCTCCCTGCTAGACGCGCGCTGACCATGGGCGTCCGTGAAGGAAGGGCGAAAATCCGCGCACACAGCAGCTGATCACTGTTGCCCGCTACATGGGGTGCGGGCTGGCCCCGACCCCGCGCTACAGGGCGCTTACAGCGCGCCGTTGACGCCAGATCGAGCACCGAGCTGCTTCGCCACGCCCTCGAACAAAGCCGACTTCGGACCAGTGGTCACTGATTGCTCGATCAGTTCCAGCCAGTTGCTGTCGTTAAAAAGCCGTTCGTAGACCGTTTTTGCATTTTCCAAATACCTCAGCCGCTCTTCACTGGAAAGCCACCAAGGCCACTCCAGCCATCCGTCTGTTATCCTTACGCATGCTGAGCCGTCTTCCTCGTTGACCAGAAACTCCAAAACAATTTCGGGGGCGACATCTGGAAAAAGAAGGCCCCAAAATGACTTGTGATCATCAGCGAAGGCCGGCGCAAACAGCACACGATATTTGTCTTCTTCTACTTCAGCGGGCGCTGTTGGCGTTGGGGAAAAGCCAAGCACCTGCCAGTTTCTGTCTGGCAACACGATTTCCAAGCTGTCCTCGAAAACATAGCCGTGCCGTTCCGGGTCGCCTGCTGAAAGCGCACTGACGAACAGAGCTTGTGTAGGTGATAGAATATCAAACTGCGCTATCTCCAAGTCACTGATGTTTATATCCTTGGCGTCGAATTGGTCGTGCTGATCGCTGTCTTGAGACATATCGCCCTCAAACCTTTCGTCTCGCCTACTTTGCCAGCGCTCAGCGATTTTGCAAGAGCGCAGATGGTGCTCTCGAGCCCTGCTGTGTTCAATAAAAACGCGGCGCACAGCAGCGGATCACCGGTGCCCGCTACATGGGGTGCGGGCTGGCCCGGACCTCGCGCTACAGGGCGCTTACAGCGCGTCGTTGACGCCATCAACTGAGCTCGTCGGGCTTGGGCTTGTTGAAGGGCCGCTTGCGCTTTGGCTTCTTGAACAGATCAGCGTCAGGTGACTTGCGTGGTTTGGGCTTGCTTGGCTTGGGTATAGGAAGCGGCTTGGGCTTTGGATGCCGTCTCCGTCGTGCCTCGCCTATCACTTCGTTTACGCGCATGCGGGGTGACCTGCAGTATGGGGTGAGGCGATTTCACCAAGGCAAAACGATAAGTAACTGGCTGTGAGATTTTGCGCGGCAGGAGTTTCGCGCAGCTGAGGTGCTGGTCCCATCATAGCCCCATGCGCTCCGCTGTCATCCATTTTGCGCGTGATAAATGATCCAGCTCTGCCAAGCATAAACCCTGCAGCTCTCGGAACTTGTCGGCCATGCTGTGATTTTCCGGGCGTGTGGATTTTGCGAGATGGGTGGCATAATAGCCAAGCTTGCTCGCACAAGTCGCCAGCGCGTCAGCACTTGGCGTGCGTTTGTGAAAGCGCAGCACACGCAAGTAACTTGGATCTTTCGCCAGCCAGCTTTCGCAGAACTCTCGGTTGCTGGCCACGATATCCAGTGCTTTTAGTTCAAAATTGACCTGTTCCAAAGCCTGTTGTGTCATGTTGTCTCCCGTTGATCGTGCACGTATTTATCTCATGTGATACCGACACCCGTGTTTGCGAAACTGGTGCCGCACACAGTGGTCGCGTACTGTGTTGCGGACACAGTGTTGCGCGACGTGAGGCCCCGGCACGGTCAGTCCCCGTGCAGCTCCTGCAAGCGCTTGATCTCGCGTTCCTGCCACTTGTTGCGCCGGTGGATACGCTGGCGAAGTTCGCGGAAGTCGAACTCGAGCGCGGTCTGGCAGCGCTCGTGGGTGGGAAAGCGGCCACGTGCCGCGTTCTCTGCAATCATGCGCGCGCGGAGCAGGGCCCGGCTTGCGATGATCGTGAGCATTTCTCGATCGTAGCGATCCTCCACGCTGACCTCGGGCATGTTGGGGTCGAGCACGGGGCTGTAGGTGAAGCTGACGCGCGCCTGTGCGCCCGTGCGCCAGAGCGACTTGCGGTACATCGCGCTGCGCAGCCATGTCATCCTGAGGTAGCGCATGAGCGCATCCTTGTGGTGACGCTGGCCAACGAGCGGGTACTTCACCACGGGCTCGACCAGCTTGCGGCGCTCCGCTTTGACGCGCGCGAGCTGCTGCTTGACCTGCCGGTTGATCTTGCTCTGCGGCAAGCCCACGGGCACGGCGAGCAACATGACGCGCTGCCGGCCTTGCTCGATCCACGGCTCTTCGAAGTATCGTGCAACGTCGTCGGTGACGTCCGGTACGCTGCGCGCGGTGTGGGGGGCGTAGGCCACGCGGGTCACGGCAGGGGGTGAGCCCTGATAGCCAAAGTGCTTGAGCCCGACGTCTTTCCACCAGAGCCGGAACAGTGCGCGCTGCACGTCTCCCAAGTCATCATATACCCGTAACACGGTGTCGAAGTCCGCCGGCCGCTCAGATGCAGGCACATCATCGCCCGCTCGATGACGACGCGCGAGCTCGTAGCTCGGGCTCACGGCGAGGTACTCGAACCACAGCAGATACATGCTGATCTGCGAGACCCAGAGGCCGCCGCTGCGACGGTCTCGTGCGGTGAGCTCTCCGATCCGGTTGGGCAGGCGGTGTGACATGCTTCTCTGTAGCATGCACAGCCCAACCTTAACAGCTAAGTCCGCAAGTTCGGCTGTTATCCATGCTGCCTGCTACCCTCGGCTACACCCATGACTGTCGGAAACGACAAGCAGTTCATACAAAAGGAGGTAAAAATGAACGCTATGACAACGAAGATGAAAGCAGAAACGCGCATGCAAGTTCAAACGCTGCGCAACACGCTCGAGGAGCTGCACGCACAACGAAGCGCTTGGGAGGAAGGCACGTACAAGCGCAGCAACGACGAGCTATACGCAATTTTGGAAGAATGCGGAAGAATTTTTGCAGAACTGCGTGAAAGCAAAGCTCGTGCGCGCGTGTTTAATGCAGCTATCGACGAAATGGGAGTAACGTTCAACACACGCACAAGCATGGCTCTCAAAATTGTACGCGTGGTGTTTGGACAGCAGACGCGCAGAGAATACGCGTATGCAAATGTGCTGAAAGTTTGGTTTAATGAGGCAGACGACAGGCAGACAGTAAGGAACTTTTTGATTGAGCGTGGAGGCATTGAGAATGTGAGGCGCACTTCGAACAGAAACAGCACACAAAAGCTGAAAACTGAAGATTACAGGAGCTTTGCTACAGACACACTGCAAGCTGCAGCTGGATTTGGAACGTTTTCGTTGCAAGACAGCATGCTGCACGACGAGAACAACGACACAGACTATGCAGTTGCGCTCGTACGCTGTGACAGCAACGGAAATGGCAGCGTGGTTTATAGCAGCAACAAGCACACACTTGTAAAGAACGCGCTTGCAGTTATTGGAAAGGAGCTGGATGAGCGAGCGCGCAGCGCAAGCAGTAAAGAAAATTTGGAAGAGGAAAAGAAGCGTAGACAGGAAAATATCAATGCGTTTGTAGCACGCGAACTTGGTGTAACAGACGCAGCTTAATTGCAGCAACTGCACGCAGCGCTTTGAGTGCTGCGTGCACACACAGAAACAAGGAGAAGTGATATGACGTTTGAAGAGAAATACGCGCCAAGCAAGTTCGAAGAGCTTGTGTTTGGAGATATTGCAGCGCGGCAGCTGTGCGAGCGTTACGCGTTTGGCGCTCCCTATAAGCCACTCATGTTGTGGGGGCCGCCAGGCACAGGAAAAACGACAACAGCGCGCGTGATTGTGCGAGAACGGTTCAGAGCAGCGGACTATGATGGAGGTATTGAGGAGTTCAATGGCGCAGAGATCGTGCCTGACACGTTGGACACGTTCCGTAACATTGGTTCGTTGATGAACTTCAGCATGGGAGATCCGTTGATCTTGATAAACGAGTTCGACGTGATGGAACGTGAAATGCAGGAGAAGTTTCGCGCTTGGATGGACAAGTACAAAAGTATCAACTTGCTGGTGACAACGAACGAGCAGGTGAATGTGGAGGGTGTGAGCCAGCGGCTGATGCCCGCGCTGAAAAGTCGCTTTGAGCGGTTGGAGCTGCCGCCGCTGAGCGTGAATGACTGCTTGCCTCGCGCGCAAGAGATTGTGAAGCAGGAAGGCTTCGACGTAAGTATAGCAAACTTGAAGATGCTGCTTAGCGGTTTCACGGGCGATTTGCGTGATATGCTGCCGTTGCTTGAGGCGGTGGTGTCAAAGATGCAGCAAGGCTCGGCTGCGCAACAGGCAAAGCCCACTCTGCAGGTGGTTCCACCTTCGCAAACTCCGTGAACACAATCAGGGGCAGGCGTTTTGTCTGCCCCTTTTTTTGCGCTGCGCGGGCGTCACGCCGTGTCAGTGTCACGCACTGTTGTGCGAACACTGTTGTCAACCACTGTCGTGCGAACACTGGTGTTGAGCCGCGCGACGCGTGGATGATTTTTCCAAAAAACCGGTCGACCGTTTGGCGAGCAAGACCATACACGTGCTGTATGTTGCACGAGGGAGCCAAACGATGACGGATATTGCCGAGCTGAACTTTCAATCTGTCAAGCGCGCGGGCCGGGCACCGGATCCCGTTGAGGCGCGCCGGCGCAAGCTGATGGCTGCACTGGACGAGCAGAAGTTGGTGCTGGCTGCAAAGCTTGCAGGCGAAGTCCACACGAAGACCCGTCGCAAATGGATGACGAACGCGGAAGGCGAACGCGTGCAGGTGCCTGTGGAGCGTCGTGTGCGTGCGTGGTTTTTCGAGCAGGACGGCGGGTGGTACGTGCAATGCCGGTACGGGGCGCGTGTGCTGCTTGTGGACGGGGAGAACAATGCCGTGTTCGTGGACGCGCTCGAGGACGTGGAGCTCGTGTTGGACGCGTTCCAAGCTGCAGCTGCCGAGGGCAAGCTGGATGACGCGATCGCAGAGGTCGCAGAGCGCAAGCGGCGCTCTCAGTGACGGCACACGAACGAGACCGCATCCGACAGCTCAATGACCACGCGCGCCGCAGCTTTCGGAACTGCCGCGTGGTCATCACGCCAGGTGTTGCGGAGTTGGACGACCTGCCAGCTGTGCTGCGGGCCGTGCAGCGCTTCGACGACTTTACCGCTGACAACGATCCATACGGTGAGCATGATTTCGGCGCGCTGCGTGTGGGCCATGCGGAGGTGTTCTGGACGTTCAGCTACTACGACATCGATCAAGAGATGCTGTCGCCTGATCCCAGTGACGATGCCGTGACCGTGCGGGTACTTACGATCATGCTCGCTTGTGAATACTGAAACGACCTCACTTGAGTAGGTCATTTGGGCTCGTGTTCTTTTTGCGTGATCCCTGTGGTCATGCTGTTTCTGCTCTACGACACATCTGCTTCGCATCTGTGTGCCGTTCGATCAGTTCGTGCTCGCTCGCGCCTCGCCTCACTGATCATCACGCAGCTCGTGTTCCCGTAGAACCCGCTCAAACTGCAGTGGTCTTTTGCGTGATGTGGTGTGAATGGTTTTTCATTTCTCAGGGACTGCAAGGAGCCATCAGACCAACGCCAAAATTGGCGTCGGTCTGAAAGCGCGCAACTGCGGTCTGCACGTCGCGCACCAGGCTGTATCACTGAACCCATTTCAGGGAAGAGCAGGTTTTGCGATCATCTCTATTACCAGCCACCACGCACGCGTAGGATCCATACAGCAGGGTTGCCCTACACGTTGACGGTTCTCTTGCGAGGTTGTCATCCGTCTCACTTTACGCCGAGCGTTCCCGGCCAACCATTACGACTTCGCAAACGTCAAATCACTTCCGATGTTTCAGGATAAAAGGATGTCTCTCCAGTGGGACTGCGTTTTAGGCATCCTGCACAGAGCACAGGGTAGTGCGAAGAAGACGAACAACGAGCAGTTCGGATTTGCTTACCCCCTCACGTCAGGACGGATTTGCAGCACTATAGCAGTCGGCGTGCCAACCTTGATCTCGTTTGTGGTGCCTTGGTGAGCCTATGTGTTTATTTATCAACTTGACGGAAAAACCGGCTCAAAACGGGTCAAGGCAAAATCTCAGAGAATACATAAACTATGAGATTTTCCTGTAAGTCATTGATTTTGAATGTCGCGTGCACAGGCTGGATTTCGGTCGACCCGGCAAAACCTCAGACTTTATAGTCATACGCACGAAAACATGAGGTTTGCGACATGGCTCAGGCTCAGACGCTGTCCGACGCGCAACTCAAGCGGGTCCTGCAGTGGTGCAGCACGCGTCGGCACAGCACGCGTGACCGCGCGATCATCCAGTTCAGCTTCTACGCAGGGCTGCGCGCCAAGGAGCTCGCAGCGCTGCAGCGCGGGGACGTGTACGATGAGGAGGGCCGGGTGCGTGAGCAGTTCATGCTACGCGCAGCGCAGGCCAAGGGCGCGCGTGCTCGCACGGTGTGGATCAATCGGCGCCTGCGACGCGTGCTGGAGGACTACGCGACGCGGTTGGACATGACGGACCCCACGAAGCCGCTGTTCGTGAGCCAGAAAGGGGGCGCGTTCTCCGCGAACACGATGACGCAGCTGTTTCTGGACATCTTCAAAGCGGCCGGGTTCGCGCACGCCAGCAGCCACTCCGGCCGCAGGACCTTCATCACGAACTTGGCTGGCAAGAGCGTGAGCGTGCGCGTGCTGGCAGAGCTGGCGGGCCACAGCTCCATCCAGACCACGCAGCGCTACATCGACGTGAACCCCGAGCAGATGCGCCACGCCGTAGAGCTGTTGTAGCGCGCTCTACGGCTTCGTCCTTGCGCCCGTGCAGTCCTGCGTGCCGACGACCGCTGTGCAGGCTCCACGCAGCGCAGCGTGCACGCCCGGCGCTTGACGCTGAGACCTGCTACGCGCATATAATTCCGATTATATACGTGGAGAACTCCATGCAGACGCTGAAGATCACGACTGTTGGCGCGTCGTCTGGCGTAATCCTGACCAAGGAGGTCATGGCGCAGCTGCGGGTGCAGAAGGGCGACACGCTCTATCTCACGGAAACGGCGGATGGTGGCTACCGCCTCACGCCGTACAACCCCGAGTTTGCGCGTCAGATCGAGCTGGCAGAAGAGATCATGCACGACGATCGTGAAATCCTGCGCGCGCTGGCCAAGTGAGCGACGCATCCGAGCCACCACAGCCAAGATGGCGCTGGATCGACCGCTCAGTGATCCACGCCGTTCACGACCGGCAGTTGGCCGAGCACGGTGGTCCTGACGGTCTTCGTGATCCCGCCGCGCTCGACAGCGCGCTCGCCCGTGCGCAGAACATGGCCAACTATGCAGACGCCGATGCCGCAGACCTCGCAGCGGCCTACGCGCATGGACTTGCGAAAAATCACGCGTTCGTGGATGGCAACAAGCGCATCGCGTGGATTGCCGCGCGTCTCTTCCTGCTCGATAACGGCTGCAAAATCAGCTTTGATCCGCTCGAAGCCATCCGTGTGATGGAAGGCGTTGCATCGGGCCGTGTGAGCCAGAGCGAGCTTGCCGCGTGGTTCCGTGCCAGACTGCAATAGAGCCGGCCCGCCCAACGATCTCTGCTTCTCGTGCAGGCGATAGGTGGGTCAGTCCTCGCCATAGCCCTCGTCCACGAGCTTGATCGTCTCGTGCAGCCGCTCTGACGCAAGATGGGCATAGCGCTGGGTGACAGTGACGTTGGAGTGTCCCAGCAGCTTCTGGACTTCGTAAATGCTGACGCCCGCGTTGATCAACGTGCTCGCAAAGCTGTGGCGCAGGTCGTGCAAGCGCACATCCTCCAAGTCAGCTTCAGCACGCACCCGTTTCCACGTCTCCCATATATTGTAGTAGGGCTGCAGCGTTTTGGGGTTGGCGAACACGATACCGACGGGCTGCTGGAAGTTGCGCTCTTGATAATCATCGGCGTGTTGGAGGATTTCCATGGCCTTGCCGCTAAGAATGACGGTGCGTGGCTGGCCATTCTTCGTGATCGGTATCCGCCACTCACGACGACCGAAGTCGATATACTGCCATTCAGCCTCAAGCACTTCCTTGCGCCGCGCGCCCGTGTACAGCATGAACAGGATTGCGAGGTTGACCGGTGTCGCACCGCGTTCGCGCAGCACGGTTTGCAAGCGTTGAGCTTCTTCGCGAGACAGGAACCGTTCCAGCTTTCGCGTGTCGCGCAGCAGGTCTGGTGATTTTTTCAGACTGCTGTGCATCCTGCAGATATCCCAGTCGTCCGCACGCTTGAGCATGGCACGCAGTGTGACCACTGCGCGATTGATTGATCCCGGCGCGTATCCAAGCCGCTTCATTTCCGTGCTGAGGTTGCGCAGGTCGGCTTGGCTGATCGTATGCAAATGCCGATCACCAAAGCGCGTGTAGTATGTGCTGCGATACATCTGTATGATGTTCGCGCTGTTGCGACGGTAGGTTTTGTACCACGGCAAGAAGTGCTCGTGATAAAATTGATCGAGCGTCACGCTCTTGTTGGACTTGATGATGTCGTCCGCGCTGGCCCCTTGATTGACCTGCTGTTTGTACGCCAGCGCTTTTGCGCGGGCCTGATCCGCTGACATCTCAGGAAAACGCCCGAGATTGATCACGCGCATCTTGCCGTCTATGCTATTGCGCAAATTAAACGTGGCGGAGCGACTTCGTATCTCAACGGAGAAGCCTTTCATCGCCGTGTCGGTCAGTGTCACCCGACCTGACACCAGGCGAGCTTGGCGGGATGTTATCGCGTAGTCCGAGATGCGTGCTTTCATGTCCACTGCCTTTTCTGCAATGTACGGTCATAGCGATGTTGTCGCGACCGAAAAAATAGTCACGCAAAAACAATGACTTGCTCAAGAAAATCGCAGTCGACATGCGTTTGAGGTGCAGTCAAACGCATGTCGTTTGTGGCTTTGGCCGCAAATAAGCGAGGCTAACCAATTGAAAACATTTTGAAGTTTATTTTGAATTAAGGCGCGAATGGCTAAGGATTTTGCGGGTATCAACCGTATGGAGGCTGAGGCCGGCCTGCAGGCACCAAGAGCAGAAGTGACCACCAGCACGAAGCAGGACATCACGTCGCGCTTCGTCGCGATGTGGGAAAAGAAGAACGCGCAGCGCGCGCTGCGTGGCGGAGCCGTGTCCACCATGGCCCTCACCCTGGCCGCCTGCGGCGGTGACGACGACGATCCGGTCGCCCCGGCCGAGCCAACCACGCCCGTTGTGGACCTCGTCGAGAATGCCGGTGTTTTCTCGCTGGCAACTGACGTTGACGGGTTTTCTGTCCCGAACGATGGTGTGGCACCCGAGATCACGATCAGCGACGATGAGCCGGACGACCAAATCACGGCAACGCTGGACGCGAACGGCGCTGGCTCCGGCACGCTCGTGCTCGACTTCATTGACGAGAACGACACGCTGACGCTGACGGCGGACAGCGATTTCGGCAGCTTCACCGCGCTTGAAATCCAAGACGGCACAGTTGATGTGTCGCTCGCTGACTTGGGCGGCATTACCAGTGTCACGATCAACTCAGGCATTATCCTCACGAGTGACCAGCTGGAAGGCCTGAGCGAGCTTTCCGGCACGGGTAGCGTTGAGGTTAAGGCAGAAACGGCTGAAGAGGCCGATGCGGCCGCCACAAAAATCGGTGAGCTGGGTGTGACGGCGCCCGTGACGATCACCGCTGCTGATGGCGCCGACATCTCGGAAGCTGAGCTTGAAGCCGCGAACACCGCTGCCGAGGCCGCGGTTGAAGAGAATAATGCCGCTGACCAGCCCTCCGGCTCCCTCACGGCCGACAAAACCGAAGTCGACGAAGGCGGTGTCGTCACCTTCACGATCTCCACGCAGAACGTTGCCGAAGGCACGACGCTCAACTACACCATCACGGGCGTTAACAGCGACGACATCTCCGGCGAACTGTCCGGCACGTCGACGGTCGACGCGAACGGCAACGCCGTGATCTCGGTCGAAGTCGCGGAGGACCAGCTCACCGAGGGCGCCGAGGATCTGACCCTCTCGACCACCGTTGCCGGTGAAGAGCTGACCGAGACCGTCACGGTCAACGACACCTCCGTGACGCCTGTGCCGACGTTCGACCTGAGCGCGTCGGAACCGGCTGTCGACGAGGGCGGCACGGCGACGTTCACACTGGAGACCGAGAACGTGGATGCCGGGACGGAGTACAGCTACACGCTGTCCGGTGTGTCCGCGGCTGACCTGGCCAGCGGCTCACTGTCCGGCACGGCGACGGTCGACGCGAACGGCAAGGCGGTGATCACCGTCGACCTCGCTGAGGACGAGCGCACCGAAGGCGAGGAGACGCTCACGCTGGAGGTTGCCGGCGAGACCGCGGATGTCACGATCAACGATACCTCGGTGACGCAGCCGCAGAGCTTCACGCTCACAACAGACCCCGACTTCGGTGAGGAGTTCACTGGCGGTGACGGCGCCGACACGTTCAAAGGGACAGACACCACCTTCACCAGCGGTGACGATCTGAACGGTGGGGGCGGCGAGGACACTCTGACCGTTACGTTCGCTGACGGTTCAGTTACACCCATTGTGGATTTGACCAGTATCGAAACAGTCTCGCTGCGAAACGCGGACGATGGCAGCGCTCTTACGCTCAACGCCGATGGCTGGGCCGGTGTGACGACACTGGTGAACGACCGCGCCGAGAACGACGTCACGCTGAATAATCTCTCCTCCCTTCCGACGCTGGAAGTGATCGAGGGCGGTGGCTCGGATTTCACCATCGACGTCGATGCCTCGGACGTCGACCTGACGGGCTCTGAAGATGCTCTCACCGTCGTGACGCGTGATGCCGACCTCGCTGTGCTGGCGGTCGGCGACGGGAATGGTGACACTGTCGAGCAGCTGACTGTGCAAAACACGGGCGACAGCGCCATCGGCGAGATCACTGACGGGGCAGGCAACCTCGCGCCTCTGGCGTCTCTGACGGTGACGGGTAGCGGGTCGCTTGACCTGAATGTCGGCGGGGGTACCCCGTATGCTGGCCTGACCACCGTTGACTCGACCGGCGTGGCGTTGACCCTCGATGTGGACAACAGCAGCTCCGACGCCGGAACCGATACGTCCATCACGAGCACAGGCGCCGATGACGACATCACGGTCGTGGGTGCTGACGGTTCGGCCACTGACGCCGCCGACACCACGGTCTCGCTGGGTGATGGCGACAACACGGTGGTTGCGACGTCCGGCGCGACTGATGCCAACTTGACCGTGACCACCGGCGGAGGCGATGACGATATCACGGCTACTGACGCAGCTGACGAGCAGACGGTCGCCATTACTTCCGGTGCAGGCGACGATACCCTCGCAGTGGATGTCTCGAACGCCACCGACAACAGCAGCACGGCTTCGATCACTGCTGGTACGGGTGCCGATGAGGTCACCGTCACGGCAAATGCCAACGTCGCTCTGACCGTCGATCTCGGTGCGGGTAACGACACGCTCACGATCAATACAATCAATGCCACGGCCGACGTGACCGACACGATCGACGGCGGCGACGGTGTTGATACGCTGCGCGGCGCGTCCGGTGACTTGGCAACGATTGAGGCAGATGCTGATCAACTCGCGACACTGTCCGGCTTCGAGCAACTGGCGGTCAGTGACGCGTTGGCGAATAACCTCGATCTGACTGCTTTCGGTGTCGACCGCATCTCTCTGGAAGTCGGTGCTGCGTCGGCTGGTGTAATCACTATGGCGTCTGGCGATACGATTGCCTTTGACGAAGCAACTCTTACCGGTGATGTGACGACGGGCGCACTTGTTGCTGCTGTCGATGGTGCGAGCGATGCGGGCTCCAACGCTGATGTTGTAAACATCGAGGGTAACATCGACTTTGTTGGCGCTAATAATTTCACCACAGCCGGCAACCACATCGATGTCGACGCCGTCGAAACGGTAAACATCAGTGTTGTGGATACGGACACGAATACCGCTGGTACTGGCGCTGCAACGTTCACTCTGGCTAACGCTGATAACGTTGAAGCGATCAGCGTTGATGCGGCGCAGGCAACCACAGTTGACGACGATGGAACCACCGATTTCGTCGCCCTCAATTCGCTCGACGCGTCTTCTTCCAGTGCAGCCGTGACCTTCTCCGCGGACGCAGCTGGTCAAGGCGTAACGATGACTGGTGGCGAGGGAGCCGACGACTTCACCGGCTCTGGGCTTGCCGATGTCATCAATGGCGGTGCCGGCGACGATGTCATCAATGGCGGTGCCGGCGACGATGTGATCAGCGGTGGCGCTGGGAATGACACGCTCGACGGTGGCGCTGGTGCAGACAATGTGTTCGGTGGCGCAGGAGCGGATGTCATCGATGTGGGTCAGGGTAGTGACTTCATCCAAATCAACGCCCTGACCGATGGATCTGCGGCCACTGGGGCTGGCGGTACGTTTAGTGGCTTCGACACGTACACGAACTTCGACGCCGATGGTGGTGACGTGCTGGTGTTTGACAGTGGTGACAACACCAATGGTACGACTGTTGATACGGCGGTCGTAGATAACGTGTTCGTGATTGCCTCTGATGACGCTGCTACTGCCGCGAATGACCTTGCGGCGGATGGGTCGGACCGTACGGACGTAGACAGTGTGATCAGCTTCCTTACAGACGCGGCCAACTATGATGAGACCGCCGGCGAAGTTGATCTCGTCGCAGTTACTTTCGCCGGCTCTGGAGATACGGCGGTGTATCTCGTCGACAACAACGGTGACACTGACGCTGCCGCTGGTGAAGTTACGCTGCTTGGTACGATAGATACTGATCAGAATCTTAACGCAGCTGACTTCGTCATCGCCTAAACCACTCACGCCAGCCCCCTTTAACTGGGGGGCTGGTTCCCTGATTGTCTTCCGCAAGCTGCCGTAGGAACGGTGTTTTAGCCGTCACCCATCCTACTTTTCCGGAGACAGTGTCGGAGCACCCCGTTCGGGCGGTTCTGACTTACAAAGGCAAGACCACGCCTCGGAAAGGCCCGCCGCACCCTCAGCCGGCGGGTCTTTTCTCGTTCGGAACACGGCCGTCATATCTGGTTTGATTGTCAGGTGCTCCGGTCTTACATAGGCAGCAAAGCCGCCACCACTCACGGAGCCATCATGTCCGACGACCAGACCATCACGATCGACGGCAAGACCTACAAGCTCGCCGATCTCAGCGAACAGGCGCGGGCGCAGCTGGCGAACATCCGCTTCTGCGATGAGCGGATGCAGCAGCTTCGGAACGAGCTCGCCGTGAGCGATACCGCGCGCATGGGGTATTCCCGGGCGCTGAAGCGCGAGCTGGAAAAGGCGAAGGCGTAACGCATGGCGAAAACGCTGCGGCTGGGGGACAAGGATTAC
>NZ_QOHR01000031.1 GCF_003385555.1 Rhodosalinus sediminis | reverse complement strand
CTCTTCCACTCTCGGCTTCCAGCGCAGGTTCGATGCGCTCCGGCGCGCGCAGGTCGCCCTCGCGCAGTTCGGGGATCCGGCGGCCCTGCTGGACGGGCTGCATCGAACAAACGGCGACCCGGCCCAAAAGAACCTGATCCTCTGCGCGCTCGTCGAGGCGGCGCAGGGCGACGGACCCGCGTCCGACTGCGCGCTGACGCTCCTGTTGCTGGCGCTCTGGCCCGGACTCGACGCTGTGCGGCGTCGGTCGATCTGGCGCAGGATCGGCACCGCCGACGAGGTCGCGTCCGACGTGCTGGCGCGCACCACCGAGGCGGTCCGCGGGCTCGACATGGGGCGCGTCAACTGGATCGCGGCCACGGTGCTGCGGAACGTCGAGCGCGACATGATCCGAGCGCGCAAGCGTGACGCGGCCCGCGAGGTTATGGCCAGCGGCGCCGATCCCGACGACGCGGCCGACAGCGGCGACGCCGGGATCGGAGCGGCCGGGTACGCACGACTGAACGGCGCCGTCCGGAAGCTGCTCGGCGATGACGCCCTGCTGGTGATCCGCGTCGCGATCGAGGGTTTCTCGCAGGCCGAGGTCGCCGTCGAACTGGGCCTGACCGAGGTCGCCGCGCGCAAGCGCTACCAGCGCGCCACACGCAGGCTGCGCGACGCCCTCGAAAAAATCCCCTGAGCCGATGTCCCGATCCGGTCCCGCCGATGGCTTTTCCCCAATGACCGCCAAGCACACCACCGAACACCACGAACAAGGACGGACAATGCAGGAACGACATCCAGTCCCCGCGGCCGAGATGCTCAGGATCCCCGGCCTCTACCGGCGCTGGGAGCTGCCCGAGGTTCTGAAGAACCACCACGCCTATCGGATCGAGGACGCCGGCGCGCATCACGACGGAACGCCCCTCGTTGCGGTCTACGCCGATGCGTCCTCCGAGAGCCCGGACGCGGTGACCAACGCTGCCGGCATCGATGCAGGCTCGGTCCCGCCTGGGACGATCTCGCCGCGGCGTGAGTAGAGGCGAAAGGAGGAGATCATGTTCATGCAAACCACCCCCTTCATCACCGTCCGCGCCAGCCGCCCGCTGACCGAGATCGAGTTCTGCGCCTGGGTGGCGCAGGCCGCGCCCGGCGACCGGCTCGAGTATCACCGCGGCTATCTCGTGCTGGACACCTATCCGCTGTTCAGCGCGCTCGACGACAAGGCGCGCGACGAACTCGCCAGACTGGCCGGGCGCGCCTTCTGGGCCGCCGAGCAGGGCCTCGTCCACCTCGTGCAGGAACGCGAGGGCCCCGACCGCTTCGCCTACATCGCCGTCGCCCGCCCGAAGCCGAAACACGCCGCCGCCTCGCTGTCGGCGCTGCTGCTCGAGGAGCAGGCGGCGTGACGTTCCACACCCAGACCCCATTCGCCGATCACGGAGACCCGTTCATGCCCTATCCCGAAAACACCCCCACGCCGGACGATCTGCCCGATCTCTCCCCGCAGGACATCGCCGGGCTGCCCGTCGAGCTTCTCGCCGTGCTGCAGCACGAAATCGATGCGCGTCTGAAACGCGACAAGGCCGCCAAGGCCCGGCTCGATGGTGCGCTGACCATCCGTTACGGCGACCGCGCTGCCGAGGAACGGCAGGCCGTGGGCAAGGACACCGGCACGATCCGGTTCGACGACGGCGATTTCACCGTGGTCGCGGACCTGCCCAAGCGCGTGGACTGGGATCAGGCCCAGCTCACCGCGATGGTCGAGCGCATCCGCGCCGCCGGCGACGACCCCGCCCAGTATGTCGACATCGCCTTCAAGGTCCCGGAGCGCAAATACGCCGCCTGGCCGCAGGCGATCCGGGCCGGGTTCGAGTCCGCGCGGACCGTGAAGACCGGCACGCTCAAGGTCGAGATCGTCCCGCAGGAGGGCGATCGATGACAGCGCTTACGCCCGTTCACGCCCCCGACCTTCCCGGCCTCATCGAACGCGCCGCGACAAAGCTGTCGGGCGCCAAATCCGCCGCCGAGGTGCTCGAAGCCCGAGAAGCGGCGGGGCTCGCCTACGATGTCGCCAGGCGCGCGGCGCGTCTGAAGAGCGCCAAGTCGGCTCATGACGATCTGATCGCCGCCGCCCATCGCGCGCAGGCCGATGCGCTCGAGATCGAAGCTGCTGCCAAGCGCAGGCTGGCAGACGAATATGACGCGGCGCAGGCCCGCGGCGAGGTCGCCAGCGCCAGGAGCGATCGTGGCAATCAGTGGACCGTTTCCGAGGGGAACGGTGCAGCGTCCGCGGTCAGCCTCGGCCTCAGTCGCAAGTCGATCCACGACGCGCGCCATCTCCGCGACGCCGAAACCGCCGAGCCAGGGCTCGTGCGCCGCACGCTGGATGCGCAGCTGGAGCGCGGCGAAGAACCCACACGCTCCGCCCTGCGCCGCGCCGCGGAAGCGCGGCTGGAACGGTCACTGGACCGGCTGCAGCGGGTGCAGGACAGCGTCCGGCGGCTCGATGAGACGAAGACGCCGCCACCGACGCCCGAAGAGCGGGCGCGCCAGGTCGCCGTGTTCGGCACGCCGGAGGATCGCGCGATCTGTGGGCGGATCGACGAAATCGTCGAACGTATCGGCGAACAGCCCGCGCCTGCAGAGGCGGTCCGCCGCATCCCGCCGGCCTCGCGCCATGCCATGGACACGGCGCCGATCCGGCGCGCCGCGGCCTGGCTCAGCGAGTTCAGCAATCTTTTCGAACAGGAGGTCCAGCATGGGACAGATGCGTCTGAATGACGTTGTGGGGGAGATCGTCGGCGCGGTGATCGCCGGCCGGTCGGTCAACAAGCGCGAGGCCGCGGTCGCGCGCTGGGACGATATCGATGCCGACGGCCAGTACCTCGCCGGGATCGACGGGGTCGTCGCCCGGATCGATCAGCGCGCTCGAAGCCTGAAGCTCAAGGCGGAAAGGTCATCGACCCCGGCACAGGCGGAACTGCCATTTGAACTGCCCGCCGCCGTGGCCATGGACATCGAGGGCACCACACTGGTGGCCACCCGCGATCTCTCGCGCGACCAGTTCGAACGCGCCATCGAGATCCGCCGCCGGCAGATCGCCCATGACAGCGCCGCCCTGCGCGAATGGCGCGAGGCGCTGCGGCAGGCCGACCGGTTCTGGGCCGCGCATCCCGACTGGTGCTTCGGCGACTGCCTCGACGCCATTCTCGCGCAGGCCGATCAGCCCGCCGCGCGCCCGGAGGTGCCGGCATGACGCTTCCGATCATCACCGCCGACCAGCGGATGGCCGAGCCGCGCGGCATCAAGGGCGTGATCTTCGGCCCGCCGGGCATCGGCAAGACCTCGCTGCTCTGGACGCTGCGGAACTCGACCACACTGTTCTACGACCTCGAAGCCGGGGACCTGGCCATCGAGGGGCTGGCGGTCGACGCGATCCGCCCGCGGACATGGACCGAGTGCCGGGATTTCGCGGCCTTCATCGGCGGGCCCAACCCGGCGCTGCGGGCCGATCAGCCCTACAGCCAGGCGCACTTCGATGCGGTCTGCGAACGCTTCGGCGACCCGGGCGTGCTCGACCGGTACGACACGGTGTTCATCGACTCGATCACCGTGGCGGGGCGGCTCTGCTTTCAGTGGAGCAAGGGCCAGCCGGAGGCGCATTCCGAGAAGACCGGGAAGCCGGACGTGCGCGGCGCCTACGGATTGCATGGCCGCGAGATGATCGCCTGGCTCACGCATCTGCAGCACACGCGGGCCAAGAACGTCTGGTTCGTCGGGATCCTCGACGAGAAGCTCGACGACTTCAATCGCAAGGTCTTCCAGCCGCAGATCGACGGCTCGAAGACCGGGCTCGAGCTGCCCGGGATCGTCGACCAGGTCATCACCATGGCCGAGTTCAAGGCCGAGGACGGCACCCTGCAGCGCGGCTTTGTCTGCCAGACGCTGAACCCCTGGGGCTATCCGGCCAAGGACCGCTCGGGGCGTCTCGACATGGTCGAGGCTCCCCATCTCGGGCGCCTGATGGAGAAGATCCGCCAGCCCGCAACACCCGCCCCCGAGCGGCTGAGCCACGCCGCGCCGCCGGACGTGCCGACCACCCCCTCCGACACCACCGACAGCTGAAAGGACCCCTCCCATGTCTCTCTGGAACGATTTCAACGACGCGCAATCGAACTCCAACGTCATCCCCAAGGGCACGCTCGCAAAGGTGCGGATGACCATCCGGCCCGGCGGCTTCGACGATCCCGCGCAGGGCTGGACCGGCGGCTACGCCAGGCGCGGCGCGACCGGGGCCGTCTATCTCGACGCCGAATACACGGTGCTGGAAGGGCCGTATGCCCGCCGCAAGATCTGGTCGCTGATCGGGCTCTACAGCCCCAAGGGGCCGGACTGGGCCAACATGGGCCGCAGCCTCGTGCGCGGCATGCTGAACTCGGCGCGCGGGATCTCCGACAAGGACAACTCGCCGGAGGCGCAGGCGGCGCGGCGCATCGGCGGCTTCGCCGATCTCGACGGGCTCGAGTTCGTGGCCCGGATCGACATAGGCACCGATACCAATGGCGAGGACAAGAACGAGATCCGCGCGGCGGTGACGCCGGACCACCGCGATTACGCGCAGATCATGGGCACAGCGCCGGCCATGGCGTCGCAGTCTCAGGACACCGCCCCGCACCAGCATGCGCCGGCACCGCAGCCACGGCAGCAGCCCGCCCAGCAGGCGCCGTCCGCGCCGGGCGTTCCGGGCCGTCCGAGCTGGGCCCAGTGAGGGGTCCGGGCCATGCGATTGCGTCCCCGCCAGAAACTCTTCGTCGAGCGCAGCCTGTCTGCGCTCGGCACCCGCGCCAACACGCTGGGCATCGCGCCCACCGGCGCGGGCAAGACGATCATGCTGTCGGCCGTCACCGGCGAAAGCCTTGGCGACAGCGCCTCCAAGGCTTGCGTCCTGGCGCATCGCGACGAGCTGACCGCGCAGAACCGGGACAAGTTCCGGCGCGTGGTCCCGGGCGTGTCCACCTCCGTCGTCGACGCCACGACCAAATCCTGGGACGGCCAGGTCACCTTCGCCATGGTGCCCACGCTGGCACGCCAGGCCAACCTGGCGGGGATGCCGAAGCTGGACCTGCTGGTGATCGACGAGGCGCATCACGCGGTGGCCGACAGCTACCGTCGCATCGTCGACCGTGTCCGCGAGGCCAACCCCGACGCTCGCGTTTTCGGCGTCACGGCCACGCCGAACCGCGGTGACAAGAAGGGGCTGCGCGAGGTCTTCGACAATGTCGCCGACCAGGTGCGGCTGGGCGAGCTGATCGCATCGGGGCATCTGGTCCCGCCCCGGACCTTCGTCATCGATGTGGGCGTGCAGGACGAGCTGCGGTCGGTGCGCAAGACCATGTCGGATTTCGACATGGCCGAGGTGGCGGAAGTCATGGATCGCGCGCCGGTCACCGACGAAGTGATCCGCCACTGGAAGGACAAGGCGGGCGACCGCCAGACCGTCGTCTTCTGTTCGACCGTCGCCCATGCCGAGCATGTCACGGAGGCGTTCCGCGAGGTCGGCGTCCCGGCGGCGCTCGTCACCGGCACGCTGGAGGCAAGCGAGCGCAAGAAAGTGCTCGATGCCTATGCCGCCGGTCACCTCCGGGTCGTCGTCAACGTCGCGGTGCTGACCGAGGGCTGGGACCACCCGCCGACCTCCTGCGTCGTGCTGCTTCGGCCGAGTTCCTACAAGTCCACCATGATCCAGATGGTCGGGCGCGGCCTGCGCACGGTCGATCCGGCCCAGCATCCCGGCATCGTCAAGTCCGACTGCGTCGTGCTGGATTTCGGGACGTCGAGCCTGACCCACGGCACGCTGGAACAGGATGTCGATCTCGACGGGCACACGCCGACGGGCGAGGCACCGACGAAGGCCTGCCCGGCCTGCGCCGCCGATATCCCGCTTGGCGCCCGCGAATGCCCGCTCTGCGGCGAGCTGCTGATCGAACCCGAGGACGGAGCATCCGGCGAGGAGGCTGGGACCGGCAGCCTGTCCGGGTTCGTGATGTCCGAAATCGACCTGCTCAAACGCTCCAGCTTCGCCTGGGACGATCTGTTCGACGACGATGCCGCGCTCATGGCGAGCGGGTTCAACGCCTGGGGCGGCGTCTTCTTCCTCGAAGGCCGCTGGCACGCCGTGGGCGGTGCGAGGAACGAGCCCACCCGCCTTCTCGGCGTGGGCGAGCGCACGGTCTGCCTCGCGCAGGCCGACGACTGGCTGAACACCCACGAGAGCGACGAGAGCGCCTTCAAGTCGAAGCGCTGGCTCAACCAGGCACCGACCGAGAAACAGCTGCAATACCTGCCCGCCGCGCAGCGCCAGGACTACGGGCTCACCCGCTACCGCGCCTCGGCGCTGATCACCTTCCAGTTCAACCGGCGCGACATCCGGCGTCTCGTCATGACGGCCGCGCCCGAGCGGAGGGCGGCGTGAGCCATGTCGCGCAAATCCCATCCCCGCCCACAGAGGCTTCGGATCGACTGGGCCGTGACCGCCTCTGGCATCCGCGCCCGGTCATTTGCGCCGTCTGCACGGCGCGCACCCGCGGCTTCGGCTGGTTCGATCCCCACCGGCCGCGCCCAACCCGCACCCAAACCCGCCGCTGGTTCTGCTCCATGGGCTGCCAGGCGGCCTTCACCATCAAAGCGAAGAGAGGACTGAGCATGGTCGAATTCGACGAAGAGGAAACCCAGGCGCTGCCGGCCGTCATGCGCGCACTGGCCCCCGAAATGGAGCGGATCGGCTGGGACCGCCCGCTGGGCCAGCTGACGCAGAACGACATGCACCGGCTGATCGTCATCGCGATCGAGGCGTTCCGAATTGAGATGGCAGAGATCGCCGCCGAGTCGGAGATCCCGTTCTGATGCTGGACTTCAACAAACGTCCATCCATGGGGGAGCGCATCAACGTGGCCGTGGACGCGGCCCTCGAAGCGGAGCGCGCGGCAACCCCGCCGCGCGACTATCTCGGCGGCTCGCGTCTGGGCCATCCCTGCGAGCGCGCGTTGCAGTTCGAGTTCGCGGGCGCGCCGAAGGACGAGGGCCAGGACTTCTCCGGCCGATCGCTCCGGATCTTCGCGATCGGGCATGAGCTCGAGGATCTCGCCATCCGCTGGCTGCGGGCGGCGGGGATCGATCTGGTCACCCAGAAACGTGACGGCGGCCAGTTCGGCTTCTCCGTCGCAGGCGGGCGCATCCGCGGCCACGTCGACGGGATCGTCGCCGAGGCGCCCGCGGTGCTGGGGCTGCGCATCCCGGCGCTCTGGGAGTGCAAGACCATGAACGCGAAGAACTGGCGCGAGACGGTGGCGAAGGGCGTGACCGTCGCGAAGCCGGTCTATGCCGCCCAGATCGCGCTCTACCAGGCCTACATGGAAGCGACGGTGCCGGGCATCTCGGCCGCGCCCGCGCTCTTTACTGCGATCAACAAGGACACCGCCGAGCTGCACCACGAGCTCGTGCCCTTCGATGCCGATCTTGCGCAGCGCATGTCGGACCGCGGCGTGCGGATCCTGCGGGCGACCGACGCGGGCGAGCTTCTGCCCCGCATCGCGGCCAATCGCGATTTCTTCGAATGCCGGTTCTGCCCGTGGGCGGAGCGGTGCTGGGGGCTGTCGGCATGACCGATGCGCCCGAGGACCCGCCGGACACGTCCGCCACGCAGGAGGAGCCCGCCATGACCACAGATCACGATGACAACCCAGCGCCGCCGGAGCCGCCCGCGCCAGGGCCCGAGAACCTCGTCCACTTCAACCCCTGGCGCGACTTCAACGACGCAGCCCCGCAGATCGACGTCTTCGGGGACGAGCCGGACCCCGCGCAGATCGCGCAGTTCATGGAGGTGGTCTTCGGCTACTCCGATGGACTGATCCCCGTCCGCAGTTTCATCGACAAGGGTCAGGGCTTCGACGGCCGGCCCCACAACATCTGGATCGAGGCGGATGCGGCCGCGCCCGACAAGATGGTTACCTTCGCAGGCTGGGCCGCGCGCGAGGGCGCAGCGGTCTATGTCATCCCCGGTACGGTCTCGGAGCCCGGACAAGCCAGGGCCGCCGACATCGAGCAGATGCAGACCGTGGTCGTCGATCTCGACACCGGCGACATCGCCGCGGCGCGGGCTCATCTCGCGCGTCACCTCGGCCCGCCCACCATGGTGGTGGAAAGCGGCGGCGTGACGCCCGAGGGTCAGCGCAAGGCCCATGCCTGGTGGAAGCTGACAGAGCCAGCCGAGGGCAGCGACATTGCGCGCGTGACCCGCCTGCGCGGCGACATCGCCGCCAAGGTCGGCGGCGACACGCATTTCCGATCGGCGCACCAGCCCATTCGCGTCGCAGGCTCGGTCTACTACAAGAACTCCCTCAAGACGCTGGTCCGGATCGTCGAACTGAACGCCGATTTCGAACGCGACCTGGACGAGTTCGTCGAGGCCGTGACCGACATGCCGCCCGCGCCGGGCGTGTCCCTGCAGCCCGAATTCACCCATGCCGACAGACCCGCCGTCGACGAGGTGCTGGTCACCCCGGTGCGCGAGGGCGCCGCCGACGACTGGTCGCGCTTCGAGGGGGCCTCGGCCGCCATCGGGCATTTCATCCGCATGGTCCATGAGGGGCGGCTGTCGAAGGAGGCCGGCTGGGAAGGCATCTGCGGCTACAACGCGGCGATGCTGCGGCCTGAGTGGCCCGTGGAGCGGCTCAAGCGCGAGTCCGAACGGCTGTGGGCGCTGCATGTCGAGGAGAATGGCCCACCGCTGGTGCGGCTCGACAGCGGCGCGCCGTCACCAGACGAGTTGCCCGCCTTCAGCCTCGGCGCGCTGCTCGATGATGACAGCCCCATGCCCGAGGACATCATCGCGCCCCGCGTGCTGACGCTGGGCGGCCTGCTGGTGCTGGGCGGCGCCCCCAAGGTGGGCAAGAGCGACCTGCTGATCTCCTGGCTCGTGCACATGGCCGCGGGCCAGCCCTTCCTCGGCTTCACCCCGCCGCGGCCGCTGCGGATCTTCTACCTGCAGGCCGAGATCCAGTACCACTACCTGCGCGAGCGCCTGCGCCAGATCGCTTTGCCGCCCGACGTGCTGGCCGCGGCGCGCGACACGTTCATGGCCACCCCGAAACTGAAGCTCCTGCTCGACGACGAGGGCAGCGTGCGCGCCGCGCGCGCGATCGAGGCGGCGTTCCCGGACGCGCCGCCTGACATCATCTGCGTCGACCCGATCCGCAACCTCTTCGACGGCGGCCCCGACGGCGGCGGCGAGAACGACAACACCGCCATGATGTTCTTCCTCAAGGACCGGGTGGAGGTGCTGCGCGATCATATCGATCCCGACTGCGGCGTGATCCTGGTGCACCACACGCGCAAGCTGTCGAAGCACCAGGTGAAGGAGGACCCGTTCCTCGCGCTCTCCGGCGCCAGCGCGCTGCGCGGCTTCTACACCACCGGTCTGATCCTGCACCGGCCCGACGAGGATGCGTCGGAGCGCAAGCTGGAGATCGAGCTGCGCAACGGGCCCGCACTCGCGCCCAAGCTCATCGACAAGCGCGGCGGCGAATGGGTCGAGATCAACCCGATGAACGAGCGGCTGGTGCGCGCCGAGATGGGCGCGAAGCACGATGCCGAGCGTGACCGGAAGGGCGAGGTGATCGCCGACATTCTCGACCGCGAAGCCCGGGCGGGCCGGATGTATACCATGACGCTCTTCGCGGAATCCTTCGAGAACAAGAGCGGTCTCAGCGGGCAGACCAGCATCCGCGAACGGCTGAGCGTCCTCACCACCAAGGGGGTCATCAAGTTCGTGAAAGGCGAGGCTGCAGCCGAGCTCGGGCTGCCGACCGATCGCACCAAGTACGGGTATCTGTGCGTCGAGTTCATGGAACTGGCGGTCGGCGAAGACGTGGTCGATCCCGAGACCGGCGAGGTGTTTCCAGGCTGCGTTCCGGTGCGTCCGAGCCACTACAAATGCCCCCAGACCGGTGCCGTTCTGCCGGTCGAGAACCCGAACATCTGGGTCTATCCGGAAGGGGGTGAGGCATGAGTTTTCCGTCTCAGCGCCGGCCCGAAATCTGGGCTCCGCTCTCCGAAATCTGGCCAGATTACGCGAAATCTGAGGTCCTGCCGAAATCTGGAATCTGGGTTTTCCCATTTAATTGCAAGGGCTTGAGTGTCTCTTTCCAGATTTCGGACGGGGGTATCCGCAATCTGACCCGAAATCTGGATTTCAGAAGCGATTTCAATGGCCTGCGCCAGATTCCAGATTTCGGAAAAGGCACCCCTAAAGGGGTGGGTGGCCTCCCCCCGTCAGGTGGGGAGGTCCACCACCCACCCCCGGGCAATTTCGCCGCGTGCAATCTCATCATCCACCCATTCGAGCAGCATACAGGAAAGGAGCCCTCAATGGCCCAAGCATCCCTCACTCCGTCACCCCCGATCGCGCCTGCCCGCGGCACGCCGGTCCTTCTCGCCCTCGACCTCGGCACGACCACCGGCTGGGCGCTGCGCGCCGCGGACGGGCTGATCACCAGCGGCACGGTCTCGCTCAGGCCCAGCCGCTACGACGGTGGCGGCATGCGCTACGTCCGTTTCCGCGGCTGGCTGGAGCGGCTGGCCGCAGATGCCGGGCCCATCGGCGCCATTCATTTCGAGGAGGTGCGCCGGCATGTCGGGACCGACGCGGCCCACGTCTTCGGCGGCCTGCTCGCCACGCTGACGGCATGGGCCGAGACGACCGGCGTGCCCTACCAGGGCGTGCCGGTCGGCACGATCAAGCGCCACGCCACCGGCAAGGGTAACGCCCCGAAGGCGGCGATGATCGCGGCCGCCCGAGCCCGCGGGTTCGACCCGGCCGACGACAACGAGGCCGATGCCATCGCCATCCTGTTCTGGGCCATCGACACGGCGGGAGGTGTGCAATGACCGGCATGCGGTTCACGCCCAAGGGCTACGGCGGGCGCCGGCGCGATCCCCAGCAGGTCAAGCGCGACGGGTGGCGCGAACAAGGCGTACTCGCCGTCTCGGTCGACGACGACCGGCTGACCTGGCCCGAGCGCGAGCTCGTCCGCCAGCTCGGCGAGCGTCTCTACGGGCAGCAAGACCGGGAGGCGCGCCATGACTGAGTGGACAATGGCGCGCGTGCAGGACCGGCTGGAAAGCGCGGCGGACGTGTTCGCGCAGCTGCCGGCCGTGAAGCCCACCGGGTACTTCAACGCATGGCCCGAGTACTTCCACGGTTTTGCGGATCAGGTGGGCCAGGAGCCCGAGATGAAGCGCCCGCGTCCCGGCCCGCGCCAGATCACCGAGGCCGACGAAGCGATGCTCTGGCTGCGCTGGCTCGAGCGCGATGACGCCCGGATCGTCTGGCTGCGCGCCAACCGCCAGCCGTGGAAGAAGATCGGTTGGGAGGTCGGGCTCAGCCGCCCGGCCGCCAACCGGCACTGGCAGTACGGTATCGCGCTGATCACCTGGCGGCTCAACGGGCGGGTGCCGTCGGCCAAGCGGTCGCGGCGTTTCGTGGTCGAGAACGCCGACCGGCTGTCAAGAAAAATCATCCTGTAAGCGAATTTTCGGAGAGACATCGCAGAGAGTTCACCGCGAAATTCGATCGGCCTACGAAAGGGTTATGCTCGCACGAGGCGCGGGCGGACCTGCCCACCACCAGCTTTCCAAGGTCCACCTAGCGCGAAGCTTAGAATGCATGAGCCTTCGGCGTTCGTGTGAAAACACATATACTACCGAGACTTTCACGAAGCTCACTCAACCCCTCCGGACTTGTCTCAATGCTTGCGAAGCGCCCACGCCCAAAGGTTTTCAGGACAGTTATATGCTCCTCCCCGCCAAGAATCTCAGCGATGTCAGGCATTTGCCCCGAATCCAATGATGCGTTCTTTCTAAGCCCTACTGTTACCTTCATGCGCTGGCGTTCCAGATTCACCGTCCTACTCCCCTTTTATAGACGCTTGTTTAAGAATTGGCAAACCCCAACCCTGCCGCGCTCGGTCCATCCCAAGGTCAACACAGATGGACCGGATCAGTTCCGATGCGAGCTTGTGGCGCTCATTGATACGCTCTTGCTGGTTCCCAGTAGCCTCGGCCAGCGCTCCAGCGACGGTAGCGGCTACAGCCGGACATGCGTAAGAAGTTCCTTCATACTCGGCAAGCACGCCGCCATCCATCTCCATAAAGACGCCTATGCCAGGCCCCACAAGATTCAGACCTGAGCCTTGACCAGAATCCAAGTAATGAAAGATCTTTGCTCCGGTAGGTAGTGCTCCCGTCGCTCCTTCCGCATCACTTGCCATCCGTTCGTACGCTCCCATTAGCGTTGCCGAGGGCGCTACACCACAAAGACCCACAGCGCCGACACCCATTACTGTTTCCATTCCAGCTGGAAGAGCAACACCGTTCACAGCGCTATTTCCAACCGCAGCAAATATCACGACGCCTTTGTTAAATGCGTCGCCGATGTACTCGCCTAAGAATTCTGATATCTCTTTCCATTCTTCATTATTGGCCGCATATGAGCCACCAGAAATATTGATCACATCAACGCTGAACTCATCGACTAGCAACTCTATCGCAGGTCCAATTTTGTCAAAATCCCAGGTACTTTTGGTTGCGTCATCCGAAATGTCCACAAAAATCAGTTCAGCTTCGCGTGCGAGACCTTTTCTGTGTGAGGCTGTACCGCGCTCCGAAATCGTCTTGCACACTCGGTAACCGTGTGAATGATACGCTAGCTCACTCGTGTTCAGCCTGTCCCCGTCTACGTCATAACAATCGATGTGCATCATGCCCTCACCCGGCTGGAACGGGATGTCGATAACACCCACACGGACACCTGCTCCCCTGCCAGTACCATCGCAGTCAGGACAGAGAAGACGTCGCCACCAGTTTAGAGCATGATTGCGCTCAAGCGTTGGGCAGACCACTTCAGCGCGTTCAACGTCGTCCAAAGGCCCGACCAGCACATTCCAATGACCATCCATGGGCTTAATAGTAGCTGTCCTATATCTGCCGTACCCTCGCACCACGCCGTGGTCATCGGTTTGGCCAAAGTCGATCGTTCCGTCGGGTTCGACGAGTTCAACGTAGCCGAAAACTGGGTTCCCTTTTTCATCGGTACATGTAAGTTCGATCATGTTGATGGACCTTGGACCATGGAGATTTTGGCACCATGTCAGCAATCTCGGAAGAAATCAAAGCCCTCGAGCAGTTAGGGCGCCAACTTGAAGAAGTTGGCTGGACTGCGCCGGCTCCCGTTGCCGAAGCATTTGAGGTACATGGACCACAAGAGCGAAAGCGCAGGATCGTCGCAGCCCTTGCTTACCTAAAGGTGAACGACAGCAAAATTCGCTCCGCTATTTGCTCTGGCTCAGCGGTTCGTGATGAGATAACCGCGGGCGGCGTTTCCGTAGCTACAGTGGCGGACAGTCTGCAAGCTACTGGCGGGTTTGTTGTTCCCGTCTGGTCACTTGCGAACACGCTCTGTCAATTAGGACTGACCAAGTATTGTGCGCGTAGCACCTCGGTGACTGATGCGGTGGCTGAAAGTCGGAAGGACCAAAATAGCAAGAACGAGAACCGCTAGTTAAGGGGCGTCTCGACGTGCGCTTGCCAGCGTCGAAGCGCTCGCGGCGGTTCGTGATCGACAACGTCGACAGCCTGTCAAGAAAAATCGTCTTGTGATCGAATTTTCGGAGAGACATCGCAGAGGGTTCACCGACCCCCGGCCGAGGGCTACAAACGGGATATACTCGAGAGAGGCGCGCGCGGGACGGACCGCCGCCGCTGGCTTCCTGGGGTCCAACGCAGGGTCCAGCCGGGGTCCAAGCCGCCAAGCCTTTGTTTTCCGGTTCCTTTCCGGGCCAAAACGTATGCTGGCGGGCGTGGCGCGAAACATCGCCAGCGACAGGGCCGGTTTTTTG
>NZ_QOHR01000030.1 GCF_003385555.1 Rhodosalinus sediminis | reverse complement strand
TCGTCTCCAAAATCATCGAGTGATCGCGCCGCGATCGCCGCTCGGATCGGGCCGCCCCTCGGGGCGGCCCTTTTGCGTTCGGGGTCGCTCCTCCGCCCTGGCGGGCGTCCTCGCGCGCGGGGTGGATCGTGTTCGCGTGCAGCCCGATGCCTCTTGCATCCGGCGGCGCAGGCCCTTAGACCCGCCCTCGGCCGCAGGGGTATAGCTCAGTTGGTAGAGCGACGGTCTCCAAAACCGTAGGTCCCGGGTTCGAGTCCTGGTGCCCCTGCCAGCCGCGGCCGCGCTTGAACCGATCGCCGCCGCGCCCTATACCCCGCGCAATCCAGAGCCGAGAAAAGGGGCCCTCCGATGGCCAATCCGCTCCAGTTCATCCAGCAGACCCGCGCCGAGATCGGCAAGGTCGCCTGGCCCACCCGGCGCGAGGTCTTCGTGACGACCGTCATGGTCTTCATTATGGCGACGCTGACGGCGATCTTCTTCGGGCTCGTGGATCTCGGCATCCGGGGCGCGCTTCAGGGCATCCTGAGCTTCTTCGGCTGAGGGCCGGCCGCGCGGGGCGCGGCCCCGGCGCGCTCTTGAAATCGCCGGGGCGCGGGGCTACGAGCGCGGAACCATCGAAGCGGCGCGCGGGATTCGGCCTGCGCGCCGCGTCGTGCGTCACGGGCGGCCCGCACGAGGCCCCCGGCGGACGGCATCGTGACAGACGCCCGGCAGGCGCCGGACAGGACAAGGCAGAGGCAGGATGGCGAAGCGTTGGTATTCGGTGAGCGTTCTCTCGAACTTCGAGAAGAAGGTCGCCGAGCAGATCAGGACCGCCGCCGCCGAGGCCGGGCTCGAGGAGCAGATCGAGGAAGTGCTCGTGCCCACCGAGGAGGTGATCGAGGTGCGCCGCGGCAAGAAGGTGACGACCGAGCGACGCTTCATGCCGGGCTATGTCCTCGTCCGGATGGACATGACGGACAAGGCCTATCACCTGATCAACGGGATCAACCGGGTGACGGGCTTCCTCGGGGCGCAGGGCAAGCCGATGCCGATGCGCGACGAGGAGGTGAACGCCATCCTCAACCGCGTCCAGGAGGGCGAGGAGGCGCCGCGCACGCTGATCCACTTCGAGATCGGCGAGAAGGTGAAGGTCAACGATGGCCCCTTCGAGGACTTCGACGGCATGGTCGAGGAGGTGGACGAGGAGAACCAGCGCCTGAAGGTGATGGTCTCCATCTTCGGCCGGGAGACCCCGGTCGATCTGGAATTCACGCAGGTCACCAAGCAGTCCTGACGTGAGGAGAGCGTGGGAGGCGCGGGGGCCGCGGCCCCCGACCCGGACCACGGCAACGAGGAGCCGCCGCCGGCGCGCCGGGGCGGTGTTGTGACGAAAGGAGCGGCCGCATGGCCAAGAAACTCGCAGGCACGCTGAAGCTTCAGGTGCCGGCCGGACAGGCGAACCCGAGCCCGCCGGTCGGCCCCGCGCTGGGTCAGCGCGGGATCAATATCATGGAGTTCTGCAAAGCGTTCAACGCCAAGACGCAGGAGATGGAGCAGGGCGCCCCGTGCCCGACGCTCATCACCTACTACCAGGACAAGTCCTTCACGCTGGACATCAAGACGCCGCCGGCGTCCTACTACCTGAAGAAGGCGGCGAAGGTGCAGTCGGGCTCCAAGACCCCGGGCCGCGCCAGCGCCGGCACCGTCACCGCGGCGCAGATCCGCGAGATCGCGGAGGCCAAGTACAAGGACCTGAACGCGCAGACGATCGAGGACGCGATGCAGATCATCCTCGGCTCGGCGCGGTCCATGGGCCTGGAGGTGAAGTGATGGCGAAGGTCGGAAAGCGCATCCGCGCCGCCCGCGAGGCCGTGGCCGGCAAGGAGAACGTCTCCGTCGAGGAGGCCGTCTCCATCGTCAAGGAGACCGCGAGCGCGAAGTTCGACGAGACCGTCGAGGTCGCGATCAACCTCGGCGTCGATCCCCGGCACGCGGACCAGATGGTGCGCGGCGTGGTCAGCCTGCCCAACGGCACCGGCAAGGACGTGCGCGTGGCGGTCTTCGCCCGCGGCGCCAAGGCCGAGGAGGCGCAGGCCGCCGGGGCCGACATCGTCGGCGCCGAGGACCTGATGGAGACGATCCAGAACGGCGAGATCAACTTCGAGCGCTGCATCGCGACGCCGGACATGATGCCCGTCGTCGGCCGCCTCGGGAAGATCCTCGGCCCGCGCAACCTGATGCCGAACCCCAAGGTCGGCACGGTGACCATGGACGTCGCGCAGGCGGTGACGGACGCGAAGGCCGGTCAGGTGCAGTTCAAGGTGGAGAAGGCGGGCGTCATACACGGCGCCATCGGCAAGGCCTCCTTCGACGCCGGGAAACTGGCCGAGAACCTGCGCGCCTTCGTCGACGCGGTCTCGCGCGCGAAGCCGGCGGGCGCCAAGGGCACCTACATGAAGAAGGTCTCGCTGACCTCGACCATGGGCCCTGGCGTCTCGGTGGACGTGAACTCGGCCCTTGGTGAGGCGGACGCCGCGCAGGCGGCCGAGTGAGGGGCACGCCGGGCGCGCGCGGCGTGCCCGGCGACGCGATCCGGTCCCTTGGGGCCGGGGTGGCCCCGCCGTCCGCGGCGCGCCCGGCGAAAGGGCTTGGCATCGCCGCCGCGGAGGTCTAAGGGGCATTATGGGAGGCGCGCGCCGATTCGGCGGCGTGTCCCAGTCGTCCGAGACGGTGGGTCGGCCTCGTGCCGGTAAATCCTGCCCGAGACGGGAAGAGAACACCGCTTTCGCGGCCATGGCGTGACGTCAGGCCCGGCGCGGCTGCGATTGACCCGTGCGGACCCGATCGTCGGGCCCACGTCCCCCGCGCGGGGAGGCCCGGCAAAACGAGCCGGAGGGTCGTCGCCCTCCACGACTTGGAGAGAAACTGTGGATAGAGCCCAGAAAGAGCGCGTGGTCGAGGAACTCGGCCAGATCTTCGAGAGCTCTGGCGTCGTGGTGGTGTCCCACTACGAAGGTCTCACGGTTGCCGAGATGCAGGATCTCCGGGCGCGCGCCCGCGCGAACCAGAGCTCCGTCCGCGTCGCCAAGAACAGGCTCGCCAAGATCGCCCTGGAGGGCAAGCCGTGCGAGGGTATCGCCGACCTCCTTCAGGGCATGACCGTGCTCACCTATTCCGAAGACTCCGTGGCAGCCGCCAAGGTGGTCGAGGACTTCGCCAAGGACAACAAGAAGTTGCAGGTCCTCGGCGGGGCGATGGGCGAGTCGGTCCTGGACCGGGCCGGTGTCGAGGCCGTGTCGAAGATGCCGTCGCGCGACGAGCTCATCGCTCAGATCGCGTCCTGCATCGGGGCACCCGCTTCGAACATCGCCGGTGCGGTCGGCGCACCTGCTTCCAACATCGCGGGCATCCTCTCGACCATCGAAGAGAAGGCGGAGGCCGCCTGAGGCATCCCTGACACCTGCGTCGCGGCCACGCCACGACGCCGGAATCGCAGCACTAGGAAAGAGTCACGCACATGGCTGATCTGAAGAAACTCGCCGAAGAGATCGTGAACCTCACGCTCCTCGAGGCCCAGGAACTCAAGCAGATCCTGAAGGACGAATACGACATCGAGCCCGCCTCCGGCGGCGNGTCACGCACATGGCTGATCTGAAGAAACTCGCCGAAGAGATCGTGAACCTCACGCTCCTCGAGGCCCAGGAACTCAAGCAGATCCTGAAGGACGAATACGACATCGAGCCCGCCTCCGGCGGCGCGGTGATGATGGCCGGCCCCGCCGAGGGCGGCGGCGGCGAAGCCGCCGAGGAGCAGACGGAATTCGACGTCATCCTCAAGTCGGGCGGCTCCTCCAAGATCAACGTGATCAAGGAAGTCCGCGCGATCACCGGCCTCGGCCTCAAGGAGGCCAAGGAGCTCGTCGAGGCCGGCGGCAAGCCGGTCAAGGAAGGCGCGCCCAAGGAAGAGGCCGAAGAGATCAAGAAGAAGCTCGAGGACGCCGGCGCGGAAGTCGAGCTCAAGTAATCGTGACCGGCCGCGGCGGGCATCTCCGCCGCGGTTGCGCTACACGACCCTCTCGGCTGGGCCCCGCACGGCGGCCCGGCCGAACCTGTCTCGGCAAGACCCTTCACGACGGGGGTCTTTCCAAGGCGAGGTTCGCGCGATCGGGAGGCCCGCGGTGGGACGCGGGCCGAGCATGGATCGCCCCGCCGTCTCCGATGGACGCGCAGCTGTGGCCCGGCAGCGCGCGCGCCCGGCGAGAAACCTGAGGTGAGTCCGCACATGTCCCAATCCTTTCTCGGCCAGAAGCGTCTCCGCCGGTATTACGGCCGGATCCGCGAAGTTCTCGAGATGCCGAACCTCATCGAGGTTCAGAAAAGTTCCTACGACCTGTTCCTGAAGTCCGGCGAGGGCGAGACGCCGGTCGACGGCGAAGGGATCAAGGGCGTCTTTCAGTCCGTCTTTCCGATCAAGGATTTCAACGAGACCGCGGTCCTCGAGTTCGTGGACTACGCGCTCGAGCGGCCGAAGTACGACGTCGAGGAATGCCAGCAGCGCGACATGACCTATGCCGCGCCGCTCAAGGTGACGCTGCGGCTGATCGTCTTCGACGTGGACGACGACACCGGCGCCAAGTCGGTGAAGGACATCAAGGAACAGGACGTCTACATGGGCGACATGCCGCTCATGACGTCGAACGGCACCTTCATCGTCAACGGCACCGAGCGCGTCATCGTCAGCCAGATGCACCGCTCGCCGGGCGTGTTCTTCGACCACGACAAGGGCAAGACGCACTCCTCGGGCAAGCTGCTCTTCGCCTGCCGCATCATCCCCTACCGCGGCTCCTGGCTCGACTTCGAGTTCGATGCGAAGGACATCGTCTACGCGCGCATCGACCGGCGCCGGAAGCTGCCGGTGACGACGCTCCTCTATGCGCTCGGCCTCGACCAGGAAGGCATCATGGATGCCTATTACGACACGGTCACCTATCGCCTGCGCAAGGGCGAGGGCTGGGAGACGAAGTTCTTCCCCGAGCGCGTGCGCGGCACGCGCCCGCCGCATGATCTGGTGGACGCCGCCACCGGCGAGGTGATCGCGGAAGCCGGCAAGAAGGTCACGCCGCGCGCGGTGAAGAAGCTCATCGACGAGGGCAAGGTCACCGACCTTCTCGTGCCCTTCGAGCAGATCGTCGGCAAATACGCCGCCAAGGACATCATCAACGAGGAGACCGGCGCCATCTACGTCGAGGCGGGCGACGAGCTCACCTGGGAGGTGGACAAGGAGGGCTCCGTCACCGGCGGCACGCTGAAGGAGCTTCTCGACGCCGGCGTGACCGAGATCCCGGTGCTCGACATCGACGGCGTGAACGTCGGCGCCTACATCCGCAACACCATGGCCGCGGATAAGACCATGAACCGCGAGACCGCGCTCATGGACATCTACCGCGTCATGCGCCCGGGCGAGCCGCCCACCGTCGAGGCGGCGACCGCGCTCTTCGACACGCTGTTCTTCGACCCCGAGCGCTACGACCTGTCGGCGGTCGGCCGCGTCAAGATGAACATGCGGCTCAACCTCGAGAAGCCCGATACGCAGCGCACCCTCGACCGGGAGGACATCGTCGCCTGCGTCCGGGCGCTAGTGGAGCTGCGCGACGGCCGGGGCGAGATCGACGACATCGACCACCTCGGCAACCGCCGGGTGCGCTCGGTCGGCGAGCTGATGGAGAACCAGTACCGCGTCGGCCTGCTGCGCATGGAGCGCGCCATCAAGGAGCGCATGTCCTCGGTCGAGATCGACACGGTCATGCCGCAGGACCTCATCAACGCGAAGCCCGCCGCGGCCGCGGTGCGGGAGTTCTTCGGTTCCTCGCAGCTTTCGCAGTTCATGGACCAGACGAACCCGCTGTCCGAGGTCACCCACAAGCGCCGCCTCTCGGCGCTCGGCCCCGGCGGCCTGACGCGGGAGCGCGCCGGCTTCGAGGTGCGCGACGTGCACCCGACGCACTACGGCCGGATGTGCCCGATCGAGACGCCGGAAGGCCCGAACATCGGTCTCATCAACAGCCTCGCCACCTATGCGCGGGTGAACAAGTACGGCTTCATCGAGACGCCCTACCGCAAGGTGGACAGCGGGCAGGTCACCGACGATGTGGTCTACATGTCCGCCACCGAGGAGATGCGGCATACGGTGGCGCAGGCCAACGCGAAGCTCGACGACGGCGGCCGCTTCGTCAACGAGCTGGTCTCGACGCGGCAGGCGGGCGACTATCTGCTCGCCCCGAACGAGAGCGTGGATCTGATCGACGTCTCGCCGAAGCAGCTCGTGTCGGTCGCGGCCTCGCTGATCCCGTTCCTCGAGAACGACGACGCCAACCGCGCGCTCATGGGCTCGAACATGCAGCGTCAGGCGGTGCCGCTCCTGCAGGCCGAGGCGCCGCTCGTCGGCACCGGCATCGAGGAAGTCGTGGCGCGCGATTCGGGCGCCTCCGTCCTCGCGCGGCGCGCCGGCGTGATCGACCAGGTGGACGCGCAGCGCATCGTCGTGCGCGTGACCGAGGCGATCGAGCCGGGCGATCCGGGCGTGGACATCTACCGCATGCGGAAGTTCCAGCGCTCGAACCAGAACACCGCGCTCAACCAGCGCCCGCTCGTCAAGGTGGGCGACGAGGTGCAGCGCGGCGAGGTGATCGCCGACGGCCCCTCGACGGACATGGGCGAGCTCGCGCTCGGCAAGAACGTCGTGACGGCCTTCATGCCGTGGAACGGCTACAACTTCGAGGACTCGATCCTGATCTCGGAGCGCATCGCGCGTGACGACGTCTTCACCTCGATCCACATCGAGGAGTTCGAGGTCGCCGCCCGCGACACCAAGCTCGGGCCCGAGGAGATCACCCGCGACATCCCCAACGTCGGCGAGGAGGCGCTGCGCAACCTCGACGAGGCGGGCATCGTCTACATCGGCGCCGACGTGGAGCCGGGCGACATCCTCGTGGGCAAGATCACGCCCAAGGGCGAAAGCCCGATGACGCCGGAGGAGAAGCTCCTGCGCGCCATCTTCGGCGAGAAGGCGTCCGACGTGCGCGACACCTCGCTCCGGGTGAAGCCGGGCGACTACGGCACCGTCGTGGACGTGCGGGTGTTCAACCGTCACGGCGTCGAGAAGGACGAGCGCTCGCTGCAGATCGAGCGCGAAGAGATCGAGAGCCTCGCGCGGGACCGCGACGACGAGCTCGCGATCCTCGAGCGCAACATCTACGCGCGCCTCAAGGAGATGCTTCTCGGCAAGACCGCGGTGAAGGGGCCGCGCGGCGTCAAGCCGAACTCCGAGATCACCGAGGAACTGCTCGAGGGGCTGACCCGCGGGCAGTGGTGGCAGCTCGCCCTCGCCGAGGAGGAGGACGCGCAACGCCTCGAGGCGCTGCACGAGCAGTACGAGGCGCAGAAGCGCCAGCTCGAGGCGCGCTTCGAGGACAAGGTCGAGAAGGTGCGGCGCGGTGACGACATGCCGCCGGGCGTGATGAAGATGGTCAAGGTCTTCGTCGCGGTGAAGCGCAAGCTGCAGCCGGGCGACAAGATGGCGGGCCGGCACGGCAACAAGGGCGTCATCTCCAAGGTCGTCCCGATGGAGGACATGCCCTTCCTCGAGGACGGCACGCCCGTCGACTTCGTGCTGAACCCGCTCGGCGTGCCCTCGCGGATGAACGTGGGCCAGATCCTCGAGACGCACATGGGCTGGGCCTCGCGCGGGCTCGGCGTGCAGATCGAGGAGGCGCTGGACTCCTACCGCCGCTCGGGCGACCTGACCCCGGTGCAGGACGCCATGCGCATCGCCTACGGCGACGAGGTCTATGCCGAGGGGATCGAGGGGATGGACGAGGGGCGCCTCGTGGAGGCCGCCTCCAACGTCACCGGCGGTGTCCCGATCGCCACGCCGGTCTTCGACGGCGCCAAGGAGCCCGACGTCAACGACGCGCTGGTGCGCGCGGGCTTCTCCGAATCCGGTCAGTCGGTGCTCTTCGACGGGCGCACCGGCGAGCAGTTCTCGCGCCCGGTGACGGTGGGCATCAAGTACCTGCTGAAGCTGCACCACCTCGTCGACGACAAGATCCACGCGCGCTCGACCGGCCCCTACAGCCTCGTCACGCAGCAGCCGCTCGGCGGCAAGGCGCAGTTCGGCGGCCAGCGCTTCGGCGAGATGGAGGTCTGGGCGCTCGAGGCCTACGGCGCCGCCTACACCCTGCAGGAGATGCTGACGGTGAAGTCGGACGACGTGGCCGGGCGCACGAAGGTCTACGAGTCGATCGTCAAGGGCGAGGACAACTTCGAGGCCGGCGTGCCCGAAAGCTTCAACGTGCTCGTGAAGGAGGTCCGCGGCCTCGGCCTCAACATGGAACTCCAGGACGAGGAGGAGGATGAATAACGGCGCGTGAGTTCACGCCCCCTGCGCGCCGCCGCAGGGGGCGTGCCCGCCACGCAGCGGTGCGACCGGCACCGGCGCGGCGCGCCCCGTCCTCCTCCCCGCACCTGACAAGGACTCCGATATGAACCAGGAACTCACGAACAACCCGTTCAACCCGCTCGCCGCGACCAAGACCTTCGACGAGATCAAGATCTCCCTCGCGAGCCCGGAGCGGATCCTCTCGTGGTCCTACGGCGAGATCAAGAAGCCCGAGACGATCAACTACCGCACCTTCAAGCCCGAGCGCGACGGCCTGTTCTGCGCGCGCATCTTCGGGCCGATCAAGGACTACGAGTGCCTCTGCGGCAAGTACAAGCGGATGAAGTATCGCGGCGTCGTCTGCGAGAAATGCGGCGTCGAGGTCACGCTGCAGAAGGTCCGCCGCGAGCGCATGGGCCACATCGAGCTCGCCGCGCCGGTCGCGCACATCTGGTTCCTGAAGTCGCTACCCTCGCGCATCGGCCTCATGCTCGACATGACGCTGCGCGACCTAGAGCGCGTGCTCTACTTCGAGAACTACGTCGTCACGAACCCCGGCCTCACGGATCTGAACTACGGTCAGATGCTCACCGAGGAGGAGTTCCTCGACGCGCAGGACCAGTATGGCTCCGACGCCTTCAGCGCCTCCATCGGCGCCGAGGCGATCCGCGAGATGCTCGCGCAGATCGACCTCGAGGCGGAGGCCGAGCAGCTGCGCGCCGATCTCGCCGAGGCGACGGGGGAGCTGAAGCCCAAGAAGATCATCAAGCGGCTGAAGGTCGTCGAGGCCTTCCTCGAGTCGGGCAACCGGCCCGAGTGGATGATCATGACGGTGATCCCGGTCATCCCGCCGGAGCTGCGCCCGCTGGTGCCGCTCGACGGCGGCCGTTTCGCCACCTCTGACCTCAACGACCTCTACCGCCGGGTCATCAACCGCAACAATCGCCTCAAGCGGCTGATCGAGCTGCGCGCGCCGGACATCATCGTGCGCAACGAGAAGCGGATGCTGCAGGAGTCGGTGGACGCGCTCTTCGACAACGGCCGCCGCGGCCGCGTCATCACGGGCGCCAACAAGCGCCCGCTGAAGTCGCTCTCCGACATGCTCAAGGGCAAGCAGGGCCGCTTCCGGCAGAACCTGCTCGGCAAGCGCGTGGACTTCTCGGGGCGGTCGGTGATCGTGACCGGGCCGGAGCTCAAGCTGCACCAGTGCGGCCTGCCCAAGAAGATGGCGCTCGAGCTCTTCAAGCCGTTCATCTACTCCCGGCTCGAGGCGAAGGGGCTCTCGTCGACCGTCAAACAGGCCAAGAAGCTCGTCGAGAAGGAGCGCCCCGAGGTCTGGGACATCCTCGACGAGGTCATCCGCGAGCACCCCGTGCTGCTGAACCGCGCGCCGACACTGCACCGTCTCGGCATTCAGGCCTTCGAGCCGGTGCTGATCGAGGGCAAGGCGATCCAGCTTCACCCGCTGGTCTGCGCGGCCTTCAACGCCGACTTCGACGGCGACCAGATGGCGGTGCACGTGCCGCTCTCGCTCGAGGCGCAGCTCGAGGCGCGGGTGCTGATGATGAGCACGAACAACGTGCTCTCGCCCGCGAACGGCGCGCCGATCATCGTGCCGTCGCAGGACATGGTCCTCGGCCTTTACTACATCTCGCTCGAGCGTGAGGGCATGAAGGGCGAGGGCATGGCCTTCGCCAACCCCGACGAGGTGCAGTTCGCCCTCGAGACGGGGCAGGTGCACATGCACGCGAAGATCACCTGCCGGATGCCGCAGATCGACGAGACCGGCAACGAGGTCTGGCAGCGGTTCGAGACGACGCCGGGCCGCGTGCGCCTCGGCCAGCTGATGCCGCTCAACGCCAAGGCGCCCTTCGATCTCGTCAATCGTCTCCTGCGCAAGAAGGAGGTGCAGCAGGTCATCGACACCGTCTACCGCTACTGCGGGCAGAAGGAGTCGGTTATCTTCTGCGACCAGATCATGGGGCTCGGCTTCAAGGAGGCGTTCCGCGCCGGCATCTCCTTCGGCAAGGACGATATGGTCATCCCGCAGGAGAAGTGGGGCATCGTCGAGGAGACCCGCGAGCACGTGAAGGAGTTCGAACAGCAGTACATGGACGGGCTCATCACGCAGGGCGAGAAGTACAACAAGGTCGTGGACGCCTGGTCGAAGTGCAACGACAAGGTGACCGAGGCCATGATGGGCTCGATCTCGTCCACGCAGTACGACGAGAGCGGCGCCGAGCAGGAGCCGAACTCGATCTACATGATGGCGCACTCCGGCGCACGGGGTTCGGTCACGCAGATGAAGCAGCTCGGCGGCATGCGTGGCCTGATGGCCAAGCCGAACGGCGACATCATCGAGACGCCGATCATCTCGAACTTCAAGGAAGGCCTGACCGTGCTGGAGTACTTCAACTCCACCCACGGCGCGCGGAAGGGCCTGTCGGACACCGCGCTCAAGACGGCGAATTCGGGCTACCTGACCCGGCGCCTCGTGGACGTGGCGCAGGACTGCATCGTGCGCGAGCAGGACTGCGGCACCGATCGCTCCATCACGGCCGAGGCGGCGGTGAACGAGGGCGAGCTGGTGGCGAGCCTCGGCGAGCGGGTGCTCGGCCGGATCGCGGCGGACGACATCGTGGCGCCGACGACCGGCGAGGTGATCGTGGCCGCGGGCGAGCTCGTCGACGAGCGCATGGCCGACCGCATCGACGAGGCCGCGGTGCAGACCGCGCGCAT
The DNA here is from genome assembly GCF_003385555.1 of Rhodosalinus sediminis. Taxonomy (GTDB): domain Bacteria; phylum Pseudomonadota; class Alphaproteobacteria; order Rhodobacterales; family Rhodobacteraceae; genus Rhodosalinus; species Rhodosalinus sediminis. Next base: position 6,014 of record NZ_QOHR01000030.1, on the reverse strand, counting down.
CCGCAGCCCGCTGACCTGCGAGTCCGAGGACGGCGTCTGCGCCATGTGCTACGGTCGTGACCTCGCCCGCGGGACCATGGTCAACGTCGGCGAGGCTGTGGGCATCATCGCCGCGCAGTCGATCGGCGAGCCGGGCACGCAGCTCACCATGCGGACCTTCCACATCGGCGGCGTCGCGCAGGGCGGGCAGCAGTCCTTCCTCGAGGCGAGCCAGCCGGGCATCGTGCGCTTCGAGAACGCCTCGACGCTCACGAATGCGGCCGGCGAACTTCTCGTCATGGGCCGCAACATGAAGCTCTCGATCCAGGACGAGCAGGGCGAGGAGCGCGCGAGCCACAAGGTCGGCTACGGCTCCAAGCTCTTCGTCAAGGACGGCGCCGAGGTGGAGCGGGGCGACAAGCTCTTCGAGTGGGACCCCTACACGCTGCCGATCATCGCCGAGAAGTCGGGGGTCGCGCGGCACGTGGACCTCGTGAACGGCGTCGCCGTGCGCGAGGAGACGGACGAAGCCACCGGCATGACGCAGAAGATCGTCACCGACTGGCGCACTGCGCCCAAGGGCAACGAGCTCAAGCCCGAGATCATCCTCGTCGACGAGGATGGCCAGCCGGTGCGCAACGAGGCGGGCAACCCGGTGACCTACCCGATGTCGGTGGACGCGATCCTGTCGTGCGAGGACGGGCAGAAGCTCGAGGCGGGCGACGTCGTGGCGCGCATCCCGCGCGAGGGCGCCAAGACGAAGGACATCACCGGCGGTCTGCCGCGGGTGGCGGAACTCTTCGAGGCGCGCCGTCCCAAGGACCACGCCATCATCGCCGAGATCGACGGCTACGTGCGCTTCGGCAAGGACTACAAGAACAAGCGCCGCATCACGATCGAGCCCGTCGACGACAGCCTCGCGCCGGCCGAGTACATGGTGCCCAAGGGCAAGCACGTCCCGGTGCAGGAGGGCGACTTCGTCCAGAAGGGCGACTACGTCATGGACGGCAACCCGGCGCCGCACGACATCCTGTCGATCATGGGGGTCGAGGCGCTCGCCAACTACATGGTCGACGAGGTGCAGGAGGTCTATCGCCTGCAGGGCGTGAAGATCAACGACAAGCACATCGAGGTGATCGTCCGCCAGATGCTGCAGAAGTGGGAGATCCTCGACAGCGGGGAGACCACGCTTCTCAAGGGGGAGCACGTCGACAAGGCCGAGCTCGACGAGGCCAACGCCAAGGCGGAGGCCAAGGGCGGCCGCCCGGCGAGCGCGGAGCCGATCCTGCTCGGCATCACCAAAGCGTCGCTGCAGACGCGGTCCTTCATCTCCGCCGCTTCCTTCCAGGAGACGACGCGCGTGCTCACCGAAGCCTCGGTGCAGGGCAAGCGCGACAAGCTCGTCGGCCTCAAGGAGAACGTGATCGTCGGCCGCCTGATCCCCGCGGGCACCGGCGGCGCGACCGAGCGGGTGCGCCGCGTCGCGCAGAGCCGCGACAACGTGGTGATCGAGGCCCGCCGCGAGGAGGCCGAGGCCGCCGCCGCGCTCGCCGCGCCGGCCGAGGAGGACGCGCCCTCGCCCGAGGACGCCTTCCTCGTCGACATGCCGGAGAGCCGGGACGAGTGATCGCCCCGGCCCGCCGGGCCACGCAATGACGAAGAGCGGCGGCGCCCCCGGGCGCCGCCGTTTTCGCGTCAGGGGTGGCCGAAGACGGCGCGCACGCGGTCGGCGTCGATGGCGAAGCGCGCGCGGAACTCCGCCTCGCCCGCCGCGTCCAGAAGCGGCAGCTCTACCGGCGCGACATGCGCCTTCTGGCGGGAGTCGTTGTGATCGTTGTGCCCGCGCACGTACATCTCCTCATGCGTGAAGGTCACCGTCGGCATGAAACGGTTGATCCGGTTGTGCGCGAAGTTCATCAGGGTGAGCCGCACGCCCGGCTGCACCGCCGCCGCCTGCGCGACGCCCCAGTAGGGGGTGACGCTGGGCTCGGCGCGGATGCCTTCGGCCGTGGGCCGCGCCACCCAGCCCCGGTTCCAGTCGAACCCGACGAGCCGATGCGCCCGCGTGAGCGCCGCGCAGTCCGCCGCCGCCGCGCGCAGGCGCTCCACGAAGGTCACCGCCACCGCGTCGTCGTCGTCGTGGCGAAACATCAGGCAGGGCGCGCGCATGTCCCGCGCGTCGTTGATGACCTCCTGACAGACCTGCCGGTGCGGCCCGGGCGGCCGTGCGACGATCCGGGCCTGCGGCACCGGCGCGAGGAGCCGCTCCAGACGCTCGCGCAGGGGGGCGGGCATCGCCTCGCCCACCAGAACGAGGAACAGGAAATCCGGGTCGGTCTGCGCCGCGATGCCGGGCAGGCAGATCGTCTCGAACTGGCGGAACCGCGCCTCGATCCGCTCGGGCGCGTAGAGATAGGCCGCGCGCGCGGCGGCGTCGTCGTGCTCCACCTGGAAACCGCCCTCGGCGGGGTAGGAGAAGCGGCAGAAGCCGATGACCTGCATGGGCGCCCCGATCCCTGAAACCCGGGGGAAGGGTGCACCGCCGCGCCCCGCGCGACAAGCGGCGGCGGGCTGTTGACAACCCCCGCGACTCTGCCTATACGCGCCGCATCCCGGCCCCCGGTCCGTTCTGGGCGCCGGCATCATGACTGAAGTGGCCACGATCCGGGCACACGCCCCGATCCTCTGGAACCCAGCCGCGTCGGCCCAAAGGCAAGGGCTGAGTGCGGCACTTGTAGTTTTGCGCGGATGCCGTGCGCGCCGCCGAGGAAGCCAGCCGCGGGCCGCCGCGGCGGACGAGACAAACGGGGAAGAGACCCTTATGCCAACGATCCAGCAGCTGATCCGCAAGCCGCGGCAGCCCAAGACCCGGTCGAACAAGTCGATGCACCTCGAGGGCAACCCGCAGAAGCGCGGCGTCTGCACCCGGGTCTACACGACCACGCCGAAGAAGCCGAACTCGGCCATGCGGAAGGTCGCCAAGGTCCGCCTGACCAACGGCTACGAGGTGATCAGCTACATCCCCGGCGAGAAGCACAACCTTCAGGAGCACTCGGTGGTCCTGATCCGTGGTGGCCGTGTGAAGGACCTTCCGGGCGTACGCTACCACATCCTGCGCGGCGTGCTCGACACCCAGGGCGTCAAGGATCGCCGCCAGCGCCGCTCGAAATACGGCGCCAAGCGCCCGAAGTAAGAGGAACAGAGGATGTCCCGCCGTCACCGCGCCGAGAAACGCGAAATCCTGCCCGACCCGAAATTCGGCGATCGGGTGCTGACCAAGTTCATGAACAACCTGATGATCGACGGCAAGAAGTCCGTCGCCGAGAGCATCGTCTACAATGCGCTCGACCGGGTGGAGAACAAGGTCAAGCGCGCCCCCGTAGAGATCTTCCACGAGGCGCTCGACAACATCAAGCCGTCGGTGGAGGTCCGCTCGCGCCGCGTGGGCGGCGCCACCTATCAGGTGCCGGTCGAGGTGCGCCCCGAGCGCCGCGAGGCGCTCGCGCTGCGCTGGCTCATCGACGCCTGCCGCAAGCGCAACGAGAACACCATGGAAGAGCGCCTCGCCTCCGAGCTGCTCGACGCGGTGAACTCGCGCGGCGCCGCCGTGAAGAAGCGTGAGGACACGCACAAGATGGCCGAAGCCAACAAGGCGTTCAGCCACTACCGCTGGTAAGCCCCGGGCCGGGCGCGGACGGCCGCCCGCCCGCCTTTCCGACACAGCCGGCCGATACGGAACATGGGGAAGCCCCGGGCGCGGCCCGGACGACCTAAAGGACGCAAGGATGAAACGCGACTATTCCCTCGAGCGCTACCGCAACTTCGGGATCATGGCGCATATCGACGCCGGCAAGACCACGACGACCGAGCGCGTCCTGTTCTACACCGGCCGCTCGCACAAGATCGGCGAGGTGCACGACGGCGCCGCGACGATGGACTGGATGGAGCAGGAGCAGGAGCGGGGGATCACCATCACCTCGGCCGCGACGACGACCTTCTGGTTCCGCACCGAGGACGGCGAGACGCCGACCGGTATCTACGGCGACACCCCGGAAGAGGCGAAGTTCCGCTTCAACATCATCGACACGCCGGGACACGTCGACTTCACGATCGAGGTGGAGCGCTCGCTCGCCGTGCTCGACGGCGCGGTGGCCGTGCTCGACGCCAACGCCGGGGTGGAGCCGCAGACCGAGACGGTCTGGCGTCAGGCCGACCGCTATCAGGTGCCGCGCATCGTCTTCGTCAACAAGATGGACAAGCTCGGCGCGGATTTCTTCAACTGCGTCGAGATGATCCGGGACCGCACGGGCGCCACGCCCGCGCCGATCCAGATGCCCATCGGGGCCGAGGACAAGCTCGAGGGCATCGTCGACCTCGTCACCATGCAGGAATGGGTCTGGAAGGGCGAGGACCTCGGCGCCTCCTGGGTCATTCAGGACATCCGCGACGAGCTCAAGGACAAGGCCGAGGAGATGCGCGCGGAGCTCGTCGAGCTCGCCGTCGAGCAGGACGACGCCGCGATGGAGAAGTACCTCGAGGGCGAAGAGCCCGATCTCCCGACGCTGCGCTCGCTCATCCGCAAGGGCACCCTGTCGCTCTCCTTCGTGCCGGTCCTCGCGGGGTCCGCGTTCAAGAACAAGGGCGTGCAGCCCATGCTGAACGCCGTGATCGACTACCTGCCCGGCCCGCTCGACGTGCCGCCCTACATGGGCTTCGCGCCGGACGACGAGACCGAGACGCGCAACATCGAGCGCCGCCCGGGCGACGACGAGCCCTTCGCCGGCCTCGCCTTCAAGATCATGAACGACCCCTTCGTCGGTTCGCTGACCTTCACGCGGATCTACTCGGGCCACATGAAGAAGGGCGACAACATCCTCAACGCCACCAAGGGCAAGCGTGAGCGCATCGGCCGCATGATGATGATGCACTCCAACTCGCGCGAGGAGATCGAGTGGGCGGGCTCGGGCGACATCATCGCGCTCGCGGGCCTCAAGGACACGACGACGGGCGACACGCTTTGCGATTCGTCGCACCCGGTCGTGCTCGAGACGATGACCTTCCCCGACCCGGTGATCGAAATCGCCGTCGAGCCCAAGACCAAGGCCGACCAAGAGAAGATGTCGGCGGGCCTGCAGCGCCTCGCGGCGGAGGACCCGTCCTTCAAGGTCGAGACGGACCTCGAGTCCGGTCAGACCATCATGAAGGGCATGGGCGAGCTTCACCTCGACATCCTCGTCGACCGTCTCAAGCGGGAGTTCAAGGTCGAGGCGAACATCGGCGCGCCGCAGGTGGCCTACCGCGAGACGATCTCGCAGCAGATCACGCACACCTACACGCACAAGAAGCAGACCGGCGGCTCCGGCCAGTTCGCCGAGGTGCAGCTCGAGATCACGCCGACCGAGCCGGGCGAGGGCTATTCCTTCGAAAGCCGCATCGTCGGCGGCGCGGTGCCGAAGGAATACGTGCCGGGCGTCGAGAAGGGCATCCAGTCGGTGATGGACTCCGGTCCTGTCGCGGGCTTCCCGGTGATCGACTTCAAGGTCGCGCTGGTGGACGGCAAGTACCACGACGTCGACTCCTCCGTGCTGGCCTTCGAGATCGCGAGCCGGATGTGCATGCGCGAAGGTCTCAAGAAGGCCGGCGCGAAGCTTCTCGAGCCCGTGATGCGGGTCGAGGTGATCACGCCGGAGGAATACACCGGCAGCATCATCGGCGACCTCACCTCGCGGCGTGGTCAGGTGCAGGGCCAGGACCCGCGCGGCAACGCGATCGCGATCGAGGCCTTCGTGCCGCTGGCCAACATGTTCGGCTACATCAACAACCTGCGCTCCATGTCCTCGGGCCGCGCGCAGTTCACGATGCAGTTCGACCACTACGAGCCGGTCCCGCAGAACATCTCGGACGAGATTCAGGCGAAATACGCATAAGCGCGGTGCGTGGGAGACCACGCACCCTACCCCGTAGGGTGCGTGCCCGGCACGCACCGTGAGACGAAAAGGAGGCCAGGCATGGCAAAGACGAAGTTCGAACGCAGC
>NZ_QOHR01000003.1:202121-238048 GCF_003385555.1 Rhodosalinus sediminis | reverse complement strand
TTTTCAGATGTTCCTTGGATATCTCGCGTTTTTATTACAATGTAACAAGGACAAAGCTTGTAAGATCACTGCAGAAGATCGGAGTGCCTTTTGAGGCGGCAATGTATTATGCGCAAATATCTTTGGTATGTGATCGTGGTCACAGGTTTTTGCCATACGGGTTTCATCAGTCTCCTGCGCTTTCAGCATTGGTTCTAGACAAAAGTCTGGCGGGTAGATATTTACGAGAAGTGGCGCGTAAATTTACACTTAGCGTGTATGTTGACGATATAATCTTGTCGTCACGAAACAGTGAGGCGCTTGCAAAATCTTCAGATCAATTAGTGCAGGCGCTTCATGGCTCAAATTTTTCAATAAATGAGGGTAAGTCCAAGATTTGCTCCTCTAGTTGTATTTCATTTAATGTTTTGATTCAAGAGAATAGTACAGAAATAACAGATCAGCGACTGGATCAATTTAAGAGGCAGATCAGTGAAGTTAACGGAAAAGAGAGTGTTGTGCAGGGGATATTACAATACGTACATAGCATTAGCCCTGAGCAAGCGAAAGATTTGGCACGTGAAGTTTGATTAAACCACAACCTCCCGCCTGACCTGCTCCCCCACCCCGAACACCCGCTTGTAGCGGACGATCTCCTCGGGCGGGCCCATCGCCTTTTCCGGGTTGTCGGAGAGCTTGACGGTCGGGCGGCCGTTCGCGGCGGAGGCCTTGCAGACGAGCGAGAAGGGGGCGAGGCGGTCGCCGTCCACCAGCCCGCGGAAGTCGTTCGTCAGCAGCGTGCCCCAGCCGAAGCTCACGCGCACGCGGCCCGCGAAGCGGCGGTAGAGGTCCACGATCACGTCGTCGTCCAGCCCGTCGGAGAAGATCACGAGCTTCTGCCGCGGGTCCTCGCCCCGGCTTTCCCACCAGCGGATCGCGGTCTCGGCGCCCTCGACCGGATCGCCCGAATCGATCCGCACGCCCGTCCAGCCGGCCAGCCAGTCAGGCGCGTTGCGGAAGAAGGCCTCGGAGCCGAAGGTGTCGGGCAGGATGATGCGCAGGTTGCCCTCGTGCTCCTCGTGCCAGTCGGCGAGCACCTCGTAGGGCGCGCGGGCGAGCGCCGCGTCCGTCCCGGCGAGCGCGGCGTAGACCATCGGCAGCTCGTGCGCGTTGGTGCCGATCGCCTCCACCTCGCGGCGCATGGCGATCAGGCAGTTGGAGGTGCCGACGAACCGCTCGCCCAGCCCCTCCATCATCGCCTGCACGCACCAGTCCTGCCAGAGGAAGGAATGGCGCCGCCGCGTCCCGAAGTCCGCGATGCGCAGGCCGGAGTGCGGGCGCAGGCGCTCGATCTTTTCCCAGAGCTTGGTCATGGCGCGGGCGTAGAGCACCTGAAGCTCGAAGCGGCCCATGGGGGCGAGCACCGCGCGGCCGCGCAGCTCCATCAGCACCGAGAGCGCCGGGATCTCCCAGAGCATGACCTCGGGCCATTGGCCCTCGAAGGTGAGCTCGTACTGATCGCCGACGCGCTCGAGGTGGTAGGGCGGCAGTTGCAGGTTCTCGAACCACTCCATGAAGTCGGGGCGGAACATCTGCCGCTTGCCGTAGAACATGTTGCCGCGCAGCCAGGTGGATTCCCCGCGCGACAGGCTGAGCGAGCGGATGTGGTCGAGCTGTTCGCGCAGCTCCCCCTCGTCGATCAGCTCGGCGAGCGGGATCTCGGTGGTGCGGTTGATGAGCGAGAAGGTGACCTCGGTGTCCGGCTTGTTGCGGAACACCGACTGACACATCAGGAGCTTGTAGAAGTCCGTGTCGATGAGGGAGCGGACGATCGGGTCGATCTTCCACTTGTGATTGTAGACGCGGGTGGCGATATCGACCATGCGGGCCCTCCTCTGCGTCTCGCGTTAGAGCAAAGCCCGCACGGGGAGGGCAAGGCCTCGCTCAGTGCACGACCACGCCGCGCTCCCGCATCGCGGCGAGCGCCCGGCCGAGGGAGCCCTCGTGGTCGATGCCCCGGCAGAGATCGGCGCGCAGCTCCACCTCGAAGCCGAGGCGCGCGGCGTCCTGCGCTGAGTAGGCGACGCAGACGTCGGTGGCGAGCCCGACCATCGTCAGCCGGCTCAGGCCGCGCGTGCGCAGGTAGCCCTCGAGGCCCGTCGGCGTCGTGCCGTCGTTCTCGAAGAAGGCGGAGTAGCTGTCGATCGCCCGCCGGAAGCCCTTGCGCAGGATCAGGTCCGCGCGGTCGGTGTCGAGCTCGGGATGGAAGGCGGCGCCCGGCGTCCCCTGCACGCAGTGATCGGGCCAGAGGATCTGCGGGCCGTAGGGCATCTCGACGGTCTCCATCGGCGCCCGGCCGGGATGCTCGGAGGCGAAGCTCGTATGCCCGGCCGGGTGCCAGTCCTGCGTCAGGATCACCGCCGGAAACTCCCGCATCAGCGCGTTCACGCCGGGGACGATCGCGTCGCCCTCCGGCACCGCGTGCGCGCCGCCGGGGCAGAAGTCGTTCTGCACGTCGATGACGATCAGCGCTTCGGTCGCGGGGCGCATGGGGCCTCCTTCCGAAGGGGCTCAGCCCTTCATGTTGTCCCAGAAGCTCTTCACCGAGGAGAAGAAGCTCTTGCTCTCGGGGTTGTTGTCCTCGCTCAGCGCCTCGAACTCGCGCAGGAGCTCCTTCTGCCGGCCGGTCAGGTTGACCGGCGTCTCGACGGCGAGCTCGATGAACATGTCGCCGTAGCCCCCGCCGCGCAGCGCCGGCATCCCCTTGCCGCGCAGGCGCATCTGGCGGCCCGACTGGCTGCCGCCCGGGATCTTCACGCGCGAGCGGCCGCCGTCGATCGTCGGCACCTCGATGTCGCCGCCGAGCGCCGCGGTGGGCATCGAGACGGGCACGCGGCAGTAGAGATCGGTGCCGTCGCGCTCGAAGATGCCGTGCGGCTCGACCTCGATGAAGATGTAGAGATCGCCCGTGGGTCCGCCGCGCATGCCAGCGTCGCCCTCGCCGGCGAGTCGGATGCGCGTGCCGGTCTCGACGCCCGGGGGCACGTTGACCGAGAGCGCGCGCTCCTTGTCGACCCGGCCGGAGCCGGCGCAGGCGGTGCAGGGGTTCTTGATGATCTGGCCGAGGCCCGAGCAGGTCGGGCAGGTGCGCTCGACCGTGAAGAAGCCCTGCTGCGCGCGGACCTTGCCCATGCCCGAGCAGGTCGGGCAGGTGACGGGCTCCGCGCCGCCCTCGGCGCCGGTCCCCTCGCAGGAGGGGCAGGCGACGGAGCTGCGCACCTGGATCGTCTTCTGAAGCCCGGTGTAGGCCTCTTCGAGCGTGACGCGCATGTTATAGCGCAGGTCGGCGCCGCGGGCCGCGCGCTGGCGCGCGCCGGCGCCGCCCCGGCCGCCCATGAAGTCGCCGAAGAGATCGTCGAAGACGTCCGAGAAGGCCGAGGCGAAGTCGCCCTGACCCGGCCCGAAGCCGCCGCCCGGCCGCGGACCGCCGCCGCCGCCCATGCCGCCCTCGAAGGCGGCGTGACCGTAGCGGTCGTAGGCGGCCTTGCGCTCGGGGTCCTTCAGCGCCTCGTAGGCCTCGTTCACTTCCTTGAACTGGGCCTCGGCGTCCGGGTTGTCCGAGTTGCGGTCCGGGTGGAGCTCCTTCGCCTTGCGGCGATAGGCCTTCTTGATCTCGTCCTCCGAAGCGCCGCGGCCCACGCCCAGAACGTCGTAATAGTCCCTCTTCGCCATCGGCAAATCCCCGTGCTCGGAACCGACGGGGCCGGCCCGGCAACCGGACCGGCCCCGCGAGAACCGTCAGCGTTCAGCGCTCAGGCGCGCTTGTTGTCGTCGTCGAGGTCCTCGAAGTCGGCGTCGACGATGTCGTCGTCCTCCGACTTGCCCGAGGGCTCCTCGGCCCCGCCGGCCGCCTCTTCGCCGCCGGCCTGCGCCTCCTCCTGGCTGGCCTTGTAGATCGCTTCGCCCAGCTTCATCGAGGCCTCGGTGACGTTCTGGATGCCGGAGCGCACCTTCTCGGCGGTGACGTCCTCCTTCTCGAGGTCCTCCTTGAGCGCCGATACGGCCAGCTCGATCGCCTCCACGGTGGAGGGGTCGACCTTGTCGCCGTGCTCCTCGATCGACTTCTCGGTCGAGTGGATGAGGCTCTCGGCCTGGTTCTTGGCCTCGACGAGCTCCTTGCGCTCCTTGTCGGCCTCGGCGTTGGCCTCGGCGTCCTTCACCATCTGCTCGATCTCGTCCTCCGAGAGGCCGCCCGAGGCCTGGATGGTGATCTTCTGGTCCTTGCCGGTGCCCTTGTCCTTGGCCGACACGTTGACCACGCCGTTGGCGTCGATGTCGAAGGTCACCTCGATCTGCGGCATGCCGCGCGGCGCGGGCGGGATGTCCTCGAGGTTGAACTGGCCGAGCAGCTTGTTGTCGGCGGCCATCTCGCGCTCGCCCTGGAAGACGCGGATCGTCACGGCGCTCTGGTTGTCCTCGGCGGTCGAGAAGATCTGCGACTTGCGCGTCGGGATCGTGGTGTTGCGGTCGATGAGGCGCGTGAACACCCCGCCGAGCGTCTCGATGCCGAGCGAGAGCGGCGTCACGTCGAGCAGGACCACGTCCTTCACGTCGCCCTGAAGCACGCCCGCCTGAATGGCGGCGCCGAGCGCGACGACCTCGTCCGGGTTGACGCCCTTGTGCGGCTCCTTGCCGAAGAAGTTGCTCACTTCCTCCATGACCTTCGGCATGCGCGTCTGACCGCCGACGAGCACCACCTCGTCGATGTCGGACTTCGAGAGGCCTGCGTCCTTCAGCGCCGCTTCGCAGGGCTTCAGCGAGCCCTTCACGAGGTCGGCGACGAGGCTTTCGAGCTTCGCGCGGGTCAGCTTCATCACCATGTGCAGCGGCTGACCGGTCGCCTTGTCCATCGAGATGAACGGCTGGTTGATCTCGGTCTGCGTGGCGCTCGAAAGCTCGATCTTCGCCTTCTCGGCGGCCTCCTTGAGGCGCTGCAGGGCCATCTTGTCCTGCGTGAGATCGACGCCGTGCTCCTTTTTGAATTCCTCGGCGAGGTAGTTGACGATCCGCATGTCGAAGTCCTCGCCGCCGAGGAAGGTGTCCCCGTTGGTGGACTTCACCTCGAACAGGCCCTCGTCGATCTCGAGGATCGTGACGTCGAAGGTGCCGCCGCCGAGGTCATAGACCGCGATCGTCTTGGATTCCTTCTTGTCGAGCCCGTAGGCGAGCGCGGCCGCCGTCGGCTCGTTGATGATGCGCAGCACCTCGAGGCCGGCGATCTTGCCGGCGTCCTTCGTCGCCTGCCGCTGCGCGTCGTTGAAGTAGGCCGGAACGGTGATGACCGCCTGATCGACTTCTTCGCCGAGGTAGGCCTCGGCGGTTTCCTTCATCTTCTGCAGGATGAAGGCGGAAATCTGGCTGGGGCTGTACTTGTCGCCCTTGGCCTCCACCCATGCGTCGCCCTGGCCGCCGTCGACGACCTTGAAGGGGAGGTTCTTGTTGTCCTTCGCGAGGTCCTCGTCGTTCAGCCGGCGCCCGATCAGGCGCTTGACCCCGAAGATGGTGTTTTCCGGGTTGGTCACGGCCTGACGCTTGGCGGCCTGGCCGACCAGCCGCTCGTCGTCGGTGAAGGCGACGATCGACGGCGTCGTGCGCGCGCCCTCGGCGTTCTCGATCACGCGCGGCTGCGAGCCGTCCATGATCGCGACGCAGCTGTTCGTGGTGCCGAGGTCGATCCCGATCACTTTGCCCATGTCTTTCGATCCCTTTTGTCCGTCAGGCGATACGCCGAAGCGGCAGACCCGTTGCGGCATCTCCGCCCCGATGGGGCGACGGGGCCCTGCCCGTCGTCCGTCTGGCGGCTATATAGGGAGGGGCCTCTGGGGCTGCAAGCGCACGCCCCGGGGCGAATTTCGACGGCGCGGAGCGATGAAGATGGCGAAAACCGGGGAGGGCGGCGGCCCGTTCGAGCTGCGCGGCGTCCGGGTGCTGCCGGGGTATCTGGACGCGCCCGCGCAGGCCGCGCTCGTCGAGGCGCTGCGCGGGGTGGCCGCCACCGCGCCCTTCGTCCGGCCCGAGACGCCGCGCGGGCGGCCGATGTCGGTGCGGATGACGGCGGCGGGGCGTTACGGCTGGATCACCGACCGCAAGGGCTACCGCTACGAGCCGCGCCATCCCTCGGGCGTCGACTGGCCGCCGATCCCCGGGCAGGTGCGCGCGCTCTGGCACGACGTGACGGGCCTCGACCGGGCGCCCGACTGCTGTCTCGTCAACTGGTACGGCGAGGGCGCGCGCATGGGCCTCCATCAGGACCGGGACGAGGCGGATTTCACGATGCCGGTGGTCTCGGTCTCGCTCGGCGACGAGGCGCTCTTCCGCGTGGGCGGCACGGAGCGGGGCGGGCGCACCGGCTCGGTCTGGCTGCGCTCGGGCGACGTGGCGGTGCTGGAGGGGGAGAGCCGGCTCGCCTATCACGGCATCGACCGCATCCGCTTCGGCTCCTCCACGCTGCTGCCGCAGGGCGGGCGCATCAACCTGACGCTGCGGGTGGTGGACTGACCCGACCCGCGGGGTCAGCGCCGGGCGTCCCAGCTCGCCGAGGCGTGGCGGCGGGTGACGTATTCGCCCATCAGCCCGAGCATCAGCAGCACCACGCCGACGGTCACCGGATACTCGATCGAGCTGTTGCGCGGGAAATAGTTTGCGAAGGCGAAGCCCCGCGCCTGGTCGATGGCGTGGAAGAGCGGGTTCCAGTCGAACATCGCCAGCATGTAGCCGGGCATCATGTTGGCCACGAACATCTTGCCCGAGGCGATCATGTTGGCGCGCTGATAGACCATCGCGAAGATCGAGACGAAGGTCGGGAACCACGGCTTCAGCGCCAGCAGCACCAGCCCGATCGCGGCGCCGGTGAACCACGCCAGCAGGAACATCCCCACCGTGCCGATCGGATCGTCCAGCTCCACCGGCGTGAAGGCCACGTGATAGACGAAGAGGACCAGCGCCGCCGAGAGCACCTGAATGTAGAGCGAGCCGAGCGCGGCCGAGAGGATCGCCACCGCGGTGTTCATCGGCGCGTGCTGCATCATCGGCGAGGCCGGCCCCTCCGAGGCGAGCACGGCGCCGAGCGCCTTCACATGCGTCAGGAACAGGAAGATCCCCGTCATGATGAAGATCAGGAAGTCGCCCCGCAGCGCCATCCCGCGCAGGCCGAGCACGTTGAACATCACGTAGAAGGCGAGCACGAACAAGACCGTCTGCAGCACGTTCACCGCGATCGACATGAGCGGATTGCCGTGCGACTTGCGCACGCTGCGGACGATGCCGTGATAGACGAGCTCCAGAAGGGTCGCCGCCGATCCCGCGGCCCCGCGCCGGTTGGACTGCTGAAACATCGGACCCCTGCCTGCCTGCGCCGGTGGAAAGTAGGCCGGAAATGTTGCCCTTCCGTTGCGTCTCGACCATAACGGGTGCGGCGCCCCGAAACAATCGGCGCCGCGGACGCGACCGTCCGCTGCCGCTTTTGGAGCACGGAATTGGATTACGACCGATTGACTGCCGTGATGCGGCGGCTCGCGCTCGAGGCGGGCGCGCGGATCATGGAATTCTACGGCGCCCCCGGCGTCGCGGTGCGCGCCAAGGACGACGAGAGCCCGGTGACCGCCGCGGACGAGGCGGCCGATGCGCTGATTTCCGCCGGCCTGCGCGAGGCGTTCCCGGACGTGCCGCTCGTCACCGAGGAGCAGGCCGACACCCACGCCCAGGAGCTCGACACCTTCCTGATCGTTGATCCGCTCGACGGGACGAAGGAATTCGTCAAGCGCCGCGGCGATTTCACCGTGAACATCGCCTACGTCGAGCACGGGCTGCCGGTGCGCGGCGTGGTCTACGCCCCGGCGCGCAAGCGGCTCTTCTACACCACGGCCACCGGCCGCGCGATGGAGGAGACGGGCGCGCACGACCCGGAGGCGGCGGGCGAGACGCGCGAGATCGCCGTCGCGCACCCGGACAACGCGGCGCTGCGCGTCGTCGCCTCGCAGTCGCACCGCGACGCCGAGACCGACGCCTATATCGCCCGCTACGAGGTGGCCGACACCCGGAGCGCCGGCTCCTCGCTCAAGTTCTGCCTCGTCGCCACCGGGGAGGCCGACCTCTATCCCCGGCTCGGGCGGACGATGGAATGGGACACCGCCGCCGGCCACGCGGTGCTCGCCGGGGCGGGCGGGACCGTCGTGCGCTTCGACGATCACACGCCGCTGACCTACGGCAAGCCGGGTTTCGCCAACCCGTTCTTCATCGCCCATGCGCCGGGAGTGGAGCTCGCCGGATCATAGCCTCGCGGGCCGGGCGGCAGCATTGCCTTCCACGACGCCCCCGGCCTGTCGCCTTCGATCGAATATTGGGAGAGACAGTGTTATGCAAAAGAGGGTGACCAAGGCGGTGTTTCCCGTCGCGGGGCTGGGCACCCGGTTCCTGCCGGCGACCAAGTCCGTCCCGAAGGAGATCATGACGCTCGTCGACCGTCCGCTGATCCAGTACGCCATCGACGAGGCGCGGGCAGCGGGGATCGAGGAATTCATCTTCGTCACTTCCCGCGGCAAGAGCGCGCTCGAGGATTACTTCGACAAGGCGCCGCAACTCGAGGCCGAGCTGCGCGCCAAGGGCAAGGACGAGCTGCTCGAGCTGCTGCAGTCCACCGACATGGAATCGGGCGGCATCGCCTACATCCGGCAGGACAAGCCGCTCGGCCTCGGGCACGCGGTCTGGTGCGCGCGCCGGCTCATCGCGAGCGACGAGCCCTTCGCCGTGATCCTGCCCGACGACGTGATCGAGGGCGAGACGCCCTGCCTCGCCCAGATGGTCGAGGCGCACGCGGAGACCGGCGGCAGCATGGTCGCCGCGATGGAGGTGCCGCGCGAGCGCATCAAGTCCTACGGGGTGCTCGACTGCGAAAGCGACGACGGCGCGCTGGTGAAGGTGCGCGGCATGGTCGAGAAGCCCGCGCCGGAGGCGGCGCCCTCGAACCTCGCGGTGATCGGGCGCTACATCCTGACGCCGCAGGTGCTCGAGACGCTGGGCACGATGAAGGCCGGCGCCGGCGGCGAGGTGCAGCTGACCGACGCCATCGCCGCCGAGATCGGCGGCGCCGAGGGCGTCTACGGCTACCGCTTCCGCGGGCAGCGCTTCGACTGCGGCTCCAAGTCCGGCTTCCTGCAGGCCACCGTCGCCTTCGCCCTGTCGCGCCCGGAACTGCGCGACGACCTGATGGACTACCTCCGCGCGCAACTCGCGCTCGACAGCGCGGCGCAATAGGGCGGCATGCGCGTCGTTCTCGTCACCGGGGGCGCCGGCTACATTGGCGCGCACGCCTGCAAGGCGCTCGCGCGGGCGGGCTACGCCCCCGTCACCTACGACAACCTCTCGACCGGCTGGGAGGCGGCGGTGCGCTTCGGCCCGTTCGAGCGGGGCGATCTTCTGGATCGCGACCGCCTCGCCGAGGTCTTCGCGCGCCACCGGCCCGCGGCGGTCATGCATTTCGCCGCGCTGAGCCAGGTGGGCGAGGCGATGCGGGAGCCCGCGCGCTACTGGCGCAACAACCTCTGCGGTTCGCTCAACCTCGCCGAGGCCGCGGCGGAGGCGGGGTGCCGCAACTTCGTCTTTTCCTCCACCTGCGCGGTCTATGGCGAGCAGGACGGCGTCACGCTCGACGAGGCGAGCGCGCAGGCGCCGCTCAACGCCTACGGCGCCTCCAAGCGCGCGGTGGAGGACATGCTGTCCGACGTGGGCGCGGCGGCGGGGCTGCGGCGGGTGATCTTCCGCTATTTCAACGTCGCCGGCGCCGACCCGGAGGCGGAGGTGGGCGAGCATCACGAGCCCGAGACGCATCTGATCCCGGTGGTGCTTCAGGCGATCGACGGACAGCGCCCGGCGCTGACCATCCACGGCACCGATTACGCCACGCCGGACGGCACCTGCATCCGCGACTACGTGCATGTCTCCGACCTCGTGGAGGCGCACGTGCGCGGGCTGCGGTGGCTGGAGGAGGGCGGCGAGAGCCGGGTCTTCAACCTCGGCACCGGGCACGGCTTCTCCGTGCGCGAGGTGATCGAGGCGGCGCGGCGCACCACCAACCGCCCCGTCCCGCTGGAGGAGGGGCCGCGCCGGCCGGGCGACTGCACGCGGCTGGTCTCGGGCTCCGACCGGGCGGCGCGCGACCTCGGCTGGCGGCCGGAGCGCTCGACGCTCGAGACGATGATCGGCGACGCATGGCGCTGGCACCGGACCGGGGGCTACGCCCCCTGAGGAGAGCGGAGTGGAGACGGCGCGCGAGCTCTGGCTGGCCTACCGGCTGCGATGGAAGCGCCGTCGCCTCCTCGCCCGCGCGGTCCGCAAGCGCCGGCAGCTCCGCGCGGTGGCGGACCGCACCGGCGCGATCCAGCCGGGCGACATCCTCGCCTTCGTCGCCGTGCGCAACGAGGCGCTGCAGCTGCCCCATTTCCTCGATCATCACCGGGGCCTCGGCGTCGATCACTTCCTCGTCGTGGACAACGACAGCGACGACGGCACGCGCGCGTGGCTCGCCGATCAGGCGGACGTCTCGCTCTGGCGCACGGGGCACAGCTACAAGCGGGCGCGCTTCGGGGTGGACTGGCTCACCTGGCTCCAGATCCGGCACGGGCACGGGCACTGGTGCCTGACGCTGGACGCCGACGAGATCCTGATCTACCCGCACCACGAGACCCGGCCCCTGCCGGCGCTCACCGAGCGGCTCGACCGCGAGGGGCGGGAGAGCTTCGGCGCCATGATGCTCGACATGTATCCGCAGGGCCCGCCCGGCGCGCAGCCCTACGCGGCCGGCGACGATCCCTTCGAGACGCTCGCTTGGTTCGACGCGGGCAACCATTTCATCGAGGTGCAGCCGAGGCTCCGCAATCTCTGGGTCCGCGGCGGCGTGCGGGCGCGGGTCTTCTTCGCCGACCGGCCGCGCCGGGCGCCGACGCTCAACAAGATCCCGCTGGTGCGGTGGAACCGGCGCTACGTCTACAACACCTCGACGCACCAGATCCTGCCGCGCCGGCTGAACGCGGTCTACGACGCGGAGGGCGGCGAGTCGCTGTCCGGCGTGCTCCTGCACACGAAGTTCCTCAACACCATCGTCGCCCGCAGCCGCGAGGAGAAGACGCGCCGCGAGCACTTCGAGGTCGCCGACAGCTACCAAGCCTACTACGACGCGCTGATGGCCGACCCGGACCTCTGGTGCCCGGCCTCCACCCGGTACACCGGCTGGCGCCAGCTCGAGGCGCTGGGGCTCATGTCGCGCGGCGGCTGGGTCTGATCGACAGGCGTTTACCCGAAAGACGGGCTCCCGTATCCTTTTCCCGCGACGCGCCCCGTCGGGGTGAGGGCGCGCGCAGGGCGGGGCGCCCTCCGAACGGCGGAGGCGGCGCGCCGCCATGACTGGGGCGACGGGGACGAGGGGCGCGTGGGCCTTTGGCAATCCTACAAGCTGCGCTGGCGGCGCAAGGGATGGCGGGCGCGCGCGGCGGTCCGGGGCCGCGAGCTGTCGCGCGTCGTCGACCGGACGTCCGCGATCCGGCCCGGCGACATCCTGCTCTTCGCGACGGAGCGCGACGAGGCGGTGCGCCTGCCGTATTTCCTGCGCTACTACCGCGAGCTTGGGGTGGATCACTTCCTCGTCGTGGACAACGACAGCACCGACGGCGCGCGCGACTACCTCGCCGAGCAGCCCGACGTCTCGCTCTGGCACACCGCGCGGAGCTACAAGCGCGCGCGCTACGGCGTGGACTGGATGAACGCGCTGCTCGGCCGCTACGGCCACGGGCACTGGTGCCTGACCGTCGATCCGGACGAACTGCTGATCTATCCCTTCTGCGACACGCGGCCGCTGCCGGCGCTCACCGACTGGCTCGACGGGGCGGGGGTGCGGTCGTTCAGCGCGATGCTCCTCGACATGTATCCCAAGGGGCCGATCGCGGCGCAGCGCTACCGCCCCGGGCAGGACCCGCTCGAGATCGCGGCGTGGTTCGATCCCGGAAACTACCGCAGCCTGAAGAACCCCGACCTCGGCAACCTGTGGATACAGGGCGGGCCGCGCTCCCGCGTGTTCTTCGCCGACCGGCCGTGGGAGGCGCCGGCGCTCAACAAGATCCCGCTCGTGAAGTGGCACCGCCGCTACGCCTACGTCAGCTCGACGCACATGCTCCTGCCGCGGGGTCTGAACCTCGTCTATGACGCCGGCGGCGGGGAGAGGGCCAGCGGACTGCTCATGCACACGAAGTTTCTCGACACGCTGGGCGCCAAGGCCGACGAGGAGCTCGCCCGCGGCGAGCACTACGCGGCGGGGCGGGAATACGCGGCCTACGCCCGCGGGCTGTCCGAGACGCCGGAGCTCTGGACGCCGTGGTCCGAGAAATTCCTCAACTGGCGGCAGCTCGAGATCCTCGGGCTCATGTCCAAGGGCGAATGGGCATGACCGCGCGGCTCGGTGTCATCCTCCTCGTGCACACGGCCTTCGACCGGGCCGAGCAGGTCGCGCGCCACTGGGCGCGGGCGGGCTGTCCGGTGGTGATCCACGTCGATCGCGCCGTGCCCCGCGCGCGCCACGACGCCTTCGCGCGGGCGCTTTCGGACGAGGCGCGCATCGTCTTCTCGCGCCGCTTCCGCTGCGAATGGGGCACCTGGAGCCTCGTCGCCGCGACGCAGGCGGCGGCCGAGACGCTGCTGTCGCGTTTCCCCGATGTGGGGCACGTCTATCTCGCCTCCGGCGCCTGCCTGCCGATCCGCCCGGTCGAAGAGCTGATCGACTACCTCGCCGCGCGGCCGGAGACCGACTTCATCGAGAGCGCGACCACCGCCGAGGTGCCCTGGACCGTGGGCGGCCTGCACGAGGAGCGCTTCACCCTCGCCTTCCCCTTCGCGTGGAAGCGGCAGCGCCGGCTCTTCGACGCCTACGTCGAGCTGCAGCGTCGGATCGGGCGCCGGCGCGAGATGCCGGACGGCCTCGTGCCGCACATGGGCAGCCAGTGGTGGTGCCTCACGCGCGAGACCCTCGCGGCGATCCTGCGGGACCCGAACCGCGCCGCGCACGACCGCTTCTTCCGCCGGGTCTGGATCCCGGACGAGAGCTATTTCCAGACGCTCGCGCGGCGCCACGCCCGGCGCATCGAAAGCCGATCGCTGACCGTGTCGAAGTTCGACTACCAGGGGCGGCCGCACATCTTCTACGACGATCACCTGACGCTTCTGCGCCGGTCGCGGTGCTTCGTGGCGCGCAAGATCTGGCCGGGGGCGGATCGGCTGTACGACGCGTTCCTGACCGAGGCGGCCGGCCGGGCGGGCCGGGCCGAGCCCGACCCGGCCCGGATCGACCGTCTTTTCGCCAAGGGCGCGGAGCGGCGCACCCGCGCGCGGCCCGGGCTCTGGATGCAGAGCAGCTTTCCGGCGGAGGGCCGGGAAACCAGCGTCACGGCCGCGCCCTACACGCTGCTGCACGGCTTCGCCGAACTCTTCGAGGGGGTCGAGGCGTGGCTGACGGCGAGCACCGGCGCGCGGGTCCACGGGCATCTCTTCGCGCCCGAGCGCGCGGAGTTCGCCGATGGCGCGACGGTGATCGAGGGCGCGCTGACCGACAGCGCGGCCCTGCGCGACGCCAACCCGAAGGCCTTCCTGACGAGCCTGATCTGGAACACGCGCGGCCGGCACCAGTGCTTCCAGTTCGGCCCGCGCGACGATCAGAGCCTGAACTGGACGATCGCCCAGGACCCCAACGCGCGGATCGCCGCCGTGACCGGGGCGTGGGCGGTGCCGCTCTTCCGTTCCGGCCGTCCCGCCGCCGAGGTCCGGGCCGAGGCCGCGCATCTGCAGGCCGTGGAGGCGGACCATCTCAAGGTTCTGCGCTCGCCCTGGACCGCCGCGCGCATCCGGGTCTGGAGCATGGCGGAGGTCGTGGCGACCCCGGCGCAGGCCCTGCGGTCGGTCCTCTCCGACATGGGCGCGCCCGAGGCCGCCGAGCTGGAGATGCCGCGCCTCGTCGATCTGGAGGGCTTCGGCGCCTTCCTGCAGGAGCTCAAGAATCAGGGGATGCACCCCTATCTCACCGGCGATTTCCCGACCGGGCCGGCCAGTCAGCGCGCGGCGCCGCGCCCGCCGCGCAAGCCCTACGTGGTGCGCGAGCCATGAGCGACCGCTTCGACTTCTTCGTGATCCTCGCCGCGATGCGCACCGGCTCGAACTTTCTCGAGGCGAACCTGAACGCGCTCGACGGCGTCGTCTGCCACGGCGAGGCCTTCAATCCGCAGTTCATCGGCTACCCCAACCGCGACGCGGTGGCCGGCGTCACCATGGCCGAGCGCGACGCCGATCCCGCGCGCCTGCTCACCGCGATCCGCGAGACGCCCGGCGCGCTCGCGGGCTTTCGCTATTTCCACGACCACGATCCGCGCGTGCTCGACGCGATCCTCGGCGATCCGCGCTGCGCCAAGATCGTGCTCACCCGCAACCCGCTCGAGAGCTACGTCTCGCGCCGGATCGCGCAGGCCACGGGGCAGTGGAAGCTCACCAACGTCGCGCGGCGCAAGGCGGAGCGGGCGGTCTTCGACCCGGTCGAGTTCGAGGCGCATGTCGCCGAGCTTCAGGCCTTTCAGGCGCGGGTGCGGCACGCGCTCCAGAGCACGGGGCAGACGGCGTTTCCCATCGCCTACGAGGATCTGCAGGACCTCGACGTGCTGAACGGCCTCGCCGCCTGGCTGGGCGTGCCCGCGCGGCTCGAGGCGCTCGATCGCGGGCTCAAGCGGCAGAACCCGGAGCCGGTGACCGCCAAGGTCGCGAACCCCGAGGCGATCCCCGAGGGCATCGCGCGGCTCGACCGCTTCGACCTCGACGCCCTGCCGCGGGGCGAGCCGGCGCGCGGGGCGGCGGTGCCCGGCTGGCTCGCCGCGGCGCGCGCGCCGGTTCTCTGCCTGCCGCTCCGGGGCGGGCCGGAGGCGGCGCTGCGCGCGTGGCTCGCCGGGCTGGACGGGGTCGCGGAGGACGCGCTCCTGCGCGATTTCACGCAAGGGCGCCTGCGCCGCTGGATGCGGGAGCACCCGGGCCACCGCCGGATCGCCGTGCTGCGCCACCCTCTGGCGCGGGCGCATCACGCTTTCTGCACGCGCATCCTGCCGACGGGGGAGGGGAGCTTCGCGCGCATCCGCCGGGTGATCCGGCGCACGCACGGGCTCGACCTGCCGGAGGTTTGGCCCGACCCCGACTGGGACGCGGGGCGGCACCGCGCGGCCTTCGAGGGGTTTCTCGCGTTCCTGAAGGACAACCTCGCCGGCAACACCAACCTGCGAATCGCGGGGGAGTGGTGCAGCCAGAGCGCCGCGCTCGAGGGGATGAGCGCCTTCGCGCCGCCGGACCTGATCCTGCGCGAGGCGGAGATGGGCGACTGGCTGCCCGCCGTCGCCCGCGCCGTCGGCCGGCCCGACGCGCCGCCGCCCGAGGTCGCGCCCGAGGATACGCCCGAGACTGCGCCCGTGCCGCTCGCCGCGATCTACGACGCGCGGCTGGAGAAACGCGCGCGCGAGATCTACGCGCGCGATTACGAGCGGCTGGGCTTCGCGGACTGGGCCGGCTGAGCCGGTCTCAGGCCGCCTTCACGCCCTGCGCCTCGGTCAGGATGGTGTGCAGCTTGCCGGGGCTCGGGTTGGCGCGCAGCTTGGCGCAGAGGCTCGGGTCGCGCAGCGTCCGCGACACGAGGGCGAGCGCCTTCAGGTGCTCCACGCCCGCGCTTTCGGGGGCGAAGAGCGCCAGCGCGATGTCCACCGGCTGCCGGTCGACCGCGTCGAAATCGACAGGCTTCTCGAGCAGCAGGAAGGCGCCGCGCATCCGGTCGAGCCCGTCGAGCCGGGCGTGCGGCAGCGCCACGCCCTGCCCGACGCCGGTGGGGCCCAGCGCCTCGCGGTCGAGCAGGCACTCGACCGCGCGCTCGGCGTCGATGCCGTACGCCGATTCGGCGAGCTCCGCGAGTTCGTGGATCAGCCGCTTCTTGCTGGATGCCGCCGTGACGACCCGCACGGCCTCCGGTTTGACGAGGTCCTGAAGCGTCATGTCCTGCCCGTTTCCCGCCCCGTGCCCGGGGCCGCTGGTCCGTCTTCAGGCTGAATCCTCCGGTTCGATCCAGCCGATGTTGCCGTCCTCGCGCCGGTAGACCACGTTCACGCCCTGCCGGGCCTCGTTGCGGAACACCAGAACCGGCGCCCCGGCCAGTTCCAGCTGCATCACCGCCTCGCCCACCGAGAGCGCGGGGATCTGCGTCTGTGTTTCCGCAACGATGACGGGTTGCAGCGTGTCGGGCTCCGAGTCGTCGCCTTCCGGCGCGAGGATATACGAGGACGCGCCCGTGACTTCAACGGGCTGCGGGCGCTCCCGGTGATGATCCTTCAACCTGCGCTTGTAGCGGCGCAGCTGTTTTTCCATCTTGGCGCAGCAGGCGTCGAAGGCGGCGTAGATGCCGGTCGCCGCCGCCCTGGCCTGCGCCGTGAGCCCGGTCGAGAGGTGCACGGTCGCCTCGCAGACGTATTCATGCGCGTTGCGGGAAAAGATCACCTGCGCGTCCGTGGGACGGTTGGCGTATTTCTCGAGCGCGGCGCCGAGTTCGTCCTTCACATGCGTGCTGAGCGCGTCGCCGACGTCGATGTGCTTGCCGCTGATCTGATACCGCATGCCCGCTCCTTTCCTGAGGCGCCCCGGCCGCCGGCGTCCGGGCGGGATGCGCGGACGCGGGGCGGCACGGGAGGGAAACGACGGGCGCCCCGGACCGCCGCGCGCCGCGCGCGCCGGGTCCTTTCGTCTCGAGCCGCTCCGTCATGGGCGATATTTGACGGGAGCGCGGCGCGTCCTGTCAATCGGAACCGCCCGCCGCGGCCCGCGTCAGGAGATGCGGAAGCTGTCGCCGAGATAGACGCGGCGCACGTTCTCGTTGCGCACGACCTCCTCGGGGCTGCCCGACATCAGCATGGTGCCGTCGTGCAGGATGTAGGCGCGGTCCACGATCTCCAGCGTCTCGCGCACGTTGTGGTCGGTGATGAGTACGCCGATTCCCCGCGTCTTGAGCTCCGCGACGAGCTGGCGGATGTCGCCCACGCTGATCGGGTCCACGCCGGCGAAGGGCTCGTCGAGGAGCAGGTACTTCGGATCGGCGGCGAGGCAGCGCGCGATCTCCACCCGGCGCCGCTCGCCCCCCGAGAGCGCGAGCGCGGGCGCCCGGCGCAGGTGCTCGATCGAGAAGTCCGAGAGCAGTTCCCCGAGCCGCTCGCGCCGGCGATGGCGCGGGCGCACGGTGATGTCGAGCACGGCGAGAATGTTGTCCTCCACGCTGAGCCCGCGGAAGATCGACATTTCCTGCGGCAGGTAGCCGATGCCGAGCCGCGCGCGGCGATACATCGGCAGGCCGGTCACGTCGCGCCCGTCCACGAGGATCTGCCCGCCCTCGGGAAAGATCAGCCCGGCGATCGCGTAGAAGCAGGTCGTCTTGCCCGAGCCGTTGGGACCGAGAAGCCCCACGACCTCGCCGCGGTGAAGCTCCATGCTGACGTCGCGGATCACCACGCGCTTGCGGTAGCTCTTGCGCAGGTGACGCACCTCGAGCCCCTGCGCGCCCTCGGTGACGGAGAGCGCCGGCGCGGTCACTCGTCGCCGCCCGGCTGCAACACCGTGCGCACGCGGCCCGAAAGCTCCGCGCGCCCGGTCTCGAGCTCGATGTCCATGCGCTCCGCGGCGACGATCGTCTCGCCCCGGGTCAGGAGCACCTCGCCGCTCATGCGGATGCGGCCGGCCTCCACCTCGTAGTCGGCGCGCTCCGCCTCGGCGGCGTCCTCGCCGCTGACGAGGGTCACGCCGCCGGTGGCCTCCAGCCGCTCGATCCGGTCCCCGCCGGGGGTGTAGATCACGCGCACGCGCGCCGCGCCGAGGCGCATGGTGTCCTGCACGATCCTGACGCTGCCCGAAAAGACGGCGACGCCCGACTCCTGATCGACCGAGAGGCGGTCCGCGTCGATCTCGACGGGCGCGTCGGGGTCGGCGCCGCCGTCGCCGAAGGCGGTCCCGGTCTCCTGCGCGGCCAGCGGGGCCGCGGCGAGCGCCGCGCCGAGCGCCGCCGCGCGCAGGCAATGTCTGAGAACTGTCACCCGCTCGATCCGCTGTTACCCGTCGGGGTCGTATAGCAGCTTCACGCCGTCGGTGAAAAGCAGGCGGGCGCCGCGCGCGTCCCCGCCGCCCTCGACCACGAGCCGCCCGGCGGTGAGCGTGCCGGCGGGCGCGCGCCCTGTGACGGGGCTGCCGCTCTCCATGCGCAGGCGGTCGAAATCGAGGGTGAGGAGCTCGGCCTCCAGCCGGTACCCGGTGGAGCTTTCGATCTGCACGCCGCCGGAGAGCCGGGCCTCCGCCGCCGCGTCGTCGAGCACGCCGCTCCGGGCGGCGAGGCGGATCGTGCTGCCGTCCGGCAGCCGGGCCGTCCCGCGCAGCGCCTCGACCGCCGCGCGGCCGGCGCCCTCGGGCCGGGCGGTGCGCGCGCTCAGCATCAGGTCGGTGCCGTCCTCGGTCATCGTGGCGAAGGTCGGGCCGGCCACGCGCTCGCCGTCGCGCACCGTCTCGCCGCGCTCCGCCAGCCACGCCGGCGGTTCCGGCGGCGCGGCCGGGCGGGCGAGCAGGAAGAGCACCGACAGGAGCCCCAGCGCGGCGAGCGGCAGCGCGAGCTTGAGCCAGGCCATCACCCGGGACCGGGTCTCCTCGCCGAGGGCCATCCGCCGTCCGTCTCCCCGGCTGCGCGGCCGCGGGGCCGCTAGTGCGAAAAGATGTCCTCCTCCGGCCAGCCGGAGAGGTCCAGCACCGCGCGGGTCGGCAGGAAGTCGAAGCAGGCCTGCGCCAGGTCCAGCCGGCCCTCGCGCAGGAGCATCTCCTCCAGCGCCGCGCGGAGCCGGTGCAGGTAGAGCACGTCCGAGGCGGCGTAGTCCAGTTGCGCGCGGCTCAGCGTCGCCGCGCCCCAGTCGCTCGACTGCTGCTGCTTGGAGATGTCGATGCCGAGCAGTTCCTGCGTCAGCACCTTGAGCCCGTGCCGGTCGGTGTAGGTGCGCACGAGCTTCGAGGCGATCTTGGTGCACCAGACGGGCGCCGCGAGGCTGCCGAAGGTGTGGTGCAGCGCGGCGATGTCGAAGCGCCCGAAGTGGAAGAGCTTGAGCGTGTCCGGGTCCTCGATCAGGCGCTGCAGGTTGGGCGCCTCGGTCTGGCCGCGCGCGATCTGGACGAGATGCGCCTCGCCGTCGCCGCCCGAGAGCTGCACGACGCAGAGCCGGTCGCGATGCGGGTTCAGCCCCATCGTCTCGCAGTCGATGGCGACCACGCGGCCCAGATCGAGATCATCCGGCAGATCGCCCTGATAGAGATGGTTCGTCACGCTCGTCCCCCGCGTCGCCGTCCCGCGTCGCTTAGAGCGTCCCCGCAGGCGGTGCAACCGGCCGGCGCCCGCGCGGGCGGTTCAATCCCGCCGCCCGCCGCGATAGAACGGCCTCGACCGCGGCACGAAAGGGGCAGGCGATGGCGACGAAACCGGTGGTGCTCTGCATCCTCGACGGCTGGGGGCTGAGGGACGCGCGCGAGGGCAACGCGCCCGCGCTCGCCGAGACGCCAGCCTTCGACCGCATCCATGCCGCGTGCCCGCATGCGACCCTCGTCACCCACGGGCGCGACGCCGGGCTGCCCGAGGGGCAGATGGGCAACTCCGAGGTCGGGCACATGAACATCGGCGCCGGCCGGGTCGTGGCGATGGACCTCGGCCGCATCGGGCTCGCCATCGAGGACGGCAGCTTCGCCGAGGCCCCGGCGCTTCGCCGCTTCGTCGAGCGGCTGCGCGCCTCCGGGGGGACGGCGCATCTGATGGGCGTCGTCTCGGACGGGGGCGTGCACGGGCACATCGATCACATGCTCGCCGCCGCGCGCGTGCTGACCGACGCCGGCCTGCCGGTCGCCGTGCACGCGATCACCGACGGCCGGGACGTGGCGCCGCAGAGCGCCGAGGGCTTCATGGCCCGGCTCGAGGCCGGGTTGCCGGAGGGCGCGCGCGTCGTCACGGTCATCGGGCGCTTCTACGCGATGGACCGCGACACCCGCTGGGAGCGGGTGGCCGAGGCCTATGCCGCGATGGCCTGCGCCGAGGCGCCGCGCCGGGCCGAGAGCGGCGTCGCGGCGGTGTGCGCGGGCTACGACGAGGGGCTCACCGACGAGTTCCTGAAGCCCACGGTGATCGGCACGCCCGCCCCGATGCGCGACGGCGACGGGCTCTTCTGCCTCAACTTCCGCGCCGACCGCGCGCGCGAGATCCTGCGCGCGCTGGGCGAGCCGGGCTTCGACGCCTTCGACACCGGGGACCGGCCCGACTTCGCCGCGATGCTCGGGATGGTGGAATACTCCGAGGCGCACAACGGCTTCATGGACACGGTCTTTCCGCCCGAGGACATCCCCGACACCCTCGGCGCATGGGTGGCGGCCCACGGCCTCCGCCAGCTTCGCCTCGCGGAGACGGAGAAATACCCGCACGTCACCTTCTTCCTGAACGGCGGGCACGAAGAGCCCTACCCGGGCGAGGCGCGCTACATGGCGCCCTCGCCCAAGGTGGCGACCTACGACCTCGCCCCCGAGATGTCCGCCGAAGAGGTGACCGACCGCCTCGTCGCCGCCATCGGGGAGGGGATCGACCTGATCGTGGTGAACTACGCCAACCCGGACATGGTGGGCCACACCGGCGATCTTCAGGCCGCCGTCCGCGCCTGCGCGGCGGTGGACCGCGGCCTCGCCCGCGCGCTCGAGGCGCTGGAGGCCGCGGGCGGCGCGATGATCGTCACCGCAGACCACGGCAACTGCGAGACGATGATCGACCCCGCGACCGGCGGTCCGCACACGGCGCACACGACGAACCCGGTACCGGTGATCCTCGTCGGCGGGCCGGAGGGCGCGCGGCTGCGCGACGGCGGGCGGCTCGCCGATCTCGCGCCCACGGTGCTGCAGCTCATGGGGCTCGACCAGCCCGCCGCGATGACCGGGACCAGCCTGATCGCGCGATGCGGCTGACCCTCGCCCTGCTCGCGGCGCTCGCCGCGCCGGCGGCGGCGGCGGACCCGGCGGGAGAGGCGCGCGCGGCGCTCGACCGGCTGGAGACGGCGATCGAGCGGCTCGACGCGGCCCGCGGCGCCCGCGACCGGGTCGCCGCGCTGACCGAGACGGTGCGCGGCTTCGAGGACGGCCTCGCCGCGATGCGCGAGGGGCTGCGCGCGGTCTCGATCCGCGAGGCGCAGCTCGAACGCAGGCTCGACGCCCGCGAGGCCCAGATCGCGCAGCTTCTGGGCGTGTTGCAGAGCATCGGCACCGCGCCCGCGCCGGTGCTCTTCCTGCATCCGGGCGGCCCGCTCGGGACCGCGCGCGCGGGCATGCTGCTCGCCGAGGTGACGCCCGCCCTCGAGGCCGAGGCGGCGCGCCTGCGCCGCGACCTCGAGGAGGCGGCGACTCTGCGCCGGCTTCAGGAGGCGGCGGCCGAACGCCTGACCGACGGCCTCGCCGGGGTGCAGGCGGCGCGCGCCGCGCTCTCCGAGGCGATCGCCGACCGCACCGACCTGCCGCGGCGCTTCACCGCCGATCCGGCGGGCACGCAGATCCTCATCGCCGCGACCGAGACGCTCGGCGGCTTCGCCAGCGGCCTCGCCGAGATCGGGGAGGCCGCGCCGGACGCCGCCCCGCTGCCCGGCGTCTCCGACCGCAAAGGGGAGCTCCCGCTGCCGGTGGCGGGCACCGTCCTGCGCCGCGCGGGCGAACCCGACGCGGCGGGCATCGAACGCCCCGGCATCGTGGTGGCCACGCGGCCGCGCGCGCTGGTGACGACGCCGGCGGCGGCGACGCTGCGCTACCGCGGCCCGCTCCTCGACTACGGGCAGGTCAGCATCCTCGAGCCCGAATCGGGGCTGCTGATCGTGCTCGCCGGGCTCGGCACGGTCTACGGCGACACGGGCGAGGTCTTGCCCGAGGGCAGCCCCGTCGGTCTCATGGGAGGCACGGCGCCCCGGGCGCTTCCCTCACGCGACGGTGAGGGGGGTGGCGGCGAGCGCTCCGAGACGCTCTATATCGAAGTCAGACAGGACAACACGCCGGTCGATCCCCTCGACTGGTTCCGCGCAGACTAGGAAGAGGCTCGCATGAAAAAGACCGTCATGGCCATCGCCGCCGGCACGCTCGCCGGGATCGTGGCCACCACCCAGATCGCGGGTCCGCTTCTCGCGCAGGAGGGCGAGCGCAGCGGCAACGTCTACGAGCAGCTCGACCTCTTCGGCGACATCTTCGAGCGCATCCGCGCGCAATACGTCGAGGAAGTGGACGAGGCTGAGCTGATCGAGGCCGCGATCAACGGGATGCTCACCTCGCTCGATCCGCATTCGAGCTACCTCTCGCCCGAGGACGCCCGCGCCATGCGCGTGCAGACCCGGGGCGAGTTCGGCGGCCTCGGCATCGAGGTCACGCAGGAGGACGGCTTCGTGAAGGTCGTCTCGCCGATCGACGGCACGCCCGCGGACGCGGCGGGCATTCAGGCGGGCGATTTCATCACCCATGTGGATGGCGATTCGGTCCTCGGCCTCACCCTCGACGAGGCGGTGGACATGATGCGCGGGCCGGTGGGCTCCGAGATCATCGTGACCGTGGTGCGCGACGGCGAGCCGGAGCCCTTCGACGTCTCGATCATCCGCGACACGATCACGCTGACCGCCGTGCGCTCGCGCCTCGAGGGCGACAGCGTGGTGCTGCGCGTGACCACCTTCAACGACCAGACCTATCCCAACCTCGAGGAGGGCCTCCGGGAGCAGGTCGAGGCCGCGGGCGGCATCGACGAGATCAACGGCATCGTCCTCGACATGCGCAACAACCCGGGCGGCCTGCTCAACCAGGCGATCAAGGTCTCCGACGCCTTCCTCGAGCAGGGGGAGATCGTCTCGACCCGCGGCCGCGTCGTCGAAGAGGGCGACCGCTTCAACGCCACGCCCGGCGACCTCGCCGAGGGCAAGCCGATCGTCGTGCTGATCAACGGCGGCTCGGCGTCGGCCTCCGAGATCGTGGCCGGCGCGCTGCAGGATCACCGCCGCGCCATCGTCGTGGGCACCAAGAGCTTCGGCAAGGGCTCGGTGCAGACGGTGATGCCGCTCCGGGGCGACGCGGCGATGCGGCTGACGACCTCGCGCTACTACACGCCCTCGGGCCGCTCGATTCAGGCGCTGGGCATCTCGCCCGACATCCTCGTGGAGCAGCCGCCGCGCCCCGCCCCCGACGCGGAGGACGAGGGCGCCGCGCGCCCCTCGCGCTCGGAGGCGGACCTGCGCGGCCGGCTCGACAACGACAGCCTGAGCGAGGACGAGATCCGCCAGATCGAGGAGGACCGCGCCCGCGCCGAGGCGGCCGCGCGCCTGCGCGAGGAGGACTATCAGCTCGCCTACGCGATCGACATCCTCAAGGGCTTCACCGCGCTCGGCCCCGCGGCCGAGTGACGCCGCCCACGCGGCGGTTTTTCGTCAGGAAAACCGCCGCGCCCCGCGCCGCCGCGCGCGAAAAATCTTCGCAGAGGATTTTTCGGGAAAGGAGCCCAATGACCCCCGAAGAGATCGAGCGCCTGCCCTACCGCCCCTGCGTCGGCGTGATGCTCGTCAACGCGCAGGGCGAGGTTTTCGTCGGCCAGCGCATCGACAACCCCGGCCCCGCCTGGCAGATGCCGCAGGGCGGCATCGACCCGGGCGAGAGCGTCGAGACCGCCGCGCTCCGCGAACTCGGCGAGGAGACGGGGATCGCCCCCGATCTCGTGCGGGTCGAGGCCGAGAGCCCCGACTGGGTCACCTACGACCTGCCGTACGAGCTCGTGCCGAAGATCTGGGGCGGGCGCTTCCGCGGGCAGAAGCAGAAATGGGTCCTGATGCGCTTCCTCGGGACCGACGATCAGGTGAACATCGCCACCGAGCATCCCGAGTTCTCCGCCTGGCGCTGGATCGCGCCCGCGGATCTGCCCGGCGTGATCGTCCCCTTCAAGCGGCAGGTCTACGAAGAGGTGCTGGCGCAGTTCGCCGGGGCGCTGCGCGCCTGATCCCGGAGCGGCGCGCGCGGTGCGAACGCCGACTCCACATGAGAACAAAAAGGGAATATAAGGGCGACTCGCATGGTCGCCGAGCTTTCGATCACCTCGAACTTCACCTTCCTCACCGGGGCCTCCCACCCCGAGGAGTACATGCAGCGCGCCGCGCTCATGGGGCTCTCGGCCGTCGCCGTGGCGGACGTGAACTCCGTCGCCGGGATCGTGCGCGCGCATACCGAGGCGCGGAAGATCGCGCGCGAGGTCGCCGATCTCGCGGCGCGGGAGGCCGGGGGGCGGCTGATCGGCCCGCCCGCGCCCGAGGGCACGCCGCGCCCGCCCTCGGCCGAGATCCGCAACGTCCCCCGGCTGATCCCCGCCGCGCGGCTGGTGCTCTCCGACGGGCCGGAGATCACGGCGCTCGCCGCGACGCGCGCGGGCTGGGCGCGGCTCTGCCGGCTGATCTCGCGCGGGCGTCTGCGCGCGTCCAAGGGCGATTGCACGCTGCATCTCGAGGACGTGCTCGAGGGGATGGAGGGGCTCGAGCTCCTGCTGCACCCGCCCGCCCGCGCGCTCGACTGGCCCGAGGACTTCCGGGCGCAGGCCGCGCGCCTCGCCCGGCGCTTTCCGGGGCGGATGCACCTCGCCCTCGCGCCGGTCTACGACGGGCAGGACGCGCGGCGCTTCGCCCTCTGGGCGGAGGCCGCCGCGGCGCTCGGCCTGCCCACGGTGGCCAGCGCGCGGCCGCTTCTCCATCACGGGCGCCGGCGGCGGCTCGCCGACGTGCTGACCGCGATCCGCACCGGCACGCAGGTGGACGCGCTTGGCCGCGCCGCGCTCGCCAACGCTGAGCAGCGGCTGCGCGCGCCGGCCGAGATGCGCCGCCTCTTCCGCGATCACGCCGCGGCGGTGGAGCGGACCGAGGCGCTCGCCGCGCGCTGCACCTTCTCGCTCGACGATCTGCGCTACGAGTACCCCTCCGAGGTGGCCGAGGGCGAAAGTGCCTCCCAACGCCTCGCCCGGCTCGCGCGCGAGGGGCTCGCCTGGCGCTACCCCGAGGGCGCGCCGGAGCGGGTGCGCCGCCTCATGGAGCACGAGCTCGCCCTGATCGCGAAGCTGAACTACGAGCCCTATTTCCTGACCGTGCGCGACGTGGTGGCCTTCGCGCGCTCGCGCGGCATCCTCTGCCAGGGGCGCGGCTCGGCGGCGAACTCGGTGGTCTGCTACTGTCTCGGCGTCACCTCCGTCTCGCCCGAGATCGGCACCATGGTCTTCGAGCGCTTCGTCTCCGAGGCGCGCGACGAGCCGCCCGACATCGACGTGGATTTCGAGCACGAGCGCCGCGAGGAGGTGATCCAGTGGATCTACGCGCGCTACGGCCGCCACCGCGCGGGCCTCTGCGCGACGGTGATCCACTACCGCGCCAAGCGCGCCATCCGCGAGGTGGGCCGCGCCATGGGGCTCTCCGAGGACATCGTCGCCGCGCTCTCCTCCCAGCTCTGGGGCGCCCACGGCATGAGCGGGACGGAGGCCGAGCGCCTCGCCGAGATCGGCCTCGACCCCGCCGACCGGCGGTTGCGCCTGACCCTCGAGCTCATCGAGGAGATCATGGGCTTTCCCCGCCACCTCTCCCAGCACGTCGGGGGCTTCGTCGTCACCGAGGGCCGCCTCGACGAGCTCTGCCCGGTGGAGAACGCCAGCATGGAGGACCGCACGGTCATCTGCTGGGACAAGGACGACATCGACGCGCTCGGCATCCTCAAGGTGGACGTGCTGGCGCTCGGCATGCTGACCTGCATCCGCAAGGCCTTCGAGCTACTGCGCCAGCACCACGGCGCGGACTACACGCTCGCCACGCTGCCGCAGGAGGACCCGCGCGTCTACGAGATGCTCTGCCGGGCCGATTCGCTCGGGCTCTTTCAGGTGGAGAGCCGCGCGCAGATGAACTTCCTGCCGCGGATGAAGCCGCGGTGTTTCTACGACCTGGTGATCCAGGTGGCGATCATCCGCCCCGGGCCGATTCAGGGCGACATGGTGCACCCCTACATCCGCCGCCGGAACGGGGAGGAGCCCGTGCGCTTCCCCTCCGACGCGCTGGGCGAGGTGCTGGGCAAGACGCTGGGCGTGCCGCTCTTTCAGGAGCAGGCGATGCAGATCGCCATCGTCGGCGCCGGTTTCACGCCGGAGGAGGCGGATCGACTGCGCCGCGCGCTCGCCACCTTCAAGAAGCACGGCACCGTGAGCGCCTTCCGCACGCGCTTCCTGCGCGGCATGGCGGCGAACGGCTACGACCGCGCCTTCGCCGAGCGGTGCTTCGCGCAGATCGAGGGCTTCGGCGCTTACGGCTTCCCGGAAAGCCACGCGGCGAGCTTCGCGCTGCTGGTCTACGCTTCCGCCTGGCTCAAGCGCCACCACCCGGCGGTCTACGCCTGCGCGCTGCTGAACGCGCAGCCCATGGGCTTCTACGCGCCGGCGCAGATCGTGCGCGACGCGCGCGCCCACGGGGTGGAGGTACGCCCCGTCTGCATCAACCGGAGCTACTGGGACAACGCGCTGGAGCCCGACGGGCGCGGGGGGCAGGCGCTGCGCCTCGGCTTCCGCCAGATCCGCGGGCTGAAGGAGGAGGACGCGGCCTGGATCGCCGCGGCGCGCGGCAACGGCTACCGCTCGGTCGAGGACGTCTGGCGCCGCGCGGGCGTGGCGCCGGCCGTGCTCGCCCGGTTGGCGGAGGCCGACGCCTTCGCCGATCTGGGCCTCGCCCGCCGCGCGGCGCTCTGGGAGGCGAAGGCGCTGCGTGCGCCGGCGCCGCTGCCGCTCTTCGCGGGCGAGCTCGACGGCGAGGGCATCGAGGAGCCTGCCGCGCATCTGCCGGCGATGCGCCTCGGCGAGGAGGTCGTGGAGGACTACGTCGCCATGCGGCTGACGCTCCGGGCGCATCCGGTGGCGCTCCTGCGCGACCGCCTGACTCCGCCCGCCGCGGTGCCCTGACACCTGCGCGGCGCGCTGCGGGCGGCGGCCGGGGGAAGGCGGTTGCAACCGCCTTCGGCCCCGCTTCCGAGGGGCCGGCAGGGGGGCGCTGCCCCCCTCGGCGGCTGACGCCGCCTCACCCCCCGGAGTATTTCCGCCAAGATGATGGGCCGGGTCGTGTGTTCGGGGTGCCTGCGGCTCAGCGTGCCGGTTCGACGACGGCGAGGATCGGGCCCATCGGGCGGCCGAAGTCGGAGCGGCCGAGCCCCGGCGCGTGCAGCCGCGAGACGTTGCCGTCGAGGTAGAGCGCCTGCTCCACCCCGAGCGCGTCGCGGAAGAGGCGGCCGAATTCGTGGAAGGTCACCGGCGTCTCGGAGATCGCCATGACGAGGCGGGCGCCGTCGGCGGCGGTGCCCACGCCGTTGCGGATATAGCGCGAGGTCGAGTCGGGCAGGAAGCGCGGGTGCAGCGCGCCGTCGATCACCAGCATCGGCCCCGACTGCGTCGCGAAGCGGCAGGCCGGCGCGCGGCGCGCGAAGGTGCGCGTTTCGATCACGTCGGCGCGGCCCGGGCGCAGGCAGAGCACGCCGTTCGGCAGCAGGCCGAAGTTGCCCGGCCCGTCGGAGGTGACGAGATGCATGCGCTCCTCGCCCTCTTCGACGTAGAGACCGACCGGGGCGCGGTCCGGGTGGTACATCCCGGCGTTCATCGCCGGGCCGAGGCGCAGGCCGCGGTCTTCGAGCGCCGCCTCGAGCGTGCCGAAGTGCCCGTAGGGCGCGCCGGTGGCGTCGGAGTGGAAGAGGCGCAGGTCGTGGCGCTCGGGGGTGACCTCGCAGATGGTGTAGGGTCGGCCCTCGTGCTCGAGCGGGCGGCAGTCGGCGGCAGCGAGGGGGGCGGCGAGGGGCGCCGCGAGCGGCGCGGCGAGGGCGGCGGCGAGCGCCGCGGCGCGGGTCGCGCGCAGGCGCCGCATCAGTCGTCGAGGTCGCGCCGGACCTCGGGGCGATCGAGGAGGCGGCGCGTCTCGTCCATGCGGTCGAAACTCTCGTCGATGCGGAAGCGCAGCTCGGGCGCGAACTTGAGCTCCAGCCCCTTGGCGACCTGGCGGCGCAGCTCGCTCCGGTTGCGGTCGAGGCAGGCGAGCGCCTCTTCCTTCGCGCCGCCGCCGAGGGGCAGCACGAAGGCCGTCGCCACCTTGAGATCGGGGGAGGTGCGCACCTCCCCCACGGTGATCGAGAGGCGGGTGAGGTCGGGATCGTGCACCTCGCCGCGGGCGAGCACCTCGGAGAGGCGCCGCCGGATGAGTTCGCCGACGCGGAGCTGCCGCTGGCTGGGCCCGCTCGGCGCGGAGGGTCTGGGTCGCGCCATGCGGTCCACTTAAGCGCGCGCGCGGGCTTTGCCAAGCGGGCCGTGCTGCGCTAGGCGGGGATGCGACAGGCGAGGGGAGGGCACGGCATGGCCGATCTGCCGGGGATCGTTGTGACGGGCGTCTCGGGGCGCATGGGGCGGATGCTCGCCCGCGCGGTGGAGGAGAGCGACCGCGCCCGGCTGATCGGCGCGCTCGAGCGGCCGGGGCACGACTGGATCGGGCAGGACCTCGGCACCGCGACGGGTGGCGCGCCGCTCGGCGTGACGGTGGGCGACGACCCGCTGGAGGCCTTCGCGCGGGCGCATGCGGTGCTCGATTTCACGGCGCCGGAGGCCACGGTCGCCTTCGCCGAGATCGCCGCGCAGGCGCGGCTCTGTCACGTGATCGGCACCACCGGCTTCGACGAGGCGCAGCTCGCCCGGATCAAGGCCGCGGCGCGCCATGCCACGGTGATCCGCGCGGGCAACATGAGCCTCGGCGTCAATCTCCTCGTGCAGCTGACGCGGCGGGTGGCGGCGGCGCTCGACGCGGATTTCGACATCGAGATCGTCGAGGCGCACCACCGCCACAAGGTGGACGCGCCCTCGGGCACGGCGCTGATGCTGGGCGCGGCGGCGGCGGAGGGCCGGGGCGTGCACCTGTCGGAGGCCGCCGACCGGGCGCGCGACGGCATGACGGGGGCGCGGGCGCGCGGCGCCATCGGCTTTCACGCGGTGCGCGGCGGCGACATCGTGGGCGAGCACGAGGTGCTCTTCGCCGCCGAGGGGGAGCGCATCGCGCTCCGCCATGTCGCCACCGACCGGATGATCTTCGCGCGCGGCGCGCTCAAGGCGGCGCTCTGGGGACAGGATCAGGGGCCGGGCGAGTACGACATGGTGGATGTTCTCGGGCTCTCGGCCGCCTGAGCGGCGCCTCGGCGGAATATCGCGCATTCGAGCGGTCGGCTTGAAACGCGACGCGGGGGGCGCATCTTTCCCTACGGAGCCAACAGCGAGGGAAACGCGCCATGCGCAGCAGGATTGCAGCAGTGGCGGCGGCGGCCGTGACGGCGGCGCCCGCCGCCGCGGACTTCGCCCGCATCACCGAGGAGGAGCGCTTTCGCCAGATCGTCGAGGATCGGCAGCTCACCTATCCGCTGGTGAGATTGCAGGTCACGCCGGACGGGCAGATCGTCGGCCGCGGCGCCGGGCGCGAGGTCTCCGGCGAGTGGGACTGGGAGAACGGCCTCTTCTGCCGCGACCTCTACTGGGGCGAGCGGGAGCTCGGCTACAACTGCCAGACCGTCGAGGTGCGCGGGAACACCATGCGCTTCACCTCCGACGCGGGACAGGGCGACCACGCGGATTTCCGCCTGCGCTGAGCGGTCAGCCCGCCGCGCCCATGCGGCGGGCCATGTCGAGCATCCGGCAGGAATAGCCCCATTCGTTGTCGTACCAGCCGAAGACGCGCAGCAGCCCGCCCGCGTTCACCGAGGTTTCCGGCCCACTCATGACGACCGATTCGGGCCGCCCGCGCAGGTCGGTTGAGACGAGCGGCTCTTCGATCCAGCCGAAGACGCCGCCGGGCGCGGCCGCGTCGCGCAGCGCGGCGTTCACCGCCTCCGCCGTCGCCGGGCGGCGCGGCGCCACCGTCAGGTCCACGCAGGAGACGCTCGCCGTCGGCACGCGCAGCGCCCGCGCCTCCACCCGCCCGTCGAGGTGCGGCAGCACCGTGCCGATCAGCTTGCCCGCCGAGGTCGTCGTCGGCACCATCGACAGCGCCGCGGCGCGCGAGCGCTCGGGCGTGCCGCGCGGCTTGTCCACGGTGGGTTGGCTGCCGGTGTAGCAGTGCACCGTCGTCATGTGCCCGCTCTCCACGCCCCAGCCCTGGTCGAGCAGGCGCAGGAGCGGCGCGAGCGCGTTCGTCGTGCAGGAGGCGTTCGAGACGATCGGCTGCTCCGCCAGTTCCCCCTCGTTGGCGCCGAGCACCACGGTCACGTCCGCCGCGGGCGACGGGCCGGAGATCAGCACCCGCGCGGCGCCGGCGCGCAGGCCCTGCTCGGCGATGGCGCGGGTCGCGGCGCGGCCGGTGCACTCCAGCAGCACGTCGACGCCGGAGAGATCGAGGGCCGAGAGGTCGGCCGCCCGCGTCAGCGGCACGCGCTGCGCGCCGGCCACGAGCGCGCCGTCCTCCGCGCTGACCGGACCGGGCCAGGGGCCGAAGACGCTGTCGTAGGCGAAGAGATAGGCGAGCAGGTCGCCCGCCTCGATGTCGTTGACGTGCACGAGCTCGACGCCCGGCGCGCCGGAGAGGATCTGCCGGGCGAGCGTACGGCCGATCCGGCCGAAACCGTTGATCGCCACGCGGACGGGGCGGGACGTCATCGCGTCTCCTTGGGGCAGGGCGCTCGATCGGACCTCGCGGCCCTCCTCGCGAGGACGCCCGTCAGGGCGGAGGAGCGCGCGGGCAGGATCAGAAGTCGACGGCGAGGCCCTTGCGCTCCCAGTCGCCGTAGCGCACGGGCTCCGGGCCGTCGCGGCCGCCGAGTTCGGGCGGCAGCTCCAGCGCCCTCGCCGCCTTGCGGCGCGCCTCGGCCTCTTCGAGCGCGCGGCGCGCGGCGGGCGGCAGGTCGTCGCGGGTCGTCTCCGTCATGGCCTTCCCCTCAACTGGTGGCGCTGATATAGCCCCGCTTCGCCCGCTCGCCAAGAAGGTCGCCCATGTCCCGACGCCCGCGCCCCGCCGGCCGCGAGGGCCAGCCGGCCCGCCGCGCGGCGTTGCATCTGTTCCGCGCCGTCCTCGAGGAGCGCCGCACCCTCGACGAGGCGGAGCCGGCGCTCGACGGGCTCGCGCCCGCGGATCGGGCGCGCGCGCGGCGACTCGTGGCCGAGGCGTTCCGCAATCTGACGCGCGCGGATGCGCTCCTCGCGCCGCATCTGCGCCGGACGCCGCCGCCGGCGGCGCGGGCGGCGCTGCGGCTCGGCACGGTGGAGCTCGCCCAGGGGGGCGCGGCGCATGGCGTCGTCAACGACTGGGTCGCGGTGGTGGCCGGCGCCGGGCGCAAGGCCGCCGCGGCGCGGGGCATGGTCAACGCGGTGCTGCGCAAGATGGCCGGCGAGGCGCCCGCGCGCTGGGCTGATCTGCCGGTGCCGGCGATGCCCGGCTGGCTGCGCGCGCCGGTCGTCGCGGCCTGGGGCGCGCGGGTGGCGGAGGCCATCGAGGCGGCGCATGCCGCCGGCGCGCCGCTCGACCTGACGGCGAAGGGCGATCCGGACGCGCTCGCCGCGCGGCTCGGGGCGCGGCGCCTGCCCACGGGCTCCCTGCGCCTGCCGCGGGGTGCGCAGGTGACGGCGCTGCCGGGCTACGCCGAGGGCGACTGGTGGGTGCAGGACGCCGCCGCCGCGCTGCCCGCCCGCGCGCTCCGCCCCCGGCCGGGGGAGCGGGTGCTCGATCTCTGTGCCGCGCCGGGGGGCAAGACGCTGCAACTCGCCGCCGCGGGCGCGGAGGTGACGGCGCTGGACCTCTCGCCCGCGCGGCTGGAGCGGGTGCGCGAGAACCTCGCGCGGACGGGGCTCTCGGCGCATCTCTCGGCCGAGGACGCGCGCGCCCACGCCGGCGGACCCTACGACGCGGTGCTGGTGGACGCGCCCTGTTCCGCCACGGGCACGATCCGGCGCCACCCGGAGCTGCCGCACATCCGCGACGGCGCGGGCCTCGGCGCGCTCGTCGAGCTGCAGGCGGCGCTGATCGACCGGGCGGCGTCGCTCGTCGCGCCGGGCGGGCGGCTCGTCTATTGCGCCTGCTCGCTCCTGCCAGACGAGGGCGAGGCGCAGGCCGCCGCCGCGCTGGCGCGCCGCCCTGAGCTTCGCGCCGATCCGGCCGCGCTCGACCTGCCCGGCGTGGAGCCCGCGTGGCGCGGGCCGGAGGGGCTGCGCCTGCGGCCCGATCACTGGCTGGAGGCGGGCGGGATGGACGGATTCTTCGTCGCCGCCTTCCGGCGCGTGGCCTGACCCCCACGGGCGGCGCCCGCGCGACCTGCGCTGCGGTGACTTCATGCCGCGGCGCGGCTATGGTCCCCCGGACGCAACCGCGCAGGCGCGTATGGTGGGCACGATCGCAGACAAGGAGCGGGGGCGCGCGGCGCGCCTCGCGGATCGCTGGCACGCGTGGCGCGCCGCGCGTGCGCGCCCGGCCGACGGCTTCGCGGCCGAGCCCGAGCCGCGCGCCATCGGCGACCCGGCGCGCGGGCGCGAGCTTCTCGCCGGGAACCTGATGTTCGCTGGGCATCTCGTGGAGGCGCCGGAGGCCGATCTCTGGGATCTCGGCGTGGCCGAGCCGGCCTTCGTCGCGGAGACGCAGAGCTTCGCTTGGCTCGACGATCTGGCCGCCGTGGGCGGGCCGGCGGCGCGGCGGCTGGCGCAGCGCTGGCTCGCCGGCTGGATCGCGCGCTTCGGGCGCGGGCGCGGGCCGGGCTGGACGCCGGCGCTGGCCGCGCGCCGGCTCGGGCGCTGGATCGACCACGCCGCCTTCCTCGCGCCGGGGCTGGACAGTGCGGCGCAGGCGGCGTGGCTCGGCGCGCTCGCCGGGCATGCGGCCTTCGTCGCGCGGCGCTGGCGCGCGGCGCCGCCCGGTCTGCCGCGTGTCGAGGCGGCCTGCGCGCTGGTGCAGGCGGGCCTGACGCTCGAGGGGCTCGAGGCGCATCGCGCGCCGGCGCGCGACGCGCTGGAGCGGGTCTGCCGGGGCGAGATCGACGCGGCCGGGGGCCTCGCCTCACGCAACGCGGAAGAGCTCATGGAGGTGCTGAGCCTCCTGACATGGACCGCCGGGGCGCTTCGCGCGGCGCGGCGCGCGCCGGGGCCGGCGCATGCCGCGGCGATGGAGCGCATCGCGCCGGCGCTGCGCGCCCTGCGCCACGCGGACGGCGGCCTGCCGCGGTTTCACGGCGGCGGGCGCGGCGTGCCGGGGCGGCTCGACGCGGCGCTCGCGGCGGCGGGCGCGCGGCGGCGGATGCCCGACGGCCCGTCCATGGGCTACGCGCGGCTGTCGGCCGGGCGCACCACGGTCGTCCTGGACGCCGCCCCGCCGCCCGGGGGCGCGGCGGCGGGGGAGGCGCATGCCTCCACCCTCGCGGTCGAGGTGACCTCGGGGCGGCGGCCGGTGATCGTGAGTTGCGGGGCGGGGGCGAGCTTCGGCCCCGGCTGGCGGCGCGCCGGGCGCGCGGGGGCGGCGCATTCGGTGCTTCTGGTCGAGGGGCTGTCGAGCGCGCGGCTGGGCGCGTCGGGCGGGGCGCGTCAGGCGCGCGCCGCGCTCGAGGGCGCGCCGCGCCGCGTCCCGGTCGAGATGGCGCGCACGCCGGAGGCGCAGCGCGTCGAGGCCGGGCAGGATGGCTACCGCGCCGAATTCGGGCTGACGCATGCGCGCGTGCTGAGCCTCTCGGCGGACGGTCGGCGCCTGTCGGGCGAGGATTTCCTCGTCGCGCTGGAGGCGGAGGACGAGCGGCGCTTCGACGCGGCGCGGGCGGCGGGCAAGCTGCGCGGCATCGGCTTTCAGATCCGGTTTCACCTGCACCCGGAGGCGGAACCCGCGCTCGCGCCCTTGGGCGCGGAGGTCTCGGTCACGCTGCGCTCGGGCG
Source organism: Rhodosalinus sediminis (assembly GCF_003385555.1). Classification (GTDB taxonomy): domain Bacteria; phylum Pseudomonadota; class Alphaproteobacteria; order Rhodobacterales; family Rhodobacteraceae; genus Rhodosalinus; species Rhodosalinus sediminis. Next base: position 203,980 of record NZ_QOHR01000003.1, on the reverse strand, counting down.
AGGTCTGGGTCCTTCGCCCGGAGGCCGAGCCGCGCACGCGCCTTACGCTCGAGCCCTCGGTCTATCTCGAGCGCGGGCGCCTCCGGCCGCGCGCGACGCAACAGATCGTTTTATCCGGCCGCGCGGTGGAGTATGGGACGCGCGTCCGCTGGTCGCTGGCCAAGGCCGACGACACCGCGCTCGCGGTGCGCGACCTGGCCGAGGCGGTGGACGTGTATGAATGAGCCACCGGAGCCCCGCATCCATGCCCGATCTCGTCCCCGTCCGCCGCGCCCTGATTTCCGTCTCCGACAAGACCGGCCTGCCCGAGCTCGGCCGGGCGCTCGCCGCGCGCGGGGTCGAGGTGCTCTCGACCGGCGGCACCGCCGCCGCCCTGCGCGAGGCGGGCTGCACCGTGCGCGACGTGGCCGAGGTCACGGGGCTGCCCGAGATGATGGACGGCCGGGTCAAGACGCTGCACCCGGCGGTGCACGGCGGGCTGCTGGCCCTGCGCGACGCGCCGGCCCACGTGGAGGCGATGGAGGCGCACGGCATCCCGGCGATCGATCTCCTGGTGGTCAACCTCTACCCCTTCGAGGCGACCGTCGCCGCCGGCGCGGAGGAGGCCGAGGCGGTCGAGCAGATCGACATCGGCGGGCCGGCGATGATCCGCGCGGCGGCCAAGAACCACGCCCATGTCGCACCGGTCGTGGACGTGGAGGATTACGACGCGCTGCTGGCCGAGCTCGACGCCAACGACGGCGCGACGACGCTGGCGTTCCGCAAGGCGCTCGCGCTGACGGCCTTCGGGCGCACGGCGGCCTACGACGCGGCGGTGAGCGGCTGGATGGCCGAGAGCCTCGGCGTCTTCGCGCCGCGCCGGCGGGTGATGGGCGGGCGGCTCGCGCAGGAGCTGCGCTACGGCGAGAACCCGCACCAGCGCGCGGCCTTCTACGCGGAGACGGACCCGGCGCCGGGCGTGGCCTCGGCGCGGCTCCTGCAGGGCAAGGAGCTGTCCTACAACAACATCAACGACACCGACGCGGCCTATGCCCTCGCCGCCGAGTTCCTGCCGGCCGACGGCGCGGCCTGCGTCATCGTCAAGCACGCCAACCCCTGCGGCGCGGCGCGGGCGGCCTCGCCGCTCGAGGCCTACCGCAAGGCGCGCGAGTGCGACCCCGTCAGCGCCTTCGGCGGCATCGTGGCGCTCAACACGACGCTCGACGCGGCGACGGCGCAGGCGATCCTCGAGCTCTTCACCGAGGTCGTCATCGCGCCGGCGATCGACGACGAGGCGCAGGCGCTCTTCGCGCAGAAGCCCAACGTCCGGCTTCTGAAGGCGCCGGGCCTGCCCAACCCCGGCGCGCCGGCGCGCGCCGCGCGGCAGGTGACGGGCGGCTGGCTCGTGCAGGACGCGGACACGCGCCTCGTCGCGCCGGAGACGCTGAAGGTGGTCACCGCGCGCGCGCCCTCGGAGGCGGAGATGCGCGATCTCGCCTTCGCCTGGGCGGTGGCCAAGCACGTCAAGTCGAACGCGATCGTCTACGCGAAGGGCCGCGCCACCGTGGGCATCGGCGCGGGGCAGATGAGCCGGGTCGATTCGGCGCGCATCGCCGCCGAGAAGGCGCGCGCCATGGCCGAGGAGCTCGGCCTGCCCGAGCCGCCGACGGTGGGCGCGGCCGTCGCCTCGGACGCCTTCTTTCCGTTCGCCGACGGGGTGGAGGCGCTGGCCGCGGCGGGCGCGACGGCGGTGATCCAGCCCGGCGGCGCGCGCCGCGACGCCGAGGTGATCGCCGCGGCCGAGGCGCACGGCATGGCGATGGTCTTCACCGGCGAGCGGCATTTCCGGCATTGACGGGGGCGGGGGGGGGGGGGGGGGG
>NZ_QOHR01000003.1:0-202092 GCF_003385555.1 Rhodosalinus sediminis | reverse complement strand
GGGGGGGGGGGGGGGGGGGGGGGGGGGGGGGGGCGCTGCCCCCCGTCCGCGCGGGGCGCGCGGACTCCCCCCGGAGTATTTGCGCCAAGATGATGGGCGCGGCGTGGCGAGAGGGAGCGGGGACATGCGGCTGATGGGCTGGGTGGCGGCGGCGGTCTTCGCGATCGACCAGGCGCTGAAGTATTACGTGGTGCATGGTCTCGCGCTGGCGGAGGTGCGGGCGATCGACGTCTGGCCGCCGTATCTGACCCTGCGGATGGCGTGGAACACGGGGATCAACTTCGGGCTCTTCGCGGGCGGCGCGGAGGCCGCGCGCTGGGGGCTGATCGGGATCGCGCTGGCGATCTCCGTGGCGGTCGCCGTCTGGATCCGGCGCGACCCGCCGGGGCGGGCGGGGTTCGTCTCGGCCGGGTTGCTGATCGGCGGGGCGCTCGGCAACGTGGTCGATCGCGTCGTCTACGGCGCGGTGGCGGATTTCCTGAACATGTCCTGTTGCGGGATCGACAACCCGTTTTCCTTCAACGTGGCCGACATCGCGATCTTCGCGGGGGCGCTGGGGCTCGTCGTGTTCACCGGCGAGGGCGGCGGCGAAAAGGCCCCGTGACGGCGTGGGACGGATGGGATACACCTGCGCCGAGCTTGGGAGGTGAGTATGCGAGCGATGCGCGCGGCGTGTTTCGGAGTGGCGCTTCTGGGTCTCGCGGCCTGCGGCGGGGACGGCCGGCTGCGCGACCTGTCCAACACGCCGGGCGGGCCGGAGGAGTTCGGCATCGTGCCCAACAAGCCGCTCGAGACGCCGCCCTCGGTGTCGGAGCTTCCGCCGCCCGTGCCAGAGGGGCGCAATCGGGCGGACCTGACGCCGCGGGTGGACGCGGTGGCGGCGCTGGGGGGCGATCCGGCGCGGCTCGAGCCCGGGGCGGTGCCCGCGCGCGACCGGACGCTCGTCGCAGCGGTGTCGCGGTTCGGTGTGCCGGAGGACATCCGGGCGCAGCTCGCCGCCGAGGACGCGGCCTTCCGCCGGGGCAAGGCGCGGTTCGCCAACATCCGGCTCGTGCCGGTGGATCGCTACAATCAGGCGTATGCCGGGCAAGCGCTCGACGCCTTCGCGGCGCACCGGCGCTACCGGGCCGAGGGGCTGCGCACGCCGTCGGCGCCGCCCGAGGCGCGGTGAGCGCTCACGACGCCGTGGGGCAGGCTTGAAGCGGCCGCGCGGCGGCACATCTTTGCGCTGTCGGAACAGGAGGACTGCGATGCGCCGCGCGTTCGCCGCACTGGCCCTGCTCGTCGCCGCCGCGGGGGCGACGGTCGCCGCCGCCGCCGAGACGGTGACGGATTTCACCCTCGACAACGGGATGGAGGTCGTGGTGATCGAGGATCACCGCGCGCCGCTCGTCGTGCACATGGTCTGGTACCGCGCGGGCGCCGCGGACGAGCCGCCGGGGCGCTCGGGCATCGCGCATTTCCTCGAGCACCTGATGTTCAAGGGCACCGACGATCTCGCCCCCGGGGAGTTCTCGGCGACGGTCGCGGCGCAGGGCGGGCGCGACAACGCTTTCACGAGCTACGATTACACCGCCTATTTCCAGCGGGTCGCGGCCGACCGCCTCGGCCTGATGATGGAGATGGAGGCGGAGCGGATGACCGACCTCGCGCTCCGCCCCGAGGACGTGGCGACCGAGCGGGGCGTGATCCTCGAGGAGCGCAACCAGCGGGTGGAGAACGAGCCGTCGTCGCTCTTTCGTGAGCAGGCCGCAGCCGCGCTCTGGCTGAACCATCCCTATGGCACGCCGGTGATCGGCTGGCGCCACGAGATCGAGGCGCTCGACAAGGCGGCGGCCGAGGCGTTCTATGACCGCTTCTACGCGCCGAACAACGCGATCCTGATCGTCGCGGGCGACACCACGCCCGAAGAGGTGCGCGCCCTCGCCGAGGAGCACTACGGCGCGATCTCCGCCAACCCGGAGGTCGGCCCGCGCGCCCGCCCGCAGGAGCCGCCGCATCGCGCGGCGCGCCGCGTGGCGATGGAGGATCCGCGCGTGGCGCAACCCCTCTTGCAGCGGCAGTATCTCGCCCCCGCCCGCGCGCCCGGCGATCAGGAGCGCGCGGCGGCGCTGACGCTCCTGGCGGAAATCCTGGGCGGCGGGCAGACCTCCGTGCTGACCCGCAAGCTCCAGTTCGAGGAGCAGGTCGCGGTCTTCGCCGGCGCCTATTACGGCGCGACGCGGCGGGACGGGTCGAGCTTTTCCCTCGTCGCGGTGCCGCGGGAGGGTGTGAGCCCCGAGGAGGCCGAGGCGGCGCTCGACCGCGCAGTCGCGGACTTCCTCGAGGCGGGCGTCGATGCCGAGCAACTCGAGCGGATCAAGTTCCAGCTGCGCGCGTCGCGCATCTACGAACAGGACAACGTGCAGTCGCTCGCCAACCGCTACGGCCGCGCGCTGGCCTCCGGGCTGACGCTCGCGGATATCGAGGCCTGGCCGGAGGTGCTGCAATCGGTGACCGAGGAGGACATCCTCGCCGCTGCGCGCGAGGTGCTGCGGCCCGAACGCTCCGTGACCGGCGTGCTGACCGCGGGCGGCGCGCGGGCCGAGGACGCCGAGATGCCCGCGGTGCCGGGCGAGAGCGGGGCGGTCGCGCCCGAGGAGGTGATGCAATGATCCGCCGGAGCCTGTCGCGCCTCGCGCTCGCCTGCGCCCTCACGCTCGCCGCCGCCCTGCCGCTCCGGGCGCAGGTGGAGATCCAGCAGGTCACGAGCCCCGGCGGCATCGACGCCTGGCTCGTGGAGGATCGCAACATCCCCTTCACCGCGCTCGAGATCCGCTTTCGCGGCGGCGCCTCGCTCGACGCCCCGGAGAAGCGCGGCGCGGTGCGCTTGATGACCGGGTTGCTGGAGGAGGGCGCGGGCGAGATGGACGCGCAGGGCTTCGCCCGCGCGGTCGAGGGCGTGGCCGCCGATTTCAGCTACAGCGCCGGGGACGACACGGTGTCGGTCTCCGCGCGCTTCCTCACCGAGACGCGGGACGAGGCGGTGGACCTGCTGCGCGCCTCGCTCGTCGCGCCGCGCTTCGATCCGCAGGCGATCGAGCGGGTGCGCGCGCAGGCGCTCTCGGCGATCCGCTCGGACCAGCAGGATCCCGGCGTGCTCGCCAGTCGCGCCTTCGACCGGCTGGCCTTCGGCGACCATCCCTACGCCACCCCGGCCGACGGCACGCTGGAGAGCGTGCAGGCCCTCACGCGGGAGGATCTCGTGGCGGCGCACGACGCCGCGCTCGCGCGCGACCGGGTCGTGGTCGGCGCGGCCGGCGACATCTCCGCCGAGGAGCTCGGCCGGCTTCTCGACGATCTGCTGGGCGATCTGCCGGCCGAGGGCGCGCCGCTGCCCGGGGATGTCGCGGTCGAGATGCCGGGCGGCACGCGCGTGGTGGAGTTCGACACGCCGCAGTCGGTCGCGGTCTTCGGGCACGCGGGGCTCGCGCGCGACGATCCGGATTTCTTCCCGGCCTACGTGCTCAACCATATCGTCGGCGGCGGCGGCTTCGAGAGCCGGCTGATGCAGGAGGTCCGCGAGAAGCGCGGGCTGACCTACGGCGTCTATTCCTTCCTCGCGCCGAAGGATCACGCGGCGCTTCACTTGGGCCGCGTCGCCTCCTCCAACGACCGCATCGCCGAGGCGATATCGGTGATCCGCGACATCTGGCGCGACGTGGCCGCTGGCGGCGTGACGGAGGAGGAACTGGCCGACGCCAAGACCTATCTCACTGGCGCCTATCCGCTGCGCTTCGACGGGAACGGGCCGATCGCGAACATCCTCGTGGCGATGCAGCTCGACGGGCTGCCGATGGACTACGTCGAGACGCGCAACGACAGGGTGCGGGCCATCACGCTCGAGGAGATCGACCGCGTCGCCGCCGAGCTCTTCGATCCCGAGCGGCTGACCTTCGTCGTGGCGGGCCAGCCCGAGGGGCTGGAGGACGCCGCGGCGGTGTCGCAGTGAGGGTTTCGCGGTGAGGGCGGCGCAGTGAACCGGGCCGGGCGCCGCGCCGCCGCACGGCGGGCGCGCGCCCCGCGGCGGGCCTCAGTCGATGAGGCCCGCGTGGCGCATCCCCTCGCGCACGCGCGCCTGCGCGGCCTCGGTCAGTTCGACCAGCGGCAGGCGCGTGTCGGGGGCGCAGTGGCCCAGCACCGACAGCCCGTATTTCGCGCCCACCAGCCCCGGCTCGGCGAAGATCGCCTTGTGCAGCGGCATCAGCCGGTCCTGGATCTCGAGCGCGCGGGCGTAATAGTTGGCGAGGCAGGCCTCCTGCAGCTCCGCGCAGAGCCGCGGCGCCACGTTCGCCGTCACCGAGATGCAGCCGCGGCCCCCTTGCGCGTTGAAGCCGTGCGCCGTCGCGTCCTCGCCCGAGATCTGCAGGAACTCCGGCCCGCAGAGCATCCGCTGCCGGCAGACCCGGTCGAGATCGCCGGTCGCGTCCTTGACCCCGATGATCCGCGGCAGCTGCGCGAGCTCCGCCATCGTCTCGGGCGTCATGTCCACGGCCGAGCGGCCGGGGATGTTGTAGATGATGATCGGCAGATCGGCGCAGTCGTGCAAGGCGCGGAAATGCGCGATCATGCCCGCCTGCGTCGGCTTGTTGTAATAGGGCGTGACGACGAGCGCGGCGTCGGCGCCGACCGAGGCAGCGTGCCGGGTGAAGCGCACCGCCTCGTCGGTGTTGTTCGATCCCGTCCCCGCGATCACCGGGATGCGGCCGGCGGCGAAGCGGACGACGGCCTCGACCACGGCCTCGTGTTCGGCGTGGGTGAGCGTCGGGCTCTCGCCGGTGGTGCCCACGGCGACGAGGCCGTGGCTGCCCTCCGCCACGTGCCAGTCCACCAGCCGCTCCAGCGCGGCGTGATCGACGGCCCCGTCCCGGAAGGGCGTGACCAGCGCGGGCAGCGATCCCTGGATCATGGCGCGCTCCTTCTTCTCGCTCCGTGGCGGGCGCGGCGTGCGCCACGCCCGGGCGGCACGGCCGCGCCCGACGGGGGCGCGCGCCGCGGTGACACGCGCGCGTCTATGTTGCGCCGGAGGCCGGAATGCAAGCCGTAACCGCCCTGCGCGCGGGGCTCCTCGCGGCGCTCCTTCTGGCGCAGGCCGCCGTGGCCGAGGCGCCGCGCCCGCTCGCCGTGGCGCTCGACGCGATGCGAGCAGGGGACTGGGCGCGCGCGGCCCGGCTGGCGCAGGCGGACGGGCCGGCGGCGGCCGACGTGATCGAATGGCACCGCCTGCGCGCTGGGCGGGGGACCGCCGCCGAGGTCACGGCGTTCCTCGCACGCAATCCCGACTGGCCGGGCCTGCCGCTGCTGCGGCGGCGCTCCGAAGAGGCGATCGCCGCCGCCGATCCCGCGACGGTGCGTGCCTTTTTCGCGGCGCGCGCCCCGCAGACCGGGGCCGGCGCGCTCGCCCACGCCGCTCGCCTGGAGGCGGCGGGCGAGCGCGGCGCGGCGCAGGCGGAGGTGGTGCGCGCCTGGCGCACGCTGCCGCTCTCGGAGGAGACGCACGCGCGCTTCCTCGCGCGCCATGGCGCGCGCCTCGCGCCGCATCACGTCGCACGCCTCGACATGGCGCTCTGGCAGGGCTGGGAGGAGAACGCCCGCGCCATGCTGCCGCTGGTGCCCGAGGGCTGGCGCCGGCTCGCCGCGGCGCGGCTCGCGCTGCATCAGGACGCGCCGGGCGTGGACGCGCGCATCGCGGCGGTGCCCGAGGCGCTGGCCGACGACCCCGGCCTCGCCTTCGAGCGCTTCGCCTGGCGGATGCGGCGCGGGCGCGACGGCGACGCCGCCGAGCTCCTGTTGGCGCGCAGCGACAGCGCCGCCGCTCTCGGCGATCCCGCGCGCTGGGCGCCGCTGCGGCGCACGCTCGCCCGCCTCCTGATGCAGGACGGGCGCGACGCGCTGGCCTACGCGGTGGCGGCGACGCATCACACCACCGCCGCGGCGGGCTACGCCCACGCCGCGCTCGAGTGGCAGGCGGGTTACCTTGCGCTGCGCCGGCTCGACCGGCCCGCGCGGGCCGTCGCGCATTTCCGGCGCTTCGCGCAGGCCGTGGAAACGCCGATCTCGCGCGCGCGGGCGGGCTACTGGCTCGGCCGCGCGCAGGAGGCCGCGGGCGACGCCGAGGCCGCCGCGGCCGCCTACGCCCGCGCCGCCGCGCATCAGACGAGCTTCTACGGCCTGCTCGCGGCGGAGCGCGCCGGCCTGCCCTTCGACGCGGCGCTCGCCGCGCGGGGCGCCCTGCCCGACTGGCGCGGCGCCGCCTTCACGCAGAGCTCGGTCTACCGCGCCGGGGTGCAGCTTCTGGCGGCGGGCGAGCGGGACCTCGGCGAGCGGTTCCTGACCCATCTGGTCGAAAGCCTGCCCGCGGGGGAGGCCGCGCGCCTCGGCGCCATGCTCGAGGAGATCGGCGCGCCCCATGTCGCCGTGAGGGTCGGCAAGCGGGCGGCGCGGCGCGGTCTCGTCCTGCCGGGGCCCTATTACGCGCTCCATCCGATGCGCGAGACGCGGCTGCCCGTGCCGGCCGAGCTCGCCCTCGCCGTCGCGCGCCGCGAGAGCGAGTTCGACCCGGCGGTGGTCAGCCCCGCCGGCGCGCGCGGGCTGATGCAGGTGATGCCCGGCACGGCGCGCGACCTCGCCGCGGAGCTCGGGCTGGCCTACGACCACGACCGGCTGCTCACCGACTGGCGCTACAACGCGCGCCTCGGGGCCGCCTATCTCGCCGAGCTCGTCGCGCGCTTCGACGGCAACCCGGTGCTGGTCGCCGCCGCCTACAACGCCGGCCCCTCGCGCGCGCTGCGCTGGATCGAGACGCTCGGCGATCCGCGCGCGCCGGGGGTGGACATCGTGGACTGGATCGAGGCGATCCCGTTCCGCGAGACGCGCGCCTACGTGATGCGCGTCACCGAGAGCCTGCCGGTCTATCGCGCGCGCCTCGGGCGCGACCCGCACCCGGTGCCCTTCACGCAGGAGCTCGCCGGCGCGACGCTGCACGCCGAATAACGCGGGAGATTTTTCGTACGAAAAATCTCCGCCCTCGCGCTGTCCGGGGTGCGAATTTTCGTACGAAAATTCGCGGCCCTCAGGCCTGACGTCGCGCGCGCCAGAGGGTGAAGAGCCCCGCGCCCACCACGAGCGCGGCGCCGAGCGCGACGTTGGGGCGGATCGTCTCGCCGAAGACGAGAAGGCCGATGGCGCTCGCGAAGACGAGCTGGAGATAGGCGAAGGGCTGCACCGCGCTCGCCTCGGCCACTTCGTAGCATTTGATCAGCGTGAAATGCCCGAGCACGCCGGTCAGGCAGAGGCCCCCCATCCAGATCCAGTCGCCGGGCGTCATCGCCTCCCACGTCCAGAGGCCCGCGGCGGTCATCACCCCCGCGCCGACCACGCCCGTCCAGAAGAAGCTCGTCGCCGCATCGTCGGCGCGCGCGGCGAAGCGCGTGAGCAGCCCGTAGAGCGCGAACATCAGCGCGGCGAGGAGCGGCACCGCCGCCTCGGGCGCGAAGACGCCCCAGCCGGGCTCGAGGATCACGAGGACGCCCGCGAAGCCCACGCCGATCGCCGCCCAGCGCCGCCAGCCCACCCGCTCGCCCAGCACGGGCCCGGAGAGCGCGGCGATCAGCAGCGGGTAGGCGGCGAAGACCGCGTGGCTTTCCACCAGCCCCAGCAGCGTGAAGGCGAGCACCATGACGCAGATCTCGAGCGCGAGCAGCGCGCCCCGGAAGATCTGAAGCGCCGGCTGCCGCGTCGCCGCCGCCGCGCGCAGCCCGCCCGCCTGCCGGGCGGCGAGCGCGGCGACGAAGGCGGCGAAGAACCAGTAGCGGATCATCACCACCATCAGCACGTTGTATTCGCTCGCAAGGTGGCGCGAGAGGCCGTCCTGCACCGCGAAGATGAAGGTCGTCGCGACCATCAGCGCGACGCCGAGGCGGATGTCCTGCGCCCTCACGCCAGATGCGCCCGCGTCATGTGCCGCTTCGCCCCGAAGCCCGGCGCCCGCGTGACCGTGAAACCCGCCTGCGCGAGCGCGCGGCGCACGTGGCCCGCGGCGGTGTAGGTGGCCGCGGTGCCGCCCGGCGCGGTGTGGCGCGCGACCGCCCGAAGGAGCGCGGGCTCCCAGAGCTCGGGGTTCTTCGCCGGCGCGAAGCCGTCGAGAAACCATGCGTCGGCGCGCCCCGTCCAGCGCGGCAGCGTCGCGCGCGCGTCGCCCGCGATCAGCGTGAAGCGCAGGTCGGGCAGGTGGATCTCCGCCGCGCCCCAGTGCGGCGCCAGCTCCTCGGCGAGCGGCGCGAGCGCGGGGAAGGCCGCCTGCGCGCGCCGCATCTCCCCGGCGGCGAGCGGAAAGGCCTCGAAGCTCGTGTAGACGAGCGCGCCGGTCTGCCCGCTCTCGCGCCAGGCCGCGAGCGCCGCGAGCAGGTTCAGCCCCGTCCCGAAGCCGAGCTCGGCCACCTGGAAGCCGGGGCGGAAGCGCGCGGGCAGGTCGTTGCCCGCCAGAAAGACGTGCCGCGTCTCGGCGAGCCCGTCGGCCAGCGAGAAATACGGATCGTCGAAGCGCGCGGAGACGGGCACCGCGCCCTGCCATGCGACTCCGGTGCTCTGGTCCTCCATCCGCCGCTGTCCTACTGCTCGCCCGGGAAACGGCCGGAGAGTGGCGAAGGGGGGCGGCGATGGCAATGGCCGAGGTGACGGTGCGCGGAGCCGGGGTCTTCGGGCTCGCGGTGGGCTGGGCCTGCGCGCGGCGCGGCGCATCGGTGACGGTCGTGGACCCCGCCGGCGTGGGCGCCGGGGCCTCGGGCGGGCCCGTCGGCGCGCTCGCACCGCATGCGCCGGAAAACTGGACCGAGGCTAAGGCCTTCCAGTTCGAGAGCCTGAGCATGGCGGGCGACTGGTGGGGCGCGGTGCAGGCGGCGGGCGGCGTCGATCCGGGCTTCGCGCGCTGCGGGCGGCTGCAGCCGGTGGCCGACGCCGCCGCGCTGGAGCGGTCGCGCGCGCGGGCCGAAGGCGCGGCGGCGCATTGGGGCGGGCGCGCGACCTGGGAGGTGATCGCGGCCTCCGAGGCCGGCCCCTGGGCGCCCGTCTCGCCCAGCGGCTGGCTGGTGCGCGACACGCTGACCGCGCGGGTGCAGCCGCGCCGGGCCTGCGCCGCGCTCGCCGCGGCGATCCGGGCAGAGGGCGGCCGGGTCGAGGCCGAGGCGCCGGATCGGGGGCAGGTCGTGCACGCCACGGGTGCCGCGGGGCTTGCCGAGATCGGCGGCGGCTTCGGCCGCGCGGTGAAGGGGCAGGCGGCAGTGCTGGGGCTCGACGCGCGGGATCAGCCGCTCGTCATGGGCGAGGGGCTCTTCGTCGTGCCGCACGTGGACGGCACGGTGGCCGTCGGCTCCACCGCCGAGACCGATTTCGACGATCCGGCGGCGACCGACGCGCAGCTCGACGCGGTGATCGCGCGCGCGCTGGAGGCGATGCCGCTTCTCGCCGGGGCGCGGATCGTGGAGCGCTGGGCGGGGCTGCGGCCGCGGGCGCGGTCGCGCGCGCCGGTGCTGGGCGCCCATCCGACGCGGCCCGGGCAGTTCATCGCCAACGGCGGCTTCAAGATCGGCTTCGGCGTCGCGCCGCTCGCGGGGGAGGTCATGGCCGACCTGCTGCTCGAGGGGCACGACCGCATCCCGCAGGGCTTCCGCCCCGAGGCGAGCCTGCCGAATGGCTGAGGCGCGCCCGCCCCGCCGCGTGCCGCCGGTCAAAGCGCGCGGTCGCCGGCCAAGGTCCGCGCGACGCCGGGCTCGGGCGGAGGCGCCGTGTCCGCAGGCCGCTCTGCGCCTGCGCGGGGCGTCTGACGAAGGGAGCGCGGCCCGCGCGCGAGACGGCGATGGCGGCGGGTGGGCCCCCTCGCGGCGGCCCGCGCCGCTCGGGCGCCCCGAGGCGAGCCTGCCGAAGGGGGGACGCTCAGCCGCCCGCGCGCTCGCGCAGCTTCGCCATCACCGCGTCGAGCGCCTTGGCGTAGCTCTCGGTGACGAGGCGGTCCTCGGCGTCGAAATGCTCGCTCGCGCCGGCGACCATCACGGTCGGGTATTCGAGCACGGAGGGCCGCAGCGGCACGAGGCAGGCGCGCAGCATGAACTGCCCCGTCTCGCCGCCGGTGCGCCCGGCGTTGGCGGAGATCAGCGCCGTCGGCTTGTCGGCGAGCGGGAAGCCCGGCACCCGGCTGATCCAGTCGAGGGCGTTCTTCATCACCCCGGTCACGCCCTTGTTGTACTCGGGCGCGGCGATCACGATCGCGTCGGCCTCGGCGATCTGGTCGGTCAGGCGCGTCACGGCCTCCGGCACGCCCTCGCGCTCCTCGAGGTCGCCGTCGTAGAGCGGCAGGCGCAGGTCGCCCTCGAGATACCGCGCCGGCGCGAAGCGCGCCCGCGCCTCGGCGAGGAGCTTGCGATTGTAGGAGCCCGCGCGCAGCGAGCCCGAGATGCCGAGAAGCGTAAGATCGGCCATGTGGTCCCCCGTGTCGTTCGCTCCGCCAAAGCTGGGGCACGGGGGCATCCGGGGCAAGGGGAGGGCGCCGCGGGCCCCGCCCGCGCGGCGCGCTCGTGTCAGGGGACCGGGTGGCGGCGTGTCCGGGGCGGCCGGCCGCGCCGAACGCCGAGGTTCGGCGCCCGCGCTTTGCCGGGGGCGCGGCGCCCGGGGTCGGCGGGCGGCGGAGACGCCGCGGGTGCCCGCCCTGCGCTTCGCTCAAGAGGGGCGGCCCGCTCCGGCCCCGCGCGGTCCTGCCCGCCCGTGGCCTCGGCGCCGGACCATTCGTGCCGTCAGGCGTGGCCCGATCGCCTGTCACGATACTCCGTGAGGCGCTCGCTCTCGCGCTTTGGCCCGCGCCCGGTCCCGGCCGCCCGTCGCGGCCCATGGGCCACCTCCGGCCGGCGAACGTGACCGCGCCGCCGGTCCTTCGCTGCCGTCGGGCGTGGCCGCGCCGCCTGTCACGATGGGCCGTCCGGCGATCTTGCACCGCCCGCCTGCGCCCGGACCGGCGTCAGTCCTGCGAATAGGTCGGGTGGAAGCGCCCCGCCGGCGAGAGGGTGAAGATCTCGGCCCCGTCCTTGGTCACGCCGACCGAGTGCTCGTACTGCGCCGAGAGGGACTTGTCGCGGGTCACGGCGGTCCAGTCGTCGGAGAGCACCTTGGTCTCGGGGCGGCCGAGGTTCACCATCGGCTCGATCGTGAAGAACATCCCCTCCTCCAGCACCGGGCCGGTGCCGGGGCGGCCGTAGTGCAGCACGTTGGGCGGCGCGTGGAACACCCGGCCGAGGCCGTGGCCGCAGAAGTCGCGCACCACCGACATGCGGTTCGCCTCCACGAAGGTCTGGATGGCGTAGCCCACGTCGCCGAAGGTGTTGCCGGGCTTCACCGCCTCGATGCCGCGCATGAGCGCGTCGTGCGTCACCTCGATCAGGCGTTCGGCCTTCCGCGGGAGCTTGCCGGCGACGTACATGCGGCTCGTGTCGCCGTACCAGCCGTCCACGATCACTGTGACGTCGATGTTCAGGATGTCGCCGTCCTTGAGTACCTTGTCGCCGGGGATGCCGTGGCAGACGACGTGGTTCACGCTGATGCAGGAGGCGTGGCGGTAGCCCTTGTAGCCGATGGTCGCCGATTCGGCGCCGGCCGCCTCGATGCGGCGGGTGATGAACTCGTCGATCGCGCCGGTCGTCGTGCCGGGGGTGACCAGCGGGATCACCTCGTCGAGGATCTCGGCGGCGAGGCGCCCGGCCGTGTGCATGCCGGCGAAATCACCCGGCTCGTGGATGCGGATGCCGTCGCGGGTCAGACGTCCGCGGTGGTCCTGGTTCACGTCGCGCTCCCTCGGCGGCCTCGGTCTGCGCGCCCATTTAGGCAATTTTCCGGCCAAGGGCCAGTGCGCCGCCGTCACGGCAGGACGAGCGGCAGTGGCCCCGCCGCCGCGATGCCCTCCGGGTCGATCCGCGTGCTGAGCGCGAGCGCCTCGACCCCCGCCGCGCGCGCCTCGGCGAAGGCGCGGGCGTAGGCCGGGTCGATGTCGGCGGCGAGCCCGACCTCGGCGGCGTCGGTGCGCTGCACGAGGAACAGCATGACGGCGCGGTGCCCGGCCTCCGCCATCGCGGCGAGTTCGGCCAGATGCTTCGCGCCGCGCGCGGTCACGGCGTCGGGAAACTCCGCCCGCCCCGGCGCGCGGGAGAGGGTGACGCTCTTCACCTCGACATAGGTCTCAGGCTGCCCGCCGCCGGAGAGGAGGAAATCGATGCGGCTCTTCTCGCCGTAGCGCACCTCGGCGCGCAGCGTCGCGTGGCCGGCGAGCGCCTCGACCGCGCCGGTCTCCAGCGCCTCGCGCACGATGCGGTTGGCCGCGCCCGGATCGACGCCGGTGAAATGGCCGTCCGCGTGCTCCACCAGCCGCCAGGCGTACTTGAGCTTCCGTTTGGGGTCGTCGTTCGACTCGAGCCAGATGCGCGCGCCGGGCTCGGCGAGGCCCATCATCGAGCCGGGGTTGCCGACATGCGCGGTCACCTCGCGCCCGTCCTCGAGGCGCGCGTCGGCGAGGAAACGCTTGTAGCGGCGGAGCAGGCGCGCCGGCACCAGAGGGGTTTGAAAGCGCATGGGGCGCCGCTTACAAGGACGGGTGAAGCCCGGCAAGGAGCGCAGCCCATGTCCAACCCCACCGCCGCGATGCTCGTGATCGGGGACGAGATCCTCTCGGGCCGGACGCGCGACTCGAACATGTACCACCTCGCCGGGGAGCTCACGCGGCGCGGCATCGACTTCCGCGAGGCGCGGGTGGTGGCCGACGACCACGGCGCCATCGTCGAGGCGGTGCAGGCGCTCGCCGCGCGCTGGGATCACGTCTTCACCTCGGGCGGCATCGGGCCGACGCACGACGACATCACCGCAGAGGCGGTCGCCGCGGCCTTCGGCCTGCCGATCGACGTGCGCGACGACGCCCGCGCGATCCTGCAGGCGCATTACGACCGGCAGGGGCTCGAACTGAACGAGGCGCGGCTGCGCATGGCGCGCATTCCCGAGGGCGCGACGCTGATCGACAACCCGATCTCCGCCGCGCCGGGCTTCACGCTCGAGAACGTGCACGTCATGGCGGGCGTGCCCACCATCTTCGAGGCGATGGTGGCGAGCGTGCTGCCGACGCTGGTGGGCGGTGCGCCGCTCCTGTCGCAGACGCTGACGGTCGAGCGCGGCGAGGGGGACGTCGCGGCCCTCCTCGAAGAGATCGCCTCGGCCTACCCGGATCTTTCCGTCGGCTCCTACCCCTTCATTCAGGGGGGCGTGCACGGGGTGCGCGTCGTCGTGCGCGGCACCGACAAGGCGCAGGTGGACGCCGCCGTCACCCGGCTCGCGGGGATGCTGGAGGCATGACCGCCGAGGCGCTGCGCCTTCTGGAGGCCGGCGAGGCGACCTGGCCCCCGGCGCGGCGCTGGACGCTCGGGCCATGGGTGCTGCGCGTCGGGCAGGGTGGCGGCAAGCGTGTCTCGGCGGCGACGGTGGCCGAGCCCGGCGCGGTGCCCGAGGCCGCCGCGCTGGCCGAGGCCGAGGCAGCGATGGCGGAGATGCGGCAGGCGCCGCTCGTCATGGTCCGCCCCGGCGAGGCGGCGCTCGACGCCATGCTGGAGCGCGCGGGCTACGACCGGCTCGACCCGAGCGTGATCTGGCACGCGCCGATCGAGCAGCTCACCGACCGGGCGGTGCCGCGCCTTTCCGCGCTCACGGTCTGGGAGCCCCTGCAGATCATGCGCGAGATCTGGGCCGAGCACGGCGTCGGCCCCGCCCGGCAGGCGGTGATGGAGCGCGCGCCGCAGCCCAAGACGGGGCTTCTCGCGCGGCAGAACGATCACCCGGCGGGCACCGGCTTCGTCTGCGTGGCCGACGGCGTGGCGATGGTGCATGCGCTCGTCGTCGTCCCGCGCGAGCGGCGGCAGGGCGCGGCGCAGTGGGTCATGCGCGGCGCCGCGCAGTGGGCCGCGGCGCAGGGCGCGCGCGAGATCGCCGCCGCCGCCACGCGCGACAACGCCGCCGCGGCCGGGCTTTATGCGGCGCTCGGGATGCGGCAGGCTGGCGCCTATCACTACCGGATCAAGCCCGCGGAGGGGCGCTGAGAGATGGACGACGACCGACCGACCGCGCTCGACCTGCCCCCGGTCGATCCGCTGCCCGAGGCGACGCGGAAATACTTCGAGGTCTGCGAGGAGAAGCTCGGCATGGTGCCGAACGTCCTGCGCGCCTACGCCTTCGACACGACCAAGCTCGACGCCTTCACGGCGATGTACAACGACCTGATGCTCGGGGACTCGGGGCTCTCGAAGCTCGAGCGCGAGATGATCGCGGTCGTCGTCTCGGCGGTGAACCGGTGCTATTACTGCCTGACGGCGCACGGCGCGGCGGTGCGCCGGCTGTCGGGCGACCCGAAGCTGGGCGAGATGCTGGTGATGAACTGGCGCGTCGCCGATCTCGACGCGCGGCAGACCGCGATGCTGACCTTCGCCGAGAAGGCGACGAAGGCCAGCGCCGAGATCACCGAACTCGACCGCGAGGCGCTGCGCAGCGTCGGCTTCTCCGACCGCGACATCTGGGACATCGCGGCGGTCGCGGGGTTCTTCAACATGACCAACCGGGTGGCCAGCGCGACGGGGATGATCCCCAACGCGGCCTATCACGCGCAGGCCCGCTGAACGCGCGCGGCGGGCCTGATCGCCTGCGCGGGCCTGCCTGCCGGGGTGCGCGCCGCGCCCGGCGCTCATGTCCTTCCCGCCGGGACCCGGCGCGCGGCGGCGGGCGGAAATCAGGCTGCTGGTGATCGCACGCTCCGGGCGCAACGGCGTTTGCACCGCATCGATCCCGACCGCCGAGCGCCAGTGGCGGGCAACCTGACGGAGGCGGGGCACCGCGCGCTGGCGTGGGTCGCCCCTTTACTTATTCGTCTTTTGGAATATATACCGCCCACGCCGGAGACCCGCGACGGGAGCGCGCGCCATGACCCTGCCGAGCCTCGCCGCGCTGGAGCGGCATCTGCCCATACTGCAATGGTCGCGCGCCTACACGCGCGAGACGCTGACCTCCGACCTCGTGGCGGCGGTGATCGTGACCATCATGCTGATCCCGCAGTCGCTGGCCTATGCGCTGCTCGCGGGGCTGCCGGCGGAGATGGGGCTTTACGCCTCGATCCTGCCGCTCGTGGGCTACGCGATCTTCGGCACCTCGCGGGCGCTCGCCGTGGGGCCGGTGGCGGTGGTCAGCCTGATGACCGCGGCGGCGATCTCGAACCTTGGGATCACCGACCCGGCCGAGTATGCCGCGGCGGCGATCACGCTCGCCTTCCTCTCGGGGGCGCTGCTGACGGTGCTGGGGATCTTCCGCCTCGGCTTTCTGGCGAATTTCCTGAGCCATCCGGTGATCGCGGGCTTCATCACCGCCTCGGGCATCCTGATCGCCACCTCGCAGCTCAAGCACATCCTCGGGATCGAGGCGGAGGGGCACACGCTGCCCGCGCTCGTCTCGTCGCTCTGGGCGCATCTGCCCGAGACGAACCCCTACACGCTGGTGATCGGCGTGGGGGCGACGGCGTTTCTCTTCTGGGTGCGCAAGGGGCTGAAGCCGCTGCTCGCGCGCATTGGGCTCAAGCCGCGCGCCGCCGATCTGGCCGCCAAGGCGGGGCCGGTGGCGGCGGTGGTGGTGACCACGCTCGCCGCCTTCGCCTTCGGCCTCGGCGAGCGGGGCGTGGACATCGTGGGCACCGTGCCGCAGGGCCTGCCGCCGCTGACCGCGCCGCGGCTGGACCTCGACCTCGTCGCGCAGCTTCTCGTGCCGGCGGTGATGATCTCGATCATCGGCTTCGTCGAATCGGTCTCCGTCGCGCAGACGCTCGCCGCCAAGAAGCGCCAGCGCATCGTCCCCGACCAGGAGCTCGTGGGCCTCGGCGCGTCGAACATCGCGGCCTCGGTGACCGGGGGTTACCCGGTGACGGGCGGCTTCGCGCGCTCGGTCGTGAACTTCGACGCGGGCGCCGAGACGCCGGCGGCGGGCGCCTTCACCGCCGTGGGCATCCTCGTCGCAGCGATGCTGCTGACGCCGCTTCTCTTCTTCCTGCCCACCGCCACGCTCGCCGCGACGATCATCGTCGCGGTGCTCAGCCTCGTGGATTTCTCGGTCGTGCGGCACGCCTGGACCTACTCTAAGGTCGATTTCGCCGCCGTCTCGGCGACGATCCTCCTGACGCTGGGCTTCGGGGTCGAGATCGGCGTCGCCTCGGGGGTGGCGCTCTCCATCGCGCTGCATCTCTACAAGACCTCGCGCCCGCATGTCGCCGAGGTGGGCCGCGTGCCGGGGACCGAGCACTTCCGCAACATTCGCCGCCACGCGGTCGAGACGCACCCCGCGATCGTCACGCTCCGGGTGGACGAAAGCCTCTACTTCGCCAACGCGGCCTTCCTGCAGGATTACGTCTACGACCGCGTCGTGGGCGACGACGCGGTGCGCCACGTCGTGCTGATGTTCTCGGCGGTCAACGAGGTGGACCTCTCGGCGCTCGAAAGCCTCGAGGCGATCAACACCCGGCTCGACAGCATGGGCATCCGCCTGCACCTGTCCGAGGTGAAGGGGCCGGTGATGGACCGGCTGAAGCGGAGCCACTTCCTCGACAACCTGACGGGGCGGGTGTTCCTCTCGCAGCACGAGGCGATGCGCGCGCTTCTGCCCGACGACGGGCGCGACGCCGCCGAGTGATCGCCGCCACGGTCACGGAAAAGCCCCCGGACCGTCGCCGGCCCGGGAGCAGTCGAGGGAGGTCGCGACCGGCGGCGCGCGTCACCAGTCCTTCGGCCCCTTGCCGGCGAAGGCGTGGGCCAGAAAATCGATGAAGGCGCGCACCTTGGGCTGCGTGAAGCGGCCCGGCGGATAGACGGCGTAGATCCCCTGCGTCTCGAGCGGCAGTTCGGGGATGGCGTCCACGACCCGCCCCTCCGCCATGGCCGGCGCGTAGAGGAAGGCGGGCAGATAGGCGATGCCGAGCCCGGCGACGCAGGCGTTCAGCAGCGATTGCCCGTCGTTCACGCTGAGGCAGCCGGCGGTGCGCACCTGACGCTTCTCGCCCGAGGGCGCGGTGATGCGCCACGCGCTGCCCGAGGCGGGGCTCGCATAGTGCAAAAGCTTGTGGTCGTTCAGGTCGTCGATGCGCGTCGGCCGCCCGTGGCGCTGGAAATAGGAAGGCGCGCCGACCATGCGCTTCGCCGTCTCGGCGAGCTTGCGGGCGCGCAGGCTCGAATCCTGCAGGTCGCCGATGCGCACCGCCATGTCAAAGCCCTCCGAGATGAGCTCCACGTAGCGGTTGTTCAGCACCATGTTCACGCTGATGTCCGGAAACTCGTGCAGGAAGTCGCCGAGGATCGGCGACAGGTGGTTCACCCCGAAATCCGTGGCGACCGAGATCCGCAGGAGCCCCGAGGGCGCCGACTGCATCGAGGTCACCAGCGCGTCGGCCTCGCCCGCGTCGTTGAGCACGCGCCGCGCGCGGTCGTAATAGGCCAGCCCGATCTCCGTCGGGCTGACGCGGCGCGTCGTGCGGTTCAGCAGCCGCGCGCCCAGCCGCGCCTCGAGGCTCGCGACGTGCTTGGAGATCGCGGACTTCGAGAGACCGAGCTTCTTCGCGGCGTCGGTGAACCCGCCCTGGTCCACCACGGTCGCGAACGCCTCCATCTCCGTCAGCCTGTCCATGCCTCACCTCTCGGCCCGTGCGTGTCTGGGGCCCGGTTTGGCGCGGAAATCAGGCGGTTTTGCGACCCGGAGCCGACAATACAGGGGAGCCGGCCGCTGTGTCGCGCAAACCGAAACGCCGCTCGGCGTTCAGAGCGCCGCGGCGAGGCGCGTGCCCTGGTCGATGGCGCGCTTGGCGTCGAGCTCGGCGGCCACCTCCGCGCCGCCGATCACGTGCACCGCGACGCCGCGGGCGGCGAGCGCGTCGGCGAGGCTGCGCTCGCTCTCCTGACCCGCGCAGAGCACCACGGTGTCCGCCGCGATCAGCCTCGGCCGCTCGCGCGCCTCGCCGAAGGAGACATGCACGCCGTCGGCGTCGATGCGCTCGTAATTGACGCCCGAGACCATCTCGACGTCCTTCATCCGAAGGCTCATGCGGTGGATCCAGCCCGTCGTCTTGCCGAGGCGCTTGCCAGGCTTTTCCGCCTTGCGCTGCAAGAGCGTGACCTTGCGCGCCGGCGGCTCCGGGTGCGGCTGGGCGAGCCCGCCGCGCGTCTCGGCCGGATCGCCGACGCCCCACTCCGCGCGCCAGAGCGCGAGGTTCTCGGTCGGGCTCTCGCCCTCGTGGACGAGGAACTCCGCCACGTCGAAGCCGATGCCGCCGGCGCCCACGATGGCGACGTGCGCGCCCACCGGGGCCTTTCCGCGCAGCACGTCGACGTAGCTCACGACGTTGGGGGCGTCCTGTCCCGGGATGCCGGGATCGCGGGGGGTCACGCCGGTCGCGATCACCACCTCGTCGAAGCCGTTGAGATCCGCCGCGCCCACCGCCCGGCCGAGGCGCAGCGTCACGCCGTGCACCTCCAGCATCCGCGCATACCAGTCCACGAGGCCGTCGAACTCCTCCTTGCCGGGGATCACGCGCGCCATGTTGAGCTGCCCGCCGATCGCGTCGTCCCGGTCGAAGAGCGTGACGGCGTGCCCCCGCTCCGCCGCCGTGATCGCCGCCGAGAGCCCCGCGGGCCCCGCGCCCACGACGGCGACGCGTTTCGCGGCCGGCGTCGGCGCGACCACCAGCTCCGTCTCGAAGCAGGCGCGCGGGTTGACGAGGCAGGAGCTCACCTTGAGCGCGAAGGTATGGTCGAGGCAGGCCTGGTTGCAGGCGATGCAGGGGGCGATCTCGTCCGCGCGGGCCTCCATCGCCTTCTTCACGAAATGCGGATCGGCGAGGAAGGGGCGCGCCATGCTCACCATGTCGGCGCACCCCTCGGCGAGCACGCGTTCCGCGACCTCGGGCGTGTTGATCCGGTTCGAGGTGACGAGCGGCACCGAGACCTCGCCCATCAGCCGCTTGGTGACCCAGGCGAAGCCCGCCCGCGGCACCGAGGTGGCGATGGTCGGCACCCGCGCCTCGTGCCAGCCGATGCCGGTGTTGATGATGTCGGCGCCCGCGGCCTCCACCGCCCTGGCCAGTTGCACGACCTCCTCGTGGGTCGAGCCCTCGGGCACCAGGTCGATCATGCTCAGCCGGTAGATCACGATGAAGTCGGGCCCCACGGCCTCCCGCACGCGGCGGACGATCTCCACGGGCAGGCGCATCCGGTTCTCGTAGGGACCACCCCAGTCGTCGGTGCGCTTGTTCACGTGGGTGACGAGGAACTGATTGATGAAATAGCCCTCGCTCCCCATGATCTCGACGCCGTCATAGCCCGCCTCGCGCGCGCGGGCGGCCGTCGTGGCGAAATCGGCGATCTGTTTCTCGATGCCTGCGGCGTCGAGCTCCGTGGGCGTGAAGCGCGAGATCGGCGATTTCACCGGCGACGGCGCGACGCAGTCCTTGCCGTAGGCGTAGCGGCCGGCGTGCAGAATCTGCATGGCGATCTTCCCGCCGTGCTCGTGGACGCGGTCCGTCACCATCCGGTGGTTGGCGATGTCGGTCTCCGAGAAGAGCCCCGCCGCCCCCGGAAAGACCGCGCCCTCGCGGTTGGGCGCCATGCCCCCGGTCACCATCAGCCCGACCTCGCCGCGCGCGCGCTCGGCGTAGAAGGCGGCGATGCGGTCCCAGTCGCCCACCTCCTCGAGGTTGGTGTGCATCGAGCCCATGATCACCCGGTTCTTCAGCGTCGTATGCCCCAGGTCGAGCGGGCGCAGCAGGTGCGGATAATCGGCCATGGTCCCTCCCTCTTCGGGCCAAGACATGGCGCGCGCGGGCGATCGTGTCACGGGAAAACGCCGCGTCGCGGTCCGGGAGCGATGCCAGATTGACCGCCCGCCCGCCGCGGCCTTACGACGGTGCGATGCTGGACATCCTGCTCGAGACGCTGCCCTTCTTCGCGCTGATCGGCCTCGGCTACGGCGCGGGGCGGACGGGATTCTTCACCGCCGAAGCGACCGCCTACCTGACGAAGTTCGTCTTCTACTTCGCGCTCTCGGCGATGCTCTTCCGCTTCGCGGCCAACCTGTCGCTCGGCGAGGTGCTGAACTGGCGGCTGGTGGGCGCCTATCTCTGCGGCACGGCGGCCGTCTACGCGCTGGCGATGCTGGTGGCGTTCCTGCGCGGGCTCGACACGCCGACCGCGGCGGTGGAGGCGCAATGCGCGGCGATCGGCAATACCGGCTTTCTCGGCGTGCCGATGCTGACGCTCCTGCTCGGCGCCGAGGCGATCGGGCCGGTGATGATGGCGCTCGCCGTGGACCTGATCGTCTTTTCCAGCCTGATCGTGATCCTGATCACCGGCCCGCGCGACGGGCGCATGTCGGTGCGCGTGCTCGGCACGGTGGGGATGGGGCTGCTGCGCAATCCGATGATCGTGGCGATCTCGCTCGGCTTCGCGTGGTCGGCGATAGGCCATCCGCTGCCGGAGCCCGCCGACGCCTTCCTCGCGCTCCTCGGCGCGGCGGCGACGCCCGGCGCGCTCTTCGCCATCGGCGCCTCGCTCGCGACGAAATCTGCCGAGCGCGTCTCGGTCGCCGCCTGGCTCAGCGTCGCCAAGCTCGTGCTGCACCCGGCGGCGGTGGCGCTGGCGGTCTTCGTGGTCTTCCCGGTCGAGCCCTACCAGGCCGGCGTCGTGACCGCGGCCGCGGCGCTGCCGGTGGCGGGCAACGTCTACATGCTGGCGCAGCACTACGGCGTCGCGCCGCAGCGCGTCTCGGCGGCGATCCTCTTCTCCACGGCGGCGAGCATCCTCACGGTGACCTTCGTCATCGCCCAGCTTCCGGGCTGAGCGCCGCCCGTTTGCGCCCGCGCCCCGCGCTGCTAGGAGAGGCGCGCAACCGCAGCTGAGGAGCCCGCCCATGCAGACCGTGTCCGAAAACCGCGCCTTCGGCGGCGTTCAGGGGGTCTACACCCACACCTCCGNGCGCTGCTAGGAGAGGCGCGCAACCGCAGCTGAGGAGCCCGCCCATGCAGACCGTGTCCGAAAACCGCGCCTTCGGCGGCGTTCAGGGGGTCTACACCCACACCTCCGAGGCCTGTTCCTGCGACATGACCTTCGGTCTCTACCTGCCGCCGCAGGCCGCGCGCGGGCCGGTGCCGGTGCTCTGGTATCTCTCGGGGCTGACCTGCACGCACGAGAACGCGATGATCAAGGCCGGCGCGCAGGGCTGGGCGGCGCGGCACGGGCTCGCCGTCGTCTTTCCGGATACGAGCCCGCGCGGCGAGGGCGTCGCCGACGATCCGCACTACGACCTCGGGCAGGGCGCGGGCTTCTACGTGAACGCGACGGAGGCGCCCTGGGCGCCGCATTTCCGCATGTGGGATTACGTGGCCGAGGAGCTGCCCGGCCTGATCGCCGAGCAATTCGCCGTCGATCCTGAGCGGCAGGCGATCACGGGGCATTCCATGGGCGGGCACGGCGCGCTGACGCTCGCCATGGGGCTGCCGGGGCGCTACGCCTCGGTCTCGGCCTTCGCGCCGATCGCGCATCCGACCTCGGCCGACTGGGGACGCAAGCAGCTCGCGGCCTACCTCGGCCCGGACGAGGGCGCATGGGCGGCGCATGATTCCACGCTCGCCATGCGCGCGCGCGGCTTCGACGGCGAGGTGCTGATCGATCAGGGGCTCTCGGATCAGTTCATCGACACGCTGAAGCCCGAGGCGCTGGGCGAGGCGATGGCGGCCCGCCGGCAGCCGGGACGCCTGCGGCTGCAGAAGGGTTACGATCACAGCTACTTCTTCGTGGCGAGCTTCATGGCCGATCACGTGGCCTTCCACGCCGAGGCGCTCGGCGCGTGACCGTCTACGTCGATGCCGACGCCTGCCCCGTGAAGGCCGAGGCCGAGCGGGTGGCGACCCGGCATCGCGTGCCCCTCGTTCTGGTGTCCAACGGGGGGCTGCGCCCCTCGGAGAACCCGCTGGTGGAGGTGGTGACGGTGCCCGAGGGCCCCGACGCCGCCGACCTCTGGATCGCCGAACGCGCGGGGCCGGGCGACGTGGTGGTGACCGCCGACATGCCGCTCGCCGCGCGCTGCGTCGAGGCAGGCGCGCAGGTGCTCAAGCCCGACGGCGCGGCGCTGACCGAGGCGAACGTGCGCGAGGCGCTGGCGATGCGCGACCTGATGACCGACCTGCGCGCCGCCGATCCCTTCCGGCAGGGCGGCGGGCGCAGCTTTGGCAAGGCCGACCGGTCGCGCTTTCTCGACGCGCTGGAGCGCGCGCTCCGCGCGGCGCGGCACTAGCGCGGCTTTACAACGCCGCGCGGCTCGCGTTTCCTGACGCCGGAGCGGTGCGCAAACCCCTTGCAAGGGGTTTGCAAGGCGCTTCGAAGCGCCTTGCCCGGCGGCGACCGAAAGGAGCGGCATGAGACCCGACGCGGTGATCTTCGACATTGGCAACGTGCTGATCGAATGGCGCCCCGAGCGCTTCTACGACGCCGAGGTGGGCGAAGCGCGGCGCCGCGCCCTGTTCGCGGCCGTCGATCTGCACGCCATGAACGACGAGGTGGACCGCGGCGCCGACTTCCGCGAAACGATTTACGCCACCGCCGAGGCCGTCCCGGAATTCCGCGCGGAAATCCGCATGTGGCACGACCGCTGGATCGAGCTCGCGCGGCCCGAGATCCCGAGGTCCGTCGCGCTGATGCGCGCGCTGCAGGCGCGCGGCGTGCCGGTCTTCGCGCTCACCAACTTCGGCGTCGGCAGCTTCGAGGTGGCGCGCGCGCACTACCCCTTCCTCGACGCCTTCGACCGCGCCTACGTCTCGGGGCACATGGGCGTCATCAAGCCCGAAGACGAGATCTACGCGCGGGTCGAGGCCGACTGCGGCCTCGCGCCCGAGCGGCTGCTCTTCACAGACGACCGCGCCGACAACATCGCCGCGGCGGCGGCGCGCGGCTGGCAGACGCATCACTTCACCGGCCCCGAGGGCTGGGCGCACCGCTTGGTCGCGGCGGGGCTTCTCGACGAACGGGAGGCGGCATGAGCGTCCCCGTGATCCCCTTCGAGGCCGGCGAGGCGCGGCTCGACTGGCTCGCGCTCTGCGACGCCTTCGAGGCGGGCCACCGCCTGCCGCGGGCCGAGATCGCCGACAGTTTCCTCTATCGCGGGGCCGACACGCTCCTGTCGCGCGCGGCCTGGATCGACGGGCTGGGCCTCGCGGTGAAATCGGCGACGATCTTTCCCGGCAACGGCGAGTGGGGTCTGCCCAGCGTCAACGGCGGCGTGAGCCTCTACGCCGACGACACCGGCGTGCTGGAGGCGATCGTGGACTTCCACCTCGTCACCAAGTGGAAGACCGCGGGCGACAGCCTGACCGCCGCGCGCCGCCTCGCCCGCCCGGACGCCCGCGAGATCCTGATCGTGGGCGCCGGCACCGTCGCGCGCTCGCTCCGCGAGGCCTACGCCGCCGCCTTCCCCGGGGCGCGCTTCACCGTCTGGAACCGCGCGCGCGCCCGCGCCGAGGCGCTCGCCGCCGATTTCCCCGGCATGGCGGTCGCCGACGACCTCGAGGCCGCCGTGCGGGGCGCCGACATCGTCGCCTCGGCCACCATGGCGACGACGCCGCTGATCCGGGGCGACTGGCTGCGCCCGGGCCAGCACCTCGACCTGATCGGCGCCTTCCGCCCCGACATGCGCGAGGCCGACGATGCGGCGCTCGCCCGCGCGCGCGTCTTCGTGGACAGCCGCGACACGACGATCGGCCACATCGGCGAGCTGAAGATCCCCGTCGAGGCGGGCACCTTCCGGGCCGAGGACGTGGTGGCGGATTACTACGACCCGCCGGAGACCTTCCGCCGCGCGACGGACGACGAGATCACGCTCTTCAAGAACGGCGGCGGCGCGCATCTCGACCTGATGTGCGCGCGCTATATCCTGGAGCGCTGGCAGGCGGGCTGATACCGGCCGGCCTGCGTGTGGTGGTGCGCGCTCGCGCGCGCGATCTCGGGCACTGCGTGCGGTTTCGGGGGCGCTGCCCCCGAGCCCCCGGAGTATTTGGGCCAAGATGATGGGGTGCGCTCCGCCCCGCGCGGCGCGTGGGCATGTGCCTGCGGCGCCTCGGGCGGTGCGTGCGGGGGCCGGGCGCGCTCCCCGGTCCCTGCCGTGCCTGATGCGCCGCCGCGCGCCCGGCCCTGCGCACTCCGGCCGGAAGCGGCCGGCCTGTGCGGGTCCACGTGCGCCGGGGGCGGCGCTGCGCGCGACGTGCTGCGGCGGGCCGGGGGCTCCCGCCCGGCCCCGTGCGGCCGGCCGCGCCGTCTTTCCGTCGCGCGCGCGCCGCGCTAGGGAGGCGGGCATGGCGACGGTGATGCAGGATCTCTACGCGGAGAAGGTGGCCTCCGGCGCGATCGACCCGGACCCGGCGCAGGAGGCGGCGCTGCCGGAGTTCGAGCGCATCCTCGAGGGGCTCGCGCAGCCGGTGCGGCGCGGTCTTTTCCGGCGCGCGCCCGCGCCGCCGAAGGGGCTTTACCTCTGGGGCGGGGTCGGGCGCGGCAAGTCGATGCTGATGGATCTCTTCGCGGGGGCGGTGCCCGTGCCCGCGCGGCGCGTGCATTTCCACGCCTTCATGCAGGAGGTACACGCGGGCATGGCGGAGGCCCGCGCCCGCGGCGTGGACGACGCGGTCACCCCGGTGGCGAAACGCATCGCCGACGAGGTGCGTTGCCTCGCCTTCGACGAGATGCAGATCACCGACATCACCGACGCGATGATCGTGGGCCGGCTTTTCGAGGGGCTCTTCGGCGCGGGCGTCGTGGTGGTGGCGACCTCCAACCGCCCGCCGGACGACCTTTACAAGGACGGATTGAATCGCGCGCTCTTCCTGCCCTTCATCGCGCTCCTGAAGGAGCGGATGGTGGTGCAGGAGCTCGCCGGCGGGACCGACTATCGCTCTGGCCGCCTCGCCGGGAGCCCGGTCTATTTCACGCCCGCCGACGCGGAGGCGCGCGCGCGGATCGACGCGATCTGGCAGGGGCTGACCGGCGGCGAGACGGCGCCGCTCACCCTGCGGGTGAAGGGGCGCGACGTGGTGCTGCCGGAGTTTCACAACGGCGCGGCGCGCGTGCGGTTTCACGACCTCTGCGGCCAGCCGCTGGGCCCGGCGGATTACCTCGCCGTGGCGGAGGCGGTGCGGCTTCTGGTGATCGACGACATCCCGCGGCTCTCGCGGTCGAACTTCAACGAGGCGAAGCGCTTCGTCACGCTCATCGATGCGCTCTACGAGGCGCGCGTGCGCCTGATCGCCTCGGCGGCCGACGTGCCGGAAAGCCTTTACGTCGAGGGCGAGGGCAGCTTCGAGTTCGCCCGCACCGCGAGCCGCCTGCGCGAGATGATGAGCCACGGCTGGGGGCAGGCGGAGGGCTGAGGCGGCTTCGCCGTGCCTTGGCGCTCGTTTCGGGGCTCCGTTCGACACTTGCGGGTCGTCTAACCTTGGGCGGCGCCGAGCGCCGCGTGCGCTGTCCGGCTCCACCTTTCCGCGGTTGTGCCGAAGGCCCCGGCGCGTCGGATCTTGCGAGAGCGCGACCGACCGCGCCTCGCCCGTGCGCCCGCGCCTGCCGCCTTGTAGCGGACCCGCCGAAAGCCCCGGGCTGCGCCAGGTCGGCGGCTCTTGCGACAGCAGGCCGGTGCGGTCGGGCGCCCCGCGTCCGGCCGTCGCCCCGTTCAGCCGCTCTCGCGCAGGATCTGCCCGGCGAGGTAGAGCGAGCCGCAGATCAAGACGCGCGCCGCCGGGGTTTCGGCGGTGATCGCGGCGAGGGCCTCGGCCGGGCTGGTGGCCGTGCGCGCCCTGTGGCCCGCGGCCTCCGCCGTGGCGGCGAGCGCCTCGGGGTCGAGCGCCGCGGCCTCGCCCGCGATCGGCACGGCGGTGAAGCTCTCGGCCGCCTCGGCGAGCGGGGCGAGGTAGCCGGTGGCGTCCTTGGTGGAGAGCATCCCGCAGATCAGATGCGTGGGCCGGGCGGGGAGGCTCTTCAGATGCGCGGCGAGCGCGGCGCCGGCGGCGGGGTTGTGCCCGCCGTCGAGCCAGAGCTCGGCCTCCGGCGCGGCCTCGGCCAGCGGGCCGCGGCGCAGGCGCTGCATCCGGGCGGGCCACTCCGCCCGCGCGACCGCCGCCGCGCAGGCGTCCTCTCCGAAGCCGAGGTGACGCAGCGCGGCCACCGCCGCGCCCGCGTTGGCGAGCTGATGCGCGCCGGGCAGGGCGGGGCGCGGCAGGTCGAGAAGCCCGCGCTCGTCCTGAAAGACCATGCGCCCGCGCTCCTCTCCGACGTGCCAATGCTCGCCGTGAAGGAGGAGCGGCGCGCCCGTGCGCGCGGCCTGCCGCGCGATCACCTCGCGCGCGGCGTCCTCCTGCGGGCCGACGACGCAGGGCGTGCCGCGCTTGAGGATGCCCGCCTTCTCGAAGGCGATCTTCTCGAGCGTGTCGCCGAGGAACTGCTCGTGATCCATCGCCACGGGGGTGATGATGGTGAGCTCCGGCGCGTCGAGCACGTTCGTCGCGTCGAGCCGCCCGCCGAGGCCGGTCTCGAGCAGGGTCCACTCGGCTGCGCGCCGGGAAAAGGCCAGAAGGGCGGCGCAGGTCGTGATCTCGAAATAGGTGATCGGGGCGCCGCCGTTCGCCGCCTCGCATTCGTCGAGGACGGCTGTGAGCTCCGCCTCGGGGATCAGCTCCCCGGCGAGGCGGATGCGTTCGTGGAAGCGGGCGAGATGCGGCGAGGTGTAGGCGTGCGCGCGCTGCCCCGCGCCCTCGATCCCCGCGCGCAGGAAGGCGAGCGTCGAGCCCTTGCCGTTCGTCCCGGCGAGGTGGATCGCCGGCGGCAGCGCGCGCTCGGGGTGGTCGAGCGCGGCGAGCAGCCGCCACACCCGGTCGAGCGTCAGGTCGATGACCTTCGGGTGCAGCGACATCAGCCGCGCGAGCACGAGGTCGGAGGGCGCGGCGTCCTGCGCGGTCATGGGCGGGCGGTCCTTTCGCGCGTCAGCCCTCGGCGGGCCGCTCGGTCGTGTCCTCCGGCGCCTCCGCCTCCGGCTCCGGCACGGCCGGGCCGGGGGCGGGCAGGTCGCCCTTCACCGCCGGGGGGAGCCCCATCAGCATCCGGGTCACGGTGATGAGCTCGTCGCGCATCTCGAGGCGGTGGGTCACGCGGTCGAGCATCCCGTGGTCGCGCAGGTATTCCGCGCGCTGGAAGCCCTCGGGCAGCTTTTCGCGGATGGTCTGTTCGATCACGCGCGGCCCGGCGAAGCAGATCAGCGCGCCCGGCTCCGCGATCTGGATGTCGCCGAGCATCGCGTAGCTCGCCGTGACGCCGCCCGTGGTGGGATGGGTGAGCACCACGATGTAGGGCAGTCCTGCCTCCTTCACCATCTCGACGGCGACGGTGGTGCGCGGCATCTGCATCAGGCTGAGGATGCCCTCCTGCATCCGCGCGCCGCCCGCGGCGGAGAAGAGGATCAGCGGGCGCTTCGTCTCCACCGCGCGGCGGGCGGCGGCGATGATCGCGTTGCCCACGTACATCCCCATCGAGCCGCCCATGAAGGAGAAATCCTGCGCCGCGGCGACGACGGGCGTGCGCCCCATCTCGCCCTCGGCGACGAGCATCGCCTCCTTCTCGCCGGTGGCGCGCTGCGCGGCACGCAGGCGGTCGGGATACTTCTTCTGGTCGCGGAACTGCAGCGGATCGGCGACCGGCGCGGGCACCTCGACCTCGGTGAAGACGCCGGCGTCGAAGAGCGCGCGGAACCGCATGCGCGGCGCGATCGGCATGTGATGGCCGCAGGAGGTGCAGACGTTCAGGTTCTCCGCGATCTCGCGGTGAAAGAGCATCGTCCCGCACTCGTCGCACTTCGTCCAGAGGTTCTCCGGCATCTCGCGCCGGGAGAAGATGGAGTTGATGCGGGGGCGGACGTAATTGGAGATCCAGTTCATGGCGCCTCGCTGACCGTGGCGGGGAGATAAGCCCGCCCCGCGCGGAATGCAATCAGCGCCGCAGCGCCACGCGCGCGGCGAGCCACGAACAGACGAGCATCCCCATTTCCACCGGCATCGCGGCGCGCAGCATCCCCGGGTCCTCGCTCGCCCCCGGGACGGTGTAGAGCGCGAGCCCCGAGAGCGCGCCCTCCATCGCCGTGAAGGCGATGGGAAAGACGTTGTTCATGAAGTGCATCGCCACGGCGGGGCCGAGGTTGCCGGCGCGCGCCGTCACGTCGGCGAGCGCCAGCGCGAAGAGCCCGGTCCAGAGCGCGACCAGCGCCGCGTTGTCGCCGAAGTCGGCCGGCACGTAGTGCCCGGCCGCGAAGAGCGCCGCGGGCACCCCCATCCAGACGAGGGGCGAGGCGAAGCGCGCGGCGAGCTGCTGTTGCAGGTAGCCGCGGAACAGAAGCTCCTCCGCCCCCGTCTGGATCACCAGCGCGGCGAGCGTCAGCGGCAACAGCGCCGCCCAGACGCCGGGGGCGAGGTTGGGCTCCGGCTCCGCGCCGCCCGGCCCGGCCCAGGGCGGCAGCACCGCCACCGCGGCGTAGAGCAGCGCGAGCGCGCCCACCACGCGGAAGAAGTCCCGCACCGCGCGGGCGACGGAGGGGCCGATCAGGCTCGCCGCGCTGCGCCCGTGCAGGTGGTGCGCCGCGGCCACCGCGCCGAGCGCCATGAAGGCGAAGCTGCCGAGCAGGATCAGCGCGCTCGCCGGGGTGGTGCCGGTGCCCTCGCCCATGGTGAGCTCGGCGTAGAGCGTCTCGGGCGCGAGGGCGTAGAGCGCGGCGCGCAGCGCGCTCTGCAGGCCGAAGAGCACTGCCGCCACGACGACGAGCCCCGCGATCAGGCGCCAGATCTCGGGCCGGGCGCGGGCGGGGGCGACATAGGCGTCGTGCGGGGCGTAGGCGACTGTCATGGCGCAGAGCTAGGGCGCCGGGCGCCCCGGCGCAATCTCGCCGCACCCGGTCGGCCCCGAACGGCCTTGTGCGGCGGGGGGGCTTTCCCTATTCCCCTGCGTGAGCGATCAGGGAGGCGTGCATGCTCAAGCGTCCGTTCGACAAGTCCAAACTGCCGAGCCGCTACGTGACGGAGGGCGCCGCGCGCGCGCCGCACCGCTCGTATTACTACGCGATGGGCATGACCGAGGAGGAGATCCACCAGCCCCTCGTCGGCGTCGCCACCTGCTGGAACGAGGCCGCGCCCTGCAACATCGCGCTGGCGCGGCAGGCGCAGTCGGTGAAGATGGGCGTCAAGGAGGGCTCGGGCACCCCGCGCGAGTTCACCACCATCACCGTGACCGACGGCATCGCCATGGGCCACGAGGGGATGCGCTCCTCGCTGCCCTCGCGCGAGGCGATCGCCGACACGGTGGAGCTCACGGTGCGCGGGCACTGCTATGACGCGCTCGTCGGGCTCGCCGGCTGCGACAAGTCGCTGCCGGGCATGATGATGGCGATGGTCCGGCTGAACGTGCCTTCGGTCTTCATCTACGGCGGCTCCATCCTGCCGGGGAAGGCGCCGAACGACCCCGAAGTGCCCGAGGATTTCCGCACCCGCGACCTGACCGTGCAGGACATGTTCGAGGCCGTCGGCCGCAACCAGAACGGCGAGCTCTCCGACGCCGCGCTCGCCATCCTCGAGCGCGTCGCCTGCCCGAGCGCGGGCGCCTGCGGCGGGCAGTTCACGGCGAACACCATGGCCTGCGTCTCCGAGGCGATCGGGCTGGCGCTCTTCAACTCCTCGGGCATGCCCGCCCCCTACGAGAGCCGCGACCAGTACGGCGAGGCCTCGGGCCGCGCGGTCATGGACCTCATCGAGAAGAACATCCGCGCCCGCGACATCGTCACGCGCAAGAGCCTCGAGAACGCGGCGCGCGTCGTGGCCTGCACCGGCGGCTCGACCAACGCGGGGCTGCACCTGCCGGCGATCGCGCACGAGGCGGGGATCGACTTCTTCCTCGACGACGTCTGCGAGATCTTCCGCGACACGCCCTATTTCGTGGACCTGAAGCCCGGCGGGCAGTTCGTCGCGAAGGACCTCTACGAGGCGGGCGGCCTGCCCGTGGTGATGAAGGAACTGCGCAAGGCGGGCCTCATCCACGAGGACTGCGTCACCGCCTCCGGCGAGTCGATCGGCGAGTCGCTCGACCGCGTCAGCTACGAGGCCGACGGCCGCGTCATCCACCCGATCGAAAAGCCGCTCACGAAGACCGGCGGCGTCGTCGGGCTGAAGGGCAACCTCGCCCCCGAGGGCGCCATCGTGAAGGTCGCCGGCATCGCCCCGGAGAACCAGGTCTTCACCGGCCCGGCGCGCGTCTTCGACTCCGAGGAAGAGGCCTTCGCCGCCGTCAAGGCGCGCGAATACGAAGAGGGCGAGGTGCTCGTCATCCGCAACGAAGGCCCGAAGGGCGGCCCCGGCATGCGCGAGATGCTGGCCACCACCGCCGCGCTCTCGGGGCAGGGCATGGGCAAGAAGGTCGCGCTGATCACCGACGGCCGCTTCTCCGGCGCGACGCGCGGCTTCTGCGTGGGCCACGTCGGCCCCGAGGCGGCGCAGGGCGGGCCGATCGCCCTTCTGAAGACCGGCGACATGATCACCATCGACGCGGTCGAGGGCGCGCT
Organism: Rhodosalinus sediminis; assembly: GCF_003385555.1. GTDB lineage: Bacteria > Pseudomonadota > Alphaproteobacteria > Rhodobacterales > Rhodobacteraceae > Rhodosalinus > Rhodosalinus sediminis. The sequence continues at coordinate 171,342 of NZ_QOHR01000003.1, read as the reverse complement.
CTCCGTCGCGCTCTCCGACGAGGAGCTCGCGGCGCGGCGCAAGGACTGGGCCGGCCCGCGGCCCACGAACTACGCCTCCGGCGCGGTCTGGAAATTCGCGCAGACGGTGGGGCCGACCTACAAGGGCGCGGTCACCCATCCCGGCGCCAAAGCCGAGACGCATGTCTACATGGATATCTAGCGCCGCGCTCGCCGGCGCGGCGCTCGCCCTCGCGGCTTGCGACGCGGCCCGCCCCGGCGGTCCGCCCGCGCGCGAGGCGGTCGTCGCGCGGGGCGCGGTGGTGGTCAAGGCGCCGCCCGGCTACTGCGTGGACCGCGCGGCGGTGCGCGACAGCGCGACCGGCAGTTTCGTGCTGCTGGCGAGCTGCGCGAGCCTCGCCCCCGAGAGCGAGGGGCCGCGGGCGCTGCCGGCGCTGATGACCGTCAGCGTCTCGGCCGCCGATCCCGCGCTCGCCCCGCCGGACGCCGCGGCGCTCACCGCCGCCGCGCCGGTCGAGGTGCTCGCCGCGCGCCAGCGGGGCGCGCTCGCGCTCGCCCATCTCGCCGAGGGCGGCGCCGAGGTGCTGCCGGGGGGCGATCCGCGCCACTGGCGCGGGGCGGCGCGCGCGGGCGAGCGGGTCGTGGGGCTCGCGCTCTACGCCCCGACCGACAGCCCGCTCGCCGGGGAGGCGGGGGCGAACCTGCTCGCCGCGCTCGCCGCGCGAATCGAGACGCGCGCCGTCGCGCCGGCCGAGGCGCTGGAGCCCGACGGTGTCGGCACGATGTTCGCCGGTTTGTTCAACTGAAACGGTTTCCCTGCTACGACGTCGACACGAGGGACAGGACATCGGCGGGATGGGCGACGACGGACCGATCGGCCGCATGAGGCAGGACGCGGCGCTGCGCCAATGGCGCCGCGCGGCGCGGCGGGCGGAGACGGCGCCGCTCGCGGCGCTGCGCGACGGTCGCGCGCGCGCCCTGCCGCTTCACCGGGCACTGGGGCAGTTCCTCGCCGTGGCGGACCGGCGGCTCGCGGCCGACGCGGCGGCGGCGCCCGATGTGGCCGTGCCGGGCACCGACTGGGCCTGGCGGCCCGAGGCGTGGCGCGCGCCCCTTGCGTCGGCGTCGGGCGTGACGCCCGTCTCAGGCGTGCGGCTCGGCGCCGATCTCGCGCTCTTTCACGACTGCCCCTTGGGCGAGATCGCCATCGCGCAGGACGGCCCATGGGGGCAGGAGGGCGCGCCCTGCGCGCTCGCCGTCGAGGTGTTCGGCTTCGCCGGAAGCTACCTGTCCCTCGCCCTCGATCTGCCGAGGGACGCGGCCGAGGGGCTCCTGCGGCGCCACGTGGTGCGCGCCGCGCTCACGCTCGCGCTGGAAGAGCCGCTCGCCGTCTACGCGCGGCTCAACATCCGCCACGGCCCCAACACCGAGCAGATCCTGCGCGAGGTGCCCGTGGCCGACGCGCCCGCGGTGGTCGAATTCGACCTCGCCTATTCGGCGCTCAACGAGAAGCGGGTGGAGCGGCTCTGGCTCGACCTGATCTTCGAGCGGCCCGCGATGAACCGGATCGCGCTCGGCGACGTGGTGCTCTCGCGCCACCCGCGGGCCGCGCTGTGAGGGAGGAACCATGACCGACGGCCTCAGCGTGACGCGCACCCGATTCGCCAACGGCGTCTGGGAGGGCGAGGTGCAGGGCGCCGGCGCGGACCGCCCGGCGGTCGAGGTGCTGCACGCGGGCCGCCCGGTGCCGGAGGTCCGCCTCACCGCGGACGAGGCCGGGCGCTGGCACCTGCGGGTGCCCGTGCCGCCGGCGCTGGTGGGGGAGGGGGTGCATACCCTCGTGATTCGCGCGGCCGGGACGGGCGAGACGCTGGAGCGCGTGACGCTCGCCGCGGGCGAGGCGCTCGAGGACGATCTGCGCGCGGAGGTCGGGCGCCTGCGCGCCGAGCTCGATCTTCTGAAGCGGGCCTTCCGCCGGCACCTGCGCGAGGGCTGAACGGGCAAGAAAAAACCCCCGCGCCGGGCGGCGCAGGGGCGTTTCGCGGGCGATCCTGCCGCGCTCAGCTCTCGTCGGACTTCGCGCGGGCCTTGATCGGCGCCCAGATGCGCTTGTTCGTCAGGTAGAGCAGCACGGTCAGCACCGTCAGGAACAGCACGCCGGTGAAGCCGGCTTGCTTGCGCTCCATCATCTTCGGCTCGGCCGTCCACATCAGGAAGGCGGCGACGTCCTTGGCCATCTGCTCCTCGGTGGCCGGGGTGCCATCCTGATACTCGACCGCGCCCTCGTAGAGCGGCGGCGCCATGTTGATCCAGCCGCCATCCATGACCTTGTTTTCGTAGAGGAGCGCACCGGCCTCCAGCTTGTCCTCGCCGGTGTAGCCCATCAGCAGCGAGGCGATGTATTCGGCGCCGCCCATGCCCTTGAAGAGCTGGTTGAGGCCGGTGCCGTAGGGGCCGCTGAAGCCCGCGCGCGCCTTCGCCATGAGCGAGAGGTCGGGCGCGCCCTGGCTCTCGTTCGCGGGGAAGTGGTTGACGGGCTTGAGCTCCTGCACGTCGCCGGTGTCGGGATCGACGATATCCGGGTTGGCCGCCGGATCGATGACCATCAGGTCCGCCGCGTAGGCGCGGACCTGATCCATCGGCATGCCCGGGCCCGTCTCGCTCGACAGCGTGCGGATCGGCACGTGCTCCAGCCCGTGGCAGGAGGCGCAGACCTGCGTGTAGACCTGCAGGCCCCGCTGCAGCTGCGCCTGATCGTAGGTGCCGAACGGCCCCTCGAAGGAGAAGTCGTAGTCGGTCACCTCGCCCGCGCCGCCGGCGGCGAAGGCCCCGCTGCCGGCCACGGAGAGCGCGGTGGCAGCGGCGATGGCGAAGGTTCTGAACATGTCTCGCGGTTCCTTTCTGTCGGCCCGGGTCACTCGGCGGGGGTCTCGGCGATCTTGGTCCCGCCGGAGGGCGCGAGGTGTTCCTTGAAGTCTTCCTCGATGGTCGCGGGCTGCGGCGCCGGCTTCTCGAAGACGCCGAGCAGCGGCAGGATCACCAGGAAGAAGGCGAACCAGTAGGTCGCGCCGATCAGGGCGATGGTCGGATAGATGCCCTCGGCCGGCATGGCGCCCGCCCACATCAGGACGAAGAAGTCCACGCAGAAGAGGGCGAACCACCACTTGAACATCGGCCGGTAGCGGCCCGAGCGCACGTTCGAGGTGTCGAGCCACGGCACCAGCGCAACCACGATGATCGAGCCGAACATGGCCAGCACGCCGAAGAACTTCGCGTCGATGATGCCGCCGGTGATGAAGCCCGCGAACTGCACGATCCAGACCGAGTCGTCGAAGGCGCGCAGGATCGCGTAGAAGGGCAGGAAGTACCACTCCGGCACGATGTGCGCGGGCGTCACGAGCGGATCGGCCTCGATGTAGTTGTCGGGGTGCCCGAGGTAGTTGGGCATGAAGCCGACGATGGCGAGGAAGACGATGAAGATGATGCCGAGCGCGAAGAGGTCCTTCATCACGAAGTAGGGCCAGAAGGGCACGGTGTCCTTCTCGGCCTCGGCCTTCGAGGTGCGGCGCACTTCGACACCCGTCGGGTTGTTGTTGCCCGTCGTGTGGAAGGCCCAGATGTGCACCATCGACAGCCCGAGGATGATGAAGGGCATCAGGTAGTGCAGCGAGAAGAAGCGCTGCAGCGTCGCGTTGCCCACGGCCGGGCCACCCTGCAGCCACACCAGCAGCGAATCGCCCACGAAGGGGATCGCGCCGAAGAGGCCGGTGATCACCGTCGCGCCCCAGAAGGACATCTGACCCCAGGGCAGAACGTAGCCCATGAAGGCGGTGGCCATCATCAGGATGTAGATCAGGATGCCGATGATCCAGGTGATCTCGCGTGGTTCCTTGTAGGAGCCGTAGTAGAGCCCGCGCGCGATGTGCGCGTAGACCGCCACGAAGAAGAGCGACGCGCCGTTCATGTGGATGTAGCGCAGCATGTGGCCGCCGTTCACGTTCCGCATGATGTGCTCGACGCTGGCGAAGGCCATGTCGGCGTGCGGCGTGTAGTGCATCACCAGCACGATGCCGGTGACGATCTGCAGCACCAGCGTGAAGGTGAGCACGATCCCCCAGATCCACATCCAGTTGAGGTTCTTGGGCGTGGGGATCATGATCGTGTCGTAGAGCAGGCCGACGATCGGCAGACGCCGATGCAGCCACTTCTCGCCGCCCGAGGCGGGCTCGTAATGGTCGTGCGGAATTCCGGACATCGGTGCGCCTCCTTAGCCCAGCTTGATCGTGGTCTCGTCGACGAACTCGGCGACGGGGATGTGCAGGTTCTCGGGCGCGGGGCCTTTGCGGATACGCCCGGCGCCGTCGTAGTGCGAGCCGTGGCAGGGGCAGAACCACCCGCTGTAGTCGCCCGCGCCGTCGCCGATCGGCACGCAGCCGAGGTGCGTGCAGACGCCGATCTGCACCAGCCACTCGCCGTCCGCGTCGAGCGCGCGGTTGGCGTCCGTGGCGGGCGCGTCGCCGCCGACGTTGGGGTTGCGCGCGATCGGGTCGATCAGGCTGTCGACGTCGACGTCCTGTTCGGCGGCGATTTCCTCGGCGGTGCGGCGACGGATGAAGACCGGCTTGCCGAGATACTTCACCGTGAGCTGCGTGCCGGGCTGAAGCGTCGAGATGTCGACGCGGATGGTCGACAGCGCCTCGACGTCGGCGGAGGGGTTCATCTGGTCGACGAGGGGCCAGATGGCGGCGCCGGCCGTCACCGCCCCCGCGCCGGCCGTCGCGTAGTAGAGGAAATCGCGTCTGGTTCCCTGATGGTCCTCAGCGTGGGACATGCGGCTTCTCCATCTCTGGGCCGGCTCGGGCCGGATCAATGCCACGCCCGACCGCAGCGCGGTCCGGGCGTCATCGTTTGGCTATGTAGCGAGCCGCGCGGGAGCCGTCCAGCGATACAATGCCGCGCCCCCGCGGCGCCGATGCCGCGGCGGCGCTTCTTGAGGCCGGCGCGGGCCGGGTATAACCTCTCGCGCTCCGGTCGTCGGGCTGTCGATGGCGGCGCGTCTTCGCTCGCCCGGCCCGGACGGTCGGGGGCGCCGGCCCTGCCGAGGGCAGGCGCGGTGCCGCCACGGCGGCGCGCCGCTCGTCAGCCCGGGCGCCCGACGTTCACGGCGCCGGCGGGCGCGTGGCGACCATCGCGGGCCGCTTGGCGAAGACCGCGAACCAGTCGTCGAGCGCGCCGCGGCCCTCGCGCCAGTTGCGCTCCGGGTGGCGGAAATCGAGGTAGCCGAGCGCGCAGCCCACCGCGATCTGCCCGATGTCGAGCCGGCCCGAGAGATGGCTCATCCAGCGCCCGCCGAGCGCGTCGAGCGCGCGGGCGATCTTCGCCCACTGCGCCTCGAGCCAGTCCTCGGAGCGGTGCGGCTCGGGCCGGAAGCGCGTCTCGTAGACCATGAGCACCGCCGCGTCGAGGATGCCGTCCGCCGTCGCCTCGAGCGTCGCCACCTCCCAGATGCGGCTCTCGGGATAGAGCGCGCCCCCGGCGCGGTCGTTCAGGTAGCGGCAGATCACCCGGCTGTCGTAGAGCGCCGGCCCGTCGTCCCGCACGAGCGCCGGGATCTTGCCCAGCGGATTGACCGTGGCGAGCCGCGGGTCGGTCCCGAGGGGCGTGGTCGCGGTGTCGATCTCCTCCACCTCCGCGTCCAGGCCGAGTTCGCGGACGGCGACGCGCACCTTGCGCACGTAGGGCGAGGCGGCGGAGGCATGAAGCTGGAGCATCGGGCGGTCTCTCTTGTCGATCGCATGCAGGCTGCGCCGCGGGGGCGGAGCTGTCAACGCGGGGCGCGAGCGGGGACGGGAGGAGGGGGCGCTGCCCCCTCTTGGCCTGCGGCCAATTCACCCCCGGAGTATTTGGACCAAGATGATGGGGCGGGAGGTGTCCGGGCCTTCGGGGCGTCTCCAAGGGGGACGCAAGGGAGTGCCGGCCGCGGGCCTTGTGGTTTTCGACGGCGCCGGGCCGTGCGGCGGCGTGCAGGCGGGGGCTTCGACGCTCGTGCGGAGGCGCTGCGGCCCGACCTGCGGCCGGTCGCCCCCGGCTGTTCGGGGTGAGACGGGGGCGGTCTGCGGGGGAGGCGTCGCCCCTCGGGGCTGATTGGCGGTTGGTGGCAGGCCCCTCGGCCCCGCGCATGGGTGGGCCGATGGCTCTTGTGCCCGGCGCGGGGGCCGGGCGGTCAGGCGGTCAGGCGGGTGCCGTCGTGGCCGGTGATGCGGGCCGGGACGATCTCGCCCACGGGGTGGTCGGCGTCGAAGGTCACCTCGGCGAAGCCTTCCGTGCGGCCGAGGCGCGGGCTTTCCATGAGGGCGCGCTGCTCCGAGCCCGTCTGCGCGGCGAGCCAGGCGGTGCGGCGGCGCGCGCCGGCGGCGCGCAGGCGGCGGGCGCGGTCGCGGATCGTGGCGCCGTCGAGCTGCGGCATGCGCGCGGCGGGGGTGCCGGCGCGCGGCGAGAAGGGAAAGACGTGCAGCCAGGTGAGGCCGCATTCCTCGACGAGGCGGAGGGAATTGGCGAAGGCCTCCTCCGTCTCGGTCGGGAAGCCCGCGATGATGTCGGCGCCGAAGACCACGTCGGGGCGCAGGCGGCGCGCCTCCTCGCAGAAGCGGATGGCGTCGTCGCGCAGGTGGCGGCGCTTCATGCGCTTGAGGATCAGGTCGTCACCGTGCTGCAGCGAGAGATGCAGGTGCGGCATGAGCCGCGGCTCGGTCGCCAGAGCCTCCATCAGCGCGGGGTCCGCCTCGATCGAATCGATCGAGGAAAGGCGCAGGCGCGGCAGGTCCGGCACCAGCTTCAGGATGCGCCGCACCAGATCGCCGAGCGGCGGACGGCCGGGCAGATCGGCGCCCCAGCTCGTCAGGTCCACGCCGGTGAGCACCACCTCGTTGTAGCCCGCGTCGCGCAGGCGGCGGATCTGGTCCACCACGACGCCCGCGGGCACCGAGCGGGAATTGCCGCGGCCGTAGGGGATGATGCAGAAGGTGCAGCGGTGGTCGCAGCCGTTCTGGATCTGGACGTGCGCGCGCGCGCGGGTGCCGAAGCCGTCGATCAGGTGATGGGCGGTTTCGCGCACCGACATGATGTCGTCCACCTGCACGCGCTCGGTGTCCGGCGTGCCGGCGAGCGCCCCCCAGGTTTCCGGGCGCATCTTCTCGGCGTTGCCGAGGACGTGGTCGACCTCCTCCATGGCGGCGAAGGTCCCGGGCTCCGTCTGCGCGGCGCAGCCGGTGACCACGATGCGCGCCTCCGGGTTGTCGCGGCGCAGGCGGCGGATCTCCTGCCGGGCCTTGCGCACGGCCTCCGCGGTGACGGCGCAGGTGTTGACCACCACGGCGTCGTCGAGGCCCGCGTCCTCCGCCATGCGGTGCATCGCCTCCGTCTCGTAGGCGTTGAGGCGGCAGCCGAAGGTGGTGAAGCGCGGCGCCGTCATGCCAGCGCCTCGAGGAAGGCGGGCGTCAGGGTGCCGGAGAAGACATGCGCCGTCGGCCCGGTCATCCGGACGCCTTCGGCGCGCCAGTCGATCTCGAGCGTGCCGCCGTCGAGGATCACCGTCACCCGCGGCCCGGTGAGCCCGCGCCGCGCCGCCGCCACGGCGGCGGCGCAGGAGGACGAGCCCGAGGCCAGCGTGACGCCGGCGCCGCGCTCCCAGACGCGCACGCGCAGGCGGTCGGGGCCGGCAAGGCTCGCCACCTGGACGTTCGTGCGCTCGGGGAAGAGCGCGTCATGCTCGATCCGGGGGCCGAGCGCGGCGAGGTCCACGGCCTCGGCGTCGTCGACGAAGAAGGTGCAATGCGGGTTGCCCATGCCGGTCGCCGTCGGCGCGCCCTCGAGAGGGAGCTCCAGCGTGTCCATCGCCCCGGCCAGCGGCACGTCGCGCCAGTTGAGCCCCGGGGGCCCCATGTCGACCGCCGTGAGCGCCCCGCGCCGCTCGGCGGAGAGGACCCCGTGCGCCGTGGCGAGGCGCAGCGCGTCGCGGCCCGTTTCCTCCATCAGGTGGCGGGCGATGCAGCGGGTGGCGTTGCCGCAGGCGGCCGAGGGCGAGCCGTCGGCGTTCAGGAACTCGAGCCGCGCGTCGGCCGCCGCGTCCGCGCGGATCAGCGCGAGCTGATCGAAGCCCACGCCGCGGTGGCGATCGGCGAGCGCCCGGGCGAGCGCGGGCGTGACCTCGACGGCGCGGGCGCGCGCGTCGATCACGACGAAGTCGTTGCCGAGCCCGTGCATCTTCATGAAGGGCAGGCCGGTGTCCGCGCGACGATCCATGCGCCGGATATACGCCCCGCGACGGCAGCTTTCCAGTGGCGCGCGGAGCGCATGTTTCGGGGGTTGACCGCCCCCCGCGCTGTTTCTAGAAGCGCTCCACGTGGGCCGTTAGCTCAGCTGGTAGAGCAACTGACTTTTAATCAGTGGGTCGCAGGTTCGAATCCTGCACGGCTCACCAAAAACCCAAGGAAATCAAGGGTTTTTGGTGCACACGGGGCGCAGCACCTTTCAAGCTTAAAGTTGTAAACACCTATAAAGGTGGTGTGGGTGTGCGTGCTGACTGAGTCGCTTGATGCGCGGCGCGTGCGGAGTGTGTGCAACGCACTCGTAGCCGACCTAACGGTTTGACCACATCGAACAACCTGAAAACCGAGCAACTTTCACCGCAGCTCGACGTCGTGCGGTGCTTGACATGCTATTTGCTCACTTGTACGACATAATGCTTGATTGCAGGAGTGGTACAGTGAAACCTCTTTTTGCGTTTATCGCTTTTATATCGTGTTTTTGCGCTAGCCCCGTTTTTTCTGCTGGTCTGCTCGTTATTTTATGTGAAGCTCAGCAATGGACAGGGCAACGTGTGGGGTTTCGGGATGATGGTGAGTTAGAAAATGATCAAAACTTCCAAAACCTAAAAGAGACCTTGTTTGTTCTTGATGAATACGCGCCACAGGTCGGCAATACAGTTCATGTCAAGTACGGCGAGGACCGTGTGTATCAAGGGGAAGTTCGGTACATATACCGGGGCAGCAAATCTTACCTAACGATTGAAACTCAGCCTGCTGACATACTGGAAGTCTACTCAATTGATATGATGACGGGAAATGCTACTCTCACCATCACAAAGCAACTGTTTGGATTTTATACGGATGTCTTCACAGGGCAGTGCGAGGTTCGGCTGGTTGAGCCGTAACAACATGCTGATCCTCTTTTCTGTGTTCGTGATGAAGGTGCGACATCCCGAGTGTGACGAGCAACCTGCCAGTCCGAGATCGGCATACCAGCGCGTGAACATGTTGACGACAGCTTGTGGGGAAGTGCGAGACGCGCGCTCTGTGCGGATGACGTGTGAGGACGCAACATCGATGTCGTCGCGGGCTACACCGAGACGAATAGCTCGATCGACTACTTCGACGAGTCGTCTCCCAGCTTGAGCGTGAGGTTTGAGCCTATCCGCTTCTAGCGACATGTGCGCCCTCTTTTTCCAGTGGAAACGCGAATTTCTGCTCGATACAAAAAAACGCTGCATGGAGCAGCGCTTCGAGAAGTTACGATGAGTTTGTATTTTATGCTGCGCTCTGAATTTCAGTGTTTGCGAACTCATTGTGCGGACGGACAAGGGGACCGAACTTATTTGCCCGTTTCGCTTCGACCTTGCTTGACGCTTCCTCGTAGAGGCGTGCCTGATCAAAGCGATCGCTGTCCAGAGCGTCGAATGCGGCAGCGTAGTCTTTATCGCGCATTAGCTGATTAAGTTCTTCTTTCGTGTAAGCTCCAAACATGGTTTTGTCGCTCGAACGAGACTTGTAGGAACTTAGAGCAGCTGAATACTCTTTACGCACTGCTTTGTCGAACTCTCGCTCGATTTCTGCTACATAACGTGCTGCGTCATTTTCGAACTGATTAGTCTCGACAACACGCACGTAGTTCAGCGTGTTCTGGATTTTCTCGATGGCATTGTACAGCTCTTCGTAATCTGTCCCGCTGAACATGCCAGATTTGAGGGCGTTCAAGTCAATCTGGAGATTGAACACAGTCTTGTAAGGATCTGGCTCTTTGACAGTCTTTTTGCGCGCTTTGTTGACTGTGCTCTGCGTGATGATGTCGCCAACGCTGACATTTTCAAGGAGGGTGTCGAATTCTTCATCGGTCAACTTCGTGACTTCATAAAGAACTGTCCACGCGTGAGTCGTTTGGAAGAGCGCGTAATTTTCAGAGAGACGCTTGCTCGTAGCGATGGCGATTAACTTTGAGACCTTGCTCTTGCTGAAGCCAGTCTGCTTGCGCAGGGACTTCATCTTGTCAGAGTCGCAACCGAATTCATTTGCCGCTTCAGCGAGAATTTCGGAGATTTGACGCCAGGCGAAGGTAGCATCGCTCATATGCTTCTTGATTCGATCGACGAAGTTCTCTACGTCGACTTGGTTGCTGGCGAGGACGGGAAGGTTGTTCGTAGACATGTTCATTTCCTTTCAATAGTGGTGGTTGGAAGTGCCAGATCGAGCCTTTGCTGTGTCGCCCGCTGACAATTATAATATAGTTGTTTGTAGCTGTGTTTTGAGTGACAAGACGAGCTGGGCTTGCCGAACTTCGGGTTGTCCACTTTGGGTTTCCAGTGGAAATGGAGGGCGTTCATGCCGAAAAAGTGGTCGGGCGATGGAGCCTTTCAATTGCCGGCGAAACAGGTCGAACCCTATCGGTTGTGGTTCGAGTTCTTGAAGCTTGCGCACGTCGATCCAGAAATCGACGTCGATTATGAGCACTACAAGGAATGGGGTTCGATCTGGGAGATGCCATTCAATGAATGGTGGGGTTCGGGAAGGTGGCGTGAGCTATTCGCTGCCGACCTTGGAGTTCGGGTGGTGCAGCACGGGGAGATAGTGGAAACTGACGCAAACTCGATCGTTGTGCGTATTCCGCTCAAAAAGGAACCGCGCGAGACGTTGAAGGACGTGTCGCAGTTGCTCGAGGAACATGGCGCTGGTGCTGCTCTCGCCATTTCGGCGTCGGGAAAATTCGCGCTAAGCGAGGGCTACGAGAGAGCGTTCCTCAAATATCTTGATCGAGCTAACATGATGCTGCGGTTATATCGTATCTGGCTCGATCATGCTGAGGGTGATAAGCGGGGACGTATAAGTGGCACAGCTTTAGATTTCTACCGGTGGGCGAAAGGGCGCGACGATTGGATCCGCGAGCGTGGGTATCGCTATACGCGTCCTATGTTCCCGGCTGCGGTGCGATTCTACGCAGAGGAGATTATGGCTGGAAAGGACACGAGCCAAAGTCGGAACCGTAGGCAGTTCATGCGGTACCTACAAAAAGCGCGTAATCTCGCGACGAACGCCGCGAGCGGGGTTTTTCCCGGCAAGTATTGAAGCGTGCTCGCGACAAGTCCTTGGCGTGCTGCACGCACGCGTCACATGAGGTCGACGATCTTCCGCTGTGCTTCGCCCTCGGCTTCGATGTAGCGCTGCGTGACGGTGAGGGATGAGTGTCCCGCGAGCGCTTGGACGTCGCGGAGCGAGCCTCCCACGGTGCTGATCTTCTTCGCGGCGTTCGTGATGAAGGTGCGACGTCCCGAGTGTGACGAGCAACCTGCCAGTCCGAGGTCGGTATACCAGCGCGTAAACATGTTGACGACAGCTTGTGGGGACGTGCGAGACGCGCGCTCTGTGCGTATGACGTGCGAGGACGCGAGGTCGAAGTCGTCACGCGCACGTTTAGCGTCGAGCAAGTCCTCGAGCTTGTGACGTAGCTGCATGTTCATCGGGATGATGCGTCCGCTACGTCCTTTGGCTGCTTTATCGGTGAGCGCGATGACGTCGGCGATGTCGCCGTCCGCGTCGGTGACCATCGCCCACGTGAGCGACGCGATCTCTTTCGCCCGAAGACCAGCTTTGACGGAGAGCATGACGATCACCTGGTTGCGCACGCCATGGCGTAGCGTGCCGACATACCAGGTGAGCTGGTCGATCTGCTTCTTCGTGAGGATCTTCGCTTGCTTGCCGAGTGCCATATCTAACCCATTGTAAAATGGTCGTTTTGTCGAGTTCCAACATGACTGGAAACCGAAGTTCCACAAGGGCGCAAAAAAAGTCCGACTAAAATGAGTGGCTTAGTCGGACTCGTTTAGAAAGGAACATTATGTCATGAGTGGAATCGAGGTCGGTTACCGCGACTTCCGGCTCTGGCGCTGTGCGAAGGTATGCCCAGCGTAGTCGACAGCGACGCCGTTGCCGATCTGCTCGCGTTGATGGAGAAGTCCTTCGAGCATCTTGTCGAGCGCTTTGTCGATTCGCTCGACACGCGTTTCGAGCGTATCGTCCGAAAGCGGACGTTGGAGCTCGCTTCGTGCAGCTTTGAACGCCTGCTCTGACTTATTGCCAGCTGAACGCGCTTTCGTCGCGTATGTGGTGAGCGCTCCGGTGCGGAGGATACTTTCGTCCAGCTGCTCTTGCTCTTGAGCGTCTTCGGTCTCGATGAAGGTCTTGAAGCGCATCATGACGATCTGACCAAGATGATTGTTACGTTATCGCCGTTTTGCGCGAACGTCTTGATCTGGTCGGTGACGTTCTTCGTTTCGGACGGAGACACGGGTTCGATGACGTCGAACTCGCTGATGTCCATGCGAGCGATCGCTCGGACTAAGTCTTCGTGCGTGCGGGGAAAAGCTGCTTTGCGTATCATGTGTTGATCTCCTCTGTGCTGTAGAAGTTGAGTGGTTCAAAGCTATCAGTCGGCTGTTGTCGCTCTCGCTTTTGTTCGCGCACGAACTGGCGTATGAGCAGGTTGATCTGCGCGGTCATCGGCACGTTGAGCCGACGACACGCGTCTTCGAAGTCCCGCTTCAGCGAAACAGGAATGCGGTAGTTCACAAGAACTGTAGGGTAGTGCATTTTGAAGCTCCGTTGTGGAAATGATTTATCGTAAATTATTTATATTTCTTTTATCCCGAGACATAATACCGGCAACCCAGCCAGGAAGTGCAACGAAGTCTTTGCGAGCGAAGCGAGCAAAGCACTTTATATTCTTCAGGATCTTTTGAAGCTTGTTCTGGATACTCATACTCACTTCGTTCGTATGAGCTTCGCTTCGCTCAGGGTCATGGTGATTTTATTATTTTTTTGTTTTGTGGTGTTGACGCACTTCACCCTCCGACCGGGCGAAGGCGTTCCAGCATAACGCACCTCATTTGAGCAATTCACGATTAACGCGACGGATGGCGGTTGGGCGGTCTCATCCTATGCTCAGCTTCAAGAAGCATCGCTTCTCCCAGCGGTCACGCATCTTCAGCCAATGAGGCGACTAAAAGCGCGTGTGCGGGTCGCAAGTGGTCGCGTTGCCCGCGTCGTGAAGGGTAGGTTGTTGAAGCAGCATTCCCAACTTTGCTGCTGGTGAGGGATCATCGCACTCATGGGGGTCGACTAGCTCCACGCAATCCTCTGCGCTTCTATGCGTGTTGTTCCTCACCCTCGAACAACAGGTTCGTCGACCATCACTCACGATGATCAGATATGGTCAGGGGTAAATGCCGGTTACGTCCTGATGCTTTTATTTATATGCGCTTGCGGTCGGTTTCCCGAAAAAATCCTTCATTGATGGAAATTTTTTAGTCCGCGAAGGCTTGGAGGTTCTCCGCCATTTCGCGTGAGAGAGGCAGGTGCTTCGCATAGAAGCGTTCGATCTGGTCGACGCTCGTTCCCGCGTTCTTTGCGAGATTGTAGATGTTCACCTTGCCGCCGCTCAGGATGATCCTCATGCAGATCGCGGTGTGACGAAGCGAGTACAGGGTATGGTTCTTGCCGGTGAAGATGTCGGTTTCGATTTCCGCGCGCTTCAACAGCGCGTGGAACTGACGTTGAATGATTTTCGACGCGGTCGTCCGGTTCGCGTAGTCAGGTAGAAACAAGAAGTCTTCGCCGGACGCGTCGGGGTATCGTTCGCAGATGCGCTGATACACGCTGACAGCGGCTTCCATCGTGTTCGCGGCTCGATAGCCGGTCTTACCGTTGCGCACGGTCAGAATCAGTCGCTTCGGGTCGTCCGCGACAACGACGTCGTTGTGGCGCAGCGCGTAGAGCTCGGTCGTCGTGGGGCGGACGAAGGAGTGCACGATGAACAGGATCAAGTCGTAGAGCTCGTGCGTGACCGGCAGCCCGCGCACTTCGACGTGCTCGTTCGCCATCGCGTCTGCTGTGTAAGCGGCCGCCCATCACCCGTGTTGTTTGACAGGGCCTGTCGGCCGAGATGACGCCTGCCTGAGCAGGAGGTCTCGCATGGCTGATGACGTACAAACTTCCGGAAGTTTTCATCCGACCTTATTCATCGAAATTGGGGGAAATGGCTGGCGTGCCCGCGAAAGCTCTGTAGAATCAAGTTGCTACACGAAACCCGACAGCAACGTTCGGAGCACGCCATGGGTGAAACGCTACAGCCGGTCGCTGCGGGGTTCAACAGGTCCCTGCGCGTCGAGAGCCGGGCCGAGCGGCTGACCAGTGACGCCGGGGCCGTGGTGCTGCGCGAAATCATGGAGCGAAGCGGCATCGTTGAGTGGATGAACCCTCAGCTGACCGATCCGCGGCGGCGGGAGGATGTCGTCCATGACCTCCCCTCGCTCATCCGGACGAGCGTTCTGCTCGCCGCGCAGGGCTGGCGTGACCACGACGACGCGGACGCGCTCAGGGACGACCCCGCCTTCCGGCTGGCGGCCAGTTCGGCCTCCGGACGGACCCCGCTCGACCGCCCGCATGGCCTCGCCTCGCAGCCCACGCTGTCGCGCTTCACCGCCATCATGGCCGAGCCGTCCAACCGGTCGGTGCTGCGCAAGGCCGCCCTCGAACTCGGTGCTCGGGCCGCGCGCGCCGAGCGGGGCGGCAAGCGGCCCCGGCGGCTGACCCTCGATGTCGACAGCCTTCCAATCGATGTACATGGGCACCAGCCCAAGGCCGAGTGGAATGGCCATTATCGGGGACGGATCTACCACCCCCTCGTCACCTCCGTCGCTGAAACCGGCGACATGCTCGACGCGCGTCTGCGCCCTGGCGCTGTCGGCACCGCTGACGGCGCGACCGAGGTAATCCTCGACGTGGTTGATCAGGCACAAGCCAGCCTCTGCGACGTGGCGATGGTGCGCATCGATGCCGGCTTTCCTTCCGCCGGGCTCCTCGCCGGCCTCGAAGAGCGCGGAATCGACTACGTCGCGCGCCTACGCGCCAACCCCGCGCTCGACCGCCTCGCGGCGCCCTACATGAAGCGGCCTCCAGGCCGGCGCCCGGCCGAGCCGCGCATGTGGCTGCATTCGCTCACCTACCAGGCCGAGAGCTGGGAGCGGGCCCGCCGCATCGTGCTCGTCGTCAAGGAGCGCGAGGACGATCTGCTGCTCGACCGCTTCTTCCTCGTGACCTCGCTGGATCATGGTCAGATGAGCCGACAGGAGGTGCTCGACCACTACCGCGAGCGCGGCACCGCT
Organism: Rhodosalinus sediminis; assembly: GCF_003385555.1. Taxonomy (GTDB): domain Bacteria; phylum Pseudomonadota; class Alphaproteobacteria; order Rhodobacterales; family Rhodobacteraceae; genus Rhodosalinus; species Rhodosalinus sediminis. The sequence continues at coordinate 155,876 of NZ_QOHR01000003.1, read as the reverse complement.
GAGGGTCATATGGGCGAACTGAAGGACGTCCTCGCCCCCGCGCTCTCGTCGACCAACCGGCCGAAGTCGCACTGGCGGGGTCGGAGGCCTCCGAGCGCCTCCGAGGCCGTCGATGCCTTCGCCCCGCACACGAGGTCCGGCTGCTCATCTTCGTCCTCGCCTACCAGCTGATGCACATCGCCCGCCGCGCCATGGCCCACGCCACCTGGCCCGGCTGGAGCCTGCGCCGCCTGCGCGAGCGCGTGCTCCGCGCCGGCGCCCGGCTCGTCCTCTCAGGCCGCCGGATGACGCTCGCGCTCTCCAGCAGCGCCGCGCCCTTCTGGTCCCTTCTCTGGCCGCGGATCGCCCGGATGCACTGGGCCGGTCCTTGAGCCCGCTCCGGCCGACCGTCCTTCAAGCCACAAGTGAACGCTGCCTGACCACGCGGCGTCATCGCGCATGCGAGGTCATTCCCTCCGGAACACGCGTTCGTTGCCAGGAGGAGCCAACCCGCAGGCTATGCGTGTATGACCGCCGTCCACCAGTCGCCCGTGCATTCTCGATGCCCCGTCACCCCCTGCGCCGGGCCATCAAACAGGCCCCTGCGCCGCGTTCGGCGAATATTGCGGGTTCATAGTGACGGCGACGGTTACTGTGGGCGTATCGAGGTCGTGAGCGGTCCGACGGGTCGTCGACGCTGGCCCGAGCACGTGAAGGCGGCGATCGTCCTCGAGACGTATCGTGACGGGGTGACGGTTGCGGAGGTCGCGCGTAGGCACGAGATCTCCGCCCCGCAACTGCACGCCTGGCGTCGCGCTGCGCGTGACGGACTTTTGCCGATGCCGCACGAGGAGGCGCTCGCGTTCTTGCCTGTGTCGGTCTCCGAGGCGGCCGGGGATCTGCCTGATGGAGGATCGGGGCCGCTGACGCTCGAGATAGGCGACATCCGCATCGACGTCCCGCCGACCTTCGACCCGACGCACCTGAGCAGGGTGATCGCGGCCGTTCGAGGCGCATCGTGATCCTGCCGGGCGGGCCCCATCGGGTCTATCTGGCGACGCGGCCGGTGGATTTCCGCAAGGGGCATGCCGGGTTGTCGCTGATCGTGCAGGAGGTCCTGGGGCATGACCCTTTCAGCGGCGCGGTCTTCGTCTTCCGCTCGAAGCGGGGCGACGCGATGAAATGCCTGGTCTGGGACCAGACGGGGCTCGTGCTGATTTACAAGAAATTGGAAGGGGGCGCCTTCCAGTGGCCGACGCCGGCAGATGGCACGATCCGGTTGTCGCCGGCGCAGTTCTCGGCGCTGTTCGAGGGCATCGACTGGCGCGCGGTTCGAGCGGAGCGCCGGCCCCGCCCGACGCGCGCGGGGTAGCTGCGACAGGATGACTCGGGCCTTGCTTTATGGGGGTATCGGCCTGGCCCGGGTGATATGATCGGATCATGGCATCGAGCGGAGCGATCAGCGCGGCCCGGGTGGCCGATCTCGAGCGGCAGCTCGCCGTCGCCGAGGCGGCACGCACCTCTGCCGAGGCCGCTCGTGCCGAGGCGGAGAGCCGTCTCGCCACCTCCGAGGAAGCCCGTGCGCGCTTGGAGCGCATGATCGCGCAGCTGCGCCGGGACAAATTCGGCGCGACGTCCGAGAAGTCCGATCCCGACCAGCAGCATCTGCCCTTCGAGGATGTGGAAGTCGCCGAAGGCCGGCTCGCCGAAGCCAGCGACGCGGCCGCCAAGGCCACCGGGAACGAGAAGACGGCCGCCCGCACGTCCCGGCGGAACAAGGGGCACCTGCCGCCCCATCTGGAGCGGGTCGAACGGGTGATCGAGCCCGACAGCACCCTGTGCCCGTGCGGATGCGGCGAGATGGTCAAGGTGGGCGAGGATCGGAGCGAGCGGCTGGATGTCATCCCGGCGCGGTTCCGCGTGTTGGTCACGGTGCGCCCGAAATACGTCTGCCGGTCCTGCGACGGCGCCTCGCATGTCCAGGCACCAGCGCCCGAATGGCTGGTGCCGCGCGGTCTGCCGACGGAGGCGCTGGTGGCGCACACCATGGTCTCGAAGTTCGGCGACTATCTGCCATTTTACCGTCAGGCGGACATCTACCGCCGGCAAGGGATCGATCTCGATCGGTCCATGCTGGCGAACTGGTCCGGGCGCGCGGCGCAGCTTCTGGATCCGATCATCGACCACATGATCACGTCGCTGAAACGGTCCGGCCACCTGCAGATGGACGAGACCACCGTGCCTGTGCTGGCGCCGGGGACGGGCACGGTCCGGAAGGATTATCTCTGGGCGATCCTGCGCGATCAGCGTGGGTGGGGCGGCACGGACCCGCCCGTCGTGGTGTTCCACCACTCCCGAAGTCGCAGCGGCAAGGTCGCTCGGGATCTGCTGAAGGGGTTTGCCGGCGGCACGCTGATGGTCGATGGCCATACGGGCTATGACAGTCTTGCCGATCCGAAGCAGACGGCGCGGCCGTGGGACATCGCCTATTGCTGGACGCATTGGCGCCGCCGCTTCGTGAAGTTCGGGCAGGACACGCCATCGCCGATCTGCGAGGAGATGGTCGCACGCATCGCCCAGCTCTACGCAGTCGAGAAGGAGGTCCGGGGCAAGGCCCCCGACGCTCGACAGGCGGCTCGGCAGACGCTGTCGAAGCCCATCGTCGATGCGCTGCGGCCATGGCTGGAGGCCCGCCTGCAGGAACTGCCCTCGGCCAGCGACCTCGCGCGGCATATCCGTTACGGGCTGAAGCGATGGGACGGCCTGACACGCTTCCTCTCAGACGGCCGCCTCGAGATGGACACCAACGGGGTCGAGAACGCCATCCGGCCGATCCCCCTTACACGGAAGAACGCGCTCTTCGCGGGCTCCGACGACGGGGCCGAGACATGGGCACGCATCGCCTCGCTCATCGGAACATGCCGGCTCAACGGCGTGCACCCGGACGCCTACATCGCCGCCACGCTTCGCAAGATCCTCGACCAGCACATGACGCGCGATATCGAGGACCTCATGCCGTGGACCTTCTCCGAATAGTCAATCCCCACCGCGATGGGTGATGGGCGGCCGCTTACTCTGCTGTCGCTATGAGCTTCTTGTACGCGTCGTCAGACTTCGCAACGAGGGGAGCGAAGCGGAAGAACGGACGCGGGTTGTCGCGCTGTTTCGTGCGCGGTGTGGAGGGGATGACGTCGATCACCCCTTCATCGCGCGCAACCTTCAGCACGTTCCGGAACGCAGCCATGAGCGTGTTCTTGGTGGACGCGGTCACGTCGGGGCGCTTCTCGGACAGACGGTCGATGTAGTTCTGGTAGTCCACAGTGCGGAGCTTGCGGACGTCCTTGTCGCCGAACTCCCGGACGAGCCCCCAGTCCTCGTTCTGGATCGCCCAGAGGGAGGACTTGTAGTAGCCCTCGCTGCGCTCTTGCTTCGCGACGCGCTGGCGAGACTGGTTCAGGAACTTGATCGCGTAGTGCTTGAACGTGAACTCGGTCTCGACGAGCCGCTCGGTCTGGAGCAGCGTCAAGCCGTACTCGACCGCGACCTTCTTCGCTTCGATCGAGGATGCCTCGCCGGTGGAGCGCGTCACGTACTTTTTGCGCTTCCGGTCCCAGACCCTCATCTGCCAGTTCTTCGAGTTCTTGACCTTGTAGATCGAGAGCCCGCGGTAGATGTTGATCGCTGGCTTGGACACGCTCGCATCGTCCCAAAAGTTATAAACCGTAGGTTTAAAGTAGCACTTAACCGCTTGATATGGCAACAATCCCGATCAACTTTTAATCATTGGGTCGCAGGTTCGAATCCTGCACGGCTCACCACGTTACCTGAAAACTCCACGAGATCGGTCGGTGCGGCGCACGCATGGGGCGCGCCTTGCGCTGGTGTGTCCGAGGGGCGCGGCCCGCAGGCCTGCGTGCGCGCGGCACGCCCCTGCGGCATCCTCCTCTGCGGCACGGTGACGCAGCGCGCCGGGGATAGATGGATCACAGATGAAGGAATTGATGCAGGTCAAGGCCGCGCCCGGCGGGGGCTGCGAGAAAACCTGCGACGGATAGCCAGATTTCCGGAGCGAATCCCCGTGAGCAGCACCGACAGCGACGCCCCGAAGCTCTACCAAGCGCGCGAGCCCATCTTCCCGCGCCGTGTCTCGGGCCGGTTCCGCAACCTCAAGTGGATCATCATGATCGTCACTCTGGGGATCTACTACGTGACGCCCTGGCTGCGCTGGGACCGCGGCCCGCAGCTGCCGGATCAGGCGGTTCTGATCGACCTCGCCAACCGGCGCTTCTTCTTCTTCTGGATCGAGATCTGGCCGCACGAGTTCTACTTCGTCGCGGGGCTCCTGATCATGGCGGGTCTCGGGCTCTTCCTCTTCACTTCGGCGCTCGGGCGCGTCTGGTGCGGCTACACCTGCCCGCAGACGGTCTGGACCGATCTCTTCATCCTCGTCGAGCGCTGGATCGAGGGCGACCGCAACGCGCGCCTGCGGCTCCATCGCCAGAAGAAGCTGGACTTCCGCAAGGTGCGGCTGCGGCTGACGAAGTGGACGACCTGGCTCCTGATCGCGGTGGCGACGGGGGGTGCCTGGGTCTTCTACTTCACCGACGCGCCGACGCTGGCGCGCGATCTGGTGACGCTCGACGCGCATCCGGCGGCCTACATCACCATCGCCATCCTGACCGGGACGACCTTCTTCTTCGGCGGCTTCGCGCGGGAGCAAATCTGCATCTACGCCTGCCCCTGGCCGCGCATCCAAGCGGCGATGATGGACGAAGAGACGCTGACCGTCGCCTACCGCGACTGGCGCGGCGAGCCGCGCGGCAAGCACCGCAAGGGCGAGGGGGCGGAAAACCTCGGCGACTGCATCGACTGCAACGCCTGCGTCAACGTCTGCCCCATGGGCATCGACATCCGCGACGGCCAGCAGCTCGCCTGCATCACCTGCGCGCTCTGCATCGACGCCTGCGACGACGTGATGGAGCGGATCGGCAAGCCGCGCGGGCTCATCGACTACATCGCGCTCTCGGACGAGGACCGCGAACGCGCGGGTGGCGCGCCCAAGCCGGTCTGGAAGCACGTTTTCCGCCCGCGGGTCATGCTCTACACCGGGCTCTGGGCGCTCGTGGGGCTCGGCCTCCTCTTCGCGCTCTTCATCCGGCCGGACATCGAAATGACCGTCGCGCCGGAGCGCAACCCGGTCAACGTGATCCTCTCCGACGGGTCGGTGCGCAACACCTACGACGTGCGGCTGCTGAACAAGCACGGGGAGGACCGGCCCTTCCGCATCACGCTGACGGGGCATCCGCAACTGCGCGTGCAGCTCGAGGGCACGCCCTACGAGACGGTGACCGTGCCGGCGAACCAGACCTACCTTCAGCGGGTCTACGTCGTCGCGCCGCCGAACTCCGGGCCGGCCGACGCCGAGCGCACCGAGTTCCGCTTCTGGGTCGAGGACCTGACCAACTCGGAGCGGGCGCACAACGACACGGTTTTCTTCGGGAGGGACGTCCAGTGAGCGACGAGCGCAAGCTGACCGGCAAGCACGCCGCTGCCATTTTCATCGGGGCCTTCGGGGTGATCATCACGGTCAATCTGGCGATGGCGTGGAACGCGGTCTCGACCTTTCCGGGGCTGACCGAGAAGAACCCCTACATCGCCTCGCAGAGCTTCGACGACCGCCGCGCCGCGCAGGAGGCGCTCGGCTGGCAGGCCGAGGCGACCTTCGACGAGGGCTATCTCGTGCTGTCGCTGCGCGGCCCGGCGGGCGAGCCGGTGCGCCCCGCCGCCCTCGAGGCGGTGGTCGGCCGGCCCACGCACAAGCGCGCGGATTTCGCCGCCGCGCTCGACTTCAACGGGCGGGACTACGTCGCGCCCGCCGATCTGGGCGAGGGCTACTGGACCGTCCGGGTCGAGGCGGAGGCCGCCGACGGCACGCCCTTCGAGAAACGTCTGCAACTGAGCGTGAGGGGCTGACGACCGTGAGCACGCTTCAGGCGCCCGGCGCCTCGGCCTGTCCGGCCTGTTCCGCGGCGCCCGCCGCGGTCGAGATCGCCGAGAAGGCGGCGGACCGGACCGGCGCGCGCGTCGCGCTCTCCCTGCCGAAGATCCACTGCGCCGGCTGCATCGCGGGCGTCGAGCGCGCGCTCGACGCCGCGCCGGGCGTGCGCGCGGCGCGGGTCAACCTGACGCTCAAGCGCGCCACGATCGACGCCGACCCGGGCGTGACCGCGGCCGACCTGATCCCGGTGTTGGAGCGCGCGGGCTACGAGGCGCACGAACTCGACCCCGGCGCGCTCGCCGCGACCGAGACGGACCGTGCGGGCCGCGACCTCCTGATGCGCATGGCGGTGGCGGGCTTCGCCATGATGAACGTCATGCTGCTCTCGATCGCCGTCTGGTCCGGGGCGGAGGGGCCGACGCGCGACCTCTTCCACTGGGTCTCGGCGGCGATCGCGCTGCCGGCGATCGCCTTCTCGGCGCAGCCCTTCTTCCGCAACGCCTGGAGCGCGCTGCGCGCGGGCCGGCTCAACATGGACGTGCCGATCTCGCTGGCCATCGGCCTCGCCGTGGTCACGTCGCTCTGGGAGACGGCGCTTTCCGGGGCGCATGCCTATTTCGACGCGGCGGTGGCGCTGACCTTCTTCCTGCTCGCCGGCCGCTGGCTCGACCACCGTACCCGCGCCGTCGCGCGCTCGGCGGCCGAGGAACTCGCCGCGCTCGAGGTGCCGCGCGCGATCCGCCTCCGCGACGGCGCCGAGGAGACCGTGGACGTCGCCGATCTCGCCGCGGGCGATCTCGTGCGGGTCCGCCCCGGCGGGCGGATGCCGGTGGACGGCGAGATCGTCGAGGGCACCTCGGAGCTCGACCGCTCCCTCCTGACCGGCGAGACGGTGCCGGTGCGCGCCGAGCCGGGCCTCGCCGTCAGCGCGGGCGAAGTGAACCTGACCGGCCCGCTGACGTTGCGCGCGACCGCCGTGGGCGAGGAGACCTCGCTCCACCGCATGACCGAGCTCGTCGCCGTCGCCGAATCGGGGCGCGCTCGCTACACGCCGCTCGCCGACAAGGCGGCGAAGCTCTACGCGCCGGGGGTGCACATCCTCGCCGGGCTCTCCTTCCTCGGCTGGCTGATCTGGTCGGGCGACCTGCGCGTCTCGCTCAACATCGCGGCCGCCGTGCTCATTATCACCTGCCCCTGCGCGCTCGGCCTCGCCGTGCCGGCGGTGACCACCGCCGCCTCCGGCCGGCTCTTCCGCAAGGGGCTCCTGATCAAGAACGCCACAGCGCTCGAGCGCCTCGCGGCGGTGGACACGGTCGTCTTCGACAAGACCGGCACGCTCACCGCCGGCACGCCCGAGCCCGTGAACCTCGACGCGCGGCGCGAGGCGGAGCTCGCGCTGGCCCGCGCCCTCGCCGAGGGGTCGGCGCATCCGCTTTCGCAGGCGCTGGCGCAGGCGATCGCCGCCCGCGGCGTCGCGGCGGCCGACGTGAGCGACCTCCGCGAGATCCCGGGACAGGGGACCGAGGCGCTCTGGCAGGGCCGGCGCGTGCGCCTCGGCCGCGCCGACTGGCTCGGCGCGACGCCGGGCGCGACGACCGAGGCCTGGCTCGCCGTCGGGGACGCGCCGCCGGTGCCCTTCGCCTTCACCGACCGCCTGCGCGAGGGGGCCGAGGCCGCCGTCGCCGCGCTGACGGCCGACGGCAAGCGCCTCCTCCTCCTCTCCGGCGATTCGGAGACGCCGGTCGCCGACCTCGCCCGCCGGCTCGGCATCGCCGAATGGCAGGCCGCCGTGCGCCCCGAGGAGAAGGCCGCCCGCATCCGCGCCCTCGAAGAGGCGGGCGCGCATGTCCTCATGGTGGGCGACGGGCTGAACGACACCGCCGCGCTCGCCGCGGCGCATGTCTCCATCTCGCCCGCCTCGGCGCTCGACGCGGCGCGCGTGGCCTCCGACATCGTGCTCCTCGGGGGCGACCTCGCGCCGGTGGGCGACGCCCTCACCGTGGCGCGCTCGGCCAACCGGCGCATCCACGAGAACTTCCGCCTCGCCACGCTCTACAACGTGATCGCCGTGCCGATCGCCGTCGTCGGCTGGGCGACGCCCCTCGTCGCGGCCTTGGCGATGTCGGCCTCCTCGATTACCGTCTCGCTCAACGCGCTCAGGCTGAAGGGGCGGGCATGAACGTTCTGGCCTATCTGATCCCGATCTCGGTGTTCCTCGGCGGGCTCGGCCTCGCCTTCTTCATCTTCACCGTCCGCTCGCGGCAGTACGACGACCCCGAGGGCGACGCCCGCCGCATCCTCAGCGACGACTACGACGACCACCCGAAGCCCTGAGCGAGCCAGCTCCGCACGCCGTCGCGCGCGCGTTCGCGCCGCGACCGCCCGGGCCCGGCGATCAACCGGGCGCCCCGCGCACCCGCCCATCATCTTGGTCCAAATACTCCGGGGGTGAATTGGCCGCGAGGCCAAGAGGGGGCAGCGCCCCCTCGCCGCCGGCTCAGCCGGGCGCGACCGTGAAACAGGTCATCTCCCGCGCCTGCAGCCGGCGGCAGGCGAGGTCCGCCCCCTCGCGCGTCAGCCCGACGAACTGCGCGTCGAACCCGCCCGAGCGCCGCACCACCTCGCGCGGCGCGCCGTCGAGCGCGGCGATGTCGGTCAGCGCCGTCGTCAGGAGCGCCTTCTCGGCGTGATAGCGCGACGGGTAGCGCCCGAGATTGACGGCCCAGTCGCCGCCCCCGGCGGTGGAGACGCGGGTCAGAACCTCGGGGCGGGGCGCCGGTGCGGGCGTCGCGGGGCCCGCCGCCGCGGCGAGCTGCGCGGGCCGCGCCGCGGGGGCGGGCGCGGCCCCGGCGTCGGCAGCGCCCTGCGCCACGTCCACGCCGGCCTCGATCGCGGGCGCCTGCACGGACATGGCGACGGCGACCGCGACGTCCTCCCCGGCGCCCGGGCGCGGCATGGGCCGGAGCGAGCGCGTCACCAGCCCGCTCACGCGGACGGTCTTGCCGGCGCGGCCGTGGCCGACCGGGCCGAGGTAGGGCGGGCGCGCCGGCCGGCGCACCGCGACGCGCGACGGCGCCTTGCGGAAGCCGAGATCGAGCAGTTCCGCCACGCGCTTGTTCCGCGTCGCCGTGGAGCGGCCGCCGAAGACCGTGGCGATCACGCGCTCGCCGCCGCGTTCGGCCGAGGCGACGAGGTTGAAGCCCGCGGCGCGGGTGTAGCCGGTCTTGATCCCGTCGGCGCCGCGGTAGGCGTTCAGGAGCCGCCGGTTGGTGTTCGGCACCGACTTGATCCCCGCGTGCGTCGAGCGCCGCGAGAAGAGGTTGTAGTACTCCGGGTAGTCGTAAAAGAGGTGCCGCCCCAGCACGGTCATGTCCCGCGCGGTCGAAAGATGGCCCTTTTCGGTCAGCCCGTGCGCGTTCTTGAAGGTGGTCCGGCTCATGCCGAGCGCCTTCGCCGTGCGGTTCATGCGCCGCGCGAAGGCCGCTTCGGAGCCCGAGATCGCCTCGGCGAGCGCGGTGGCCGCGTCGTTGGCCGATTTCACCGCCGACGCGCGGATCAAATAGCGCAGCTTGATCTCCTGCCCGCTTCGCAGACCGAGCTTGGAGGGCGGTTCCGCGGCGGCGGCGCGGGAGATCGTCACCTTGTCGTCGAGGTCGATCTCGCCGTTCTCCACCGCCTCGAAGACGACGTAGAGCGTCATCATCTTCGTCAGGGAGGCCGGATGCAGCCGCGTGTCCGCGTTTTCGGCGTGCAGCACTTCGCCGCTGCGCGCGTCCATGACCAGCGCGGCATAGGGCGCAGCCGCCGCGCCCATGGGCGCGAGCGCCGCGATCCAAAGGGAAAGCGCGAAAATGACGCAGGCCCGCACGGGCCGCAGGCGGTACCCCTCGCTCACTGTCTCTGCCTCGTCTGCCTCGGGTCGAGTCGTCGCGCCCGACCGCTGGTTGTTTTGCGGATACGCTACCACAACAGCCGCATGCGACAAAGCCTGACGATGTCGGCATTTTCGTGGCGAAGCGGCGCAGCGGTGACGGCGGCGCCCCGTCGCACCACGCCGCGCCGCGCACCGTGCCGCGCGCCGTGCCGTGCACCGTGTCGGGCCCCCTCTTTTCTCGCGCGGATCAGCGGCTATATTGCGCGCGAGTGGCCCTAACGCACGACAGTCCCATGAGCTTTGCGATCCGGACCCCAACCGCGATGTCCGGCCCGCCCGACGACGGGGACGGGGCGGACACGAACGTCGTGATCGAGAGCAAGCCGCGCACCAAGCGTCCGCCGCTCTACAAGGTGCTGCTTCTCAACGACGATTACACGCCGATGGAATTCGTCGTGCACGTGCTCGAGCGGTTCTTCGGCATGAGCCACGCGCAGGCCTTCGAGATCATGCTGACCGTCCACAAGAAAGGCGTCGCCGTCGTCGGCGTCTTCAGTCACGAGATCGCCGAGACCAAGGTGGCGCAGGTCATGGATTTCGCGCGGCGCCATCAGCACCCGCTCCAGTGCACGATGGAAAAGGAATAGGCGCGCTCCGGTGTCCGCACCCCGCCTGACCCTCGCGCTGGAGGACGGCGCCCTGCCGCTCCCGGCGGAGGGGCGCGTGGCCGTCCTCCACCCCGGAGAGACCACGGACCTGAGCGCGCTTCCCGCCGCCCGCGTGCAGGTGATCGAACCGCGCCAGCCCGCCCACGACCTGCGCGCCCGGCAGGGCCTCGACGTGACGACGGAACTCGACGGGCCGTATGCCGCCGCACTCGTGGTCCTGCCGCGCGCCAAGGCGCTCGCCCGCGATCTGGTCGCCGCGGCGGACGCGGCGGTCGCCCCCGGCGGGCCCGTCATCGTCGACGGGCAGAAGACCGACGGCGTCGAATCGATCCTGCGCGACCTGCGCCGGCGGGTCTCGGTCTCCGCGCCCGTGTCCAAGGCGCACGGCAAGCTCTTCTGGTTTCCGGCCGAAGGCACCCTCGGCGACTGGCGCCGCCCCGCGCGGCAGACCACGCCGGAGGGCTTCGTCACCGCGCCGGGCGTCTTCTCCGCCGACGGCCCGGATCCGGGCTCCGTCCTGCTCGCCGGGGCGCTTCCGGCGAAGCTGCCGACGCACATGGCCGACCTCGGCGCCGGCTGGGGCTATCTCGCCACGCGCGTGCTGGCGCACGACCGCGTCGCGCGCCTCGACCTCGTGGAGGCCGACCGCACCGCGCTCGACTGCGCGCGCGAGAACGTCACCGACCCGCGCGCCCGCTTCCACTGGGCCGACGCGCGTGCCTGGCGGCCCGAGACGGCGCCCGGCGGCGTGGTCATGAACCCGCCCTTCCACGAGGGCCGCGCGCCGGACCCGGACCTCGGCCGGGCCTTCGTCGCGGCGGCGGCGGAGATCCTCGCCCCCGGCGGCCGGCTCTGGCTTGTCGCCAACCGCCATCTGCCCTACGAGGCCGAGCTCGCGCGGCGCTTCCGCACCGCGCAGGAGATCGCGGGCGACGCGCGCTTCAAGGTGCTGGAGGCCGCGCGCCCCACCCGTCCTGGGCGATGACCCGCCACGAGAGGCAGACACATGAGTTTTTCCATCGAGGGCAAGACGGCCATCGTCACCGGCGCCGCGCGCGGCATCGGCCTCGCCGTCGGGCGCCACTTCGCCGACCGCGGCGCCAACGTCATGTTCGCCGACATCGACGAGGCGGCGCTCGCCCACGAACTCGGCGCCCGCGTCGACGAGGACGCCGTCCGCTACTTCGCCGGCGACCTGCGCGAACGCCTGACGCTCGCCAACCTGCTCTCGGCCACGATCGACGCCTTCGACCGGGTGGACATCCTCGTGAACGCCTCGCGGCAGATGCTCGCCTCCGATCCCCTCGACCCGGAGGACAACTCAACCGAGGCGCTGATCGAACAGAACGTCCTGACGAGCCTGCGCCTCAGCCAAATCGTCGCGCGGCGCATGATCAAGCAGGCCGAGGGACAGGAGGCCGGGCAGGTCGGCGCGATCGTCAACATGTCCTCGATCGCCGCCCGGCGCACGCACCCCGACCTCATGGCCTACTCCGTGTCCTCGGCCGCGCTCGACCAGATGACGCGCTCGCTCGCCGTCGCGCTCGCGCCGCACCGGATCCGCGTCAACGCGGTGGCCTTCGGCTCGGTCATGTCCTCGAGCCTCAAGGGCGCGCTGCAGGAGAACGCCGGCTACCGCGAGGACATCGAGGACCACACGCCGCTCAGCCGCATCGCCGCGCCGGGCGAACTCGCCGAGGCGGTGCAGTTCCTCGCCTCCGAGGGCGCGGGCTTCGTCACCGGCCAGATCATGACCGTCGACGGCGGCCGCACCCTCCTCGATCCCGTCGCCGCCCCGGCGCACTGACGCCTCCCCGTGATCCAGCGGCGCGGCCTCGCGGCCGCAAGAGCTCCCTTTCGGGCGAGGGGCGCTGCCCCTCGCGCTCCCCGGAGTATTTGGCCCAAGATGATGGGTCCGCTCCCGACTCTTCTTCTTGGCCGAAATATCCTCGGGGGGTGAATTGGCCGCAGGCCAAGAGGGGGGCAGACAGCCCCCCTCTCCGGACGCGTGCAACCTGCTCAGCCCGCCGGGTAGCGCGCACGGCATCGGCGGATGCGCTCGGCTGCGGCGGCGGCCTCCTCGGCGCGGCGCGCCTCGAGCTGGGCGAGCTTGCGGCGTTCCTCTGCGATGTCGACGGTGACCGGGCGGCGTTCGGTGCGCGGCACGGTCACCCAGCAGGGGCCGAGCTCCCCGTCGGCGTCGCGGCATCGGGTGAAGATGCGCTCGGGCACTGTGCGGTCCTCGACGGCGTAGCCGCGGGCGATGGTGGCGCGCGTCTCGGCGATGAGGCGGTCGAGGGTGCGCAGGTCGGACCGGGCCTCGGCGATGCAGAGATCGCGCGCGGAACAGCCCGCGAGCGCGGCGGCGAGACCGAGGGCGAGGAGGGCGCGGCGGGCCATGGCGGAACTCCCTTTCGCGGCGCGGTCCGGCCGCGCGGCTTTCCAAGGTGAAGATGCCTTGATACCAGATCTTTCCGTAATGGAGGAGACCCGCCCATGACCGAGATGCTCGAGGCCGAGCGCGCCCGCGCCGCGGAGTGGTTCCGCGAACTCCGCGACGAGATCGTCGCCGCCTTCGAGGCGGTGGAGGACGCGCAGACGGAGGGGCCCCTCTCCGATCACGCGGCGGGGCGTTTCGAGGTCACCGAGACGCGCCGCACCTCCGACGACGGTTCGGACGCCGGCGGCGGGCTGATGAGCGTGATGCGCGAAGGGCGCGTGTTCGAGAAGGTGGGCGTCAACGTCTCGACCGTCTACGGTACGCTGGGCGAGGCCGCTCAGGCGGCGATGGCGCAGCGCGGCGTGCCGGGGATGGACAGCGACCCGCGCTTCTGGGCCTCCGGCATCAGCCTCGTGGCGCACATGCAGAACCCGCACGTCCCGGCGGTGCACATGAACACGCGGATGTTCTGGACGCCGAACGCCTGGTGGTTCGGGGGCGGCTCGGACCTCAACCCCTGCATCGAGTACGCCGAGGACACGGAGCACTTCCACGCCACGCAGAAGGCGTATCTGGACCCGCACGGGCCGGATCTCTATCCCGAGCTCAAGGCCTGGGCGGACGAGTATTTCTACATCCCCCACCGCAAGCGGGCGCGGGGCGTGGGCGGCGTCTTCATGGACGACCGCAACACCGGCGACTGGGAGGCGGACTTCGCGCTGACGCGCGACATCGGCCGCGCCTTCCTGCCGGCCTTCCTGCCGTTGGTGGAGCGGCGGCGCATGACGCCCTGGACCGAGGCCGACAAGGAGGTGCAGCTCGTCCACCGGGGTGTCTATGCCGAGTACAACCTCGTCTACGACCGGGGCACGAAGTTCGGCCTCGCCACCGGGCACGACCCGGACGCCGTGCTGATGAGCCTGCCGCCGCTCGCCAAGTGGGTCTGAGGCGCGGGCGCCGTCAGACCAGACCGATCCAGAGCGCGAGCGGGATCATCGGCGCCGCCGCGAAGACGCCGAGCCCGGCGAGCGCGTAGAGCCCGTCGCGCGTCAGGAAGGCCGCCGCGATCAGCAGCACCGCGAGCCCGAGAATCGAGGAGGAGAAGGGCACCAGCTCCAGAAACGGCATGGCGAGCCCCGCGCAGAGGCAGACGAGGGTGAAGAGGCTCGCCATCGGCTGCGCCGTCAGCAGGCGCAGCCGGTCGCCGGTGTTGCGGTCGATCCAGCGCCCGGTGCGCGCCATCGCGCCGAGCGCCCGCTGCAGGCGCGCGCCGCTCAACCCCCGCTCGCGCAGGACGCGCGGCAGCCAGATGTGGCGCCGCCGCACGAGCATCTGCGCCGAAACGGCCGCGATGGTCAGCCCGCAGATCGACGAGAAGAAGGGAATCCCCGAGAGCGGCGAGAAGACGAGGAGCGCCGGCAGCATCAGCGCGGGCACGAAGCTCGCCTGTCCGAAGCTCGCGAGGATGTCGCCGAGCGTGACCGAATCGCGCGCCGCGAGCCGGTCGAGGCGGGCGACGATCTCGCCGATGCTGACCGGACCCGGGTCCGGCGCTGGGATGGAGTGAGCCATGCGGCCTCTGCGCTGGGACGCCTGCGCGGCGCTCTTCGCAGATAGGCATCCGCCGCGCCCGCGGCAATCCGCCTCAGAGCCGGTTCAGCAACGCGGGCGTCGGCCAGCCGTCCGGCGGCAGGCCGCGCCGGGCCTGCTCGGCGCGGACCGCGGCGCGGGTCCTCGCGCCGAGGATGCCGTCCACGCCGCCCACGTCGTGCCCCAGATCGACGAGCCGGCGCTGCAGCCGTTTCATCTGCGCGTCGGACAGCCCCGGCTCCGGATCGCCCGCGTCGAAAGCCGGCGCGCCCTCGAGCCGCGTTGCGAAATAGGCGGCGGTGGTGACGTAGACGAAGCTCCTGTTCCACTCGAAGAGCACGCGGAAGTTCGGATAGACGAGGAAGGCCGGCCCGCGGTGCCCCTCGGGCGCGATCACCGAGGCCGGGAGCGTCGCCGGCCCGAGATTGCCGCTGCGCGCACGAATGCCGAGGCGGCGCCAGTCGGCGACCGTCTTCTCGACCGGCAGCCCCGAGAGCGACCAGTCGAAGCCGGCGGGCACCTCGATCTCGGTCATCCATGGCTCGCCCGCGCGCCAGCCCAGATCGACCAGCATGTTCGCCCCCGACATCAGCGCGTCCGGCGCGGAGGTCTTGAGCGTCACGCGCCCGTCGCCGTCGCCGTCCACGCCGTTTTCGAGGATGTCCTCGGGCAGCATCTGCACCATGCCGATCTCCCCCGCCCAGGCGCCGGTCGTGGTCTGCGGGTCGAAATCGCCCTGCGCGTGGAGCTCGATCGCGGCGAAGACCTGCGGGCGGAAGATCCCGGGCCGCCGGCAGTCGTGCGCGAGCGTCACCAGCGCGTCGCGCGTTTTGTAATCGCCCTGCACCGCGCCGTAATCCGTCTCGAACGCCCAGAACGACAGGAGAATCCCCCGAGAGACGCCGTAGTCGCGCTCGATCCGGTCGAAGATCGCGTCCCACCGTTCGGCGTTGCGCCGGCCGTTCTCGATCCGGTTCCGGCTGATGAGCCGCCGGGCGAACTCCGTGAAGGGCAGCTGAAAGACCCCCTGCCGCCGGTCCGCGGCGAGCACCTCCTGATCCCGGCGCACGCCGCGGAAGAAGCGCTCCACCGTCGCGGGCGCATGGCCGCGGGCGACCGCCTCGCGCTTCAACTCCGCCACGAAGGCGGAGAAGGCGCCGCCGCAGGGTGTCTCCGCCGTCGCCGGGGCGGCGCCCAGCAGGGCCGCGATCAGGATGAGGGCGCGCATGGCCGGGCCTCCGTCGCTCTGCCTCGAGAGGCTACGCGCGTCACGCCGCCGCGCAAGGGTCTTGCGACAGGTCCGGCGCGGGGGGCCTGCGCGCTGGCACCGCCCTCCGCGGCGCCCCGGCCCCGCTCACCCCCGCCCGTGCGGCGCGTCGAGGTCGAGCGCGGGGCCCACCGGCACGATGCGGTAGGGGTTAATGCTCTCGTGGCTGTAGTGGTAATGGCGCCGGATGTGCTCGAGATCCACCGTCTCGCGCACGCCGGGCCACTGGTAGAGCTCGCGCGTGTAGGCCCAGAGGTTCGGGTAATCCACGATCCGCCGCCGGTTGCACTTGAAATGCCCGTGATAGACCGTGTCGAAGCGGATCAGCGTGGTGAAGAGCCGCCAGTCCGCCTCGGTGATCCGGTCGCCCATGAGGTAGCGATTGTCGCCCAGCCGGTCCTCGATCCAGTCGAGCGTCTCGAAGAGCGGCAGCACGGCCGCCTCGTAGGCCGCCTGCGACTGCGCGAAACCCGCCTTGTAGACGCCGTTGTTCACCGTGTCGTAGATCCGCGCGTTCACCGGCTCGATCGCGGCGCGCAGGTCCTCGGGCCAGTAGTCGTCCGTGTTGCCGGTGAGCCCGTCGAAGGCGGAATTGAGCATCCGGATGATCTCGGCGCTTTCGTTCGAGACGATCGTCTCGCGCTCGGTGTCCCAGAGCACCGGCACCGTCACCCGCGTCGTCGCGTCCGGCTGCGCCTTGAGATAGACGTCGCGCATGAAGGGCAGACCGTAAAGCCGGTCGCCCGTCGCGCCGGGGAAATCCGTCGCGAAGCTCCAGCCGTCGCCGAGCATGTCGGGATGCACGACCGAGACGCCGATGTGCTCCGCGAGCCCTTTCAGCCGGCGGAAGATCAGCGTCCGGTGCGCCCAGGGACAGGCGAGGCTCACGTAAAGGTGATAGCGCCCGCACGCCGCCGGAAAGCCGCCGGCGCCGGCCGGGCCGGGCGCCCCGTCGGGCGTCACCCAGTCGCGAAAGACCGATTCGGCCCGCTGGAACGCGCCGTCGTCGGAGGTGCTCACCAGCGCGCGCTCGCGCCATTCGCCGTCGATCAGAAGTCCCATCGCGTGCTCCCTTGGCCTGCGACGGGAGGTAGGGGCGCGCCCGCGCCGCGGAAACCCGCGACGCCCGCAGGGCGCGCCCTGCGCGGGCGCACAGCCCGCGACGGCCCGCGACGGCCCGCTACTGGAGGTCGGAAAAGGCGTCCGCCAGCCGCGCCGCCGCTTCCTCGACCCGCGCGCGCGGCATGGCGAGGTTGAAGCGCAGCCAGCTCTCGCCGCCGGTGCCGAAGGTGGGGCCGTGGTTCGCCGCGATCCGCGCGCCCTGCTCGACGCGGGCGGTGAAATCCTCGCGCGGCATGCCGGTGCCCGAGAAATCCACCCAGGCGAGATAGGTCGCCTCCAGCGGCATGGAGGCGAGGCCCGGGATCTCCGCCACCGTCGCGTCGAAGACCTGCCGGTTGCCGTCGAGATAGGCCATGAGCGCATCGACCCATTCCGCGCCCTCGGGCGAATAGGCCGCCGTCGCCATGTGCAGGCCGAAGGAATTGGGGCTGATCCCGAGCGCGAGCATCCGCTGCGCGAGGTCGGCGCGCAGCCGCTCGTCCGGCACGATCACGTTGCCGAGATGGGCGCCCGCGATGTTGAAGGTCTTGGTGGTCGCGTTCATCACCACCATCCGGTCCAGCGCCTCCGGCGCGGCCACCGGCATCGGCACGTGGCGCGGCGCGCCGGGATAGACGAGGTCCTGATGGATCTCGTCGGAGACGAGGATCAGGTCGTGGCGCGCCGCGAAATCCGCCACCGCGCGCAGCTCCCCCGCGCTCCAGACGCGCCCGCCCGGATTGTGCGGCGAGCAGAGGATCACCATGCGCTCGCGCCCGGTCATCTGCGCGTCCCAGGCAGCGATGTCGAGCACGTAGCGCCCGTCCTCGATGGGCATCTCGCATTCCACCACCTCGCGGCCCGCGGCGCGGATCACCTTGGCGAAGGCGTGATAGACCGGCGTGAAGAGCACCACACCGTCCCCCGGCGCCGTCCAGGTCTCGACGCACATCCCCGTCCCGTTCACGAGGCCGTGCGTCGTCAGGATCCACTCGGGCGCGACGTCCCAGCCGTGGCGCTCCGACAGCCACCAGCGGATCGCCTCCAGATAGGCGGTGTCGTCGCCGAAGTAGCCGTAGATCCCGTGATCGGCCATGCGCCGCACCGCCTCGGTGACGCAGGCCGGCGGGCGGAAATCCATGTCCGCCACCCACATCGCCAGCCCGTCCGCGGCCGGCACGCCGTAAAGCGCCTCCATCCGGTCCCACTTCATGCTGTGGGTGCCGTGGCGGTCGATGATTTCGTCGAAGTCGATCTGCATGGGTCCCTCCGTTCCCCACCGACCTGCCGCGATCGCGCCCCGGGCGCAAGCCGTGGCGCGGGTAGCGGCGCGCCCGTCGCCGCGTTATCGTCCGCGCCGACCGGCGGCGACGCGCCCCGGGGCTTCTTCTTGGCGGAAATATCCCCGCCGGAGGCACGCGCGGCGCACGCCGCGCCGGAAACGGGGGCGCGCCGAAGGCGCACCGCAGGGAAAGGGTGGCCATGATCGACGAGGCGGGGCTGGTGACGCGCAGGCACCGCAAGGGCGACGCCGAGTCGGTGGCCGTCTATTCGCCCTGCCTGCGCTATCGTTACCTGCTCACCCGGGTCTGGGACGCGGCCGGCGGGCACGTGCATTTCGTCATGCTCAACCCCTCGACGGCGACCGAGGTGCAGAACGACCCCACCGTCGAGCGCTGCGAGCGGCGGGCGCGGGCGCTGGGCTACGGCGGCTTCACCGTGACCAACATCTTCGCCTGGCGCGACACGGACCCCAAGGCGATGCGCCGGGCCGCCGATCCGGTCGGCCCCGAGAACGACCGCGCCATCCGCGAGGCCGCCCGCGCCGCCGACCGCACCGTCGCGGCCTGGGGCGCGCACGGCGCGCATCTCGACCGCGGGCGGGCGGTGGCGCGGCTGCTGGCGGCGGCGGGCGTCCCGCTTCACCACCTCGGCTTGACGCAGGCCGGACATCCGCGTCATCCGCTCTACGTCGCCTACGCACGTCAGCCCGAACCCTGGTCGGACCCCAAGCCAGACCCCGGGACGGAGGCCGCACCCCATGGCTGAACCCCCGCGCGGATCGCGCGACAGCGACCCTCTCGACCGCGCGCCCCTCGACCGGGAGACGGGGCGCCGCCTCGCCCGCGCGCTCGAGGAGATCGTCGGCCACCGGATCGTGCGCATTCACGACTCGGTGCTGAAGGTCATGCTCTTCCAGTTCATGCGCGGGCTCGCCTTCGGCCTCGGCACGGTGATCGGGGCGTCGATCCTCGTCTCCGTCCTCGTCGCGGTGCTCGCCCGGATCGAGTTCGTGCCGCTGCTGGGCGATCTCGCGGGCCGCGTGATCGAGCAGATCGAGGAGGCGCAGGGCCAGCCGCCGCCCTGAGTCGACGCGTTAACCACCTGATCGGGAAAGACTTGTCCCGGCGCCTCTCCCTGTCCGACCCTGCGCATGGGGGCGTGTGAGAGGAATGGTGGGATGCTGCTGCTGGCCGGGGTGACGGGTGTGGCCCTCATGGGCTCGATCATGCTGCTGGGCGGCGAGTCGCCCGACGACGCCGACGCGAAGTCGAGCCCGGAGACGCCGGACGATCCGGAGGCCGCCGCGGCGGAGGATCGGGCGGCGGGCCTGATGGCGCTCCTCGGGGAAAGCGAGGGCGACAACGCGGCGGCGGCACCGACGCCAGCCGAGTCGGACCGTGGCCCCGAGCCCGACCGCGGCCCCGCGCCCGGCTCGGCGGATGAGGACATGGCCGCCCCGAAGGCGGCGCCGCCGGCCGCAGGTGGCGACGGCGTGGCGTCCGACCCCGGCCTCGGCGGTGTCATGGCGACGGGGCCGATGGCCGCCGCCGATCTTGCCGAGCCGGGGATGCCCGACGCGTTGCAGGGGTCGGAGGGCGCCGACACGCTCTCGGGCGGGGCGGCGGGCGACCTGATCGCGGGCGGCGGCGGCGACGACTGGATCGACGGATATGGCGGCGACGACGCGGTCGCGGGGCAGGGCGGTGCCGATCACCTGCGCGGCGGCGCGGGCGACGACACGCTCGCGGGCGGCGCGGGGGGCGATCGCCTCGACGGCGACCGGGGCGACGACCTGCTCGCCGGCGGCGCCGGGGCGGACAGCCTCTTCGGCCACATCGGCGACGACACGCTCGCCGGGGGCGCCGGCGCCGATTCGCTGCAGGGCGGCGGCGGTGCGGATTTCCTCGCCGGCGGCGCGGGGGCGGACGCGGTGCACGGCCACGACGGCGACGACACGCTCGCCGGCGGCCCGGGCGCCGACAGCCTCTTCGGCGGGCGGGGCGACGACGTGATCTTCGACGCGGCCGGGGACGGGACCGACGCGCCCGACTACCTCAACGGCGGCGCGGGGGAGGACACGCTCCACGCCGGGCGCGGCGACGTGGTGACCACCGGCGCGGGGGCGGATACCGTCGTGCTCGACGCCGCGCGCGCCGGGCATCCGGCGGAGCTTCTCGACCTTTCCGCGGAGGACCGCGTCGCCATCCGGCACGACGCCGACGCGGCGCCCGAGATCACGCTCGCCCCCGACCCGGAGGACCCCGAGACGCTGCGCCTCGCCCTCGACGGCGCGGAGATCGCGACGCTGCCGGCCGCCTCCGGCCTCACGGCGGAGGCGGTGACCCTGATCCCGCGCGCGGGCTGAGGCGCGCGCCCCTTCCCTTCGGCCGCTGCATCGCCTATGTA
This sequence comes from Rhodosalinus sediminis, assembly GCF_003385555.1. Lineage (GTDB taxonomy): Bacteria > Pseudomonadota > Alphaproteobacteria > Rhodobacterales > Rhodobacteraceae > Rhodosalinus > Rhodosalinus sediminis. The sequence goes on along the minus strand of NZ_QOHR01000003.1, from coordinate 135,269 downwards.
CGCGCAGTCCCGCACCGCACCGGCGCGGGACCATATGTCTATTGGCCGTGCTGGACGACATCCCGGCTCGTGCCGTATCCGACCCGAAAGGAGACCCGATGTCGATCACTGCCGAGAAGAAGGCCGAGGTCATCCGCGATTTCGGCACCCAGGAGGGCGACACCGGCTCGCCCGAGGTGCAGATCGCGATCCTCACCAAGCGGATCGAGGCGCTCACCGAGCACTTCAAGACGCACAAGAAGGACAACCATTCCCGCCGCGGGCTGCTGAAGCTCGTGGCGCAGCGGCGCAAGCTGCTCGACTACCTCAAGGGGAAAGACGTGGAGCGCTACCGGGCGCTGATCCAGCGCCTCGGCATCCGCCGCTGAGCACGGAACGACAGGGCGCGGGCGACCCCGCGCCCTTTTCGCATCCGGCCCCGGCCGGGCGCGATCCAACCGCCGCACCGCGCCGCCGGCTCCACGGCGCGGCAGGAGGACGACAGGAGCCGGAGGGCGAGGGCGCCTTCCGACGCGAAACGGCCCGAGGGGAGGCGCCCCGACGGCCAGCCAAGGATACGAGATGTTCGACGTTACGACGAAATCGATGAAGTGGGGGGAAGAGACCCTCACGCTGGAGACGGGCAAGGTCGCCCGTCAGGCCGACGGCACCGTGATCGCCACGCTGGGCGAGACCTCCGTCATGGCCAACGTCACCTTCGCGAAGGCGGCGAAGCCGGGGCAGGACTTCTTCCCGCTCACGGTCCACTATCAGGAGAAATACTACGCCGCCGGCAAGGTGCCGGGCGGCTTCTTCAAGCGCGAGGCGCGTCCGACCGAGAAGGAGACGCTGACCGCGCGGCTGATCGACCGGCCGATCCGGCCGCTCTTCGTGCCCGGCTTCAAGCATGAAGTGCTCGTGATGTGCACGGTGCTGTCCCACGACCTCGTCAACGATCCCGACATCGTGGCGATGATCGCCGCCTCGGCCGCGCTCACCGTCTCGGGCGTGCCCTTCATGGGGCCGATCGCGGGCTGCCGCGTGGGCTACGTGGACGGCGAGTATGTCCTCAACCCCGACGTCGAGGACATGCAGGACCTGCGCCTCGATCCCGAGCAGCGCCTCGACCTCGTGGTCGCCGGCACCCGCGACGCGGTGATGATGGTCGAATCCGAGGCCTACGAGCTCTCCGAGGACGAGATGCTGGGCGCGGTGCAGTTCGGCCACGAGCAGATCAAGCCCGTGGTGGACCTGATCGTGGACCTCGCCGAGGAGGCTGCGAAGGAGCCCTTCGACTTCACCCCGCCGGATTACGCGGCGCTCGCCGCGCGTGTGAAGGAGCTTGGCGAGGCCAAGATGCGTGCGGCCTTCGCGCTCACCGACAAGCAGGAGCGCACGACCGCCATCGCCGAGGCCCGCGCCGCGGTGAAGGCCGAGCTCACCGAGGAGGAGCTCGCGCACGAGAACCTCGGCGACGCCTTCAAGAAGCTCGAGTCCGAGATCCTGCGCGGCGACATCATCGAGGGCGGCGCGCGCATCGACGGGCGCGACCGCGCCACGGTGCGCCCGATCGTCAGCGAGGTGGGCCTCCTGCCGCGCACGCACGGCTCGGCGCTCTTCACCCGGGGCGAGACGCAGGCGCTGGTGGTCAGCACGCTCGGCACCGGCGACGACGAGCAGTTCGTCGATGCGCTGCACGGCACCTTCAAGCAGAACTTCATGCTGCACTACAACTTCCCGCCCTACTCGGTCGGCGAAGTGGGCCGCGTCGGCCCGCCGGGACGGCGTGAGATCGGCCACGGTAAGCTCGCCTGGCGCGCGCTGCAGGCGGTGCTGCCCGCGCCGACGGAGTTCCCCTACACGATCCGCCTCGTCTCGGAGATCACCGAGTCGAACGGCTCCTCCTCGATGGCCACGGTCTGCGGCGCGTCGCTTTCCATGATGGACGCGGGCGTGCCGCTGCGCGCGCCGGTCGCCGGCGTCGCCATGGGCCTCATCCTCGAGCCCGACGGCCGCTTCGCCGTGCTCACCGACATCCTCGGCGACGAGGATCACCTCGGCGACATGGACTTCAAAGTGGCCGGCACCGAGAAGGGGATCACCTCGCTCCAGATGGATATCAAGGTCGCGGGCATCACGCCCGAGATCATGACCCAGGCCCTCGCGCAGGCGAAGGACGGGCGGATGCACATCCTCGGCGAGATGAACAAGGCGCTGTCGTCCGCGGGCGAGTTCAGCGTGCACGCCCCGCGCATCGAGACGATGCAGATCCCGGTGGACAAGATCCGCGAAGTGATCGGCTCGGGCGGCAAGGTGATCCGCGAGATCGTCGAGGAATCGGGTGCCAAGGTCGACATCAACGACGACGGCATCATCAAGATCGCCTCGCCGAACGGAGAGGCCATCCAGCGCGCCTACGACATGATCCACTCGATCGTGGCCGAGCCCGAGGAAGGCAAGATCTACAAGGGCAAGGTCGTCAAGCTGGTGGATTTCGGCGCCTTCGTGAACTTCTTCGGCAAGCGCGACGGCCTCGTGCACGTCAGCCAGATCGCGCCGAAGCGGCTCAACCACCCCTCCGACGAGCTGAAGGAAGGGCAGGAAGTCTGGGTCAAGCTGCTGGGCTTCGACGACCGCGGCAAGGTGCGGCTGTCGATGAAGGTCGTGGACCAGGAGACCGGCGAAGAGATCAAGCCGACGGAGAAGGCGGAGGGCTGAGGCCTTCGGCTTATCGTTGTTAAGAGTGAGCGGGCGTCCCTGTGGGGGCGCCCGTTTTTCTTTCGCGCGGATCGGCGGGAGACGTTGTTTCCTTCCACACAAATCCGCCGGGGCACGCCCCCCTACAAATCGAACTCCGCGAACACCGGCGCGTGGTCAGAGGGCTTCTCCCAGCCCCGGGCGTGGCGCAGGATGCGGCTGTTGTGGGCGGCGCCGGCGATGTCGGGGGTGGCCCAGATGTGGTCGAGCCGGCGGCCGCGGTCGGCGGCGTCCCAGTCCTTCGCGCGGTAGGACCACCACGAATAGAGCCGCCCCTCGGGGATGTCGCGGCGGGTGACGTCGACGAAGCGCCCGGCCTCCTGCGCGGAGCCGAGGTGCTCGACCTCCACCGGCGTGTGGCTGACGACCTTGCGCATCTTCTTGTGGTCCCAGACGTCCTCTTCCAGCGGCGCGATGTTCAGGTCGCCCACGAGGATCGACTTCTCCGGCCGTTCCTCGTGCAGCCAGTCGCGCAGGTCGGTCAGGTAGTCGAGCTTCTGCCCGAACTTCGCGTTCGCCTCACGGTCCGGCACGTCGCCGCCCGCGGGGACGTAGAAGTTGTGCAGCACCACGCCGGTCTCGAGCCGCGCCGCGACGTGGCGCGCGTGGCCGAGCCCCGCGAAGTCGAGCGTGCCGGCCTCCTCGATCGGGCGTTTCGACAGGATCGCGACGCCGTTGTAGCCCTTCTCCCCCCGCGCGACCATGTAGGGGTAGCCGAGCGCGGCGAAGGCCTCGCGCGGGATCTTCTCCACCGGGCTCTTGCACTCCTGCAGGCAGAGGATGTCCGGCGCCTCCTCGGTCAGGAGCCGTTCGACGAGGCCCTGACGCAGGCGGACGGAGTTGATGTTCCAAGTGGTGAGGGTGAGGGGCATGGGCGCGCTCCGGGTTGGGCGCGCCGAGGCTACCCGCGCGGGCGCATGGCCGCAATCAGCCCGGCGTGCACCGCGCGCCCGCCGGCGACGATGCCGGGCGTCCGCGGGTCGGCGGTGTTGAAGCGCGGCGGATCGCCCGCCCGGTCGGTCACCACCGCGCCGGCCTCGCGGCAGATCAGCAGCCCCGCCGCGATGTCCCAGTCCCAGCTGTCGCGGTGCGTGATCATCGCGTCGAAGCGGCCCTCGGCCACCAGCGCGAGGCGGTAGGCGAGCGAGGGGCGGTGGTGGCGCCGGAACCCCGGCACGCCGCCGGGCCAGTTCGCGGGCTCCATCGCGGCGCGGGTGGCGAGGACCTGCGCGCCCTCCACGTTTTCGCGCGTCGTGGCGCGGATGGGCCGGCCGTCCAGCGTCGCGCCCTCGCCCGCGGCGGCGGCGTAGAGCTTGCCGCCGTCGGCGGGCAGGTGCACGACCGCCGCGGTGATCTCGCCGTCGGTCACCACGGCGAGCGACAGCGACCAGCTCGACGAGCCCTCGATGAAGCCGGTGGTGCCGTCGATCGGGTCGAGCAGGAAGATCTTCGGCCGGTCGAGGCGCTCGGGCGTGTCGGAGTCCTCTTCCGAGAGCCAGCCGTAGTCGGGCCGCGCGCCGAGCAGGATCGCGCGCAGCGCGGCGTTCACCGCGAGGTCGGCCTCCGTCACCGGCCCGGCGCCGCCGGGCTTGTCCCAGCGTTTCGCCGTGGGGCCGTGGTAGCCGAGCGCGACCGCGCCCGCCTCCCGCGCGGCGCGGGTCAGGAGGGCGAGGTCACTCTCCGGCAATCGTCAGCCCCTCGACCAGGAGCGAGGGCACCACGCGGCTGAGCCACGGCCGCGCGTCGTTCGCGGGGCGCAGGCTCGCCAGCATCTCGCGCAGGGTGCCGGCGACGGTGCATTCGTTGACAGGCCAGGCGATCTCGCCGTTCTCGACCCAGAAGCCGGAGGCCCCGCGGGAATAGTCGCCGGTGTTCGGGTTGATCGTGGCGCCGATCATCGAGGTGACCAGCAGCCCGGTGCCCATCTCGCGCAGGAGGTCGGCCTGCGAGAGATCCGACTGCGTCAGCGCCAAGTTCCAGTTCGAGGGCGCCGGCGGCGACGAGAGCCCGCGCGCGGCGTTGCCGGTGGGCGCGCGGCCGAGCTTGCGCGCGGTGGCAAGGTCGAGGGTGAAGCCGGTGAGCGTGCCGCCCTCCACGATGGCGCGGCGCGCGGTCGGCAGCCCCTCGGCGTCGAAGGGGCGCGAGCCCTGCACGCGCGGGCGGTGCGGGTCCTCGATCAGCGAGAGGTCGGCGGGCAGCACCGCCGATCCTTCCGCGTCGCGCAGCCACGACGCGCCGCGCGCCACCGCGGTGCCGCTCGCCGCCGCCAGCAGGTGCCCGATCAGCGAGGACGCGATGCGCTCGTCGAAGACGACCGGGTAGGCGCCGGTCTTCGGCCGGCGGGGGTTCAGCCGCGCGACGGCGCGGCGGCCCGCGGTCGTGCCGATCTCCGCCGCGTCGCGCAGGTCGGCGCCGTGGATGCGCCCGTCGGCGTCGTAGTCGCGCTCCATGCCGAGCCCCTCGCCCGCGATCGCCACGCAGGAGAGGCCGTGGTCGGTGCGCGCGTAGCCCCCGGAGAAGCCGTTCGTCGCGGCGAGGTGCATCTCGCGCCGGCCATAAGCGGCGGAGGCGGACTGCACCTGTGTGACGCCCTCGACGGCGAGCGCGGCGGCCTCGGCCCGGGCGGCCGCGTCCTGAAGCGCCTCGGGCGCGGGCTCGTCCGAGGGATCGGCGAGGTCGAGACCTTGCGCGTCGCGCCGCTCGGAGAGTTGCACGGGTTCGGCGAGACCCGCGAAGGGATCCTCCGGCGCCTCGCGCGCCATGGCGACGGCGCGTTCGGCCATCGCGGTCAGCGTCTCGTCGCGCGGGTCGGAGGCCGAGACGCAGGCCTGCCGCCGCCCCATCAGCACGCGCAGGCCGAGGTCGGTGGACTCCGACCGCTCCGCCTGTTCGAGCGCGCCGCCGCGGATGTCCACGTTGACCGAACGGTCGGCGATCACCAGCGCATCGGCCGCCTTCGCGCCCGCGCGGCGCGCGGCCTCCAGCAGGGCATGAGCGAGGCGGTCGGGGGATGGCTGGGTCATCGCGCGCTCCTTCCGGGGACGCCGCCGCGGCGGCACTCCGCGGAGGTAGACCGCCCGCCCGCCCCTTGCAAGGCGCGGGCGGTGGCCCGGCGCGTCAGCGGATGCGTTGCCCGTTGGCGAGCACGCGGCCCTCACCGGTCACTTCGAGGGTCGATTCCATCGCGTCGTCGCCCGCGGGCACGGCGAACATGCCCATCATCATGCGCGCGCTCATCGCCTGCTCCTGCGGCAGCACGCCCATCTCGATCAGCGTGTCCAGGAGCGCGTTCGCCCCCTCGAGGCGGAAAGAGGCGCTGCCCTCCGGACGCGGCATGCCCGGGAAGGTCTCGAGGTCGGTGTTGTCGAAGGTGAACGACCCCTCGCCGGTGAGGCGCGCGCCCGCGGCCGAGACCAGAAGCTGCGCGAGGTCGAGGGCGTGCAACTCGGCCGGGCGTTCGCCGCTCATGGCCATGCCCTGCATCGCCTCCGGGTCGAAGAGCGCGCCGAGGATCCGCGCCTCGCCCGACAGGTCGAGAACGAGGTCCGCCGGCTCCCGCGGGAGCATCCCGGTCGGATCGACCATCGCCCAGATTTCCTCGCCCATGGTGAAGTCGCGCAGCGAGACCTCGAAGGCGAAGGGCTGCGGGTCGTCCGTCTGTCCGACCGGCATGGCGATCGAGACGCCGGAGGAGCCCATCGCCGCCTCGACCGGGAAGGGGATCTCCGGGCTCTGCAGGGCGATCTCCGTGCCCGCGCCCGAGATGCCGTAGGCGAGCCGCTCTGCGTCCATCGCGGCGTTGAACTCCGTGCGGTCCGAGCGGGTCGTGCCCCGCATGGTCTCGCCGTTCTCCTCGACGAGGAACTCGGTGCGCCCGTCGGTGTAGCCGAAGCGCCCGTCGAAGGCGTAGCCGGCCTCGAGCGTGGCGGCGAGGTCTTCCATGTTCAGATCGGCGGGGATGCGGGCCGTGCCCGTGAAGGCGAGCCCCTCCATGCTGCCCGAGATGTCGGCGCGGCCGTCCTCCTCGGGTGGCACGACGGAGAAATCGTAACTCACCTGATCCGCGGTCACCGTCTGGTCGAGCCCGCGCAGATCGCCCGGCGTGACGACCGATTGCCCGGACATGCCCCGCATGACGAAGGTGCCCGAGAGGTTTTCCGACGCCACCGGCGTGCCGTCCACGACGAGGTCCGACAGGGTCAGGCCGAGACGGTCCGCGGCGTAGTCGTAGGTCATCTGCGTGTCGTCGCCGGAGACGGTCACGTCCATCCCCGATTGCGCGACCTGCACGGTCGCGTCCACCGCCTCCTCGCCCTCGGGGCGGGCGGACATGCGGATCTCGGCCGCGTCGGGATAGATCACGGCCACCGTGCCGTCGCCCCGCTCCGCGAAGGCGAGTTGCGGCATCTCGACGGTCAGCGTGCCGCCGTCCTCGGGCAGCGTCACGCGCGCGGTCACGTCCTGCACGGTCAGCGTGTCGCCGGCCCGCGTCTCGGTCGCCTCGACCGTGTAGCCGAAGGAAGAGAGGTAGCCGCGCATGTCGTCCCACACCTGCTCGGCCGTGACCTCGGCCGCGGCCGGGGCGGCGAGGGCCGCCGCGGAAAGCGCCGCCGCCGGGATGGATGTCAATGCGCGCATGGGTCCTGTCCTTCGGCCTGAAAGCTCGCGCGCAGCATCCGCACACCACCCGGCAAAGGTCAAGCGCCGAGGGCTGGACCGGGCCGGGGCGCTGTGCGTATCACGGGGCCGCAACTGCAGGAGGGCGGCATGGCGGAGCTGAACGGCAAGGCGGTGATGATCACGGGCGCGAGCCGGGGGATCGGCGCCGCGGCGGCGCGGGCCTTCGCCGCGGCGGGCGCGCAGGTGGCGCTCCTCGCGCGGTCGGGGCCGGAGATCGCGGACATCGCCGGGGAGATCGGGCAGAACGCCATCGCCGTGCCCTGCAACGTCGCGCGCTTCACCGACATGGACGCGGCGGTGCGCGCCTGCCTTCAGGCCTTCGGCCGGCTCGACGTGCTGGTGAACAACGCCGGCGTGATCCAGCCGATCGAGGGGCTGGCCGAGGCCGACCCCGACGCCTGGTCCACCGCGATCGACGTCAACCTGAAGGGCGTCTTCAACGGCATGCGCGCGGCGATGCCCGTCATGGCCGAGGCGGGCGGCGGCAGCATCCTGACCGTGAGCTCGGGCGCCGCGCACAACCCGCTCGAGGGCTGGAGCGCCTATTGCGCCTCGAAGGCCGGGGCGGCGATGCTGACCCGCTCCTGCGATCTGGAGGGCCGCGCGCAGGGCATCCGCGCCATGGGTCTCAGCCCCGGCACCGTGGCGACCGAGATGCAGCGCGAGATCAAGGCGAGCGGCGTGAACCCGGTGAGCGGGCTCGACTGGTCCGACCACATCCCGCCCGAGTGGCCGGCGAAGGCGCTCGTCTGGATGTGCGGGCCGGAGGCCGACGCGTGGCGCGGGCAGGAGATCTCGCTCCGCGATCCGGGCGTCCGCGCGGAACTGGGGCTCGCATGATCCGCACCGCGCGCGACGGCGCGCTGCACACCGCCGTCATCGACCGCCCCGACAAGGCGAACTCCCTGACGCTCGAGATGCTCGAGGCGCTCGCCGATTTCGCCGAGGGCGCGGGACAGGCCGGCGCGCAGGCGATCGTGCTCACCGGCGCGGGCACGGTCTTTTCCGCCGGCGCCGATCTGGAGGCCGCGCGCGCCGGGCTCGCCACCTCGCCGGTCTGGGAGCGGCTCTCGGGCGCGATCGCGGCCTTTCCGGGGCTTTCCATCGCGGCGCTCAACGGCACGGTCGCGGGCGGCGCGATGGGCATGGCGCTCGCCTGCGACCTGCGCCTCGCCGTGCCGGAGGCCAAGGCCTTCTACCCGGTGATGAAGCTCGGCTTCCTGCCGCAGCCCTCCGACCCCGGCCGCCTCGCCGCGCTGGTGGGGCCGGCGCGCGCGAAGCTCATGCTCATGGGCGGCGCCAAGATCGGCGCGGAGGAGGCGCAGGCCTGGGGCCTCTTCGACCGCATCGTGCCGCGCGACGACCTCATGGAGGCGGCGCAGGCGCTCGCCGCCGACACGCTCGCCGCGACGCCGGAGCACGCGCGCGCGATCAAGGCGCTCTGCCGCTGATCAGCGCCGCCGCCGACGACGCGGGCCGGGCGTGCGGCTGTGAAACGTGGGCGGGCGCCGCGCCACCCACGCGATGAACGTCGCGAGCCGCGGATGGGCGCGCAGCGCCTCCGGCGTCGCGTAGTCGCGGGCGAGCTCGGCCTCGGAAAGCGTGGCGTGAATCTCGTCGTGGCAGATCTGATGCAGAAGGACGGTCGGCCCGCCCTTGCCGCCCTTCAGCTTCGGGACGAGGTGATGCAGGCTCTGCCGCGCGTCCGGAGGGATCGGGCGGTGGCAGAGCGGACAGATCGGATCGGGGCCGGCGTCGGACATCGACGCCGAGAATGGCGCACCCGCGCCGGGAGGCAAGACGCATGGAGCAGCCCGAGGCGCTGGTGATCGGCGGCGGCCCCGCCGGGCTGATGGCCGCCGGGGAGCTCGCCGGCGCCGGGGCGCGCGTGGTCGTCGCCGAGGCGAAGCCCTCCGTCGCGCGCAAGTTCCTGATGGCGGGGAAGTCGGGCCTCAACCTGACGAAGGCGGAGCCCCTCGCGCGGTGTCTCGCCGCCTACGGCGAAGCCGCCGAGCCCCTGCGCCCGATGCTCACCGCCTTCGGCCCCGAGGAGGTGCAGCGCTGGGCCGAGGGGCTGGGCCAGCCGCTCTTCACCGGCTCGTCGGGGCGCGTCTTTCCCGTGGCGATGAAGGCTTCGCCGCTCCTGCGCGCGTGGCTCGCGCGGCTGGAGGGGCAGGGGGTGCGGCTGCGCACCCGCTGGCGCTGGCAGGGCTGGGCGGGGGCGGCGCTGCGCTTCGCCACGCCCGAGGGGCCGCGCGACCTCGCCCCCGGCGTCACGGTGCTCGCGCTCGGCGGCGCGAGCTGGGCGCGGCTCGGCTCCGACGGCGCCTGGGCGCCCTGGCTCGCGGCGCGCGGCGTGCCGGTCACGCCCTTCGCGCCCTCGAACGCGGCGCTCTCGGTGGACTGGTCCGCGCACATGGCGCCGCATTTCGGCCGGCCGGTGAAGCCGCTCGCCCTGACGGCCGCCGGGCGCCGCGTCCGGGGCGAGGCGGTGATCTCCGCGCGCGGGCTGGAGGGCGGCGGGCTCTATCCGCTGACGCCCGAGCTGCGCGCGGGGGCGGCGCTCACGCTCGACCTCGTGCCCGATCTGGCTGCCGAGACGGTCGCGGCGCGGCTCGCCGGGCCGCGCGGCAAGCGCTCGCTCTCGAACCACCTGCGCCGGGCGCTCCGCCTCGATCCCGTGCGCCTCGCGCTCTTGAACGAGTTCGCGCGCCCCCTCCCGCGGGAGGCGGAGGCGCTCGCCGCGCGCGTCAAGGCGCTGCCCGTGCGCCACGCCGGCCTGCGCCCGATGGACGAGGCGATCTCGACCGCCGGCGGCGTCGCCTGGGCGGGGCTCGACGCGGGGCTCGGGCTGCGGGCCCTGCCCGGCGTCTTCGCCGCCGGAGAGATGCTCGACTGGGAGGCGCCGACCGGCGGCTACCTGCTGACCGCCTGCCTCGCCACGGGGCGCTGGGCGGGGCGCGCGGCGGCCGGCCGGCCCCTTGCGGGCGACGCGGCGGCGGGGCAGGAGAGCGCCGAGCCGAAGGAGCGCCCATGACCTGCGATTACGCCGATCTCCGCCGCCGCATCGCCGCGCTGACCGAGGGGGAGAGCGACGCCGTCGCGCTCATGGCGACGCTCGCCTGCGAGATCCACCACGCCGACGCCCGCTTCGACTGGACCGGCTTCTACCGGGTGGTGGCGCCGGAGCTTCTGAAGATCGGCCCCTACCAGGGCGGGCACGGCTGCCTGACCATCCCCTTCGCGCGCGGCGTCTGCGGCGCGGCGGCGCGCACGGGGGAAGTGCAGATCGTCGACGACGTGGAGGCCTTCCCGGGCCACATCGCCTGTTCGTCCTCCACGCGGTCGGAGATCGTGCTGCCGGTGCGCGACGGGGCGGGGCGGCTGATCGCGGTGCTCGACATCGACAGCGACCGCCCCGCGGCTTTCGCAGAGGTCGACGCCGAGGGCCTCGGCGCGATCCTCGCCGACACCTTCGGGCGGCTCTGAGGCGCGGGCGCCCGCCGGTCGCCCCCGGCGCGGCGCGGGAGCGAGGAGGGCCGCGAAGGCCCGACGCGCGCTCGCGGCGGCTCAGTCGCCGAGCTTGGCGTGCACTTCGTCGAGGTCGATCTCGCCCACCGGCATCTTGTTCGCCGGGTTCTCGAAGTCGTATTTGAAGAGCTCGAAATCCCGGTGGTAGATCTCGTAGACGAGGTGCATCGAGAGGTCGTCGAAGTAGTCCTCCACCGGATGCGCGCGCTCGGGGCCGTGCGCGGCGCTCTCGTTGAAGCGCGGGATCGCGGCGAGGTCGACCGGGTGCGGCGTCTCGATCGTGTCGAGCACGGTCTGCATCCCCTCGGCGAAGCGCTCCGTCCAGAAGATGTGATCGTAGCGCCCGCCGTTGGCGATGAACGTCCCGACGTGCCCCGAGACCGCGGACCAGTGAATGTCCGGCTCCATCGGTTTCTTCCAGCGGATCGTGTCGCGCGCGAAGAGCAGGAACCGGCGGAAGCTGCGGATCTGGTCGAACTCGGCCTGCCCGTCGGGGCCGCCGGTCTCGACCCCGTATTTCTGCATGATCATCGGCACGAGGTTGCCGCGGTAGCGCTTGCCGTTGCGCTGAACGCCGCAGATCTTGTCGAAGAAGGACGACAGGATTCGTGTATAGGGATTGCGCACGCAGGTGAAGGCGGGCGCGCTGCGCTCGGTCACGGCGCGGGAGATGACCGGCTGGCTCGCTTCCTGCGCCCATTTGTGCAGCCCTTCGTCGGCGTCGTGAATGTCGCCGTCGTAGAAGCGGCCGTGGTCGGAATAGTAGAGGATCTGCCCGATCGTCGAACAGGCGCACTTCGGCACCACGCGATAGATCACGCTTTCGCTCTCGGTCATCCATGTGCCGGGGAAGCCCATCGCTCGTCCCGCCCTGCGTGATCGCCGCGTCCGGTTGCGCTCCGGGCATCCTAGCCGCAAGCTGGCGGCCGAGGGAAGCCCGTTCCGGAGCGCGGGCGCTGGGCGAGGGAGAGCGACGCGCGCGGCATGGCCAGACTCGCTTTCATACTGCTCTGTCACAAGGATCCGGAGGCGATCGTCGAACAGGCGCAGCGCCTGACCGCGGCGGGCGATTTCATGGCGATCCATTTCGACGCGCGCGCCGATCCGCGCGATTTCCGCCGCATCCGGGAAGCGCTCGCGGACAACCCCAACGTTGCTTTCGCGCGCAAGCGGGTGAAGTGCGGCTGGGGCGAGTGGTCGCTCGTAGCCGCCACGCTGGAGGCGGTGCGCGCCGCGGTCGCGGCCTTTCCGGAGGCCACGCATTTCTACATGCTCTCGGGCGACTGCATGCCGGTCAAGTCGGCCGATTACGCGCACGCCTTCCTCGATGCGCACGACCGCGACTACATCGAAAGCTTCGATTTCTTCGCCTCCGACTGGATCAAGACCGGCCTCCGGGACGAGCGGCTCATATACCGCCACGTCTTCAACGAACGCCGGAACAAGGCCCTCTTCTATGCCGCGCTCGACGTGCAGAAGCGGCTGGGGCTCGAGCGGGCGATCCCCGCCGACCTGCAGGTCATGATCGGCAGCCAGTGGTGGTGCCTGCGTCGCGGCACGATCGAGGCGATCCTCGATTTCATCGCGCGCCGGCCCGATGTCGTGCGCTTCTTCCGCACGACATGGATCCCGGACGAGACGTTTTTCCAGACGCTCGTGCGCCACCTGATCCCCGAGACCGAGATCGAGAGCCGCACGCTCACCTTCCTGATGTTCTCGGACTACGGGATGCCGGTGGTCTTCCACGACGACCACTACGACCTGCTGCTGAGCCAGGACGCGCTCTTCGCCCGCAAGATCAGCCCCGAGGCCGCCGGGCTGACCCGGCGGCTGGGCGCCCTCTACGCCAGCGGCGGGCGCGAGGTCGTCGTCTCGGACGAGGGGCGGCGGCTTTATGCGTTCCTGACGCAGCGCGGGCGGATCGGGCGCCGCGCCGCCCCGCGGTTCTGGGAAACCGAGGGCAAGCTCGGGCACGGGCGGGAGCTTCTGGTCGTCGTCTGCAAGAAATGGCACGTCGCCCGGCGGCTCATCGCCCGGATCGAGGCGGCGACGGACATCCCCTGCATCGATTATCTCTTCAACGAGCGGTCCTGCCCCCTTCCGGATCTCGGCGGAATCGAGACGACGCTGGAGAAGCGCCACCGCCACCGGCGTGCCCTGCTCCGCATGCTGTTCGAGTATCACGAGGTCGAACGCATGGCGATCTGCCTCGATCCGGCGGATTTCGACCTGCTCGAGGACCTGCGCGGCGACACCGCGCGGACGCGGGTGCTCGAGGTCGCGTGCCGCTTCTCGGACGACGACCTCGTCGGGCACGCGCGGCGCATCGGTCTCGCCGGGCCGCGCACGCGGCCTGAGACGCTCGCGCGGCTGCTGCCGACGATCCGCAACGAGATCGCGCTCGAGCATGAGCGGATCCGCGACACGGGGGCCGCGCAGCATGTGCAGCTCCGCGAGGGCGACCCGCCGGAGGCGGCGGCGGCGCGGCTCGCCGAATTCCTTGGCCTCGGCCCCGACGAGGCGCTAGAGATCGCCACGACCGAGAACCTCTTCGCCGACTGAGGGAGCGCCGGATGGGCTACGCCTACGACGATCAGAACGTCTTCGCCAGGATCCTGCGGGGCGAGATCCCGAACAAGACCGTGATGGAGACCGAGCACAGCCTCGCCTTCGAGGACATCAACCCGCAGGCGCCGGTGCATGTGCTGGTCATCCCGAAGGGCGCCTACGTGAACTACGACCACTTCGCCGCCGAGGCCTCGGACGCCGAGATCGTGGATTTCACCCGCACGGTGGGGGAGGTCGCCCGCAGGCTCGGCGTCGCGCCGGGGGCCGGGGGCACGGGCTATCGCCTGCTCTCCAACGCGGGGGAGGACGCCGCGCAGGAGGTGCCGCACCTGCACGTCCACGTTTTCGCGGGCGGCCGGCTCGGCCCGATGCTCCTGCGCCGCTGATCGGCGCGACGACGGGGGGCGATGCCGGCGGTGGGCGCGGCATGCGCGCCCACGTCTCTCACGTGGCGCCGGGTCGCCCGGGGGTGTGCCGTCTCACGCCGTGCCGGCCGGCCGCGGGGCGATCAGAAGTCGAAGAGCTCGTCGAGGAACCCGCCGCGCTTCTTCTTCTTGCGGTCGCCGCGGTCGTCGTCGTAGCGCGGCTCGCGGGGCGCGGGCTCGGGCGCCATCTGCGCCGCGCTGCGCTCGATGATCTTGTCGAGCTCGCCACGATCGAGCCAGACGCCCCGGCACTTCGGGCAATAGTCGATCTCGACCCCGTTGCGGTCGGTCATCACGAGCTCGCTTCCGTCGATCGGGCACTGCATGGATCTCTCCTCTGTCGCTCCTTGTCCAAGATGCGACCGGATGCCCCGCGCGGCAAGGCCGAGGCCCCTTGACCGTCGCCCCGAACCGACGCATACCCCGCGCCGTCGGGGCCGTAGCTCAGCTGGGAGAGCGCGTCGTTCGCAATGACGAGGTCAGGGGTTCGATCCCCCTCGGCTCCACCATCCCGCACCGTTGCAGAGCCTCCGCCGCCGTGCCACGCTGCCCGCCGGAGGTGACGCATGGCCGGAGGATGGACGCGCGACGGCGCGGTGCACGAGCAGATCGAGGCTTCGATCGCCGACGAACTCCACCGCCTGAGGGCGCGCCGGCGCCCCGTGGGCGAGAGCCGCACGACCTGCGCCGACTGCGAGGAGCCGATCCCCGCGGCGCGCCGCGCCGCGCTCCCCGGCGTGACGCTTTGCCGCGACTGCCAGGAGGAACGCGACGCGCGCCGCGCGTCACGCGGCGGGCCCGACCGCCGCGCGCCCAAGGACAGCCAGCTGCGCTGAGCCCCCGCTTGCCAAACGCGCGTGCATCGCGGACAACGGGCCCAGCGGTCCCGTAGCTCAACCGGATAGAGCAGCCGACTTCTAATCGGCAGGCTGGGGGTTCGAGTCCTCCCGGGACCGCCACTTCCGCGCAAGCGCCTGTGGCGGGCTCTTGTCAGAACGACCAGCCGTGGCGGTCGCGGTCGGCGCGGGCCTCGCGCCGTGGGGCATCCCCGGCGCCGCAGTGGGCCGGCGCGGCCTGCCGCGGGCGCATGCCGCCCGAGGTCTCGCGCCGGTTCGGGGCGCCCGCCGCCGCGGCCCGCGCCGTCGGCCCGCGGCGGGTCGTTGCGCGGGAGATGGAGGATGAGGACGCGCGGCGCAGCCTGTCATCGGACGCCGGTTGCGGACCGTCGGGCCGGCGGATACGCCGGGGCTGCCTCTTCCGCCGCCGGTCCCTCTCGCACCTGTGACGAGCGGAAATCGGTGGCGCCGATCCGCGGGAGACGCCCGCGGCGGTCGCACGCGCCACGGGCGCGGTCTCCGGTCGGGGCGGCGCGCGCCCGCAGCGCCCGGGCCCATCGCGAGGCGGTCGGAGCGGGCCGCCGGCCTGTCGACGCAAGGCCGAGGCGTCCCGGCGGCCTGTGCGGCTATTCGCGGAGGGCGCGCTCCTTCACCCGCACGACCGGGGTCAGGAGGTAGTCGAGGACCGTTTTCCGCCCGGCCAGAATGTCGACCTGCGCGACCATGCCGGGCATGATCTCGACCTCCGCGCCGTCGGCGTCGAGGATGGTGCCGGCGGTGCGGATGGAGACGACGAAGACGTCGTCCTGTTTGCGGTCGTCCCGGGTCACGGTATCGGCCCCGATGCGCAGGATCTCGCCGTCGAGGGTGCCGTAGCGGGAGGGATCGTAGGCGGTGATGCCGACCTTCACCGGCTGGCCGGGATAGAGGAAGGCGATGTCGTCGGGGCGCACGTAGGCCTCGACCAGCAGCGTGTCGTCGAGCGGCACGATCTCGATCAGCGGCTCGCCCGCCCGCGCCGTCGCGCCGACGGTCGGGCTGTGGATCCGGTTGACGATCCCGCGCACCGGCGCGCGGAGACGCGCGCGGTCCGCCCGGGTCTCGAGCGCGGGCAGCGCGGGTTTCAACGCGGCGAGCTCCGCGGTCGCCGCCGCGAGATCGCCGAGCGCGGCGCTGCGGAAGCGACTGCGCTGCGCCGCGATCCGGTCGTCGATCTCGTCGAGGCCGGAGCGCAGGCGATCGAGCGTGGCGCGCGCGCGGCGTTCGCGGCCGTGCCATTCCGCTTCCTTGCGGCGGAGCGACAGCAGCGTCGTGTCCGGCGCCATGCCGCGCTCCACGAGGGGGGCCGTGATCGCGCGCTCCTCGCCGAGCACCGCGAGGGTCGCCGCCGCGGTCCGCAGCTCCGCGCGGCCCTCCTCGAGGTCCTGGCGGCGCTGCGCGCGCTGGCGGTCGAGGATGTCGATCTCGGCCTGAAGTTCGGCCTTGCGCCCCCGGTAGAGCGCCGTCTCAGAGGCCACGACGTCGGGCGCCCGGCGGACGAGCTCGGGGCTGAAGGCGAGCGGTTCGCCGTCGATTTCGGCCTGCAGCCGCTCGATCCGCGCCATCAGGCCGTAGGCGCGCTGACGCTCCTGACCGAGACGACTGTCGAGCATCGTCCCGTCGAGCTCCATCAGGAGGGCGCCCTTGCCGACGACCTCGCCCTCCGCGACGTGCAGCGCCTGCACCACGCCGGGCTCCGCCGCCTCGATCACCTGCACGGAGCCCGAGGGCACGATGCGCCCGTCCACGCGCGTGACCTCGTCGATCTCGGTCCGGGCCGCCCAGATCGCCGCGGTCACGAGAAAGCCGAGCGTCGCGAAGAGAAGGAGCGACCCGCGCAGGGCCGGGCGTCCGCGCATCTCGCGCGCCAGCCGGTCCAGATCCCGGTCACGCGCCATCGCGAGCCCCCGCCGCCTGCCGCGCGCCCCGCGCGAGGATCGACTTGTCGCCGTCGGCGGCGACGCGGCCGTTCTCGAGCACGATGACCCGGTCCACGAGGTCGAGCAGGCTGGTGCGGTGGGTGACCACGACCATCGTGCGATCCCGGGCGGCCGCGCCGAGACGGGTGATCACCTCGCGCTCGTTCTGAACGTCCATCGCGCTCGTCGGCTCGTCGAGGAGAAGGACGGGCGGCTGCCCGAGGAGCGCGCGGGCGAGGCTGATCGCCTGCTTCTGCCCGCCCGAGAGCCCCTCGCCTCGTTCGGCGAGCCGCATGTCGTAGCCCGACGGGTGCCGCGCGACGAAATCCTCCACCCCGGCGATGCGCGCCGCCTCGAGGATCTCGGCGTCGCGCGGGCGGCGCGCCCCGATGGCGATGTTCTCGCGTATGGTGCCCGAGAAGAGCCAGACGTCCTGAAGGACCGTGCCGACGTTGCGACGCAGATCGCCCGGATCGATCTGCCGGATGTCGGTGTCGTCGAGCCGCACGGCGCCGCGATCCGGGGCGTAAAGCCCGAGGAGGAGCCGGGCGACCGTGCTCTTGCCCGACCCGATACGGCCGAGGATCGCCACCTTCTCGCCCGGTTCGATGGTGAAGCTCACGCCGTTCAGCGCCGCCTGCGTCTGGTCGGGATAGGTGAAATGCACGTCCTCGAAGCGGATGCGCCCCTCGAGCCGCGGGCGGCTGATCCAGTGGCGGGCGGGCGGCCGCTCGCTGTCCGCGCGCATGAGCGCGTCGAGGTTGCGGTAGGAGCTGCGGGCCTGGTTGAGGCGGGTGAGCGTCTGCGCGAGCTGCGCCAGCGGCGCGAGGGCGCGGCCGGTGAGGATCACGCTGGCGATCAGCGCGCCCATGCTCGTCCCGCCCGCGGTGACGAGAAAGACGCCGTGAAACACGATCATCACCTGCGCCGCCTGCTGGGTGAAACTGGTCGCGTTCATGGCGGCCTGCGTCACCGTGCGGGCGCGCGCGCCGTGCTCGGACTGCCGCGCGATCGCCTCCTCCCAGCGCGCGCGCATCCGTGCCGCCGCGCCCGTGGCCTTGATCGTTTCGAGCCCCGCCACCGTTTCGACGAGGACGCTCTGTTTCGACTGGCCGTCCTCGAAGCTCCGTTCGGCGAGACGGGCGAGAACGGGTTGCACGGCGAGCCCGACGACCAGCACGACCGGCACCGCGATCGCCGGGACGAGCGCGAGCGGCCCGCCGATCGCCGCGATCACCCCGATGAAGAGAAGGATGAAGGGAAGATCGACCACCGCCACGAGCGTCGCGGAGGTGAAGAAGTCCCGCAGCGTTTCGAATTCGCGCATGGTGCTGGTGAGCGCGCCGGTCGAGCCCTTGCGCGCGCGCATCTGCATCTCCAGCAGCTGATCGAAGAGCCGCCGCCCGATCGCCATGTCCGCGCGCTGCCCGGCCTGATCGATGAAGCTCGCCCGCAGGGTCTTGATCAGGAAGTCGAACAGAAGCGCGAGGCCCACCCCCACGGTGAGCGCGATGAGCGATTCGGTCGCCTCGTTCGGCAGCACGCGGTCGTAGACCACCATGATGAAGATCGAGGTGGTCAGCGACAGCGCGTTGGCCAGAACGGCGGCCAGCAGCACCTGCGCATAGGACCACCGGTTCGCGAGGAGCGCCGACCAGAACCAGTGTCCGCGCGGTCCCTCGTCGGCGGCGCGGATGTCGTCCCGGTGCTCGCGGCGCAGGAGGATGGCATGGCCCGTGTAGACAGCCTCGAGCGCGTCGCGGCGGATCTCTCCGAGGTCCTCGCCCAGCGCGGGGTCGTAGACGGCGAGCCGGCCCTCGGGCCGCACCTCGTGGAGCACCACGGCCCGCTCGCCCTCCAGCAGCAGGATCGCCGGGGTCAGGGTCGTGTCGAAGTCGCGCAGACGCCGGGCGCCGAAGGCGGCCTGAAGCCCGGCGCGCTCGGCCGCGGTGATCGCGGCGCGCACGCCGCCCGCCCCCTCGGCCTGCGCGGACTGCGTGGCCTGCAGCGCGGCGAGGGTCAGGGGCCGGTCGAGCGCCGCGGCGGCCTGCAGGAGGCAGGCTTCGAGCGGGGTCGTCTCGTCCGGCCGGCTGCGCGCGTCCCGTTCGAGCGGCACCACCCGGCGGTCGGTTCCGGTCATGCTCATGGCTCCGCCTCCGGCAGGTCGATGTCGAACACGTCGAGGATGTCGCCCGTCAGCGCGAGCGCCGCGTAATCGGTCAGCACGCGCTCCGCCTCGGCGCGGATCAGCGTCTCGCGCGCGCGGATGGCGTCGCGCCGCGCGTCGAGAAGGTCGACGAGCCGGCTCCGGCCGATGCGGAACTGATCGCGCACCGCCGCCACGCGCGCCTCCTGGGCGCGCACCGCCTCGCGCGCGGCGGCGATGCGGGCGGTGCCGGCCGCTTGGTCGCTGCGCACGACGGCGAGCGCTTCGCGCACCTCGCGGCGCAGCCTGTCGCGATCGGCGCGGGCGGCGTCGCGCCGCGCCTCGGCGGCGGCGACGGCGGCACGGCGCGCGCCGCGGGTGTCGAGACTGTACTTCAGCGAGAGGTCGAGGCCGATGTCCAGCCCGTCGCCCGAGGGCGCGCGGCGCCCCGTCGCGTCGAGCTTCACGGCGGGCGCGCGCCGGGCGCGCGCCGCGGCCAGCTCGGCCTCCGCCGCCTCGAGCCGGGCCGCGGCCGCGCGCAGGCGCGGGCTCTCGGCGACGGCGTCACCCGCCGCGGCGGGCAGGGCGGGCGCGGGGACCGGCGCCGGCAGATGCGCCGGCGGCGCGCCGAAGCTCCGCCGATACGCGGCGGCCGCCCGGTCCAGCCGCGCGCGCGCCTCCACGCGCCGGGTCTCGGCGGAGGCGATCCGGCTGCGCGCGACGAGGGTCTCGGCCCCCGACGCGGCGCCGCGTTCGGCGCGTTCCTCGATCCGCTGCGCGATCCGGCGCAGGCTGCGCAGCTCCTCCTCCGCGAGCGCCGACAGGCGCCGGCTGGTGATCAGGCGCTGGTAGGTGTCCACCGCCGCGAGCGTCGTCTGCGCCGCGGTCTCGATCTGCTGCGCGCGGCTTTGCAGGACGCTGGCCCGGGCCGCCGTGCGATCGGCGCGCGCGGCGCCGGCGTCGTAGACGAGTTGCGAGACGCGCAGGACGGGCGCGGTGTCGCGCGCGGTGACGCCGGCCACGCGCCTGGCCTCGGTGCGCAGGCCGAGGCTCACGTCCGGACGCAGGGCGCCGTCGGCCGCCGCGGTCTCGGCGCGGGCCGCGCGCAGGTCCGCCAAGCTCCGCCCGAGGGCCGGGGCGGCGCGCACCGCGCGCGCGATCCGTCGGCCGAACGGGGTGTGCGCCGCGTCGTCCGGCACGCGATCGGCGCCGAGCCCGGCGGTGCCGGGGGCGAGGCGGGCGCTCACGGGCGCGAGGTCCGGCACATCCGTGCAGGCGGCGGCCGACAGCGCGACCATGACCAGGGCGACTGCGCGGCGCAGGCTCACGGCTGGCTCCGCGCGCGGTCGTCCGAAAGCGCGGCGAGGAAGCCGGACAGGCCGTCGTCGGGCGGCGGCGATGGCTCGGGCGCGCGCGCGGCGGAGGCCTGCACGGCGCGCGCCATCCACGCCGCGTGCTGGAGCGAGACGCGATGCGCCTCGGCGAGGCGGAGCGCGCCGCTCTGCCAGAGCGCGGGGATTTGGCGGCCGTCGAGCGCCTCGACCCGCTCGGTATCGACGGCGAGGAGCCCCGCCGCGTCGCTCTCGTGCATTCCCGGCAGAGGCGACAGCGGCGTGAGCACCCCCTGCGCGTCGAGCGCCGCGCAGGCCTCCCGCGTCCGCTGCGCGGAGCGCGCCCGCGCGCGGAAGAAGTCCAGCACCTGCTCGAGCGGCGGCGCGGGGGCGGCCCCGGTGAAGAAGGGCTCGTCCGATGGGTCGTCGGTGACGAGGCCCGTGGTCTCGTCGACCATCAGCACCAGTTCGCCGCTCTGCGCCCCGGGCCGCGCGCTGAACGGATGGGCGCGCAACGCGGAGGGGACGTAGGTGCCCCGCCAACGCCCCTCCGCGGTCACGAAGGGCGTGGTGCCCGAGGCGCCGAGGCGGAGCAGCGCGACGGGCACGATCTCCTGCCACGCCGTTCGGCGGAAGACGAGGGGAAAGGCGCTCGCCGCCGGGGCGAGCTCGGCCATGACCACGTCGACGCAGCGCCAGCGCCGCGCGAACGCGTAGGAGGTGAAGCGCCGCCAGAACCGGCCGGCGTGGCGGGCCTGACTGACGGCGATCGGGGCTGGCGGCGTGGCGTCGGTCATCGGTGCGGCGCTTGGTCCAGGTTTCGGTCCGGCGGCGATCTCTTGCCGGCGGTCAGGTCGGCGTCTGGTCGGGCAGGATGATCGCGTCGGGGCGCAGCGCGGCGAGGTCGCCGATGCCCTCGAACCCGGCCATGACCGCGACGCTCGCATCGTCCGGGCCCGCGATCTCCGCGCGCGCGAGGGCGGCGTCCGTCCCGTCGCCGGCGAGCAGGTAGAAGGCGTCGCCGGCGGTTGTCCCCCCGAGGCCTTCGGCGGCGGCTTCCAGCGTGGCGTCGCGCGTATCGGAGAGGGCGGTGGTGAACACGACGAAGCCGGTGTCGGCGCCGAGGGCCGCGCCCCCCGCCAGCGCCTGCACCGTGTCCCCTGCGCCGCGGAGATCCGCGGCCCCGGTGAAGGCGATCGTGTCGGCCAGCGACGTGTCGCCGGTCGTGAAGCCGGTCACCGTGTCGGTGCCGTTCGCGGCCGCGTCGCTGTCGAAGACGACGATGGTCGCGCCGCTCGCCGAGACGTCGAGCGCGTCGTCGCCACCGCGTCCCTGCAGCACGGAGTCGCCCGCGCCGGCCGTCAGGGTATCCGCGCCCGCCGTCCCGATCCGGAGCTCCGTCGGGCCGCCCTGCACGTCGTCGCTGAAGCGCAGGGTGATCGGGCCGGCCCCCTGGTCGGTCATGTCGAAGCTGTACATGACCTCCCCTGCGTCGAGCTGGGTCCCGGCCGTTCCGCCGGTGAAGATGACGCGTCCCGTGGACGCGGTGTCTTCGTTCACGGTGAACAGATCGAAGTTGTCGTCGGCGCTCCCCGACACGTATTCCGCCTCCGCCGGGTCGAAGGTCATCGTGGTCTCGACGCCCTCGTTGCTGTCCAGCGTTTCGCCGGCGATGGCGCTCAGCGTCAGGGTCGCGCCGGTCTCCGCCGTGCCGGCGACGACGAAGGCCGCGGGCAGGTAGATCTCCACCTGCGCGCTCGCCGGCTCGGCGGCGCGGCCGTCGGCGTTGGTGGCGGTCGCGGTCACGTCGACGGTCGCGCCCGCGTCCAGCGAGTCGATCGTCGCCTGCCGCACCTCGAGGCGCCAGCTGCCATCCGCGTTCACGGGGGCCGTCGCGTTGAGGATTTCACCGTCCGGATCGCTTGCGACGACGGTCACCGCGCGCCCGGCCTCGATCCCGAGCGTCGTCCCCGTGATCTCCGGGGGCGCGGTATCGGACAGGTCCACCACCCCTCCCTCGCCGATCTGGTCGAGCGTGAGGATCGGCTGAAAATTCGACGAAAGCTCGGTCGTGGCGGTCGCCGCGATGCCGTCGGCATCCGTCACGCGGGCCTCGACCTGCACCGTCCCGGGGTCCGGGAGGGCCGCCACGCTGGCTTGCGGCAGCAGGGCCGACCAGGCGCCTGTCGCGTCGGTGGTGGCCGTCAGGTCGCCCACGTCGGGGTCGTCGATCGTGACGGTCACGGTCCGGCCCTCGCCGACGTTGGTCGTCCGCCCCGAAATCGTCACGCCGCCCTCGCGTTCGGCGACGTCGATGCGGTCGTCGCCGGCGATCGCGTCGAGGGTGATGGACGGGCCGCGGAAATCGGCGTCGATCGTCGTCTCGGCCGGGGTCGCCGGATTGCCGGCCGCGTCGGTCACCGTCGCACGGAGGGTGATTCCAGAGATCTGCGCGTCGGCCCCCGCCTCGGCCCGCAGGCTCTCGAGCGCGGATTGCGGCACGGTCACGGCCCAGGTGTTGGCGCCGCCCGCCTCCGCGGTGACGGTGTCGGTGTAGTCGGCGCCCGCGAAGCTCAGCGTGACCGTCTGCCCGGCGCCGGCCGACGTGGTCCCGGTGACGGTCAGCCCGTCGGCGTCGGTCGCGTCAGCGAGGCCGATCACGTCGTCGCCCGAGATGGTGTCGATCTCGATTTCGGGGGCGGCGAGATCCGCGTCGAAAGTGGCGGTCGCCGGGGTGTCCGCAGGGTTGCCCGCCGCGTCGGCGACCGTGGCCTCGACGGTGACCGCGTCGCCGTCCGACAGGCCGGCGAGGTCCTCCGGCGCGATCTCGGCGCTCCAGGCGCCCGCGGCGACCGTCGCGGTGACCTCGGCCAATTGCCCGGACGCGGTGCCGAGGGTCAGCGTCACCGTCTGGCCGTCTTCCGCATCGGTCGTCCCGCTGATCGTGAGGCCGGCGTCCCGCTCCGCGATGTCGAGAACACCGTCGGCCCCCACGCCGGTGTCATCGAGGGAAATGGTCGGGGGCACGGTGTCGATGCGGATGTCCTGCGCGACGCGGTCGATTTCCGCGCCCTCCGCGTCGCGCGCGATCGCTGTCACGCGCAGGTCGCCCTGCGGGAAGCCGTCCGGCGGCTCCGGAAAGACCCAGTCGCCCGCGCTGTCCGGGGTGACCGTCCGCTCGATCGTGGGTCCGTCCGAGCCGGCGAGGGTGACCGTGAGCTCCTCGGTCCCCTCCGGCGCCGGGCCGAGGTCGATGTCGCCGTTGGCGAAGCCGCCGGCGCTCAGAAGGCTGCTGTCGAGCACGGGGGGCGGGGGCGGTGTCGCGCCGCCGCCCCCGCCCGAGCCGCCGCCGCCACCGGCCGCGCCGCCGGCCACCGCCGCGAGCCCGCCGCCGGCGGCGATGGCGCCGCCGCCGAAGCCGCCCCCGCCGGCCGCTCCGCCGCCGGCGCCGGCCGTGCCCACGGCCTCCGCCGCGAGGACCTCGGCGGCGACCTCGACGATGCGGTCCGCCACGAGCACCCGGCCATCGGCGCCGAGCCGGACGTCCGCCGCCGGGACGGAGACGTCGACGCCGTTGGCCATCTCGAGGCGTGCGGAGCCATCGGGTTGCAACGCGACCCCCTCCACGCCGTCGATGCCGGAGGCGGTCACGAACCCCTCGCGCCCCTGCGCCGCGGCGAGGGCCGGCAGGGTGAGCAGGGGGGCCAGCAGCCCGGCGCCGGCGCGCCCGGCCGCCCGTGACCGCCGGGCGATCCACCTGCGGATGTGGGCCTTGCGGTCGGCATCGTCGGCGGACACCGGCGCGGGGGGGGCGGGGCGATGGGTCGTCACGGGCGGCCTCCTTCCATTCAGGGTCCGGCGCGCGCGGGCTGTGCGACGGCCGGGCGATCCGTGGTCGCGTCGCGCTGGAGGTCCGGCGTGTGTCCTGCGCCCCCGCGCGAAACGCGGCTTGTCCTCTTGTGACTCGCCAGCCGTTGCCATTTTCCTAAAGCGCGCCGGACTGTCCGCATTTTCGACACGGTTTCGTCCGGGAGCCGGCCGGGCGCGGCGGTCAGTCTCCCCTCCTGCGGCTTAGGCATGGGGGGCTGAGATGCGCTTGACGTTCGAAAACCGGGCGACGAGCGGCCGGGAGACGCTGGACACGGCCATTCGCGCGATCACCTCGGCCGAGGTGGACGGCGCGGTGGTCGTCTATACCTCCACGGGCGCGGTCGGCGGGCTGAGCGCCTACCACCTGACGTCGGCGGAGCCGCTTCGGCTCCATGATCGCGCCGCCTACGCGCCCGACCGCACTGGGCGCCCGGCGGAGGATCTCGCGGTGGTTCCCGGGCCCGGCGGGCCGGTCCTCCTCTTCGGGGGCTCCGACGGGGCGCTGACGGCCCGCGCCCTGCGGTCCGACGGGCGCTTCGCCGATCCGGCGCCGGACCTCGACCTCCCGGTGGGGCCGCGGACGGTCGAGCGGCTGGATTTCCGCGCGGAGGAGACGGGCGGCGGAGTGCTGGCGCTCGGCGGGGCGGGGGCGCTGCGGCTCTACCGTGTCGATGCCGCGGGCGCGCTCTCGGACCTCGGCGCGGTGACGGGTCCGGCGGCGGGCGCAGCGGCGGGCGTCGCGGTCGGGCCGGGGCCGGACGGCGCGACGGTCGCGGCGCTCTCGGACAGGGAACTTTTCGGCGCGCATCTCACCGACACGGGCGCGCTCGAACCGGTCGATGCGACGGGGCCGGGCGACGGGCTCGCCATCGCCGCGCCGACCGCGGTCGAGATGGTCGCGGCGCACGGCGGGCATTTCGCCCTCGTGGCGGCGGCCGGAAGCCAGTCGCTCTCCGTCGTGGAGGTCGCGGCGGACGGCAGCACCGCGGTCCGCGATCACCTGATCGATATGCGCACGACCCGATTCGGCGGGGTGCAGGATGTCGCGGCCGCCGAGATCGGCGGACAGGTTTTCGTGGCCGCAGGGGGCGCCGACGACGGCGTGAGCCTCTTCACCCTGCTGCCCGGCGGGCGCCTCGTCCATCTGGACAGCCTCGCCAGCGCGACCGGGGCGCGCCTCGACGACGTGACGGGGCTGCACATGACGGTCGCGGACGGAGCGCTGCACGTGTTCGCCGCGACCGAGGACGCGGGCGGCCTCGCCCATCTCCGGGCGACGATGGGCGCGCCGGGCGTGGTGCGGCGCGGCGACGGGACGCTGGACGGCGGGCCGGGCCGGGATCTCCTCGTCGCGGAGGGCGGCGACGCCACGCTGCGCGGGGGCGCGGGCGACGATATCCTCGTCGCCGGTCCGGCCGGCGGGCGGCTGACCGGGGGCGCCGGCGCGGACCTCTTCGTGCTGCCCGGCGGCGGCGCGACCGTGCGCATCACGGACTTCGAGCCGGGGACGGACCGGCTGGACCTGTCGGGCTTCAGGATGTTGCGCAACCCCGGTCAGCTGGAGGGCGCGGAGACGGACACCGGGGCCCGGCTGGCGTTCCGCGACGACGTGGTGCGGATCGACAGCGCAGACGGCAGGCCGATCGCGCCGGAGAGCCTCTTCAGCCCGGCGTTTCCGTGGCCGGATCGCATCGCCCTCGTGCCGCGCGCGCCCGACCCCGCCCCGGCGCCGGACCCCGCCGAGGTCCCGCCCGGCGCCGGCCCGGACGGCGCGCGGGTCTTCCGGATCGGCTCGGAGGCGCCGGAGCCCTGGTTCGCGGGGGCGCGCGCGACCGTCAGGCCGGACGACGGGTTGGCCTTCGTGGTGGACGCGGACGCCGAGGGCCGGATCGACCTCTCCGCCGCGGCGGGCACGCGCGGGCACGTCGAGATCGCGCGCCCGATCGCGAGCGGGGACCCGCAACTCGGGGTCGGGGACGCGCTCGACGTGCTGCGCCTCGCCGTGGGGCTGGAGCCGAGCTTCGGGCCGGCGCGCCCCGCCGACCGGCTCGCCGCGGATTTCGACCAAGACGGCGAGATCGGCGTGGACGACGCGCTCGACGTGCTGCGGGTCGCCGTGGGCCTCGAGACGGAGACGCCGCCGCAGTGGGTGATCCTCGACCCCGAGGCGCCGGCCCCGGACAGCCTGAGCGCGGGCTTGCCGTTCACCGTGTCGGAGACAGGCAGCTGGGAGCTTTCCGCGGCGGCGATCCTGACAGGCGATCTGGGCGCGGGCCTGTGAGCCGGCGGCGATCCTGACAGGCGATCTGGGCGCGGGCCTGTGAGCCGGCGGCGCGGACCGCCCGCATCGCCCCCGGGTAAAACGGACGCGGGCGGCAGGCCCGGTGCCGTCGTCGCGCGTTCAGCCTCCGGCGCGCGCCCCCGCCGCAGCGCCGCGTCTCTCCGGCACCGGCGTCACGATCAGGCGCGGCGGATCGCCCGCCGTCGTCACGTCGATCCGGCAGCCGTAGACGCGGGCGAGGCGGTCGGCGCGGATGACCTCCGCCGTCGGGCCCTCTGCGGCGACGCGGCCCGCTTCCAGTAGGACGACCCTGTCCGCGAAGAGCGCCGTCAGCGTCAGGTCGTGCATCACCGCGATCACGCCGCCGCCCTGACGGGCGTAATCGGCGGCGATCTCCATGACCTGAAGCTGATGCGCCACGTCGAGGCTCGCCACCGGCTCGTCGAGGAAGAGCCAGCGCGGCCCCTCAGGGCCCTTCGGTTCCCAGACCTGCGCGAGGGCGCGGGCGAGTTGCACGCGCGCCTGCTCGCCGCCCGAGAGCTCCTGATAGAGGCGGCCCTCGTAGCCGGCCAGATCGACCCGCGCGAGCGCCGCGCGGGCGCGCGCCGCCGCGGCCGCGCCGATCTCCCCCGCCGCCTCCGCGCCGAGGCGGACGACCTCCAGCACGGTGAAGGGAAAGGCGAGGCGCGCGAACTGCGCGAGCACCGCCCGCCGCCGGGCGAGCTCCCACGGGCGGAGGCGGCGCGGGTCGGCGCCGTCGAGGGCGATACGCCCCCCGGCCGGCACGTCGCCGGTCACAGCGCGCAGGAGCGTCGTCTTGCCCGAGCCGTTCGGCCCGAGGATGACCGTGACCTCCCCCGGCGCGGCGGCGAGCGAGAGGCCGTGCAGGATCCGCCTCTTGCCGAGGTGGACGGTGATGTCGTGCGCTTCCAGCATCGCGCGCCTCAGAGGTCCACGACGCCGCGCCTGCGCAGCAGGATCCAGAGGAACACCGGCGCGCCCATCAGCGCGGTGACGATGCCGATGGGAAGCTCGGCGGGCGCGATGACGCTGCGCGCCACGATGTCCGCGCCGACGAGGAGCGCCGCGCCCAGAAGCGCCGCGTTGGGCAGCAGGTAGCGGTGGTCCGGCCCCGTGGCGAGGCGCAGGAGATGCGGCACCACGATGCCGATGAAGCCGATGCCGCCCGAGACCGCCACCGCCGCGCCGGTCGCCGCGGCGACCGCGAGGATGGCGAGGTTCTTCATCCGCTGCACCGGCACGCCGAGGTGCGCCGCCGCCGCCTCGCCGAGGGCGAGGCCGTTCAGCCCCCGGGCGAGCCAGAGCGTGCCGGCCATCGCCAAGAGCATCACCGGCGCCGCCACCGCGAGCTTGGGCCACGACGCCCCGGCGAGCGAGCCGAGACCCCAGAAGGTGAGGTCGCGCAGCTGCTGGTCGTCGGCGGCATAGACCAGGAGCCCGGTCACCGCCCCCGCGAGCGCGCCGAGCGCGATGCCCGCGAGCAGCATCGTCGCCACCGAGGTCCGCCCCGCGCGCGTGGAGACGCGGTAGAGGATCAGCGTCGCCGCCCAGCCGCCGAGGAAGGCGGCGATCGGCACCGTGTAGATGCCGGCGAGCGCGGCGAGCGCCGGGGGCAGGAGCCCGCCGAGGACGATCGCCGTCACCGCGCCCAGCCCCGCGCCCGCGCCGACGCCCACGAGCCCCGGATCGGCGAGCGGGTTGCGGAAGAGCCCCTGCATCACCGCGCCGGAGACGGCGAGCGCCGCGCCCACGCAGAGCCCGGTGACGAGCCGGGGCAGGCGGATCTCCCAGAGCACGACCTGTTCCTGCAGGGTGAGCCCGGCGCCGGTGACGAGCCGCCCGAGCGCCTGCGGCAGCGACACGCCCGCCGCCCCGGTGGCGAGCGCCGCCCAGGCGGCGACGAGCACCAGCCCCCCGAGCGCCAGCGTGGCGCGGCGCGCGCGGAGGCGGCGGTCGCCCGCGACGGGGCCCGTGGCCTCGGAGAGCGCGACCATCCCCTCAGCCCCCCGGATAGAGCGCGGCGTGCAGGTCGGCGACCGCCTCCGCGGTGCGCGGGCCGAAGCCGAGCAGGTAGAGCCCGTCCATCTCCACGAGCCGGCCGGCGCGGCCCGCCGGCGTCGCGGCGAGCGCCGGGTGGGAGAGGACGCCCGCGCCGCCGTGACCCTCGGCGCGGCCCTCCATCATCAGCACGACGTCGGGCGCGGCGGCGAGCACCGCCTCGTCGGTGAGCGGCTTGTAGCCCTCGAAGCCGGTGACCGCGTTCACGCCGCCGGCGAGGTCGATCATCGCGGCCGCCGCCGTGTCGCTGCCCGAGGCGAGGAGCCGCCCGCCCTCGGCCGAGAGGACGAAGAGCACGCGCGCGGGCGTCTCGACCGCCGCGGCGCGGGCGGCGGTCTCGGCGATCCGCGTCTCGATGCGCTCGGCGAGCGCGGCGGCGCGCGCCTCGAGGCCGAGCGCCACGCCCACCGCCTCGACCTTGCGGGCGACGCCGGCGGCGTCGGTGGCGTCGGGCACGGTGACGAAGGGGATCTCCGCGCGTTCGAGCACCGCGACCGTCTCGGGCGGGCCGGCGCCCTCCTCGGCGAGGATCAGGTCCGGCGCGACCGAGAGCACCCCCTCGGGCGAGAGGCGGCGGACGTAGCCCACGTCGGGCAGCGCCTCCACCTCCTCGGGCCAGCTCGACGTGGTGTCGCGCGCCACGACCCGGTCGAGCGCGCCGAGCGCGGCGATGGTTTCGGTCACCGATCCGCCGACGGAGACGATGCGCTCCGCCGCGCCAGCGGCGAGCGGCGCGGCGGCGAGCAGGGCGGCGAGGGCGAGCGCCTTCATGCCGGCGCCTCCACGGCGCGCGGCAGTGCCTCGACCATCGCGTTCCAGGCGAGCGGCTCGGCTTCCTTGCGCTTGCCGAAGCACTGGAGAATCAGCCGCCCCTCGGCGTCGAAGGCCTCGACCGAGATCGCGGGCCCGCGCTGCGTCGGCTTCCACACGCGCCAGACCTCGGCCACCTGATCGGCGCGCAGGTGCAGGTTGAAGCGCGGGTCGAGCACGTTCTGCCACGGGCCCATCGGCTTGATCGTCTCGATCTGCCCCGCGTGGATCTGGATGCAGCCCGCGTTGCCGACGAAGAGCATGATCTCGATGCCCTCGGCCGCCGCGCCCTCCAGCATGGCCGAGACGGCCTCGGGCGCCAGCGGCTCGGCATAGGGCGCGCCCGCGCCGCGGTAGGCGCCGAGGCGGTTCATCTTCAGCTTGGAGACGAGGCGCAGGAACTGGTGGGTGTCGGTCATCCGGTCCCATTCCTTGCGCAGGAGGTCCATCTTGTCCTCCCGGAGCTTCGCGCCCTCGGGCGGGGTGCGCGGTTCGGCGGCGAAATCGCGGCTTTCGTCGCCGGTGGCGAGCGCCGCGACCAGCCGCTCGAAGGCCGCGACGTCCGAGGCGGGCTTCAGGTGGACCTTGTGCACCGCGTCGCCCGCGGCGTCGAAGACCTGCAGGCTGCGCTTCACGCCGCTCTCGCCCTCCTCGACGACGGCGAAGGCGTGCGCCCAATGCTTCGGAAACATCCGCAGGTCGATCTCGGGGCCGAGCACCATCGTGGCGTGATCGCCCGGGTGATACTCCTGATACTGCCCGATGCGCTCGTGCACCGCGCTGTCGTTGCGCGTCAGCGCCATCACCTCGCCGAGCGTGGCGACGGCGGGCATCAGGTCGTTCGGGTGCGGTGCGAGGCGCGTCGCGCCGCGCCCCACGGCGGCGGCGACCAGCGCGCCCTCGGAGACGCCGAGCGACGTGGCGAGATCGCGCGCGCGGCGGTCCGGGCGCGCGGCCTTCGCCTCCAGCAGCGCATCGGGGGTCAGGGCATCGGTGAGCGGCATGATCGGTCCCTCCTGTGCGGCGTGGCGTGAGGCTGCGCCGAAATTACTTGACTGCTTCCGTCGGGATTCTTAAAGCTCCATTCCTGACACATCAAGTCGGAAATCACGTCCCGGCCGCGCCAGCCTCCCGCCAGCCGCCGCCGCGGACAGCCAAAGAAGGGGATGGGACATGCGATCTGGCGGGGGGTGCAGAGTGCGCCTGATCTGCGGCGCCGCGGCGGCGGCGCTTCTGGCGGGCGAGAGCGCGGCGCAGGAGGCCACGGGGGCGACGCCGCTCGGGCGGCTGGTCCTCGGCGCGGGCGCCGAGAAGGTGGCGATCGACACGCCGCAGGCGGTCACCGTGCTCGAGCAGGAGGACATCGACCGCGAACAGCCGCGCACGGCGGGCGATCTCTTCGACAGCGTGCCGGGCGTGCAGGCCGGCGGCTCCAGCCGCGTCACGGGCGAGACCTTCAACATCCGCGGCATCGGCAACGCCGAACCGGCGAGCCAGTCGCGCGTCGTCGTCAACGTGGACGGCACGCCGAAGTTCTTCGAGCAGTACCGCACCGGCACCTTCTTCGGCGATCCCGCGCTCTACAAGCGGGTGGAGGTGCTGCGCGGGCCGGCCTCCTCGACGCTCTACGGCTCGGGCGCGATCGGGGGCGTCATCAATTTCACCACCAAGGACGCCGCCGACTTCCTCGCGCCGGGCGAGACGGGCGCGCTGCGCTTCTCGGGCGACTACGCCTCGAACGGCGACGGCGCGGGGGGCGGCGTGATCTTCGCCACGCGCCCGCGCGAGGGGGCGGAGTTCCTCTTCGCGCTCAACCGCGACACCTCCGGCGACATCGAGGACGGCGACGGCGCGACGCTCCCGGGCACGGACTTCGACCGCCTGTCGGGGCTCGTGAAGGGCACCTTCCGCTTCGGCGAGGTGCAGGATCAGGCGCTGCGCCTCTCCTATTCGCGCACCGAGGGGGATCAGGAGGATACTACTGTAGACCAGACCGGCGGGTCGATTGGCTTCTCTGGAACTGCCGATTTCAAGACGCGCGACGAGACCGCGGTGGTCGCCTATTCCCACGCGGGGGCCGGCAACCCGTGGCTCGACCTGGAGGTCACGCTTTCCTGGTCCGACACCGAGGTGGTGAAGGACGACTTCTCCAACGCTTTCGCCTGCGGTCTGGGCCGCGCGCAGATTCTCTGCGACAACGAGGCGGCCTACGAGACGGTGACGCTGAAGGCCGAGAACACCGTCGCCTTCGGCGGCGGCGCCTGGGAGAATTACCTGACGTTCGGCGCGCAGCTCTCCGAGCAGGAGCGCACCGCGACGAGCAGCGAAGGCCCCATGGACTTCCACCCCGAGGGCACGGACACGCGCGCCGCGCTCTACGCGCAGGGCGAGTTCATCCACGAGAGCGGCCTGACGCTGATCCCCGGTCTGCGCCTCGAGCGCATCGAGCAGGAGCCGGGCGCCGCGGCCGCCGCCGCGGGCGGGCAGGACGAAAGCTTCACCGCCGTCTCGCCCAAGATCGCGGCGCTCTACGAGGTGAACGAGCGCTGGTCGGTCTTCGGATCGCTCGCGCGGACCGAGCGGGCGCCGACGCTGGACGAGCTCTATTCGACGCAGGGGTCCACGCCCGTCCGCGGGGCGCCGGGCACCTTCCTCAGCGCGCGGCAGCCGAGCCTCGCCCTCGATCCTGAAACCGCGACGACCGCCGAACTCGGCTTCGCCTACGCCGGGCGGGACGTGCTGGCGCAGGGCGACAGCCTCGAGGCGAAGGTCACCGCCTTTCACAACGCCATCGACGACCTGATCGGCACCACGCCGCGCGCCACCGGGCCGAACCCGGCGCCCGTGCCCTATTTCTCCAATATCGACGAGGCGCGCATCTGGGGCGCCGAGCTGGAGGCGGCCTACGATGCGGAGCGCTGGTTCTCCCGCGCCGCGTATGCGCTCGTGCGCTCCGAGGACGAGGCGACTGGCGAGACGCTGACCGACACGCCGGCCGACACCCTCGCGCTCACCCTGGGCGGCAGGATGCCCGAGCACGGGCTGCGCTACGGCTGGCGCGGGACATGGGCCGCCGACATCACGACCGAGTTCGACGCGACGAGCGCCGACGGCTACGTCACCCACGACCTCTTCCTCGACTGGACGCCGGAGCGCGGGCCGCTCGAGGGGGTCACCGTCAACCTCGCGGTCGAGAACCTGACCGACGCGAGCTACCGCCCGAACCTGCAACTCGACGAGGCGCCCGGGCGCAGCTTTAAGGTGGCGCTCACCCGTGAGTTTTCCTGGTGAGCGCCGCACGCCAAACCCCAAGGAGGCGAGAATGAAGGACACACGCGACATCGCACCCGAAGAGGCGATCCGCCCGGACCCGAGCCTGCCGGCGCCCTGCCACGACGCGCTGACGCTCACCGGCGGCGGCACGCTGGCGAAGATCGCGCTCGGCGATCAGGTCTACACGCTGCGCATCACGCAGGCGCGCAAGCTCATCCTGACCAAGTGACCCGGCCGGAGGGCAGCCCCATGCAAGCCAGACGAGGCATCGCGGCCCTCTGCGCGGCCGCGGCGCTCGCCGCCCCGCCACCGGCCGCGGCGGCGGAGGAGGAGATCGGCGCGCGCCTCTCGATCGAGCTCAACACGGCGCGCAGCGTCGAGGGCGACTGCGAGCTCAGTTTCCTCGCGATCAACGGCCATGCGCGCGACGTCGAGGCGGCGGTCTTCGAGGCGGTGCTCTTCGACGCCGAGGGCCGGGTGGAGCGGCTGACGCTGCTCGACTTCGGCGCGCTCCCGGCGGGCCGGCCGCGCGTGCGCCAGTTCGTGCTGCCCGAGACCACCTGCGAGGGGCTGGGCGAGGTGCTCTTCAACGGCGCGACGGAGTGCGCGGTGGGCGATCTCGGCCCCGCGGCCTGCACCGACGGGCTGGAACTGCGCAGCCGCGCCGACATCGGGGTGATCGGATGATCGGCCGGCTGCGCGAGGCGCTGGCCCAGGCGGTCGAGCTCGGCGGGCCGGTCGTGGTGATCCTGCTCGCCGTCTCCGTGGCGAGCGCGGCGGTCGTCCTCTACAAGCTCTGGCAGTTCGCCGCCTCCGGCGTCGGACGGCACGGCGAGATCGCGCGCGCCGTCGCCGCCTGGGACGCGGGCGATCCCGACCGGGCCCGGCGCGAACTCTCCGCGGCGCGCAGCTACCTGCGCCCGGTGCTCGGCCTCGCGCTCGACGGCCCCCGCGACGCCGCCCGCCTCGAGGCCGAGGCGGAGGCCGGTTTCGCCCGGCTCGAGCGGGGCTTTCGCTTTCTCGACACGGTGGCGCAGCTCGCGCCGCTGCTCGGGCTCTTCGGGACGGTGCTCGGCATGATCTCGGCCTTTCAGGCGCTGCAGGATGCGGGCGCGCAGGTCGATCCCTCGGTGCTCGCCGGGGGCATCTGGGTGGCGCTCCTGACGACGGCGGCGGGGCTCGCCGTGGCGATGCCGACGGCGGCCTGTCTCAGCTGGCTCGAGGCGCGCATCGAGGCTGAGCGCGTCTTCGCCGAGCGCGCGCTGCGCGTGCTCCTCGCGCCGCGCGCCGGCGCGGTGCGGGAGGCGGAGGGCCATGTCCGTCCTGCGTGAGACCCGCCGCCGCCGGATCTCGATGACGTCGCTCGTCGACGTGATCTTCCTGCTGTTGCTGTTCTTCATGCTGACGTCGACCTTCACCCGCTTTTCCGAGGTCGAGCTCGCCGCCGGCGGCGCCCCCGGCGCGACGGCGGAGGCGCGGCCGCATTTCCTGCAGCTCGGGCCGGAGCGGGCGACCCTCGACGGGGCGCCGGTGGCGCTTTCGGACCTGGGCGCGGCGCTCCCGCCCGGCGACGGGCCGCGCCCCGTCCTCGTCGCGCTCCGGGGCGAGGTGACGGCGCAGCGGCTCACCGACCTTCTGGTCGTCCTGCGCAGTCTGCCGCAGGTGCGCGCCACGGTGCTGGGGCCGTCATGAGGCGCGCGCGGCGGAAACCGGCGCGCGAGCCGACGATCGCGCTCATCAACATCGTCTTCCTGATGCTCGTCTTCTTCCTCGTGGCGGGTACCGTGGCGCAGCCGCTCGACCGGGAGGTGCGGCTCGTGCGGACCGAGGGCCTCGACGGCGCCGCGCCGCCGGACGCGCTCGTGCTCCACGCCGACGGGCGCATGAACTGGCGCGGCGCGCCGGTGGAGACGCCGGAGGCCGCGCTCGCGGCGGAGGGCGGCGCGGTGCGCCTCGTCCCCGACCGCGACCTGCCCGCCGCGCGCCTCGTCGAGGTGGCCGGCGCGCTCCGCGCCGCGGGTGCGGAGCGCGTGCTGGTCGTGACCGAACGGGGCATGCAACGAGCGCCGGGCAGGGCGCCGGCCGGGGTGAGGCCGCGTGCGCCGCACGGATGTCGGCCCGGGGGGCGTGCGGGTGTCGTCATGGGCTGCGGGAGCGGATGAGCGCGGGACGGTGCGCAGGGCTCGGCGTCCCGGGACACGCGCGCGCTCCGCACGGAGCGGGCCAGCGGGGGCGGGGAATGTGGGCTCGGTTGCGTGCGCCATTCAGTGCACGAGCGGGCGTCCCGAGGCGCGAGTGCGACGCGTGGGGGGCGGCGCGACAGGTGTGGCGGCAGCCCGTTTTGCGAGGCTCGGCCAGTGCGCGCATGGTTGGGCGGCGCGGCGTGGCGGGGGCGTGCGCATGATCCCCGGCTCGCGCAGCGCCAAGGCGGCCGCGGCGGCGGTGGCGCTGGGGCTTCACGGCCTCGTCGCGCTCGCGCTCGTGCCGGAGACCCGGGTCGAGATGGAGGGCGCCTCCGGCGCGGCCGACGTGCGCCTCGGCACGAGCTTCGCCGACATGGCCGCCGGTCGCCTCGCCGCGCGTCCGCCGACCGAGGCCGCGCCGCCGCCGCCCGCGTCGGAGACGGCGGACGCGGTGGAGAGGCCCGAGGCCACGCGGCCCAATCGGGCGGATAGACCAACGGCCGAGGCGCCGCCGCCGGAGACGGCGGACGGGGTGGAGACGCTCGATGCCATGCGCCCGAACCGCGCGACTACACCGGCGTCCGGGACGGCGCGGGCCGCCCCTGCCACGGCGCATGTCGCCGCCCCGCAGCCGGCCGAGACGACGGCGGCGGAGGCCGCCCCCACGCCGCCCGCGACAGCCCGCGCGCGGGCGGCGGACGATGCCGCGCCGCGTTCGGAAGCCGCCCCCGCACAGAGCGCAGCAGAGGGGCGCGTGCAGGCCCCGGAACAGGCCAGAGCCGAGGCCGCGGAGCCTCCGCCCCCGCGCGCCGGGGCGACGGCGGCCGGGCGTCCCGCGCCCGAGGCGGCCCCGCGCCCTGACACCGCGCGGACGGCGCGGCCGGCGCCGGAGAGGGCCCCGCGCCCGGACACCACGACAAGGGCGCCCGTGACCGAGGCACTGCGCCGCGAGGCGACCCCGGCCGAGGCGCCCGCACCGGCGGAGCCTGCCGCGGCCGAACCGGCGGAGCCCGTCGCCGAGGAGGCGAGCCCCGCGGCGGTCGCCCGCTCCCTGCGTCCGCAGGTGCGGCGCCCGGAGCTGGAGACGGAGCCACGCGAGACCCGGTCAAACGAGACCGAGACGCGGCGCGCCGAACGGCCCGCAGCCCCGTCCCGGCAGGGCGCGGCCGAGCGCGACGCGCGGGCGGGCCGGGCCGACGGCCGGGAGCGGGCCGAGGCCGTCTCGCGCGGGGAGGGCGGCGCGGCGCAGGCGACCGGCAACGCCGCCGCGCGCAACTACGCCGGGGAGGTCATGCGCGCGCTCTCGCAGGTGCGCCGCCCGCGCGTCGCTGCCGCCGGCACGGCGCTCGTAGCCTTCCGCATCGCGCCGACCGGCGCGCTCGCGGGGGTGTCGCTCGCGCGGAGTTCCGGGTCGGGGCGGCTCGACCGGGCGGCGCTGACGGTCGTGCGCCGCGCCGCGCCCTTCCCCGCGCCGCCGCGCGGCGCGCAGCGGCGCTTTTCCATCGAGATCGCCGGGCGCTGAGCGGGGCGCTGCGGCGGGCCGCAGCGGGCACGTCGGCCTGCGCCGGGAGGGACCGGACGCGCCGGGTGCGGCGCGCGGTGCCGGCGCCCGCCGCGCCTTCGGACGATTGCCGCGCGGCGCGCAGCGGCGCTTTTCCATCGAGATCGCCGGGCGCTGAGCGGGGCATTGCGGCAGACCGCAGCGGGTACGGCGGCCTGCGCCGGGAGGGCCCGGACGCGCCGGGTGCGGCGCGCGGTGCCGGCGCCCGCCGCGCCTTCGGACGATTNACGGCGCTCGTAGCCTTCCGCATCGCGCCGACCGGCGCGCTCGCGGGGGTGTCGCTCGCGCGGAGTTCCGGGTCGGGGCGGCTCGACCGGGCGGCGCTGACGGTCGTGCGCCGCGCCGCGCCCTTCCCCGCGCCGCCGCGCGGCGCGCAGCGGCGCTTTTCCATCGAGATCGCCGGGCGCTGAGCGGGGCGCTGCGGCGGGCCGCAGCGGGCACGTCGGCCTGCGCCGGGAGGGACCGGACGCGCCGGGTGCGGCGCGCGGTGCCGGCGCCCGCCGCGCCTTCGGACGATTGCCGCGCGGCGCGCAGCGGCGCTTTTCCATCGAGATCGCCGGGCGCTGAGCGGGGCATTGCGGCAGACCGCAGCGGGTACGGCGGCCTGCGCCGGGAGGGCCCGGACGCGCCGGGTGCGGCGCGCGGTGCCGGCGCCCGCCGCGCCTCCGGACGATTGCCGCCGGGGCGCGTCCCCGGCATGCTGCCGACCACGCCGGCCGACGGTTCGGCGAAGCGGCGGGCAAGGACGGGCACGGGGGCAGGGCGGTGGCGCGACGGACGGCTGCATTCAATCAGGACCCCCACGGGTGGGTGCGCGACCGCGAGAAGGTGCTCGAGGTCGCCATCGGGCGCGAGGTGCGCGCCTTCCGCCGGCAGCAGGAGATGACCGCGGCCGATCTCGCGCAGGCGGCGGGGCTCTCCACGGGGATGCTCTCCAAGATCGAGAACGGCAACATCTCCCCCTCGCTCACCACGCTCGCGACGCTGGCGCATGCGCTCGGCGTGCCGCTCACCGCCTTCTTCCGCCGCTACGAGGAGACCCGGCGCGTCGTGCACACCCGCGCGGGCGAAGGGGTGGACGTCGAGCGCGCGGGCACGCGGGCGGGGCAGAACTACACCCTGCTCGGCCATCTCGGCGCCCACGCGGGCGGCGTGACGGTCGAGCCCTATCTCATCACGCTGGAGGCGGAGACCGATCTCTTCCCCGTGTTTCAGCACGAGGGGGTCGAGACGATCTACATGCTCGAGGGCGAGGTGGGCTACCGCCACGGCGAGCGGCTCTTCGCGCTTCGCCCGGGCGATACGCTTTTCTTCGAGGCCGACGCGCCGCACGGGCCGGAGGAGCTGCGCCGCCTGCCGATTCGCTACCTGTCGATCATCGCCTATCCGCAGTCCGGGTGATGCCTGCCTGATGGGCGATTTGCTCAAAATGTGGGCTCTGATACCCGCTCGCACGGCGGGCGACGCATCCCGGCATTGCCTCTTGGTGAAGAAAGTTTCCCAATAAGGGCGACGGCGCCGCGCGGCGCGATCACCAGTGGGGCAGGCACGCATGTGCGGAATCGTGGGGCTTTTCCTGAAGGATCCGGCGCTCGAGCCGGCGCTGGGCGAGATGCTGGCGGGGATGCTCGTCACCATGACCGACCGCGGGCCGGACAGCGCGGGGCTCGCGCTCTACGGCCCGCAGGAGAACGGCGTGGCCAAGATTACCGTGCAGTCGGACGACCCCGCGGCCTTCGAGGGGCTCGACACCGCGCTCGCCGAGGCGCTGGGCGGGCCGGTCGCGCTCTCGGCGGCGGGGAGCCACGCGGTGCTCCGCCTCGACGCGGCGCGCGCGGGGGAGGCGCCGGCGGCGCTGGCCTCCCTGCGGCCGGGGATGCGGATCACCAGCCGGGGCGAGACGATCGAGATCTACAAGGAGGTCGGCCTGCCCGCCGATGTCGCCGCGCGCTTCGGCGTCGCCGGGATGGCGGGCACGCACGGCATCGGGCACACGCGGATGGCGACCGAGTCGGCGGTGACGACGCGCGGCGCGCATCCCTTCTCCACCGCGCCGGACCAGTGCCTCGTGCACAACGGCTCGCTCTCCAACCACCACAACCTGCGCCGGCAGCTCGCCCGCGCGGGCGTCGCTGTCGAGACCGAGAACGACAGCGAGGTGGCGGCGGCCTATCTCACCTGGCGGATGCAGGAGGGCGCGAGCCTCGGCGACGCGCTGGAGCAGGCGCTCGACGATCTGGACGGC
Source organism: Rhodosalinus sediminis (assembly GCF_003385555.1). Taxonomy (GTDB): domain Bacteria; phylum Pseudomonadota; class Alphaproteobacteria; order Rhodobacterales; family Rhodobacteraceae; genus Rhodosalinus; species Rhodosalinus sediminis. The sequence continues at coordinate 96,756 of NZ_QOHR01000003.1, read as the reverse complement.
TTCTTCACCTTCGTCGTCGGCACCCGCGACGGCTTCGGCGTGGTGCGCGACCCGATCGCCTGCAAGCCCGCCGTGATGGCCGAGACCGACGCCTATGTCGCCTTCGGCTCCGAGTATCGCGCGCTCGTCGATCTGCCCGGCATCGAGGCGGCCCGCGTCTGGGAGCCCGAACCCGCAACCGTCTATTTCTGGACCCGCTGATGCAGACCCTCGACCTCGCGCAGAGCGATCTGCGCACGCTGAACGCCACGCTTCAGACCGCCGCGACCGCGGGCGGCAACGAGACCGCCTGGGAGGTGGTGAACCCCCGCGGCGCGCATGCGCTCGCCGTCGGGCTCGACGGGCCGCTCTCGGTCACCGTGCGGGGCTCCACTGGCTATTACTGCGCCGGCATGAACAAGCAGGCCACCGTGCAGGTCGCGGGCTCCGCCGGGCCGGGAGTGGCCGAGAACATGATGTCCGGCACCGTCGTCGTCGAGGGCGACGCGAGCCAGTACGCCGGCGCCACCGGGCGCGGCGGGCTTCTCGTCGTGAAGGGCAACGCGAGCTCGCGCTGCGGCATCTCGATGAAGGGCATCGACATCGTCGTCTTCGGCAACGTCGGCCACATGTCGGCCTTCATGGCGCAGGCGGGCACGCTCGTCGTGCTGGGCGACGCGGGCGAGGCGCTGGGCGACAGCCTCTACGAGGCGCGGCTCTTCGTGCGCGGCAGCGTCCGGAGCCTCGGCGCCGACTGCGTCGAGAAGGAGATGCGCCCGGAGCACCACGCGCTTCTCGCCGATCTGCTGGAGCGCGCCGGAGCCCCGGCCGCCCCGGAGGAGTTCCGCCGCTACGGCTCGGCCCGGCGCCTCTACAATTTCGACATCGACAACGCATCGGCCTATTGAGCATGAGCGACGACACCCCCCCGCGCGCCCGCACCGTGCCGGTGCAGTCGGCCACCTTCTCGCCGGAGATCAACGCCGAGATCCGGCGCGCCGCCGAGACGGGCATCTACGACATCCGCGGCGGCGGCGCGAAGCGGCGCGTGCCGCATTTCGACGACCTGCTGTTTCTCGGCGCCTCGATCTCGCGCTACCCGCTCGAGGGCTACCGGGAACGCTGCGACACCAACGTCGCGCTCGGCACGCGCCACGCGACGAAGCCGCTGGAGCTCGACATCCCGATCACCATCGCGGGGATGAGCTTCGGCGCGCTCTCCGGCCCGGCGAAGGAGGCGCTCGGGCGCGGGGCGACGATGGCGGGCACCTCGACCACCACCGGCGACGGCGGCATGACAGAGGAGGAGCGCGGCCACTCCCGCCAGCTCGTCTATCAGTACCTGCCCTCGCGCTACGGGATGGACCCGGACGACCTGCGCCGCGCGGACGCGATCGAGATCGTCGTGGGGCAGGGCGCGAAGCCCGGCGGCGGCGGCATGCTGCTCGGCCAGAAGATCAGCGACCGCGTGGCGGAGATGCGCACGCTGCCCAAGGGCGTCGATCAGCGCTCCGCCTGTCGGCACCCGGACTGGACCGGGCCGGACGATCTTGAGATCAAGATCCTCGAACTGCGCGAGATCACCGGCTGGGAAAAGCCGATCTACCTGAAGATCGGCGGCACCCGGCCCTACTACGACACCGCGCTCGCGGTGAAGGCGGGCGCCGACGTGGTGGTGATCGACGGGATGCAGGGCGGCACCGCGGCGACGCAGGACGTCTTCATCGAGCACGTCGGCCTGCCGACGCTCGCCTGCATCCGGCCCGCCGTGCAGGCGCTTCAGGATCTGGGCGTGCATCGCGAGGTGCAGCTCGTCGTCTCGGGCGGCATCCGCACCGGCGCCGACGTGGCCAAGGCGCTGGCGCTCGGCGCCGACGCGGTCTCGATCGGCAGCGCGGCAATGATCGCGCTCGGCGACAACGACCCCAAGTGGGAGGCGGAGTATCAGGCGCTCGGCACCACCGCCGGGGCCTACGACGACTGGCACGAGGGGCGCGATCCCGCCGGGATCACCACGCAGGACCCCGCGCTCGCCGCGCGCCTCGACCCGGAGGCGGCGGCGCGGCGGCTGAGGAACTACCTCAAGGTGATGACGCTCGAGGCGCAGACCATCGCGCGCGCCTGCGGGCACAATCACCTGCACAATCTCGAGCCCGAGGACCTCTGCGCCGTGACGATGGAGGCCGCCGCCATGGCGCGCGTGCCGCTCGCCGGCACGGACTGGTGGCCGGGCAAGCCGGGCGGCGGGCTCTGACGCCGCGGGGAAGGGCAGACCGAAAGGGACAGCGCATGACCACCGACCTCGCCGAGTTCGCCCGCGAGAGGGGCGTCAAGTACTTCATGATCTCCTTCACCGACCTGTTCGGCGGGCAGCGCGCGAAGCTCGTGCCCGCGCAGGCGGTGGCCGACATGCAGGTGGATGGCGCGGGCTTCGCCGGCTTCGCCACCTGGCTCGACATGACGCCGGCGCATCCGGACATGCTCGCCGTGCCGGACCCCGCGAGCGTGATCCAGCTGCCGTGGAAGCCCGAGGTCGCCTGGGTCGCGGCGAACTGCATGATGGAGGGCGAGGAGGTCGCGCAGGCCCCGCGCAACGTCCTGCGCCGCCAGGTCGCCGCGGCGGCGGAGCGCGGGCTCCACGTCAAGTCCGGCATCGAGGCGGAGTACTTCCTGCTCGACCCCTCGGGCGAGGTCATCAGCGACCCGCACGACAGCGCCGAGAAGCCCTGCTACGACCAGCAGGCGGTGATGCGGCGCTACGACGTGGTGCGCGAGATCTGCGACTACATGCTCGATCTGGGCTGGAACCCCTACCAGAACGACCACGAGGACGCGAACGGCCAGTTCGAGATGAACTGGGATTTCGACGACGCGCTCGCCACCGCCGACAAGCACAGCTTCTTCAAGTTCATGGTGAAGTCGGTGGCCGAGCGCCACGGCTTCCGCGCGACCTTCATGCCCAAGCCCGTCGAGGGGCTGACGGGCAACGGCTGCCACGTCCACGTCTCGGTCTGGGACACGCCCGGCGCAGGCGCGGGGACGAACGTCTTCGCCGACGGCGACGCGCCGGGCGACACGGGCGAGGTCGGCCTGTCGCCGGCGGGGGCGAACTTCCTCGGCGGGATCATGCGCCACGCCACGGCGATGGCCGCGCTCACCAACCCGGTGGTCAACAGCTACAAGCGGATCAACGCGCCGGTCACCCATTCCGGCGCGACCTGGGCGCCGAACACGGTCACCTGGTCGGGCAACAACCGCACGCACATGGTGCGCGTGCCGGGGCCGGGGCGCTTCGAGCTGCGCCTGCCCGACGGGGGCGCCAATCCCTATCTCCTGCAGGCGGCGATCATCGCGGCCGGGCTCTCGGGCCTTCGGTCCGAGGCCGATCCGGGCCCGCGTCTCGACATCGACATGTACGCCGACGGCCACACGGTGACCGACGCGCCGCGCCTGCCGCTCAACCTGCTCGACGCGCTGCGCGCCTTCGACGGCGACGCGGAGTTCAAGGGCGCGCTCGGCGAGGAATTCGCCGCCGCCTATCTCAAGCTCAAGCACCGGGAGTGGGACAGCTTCGTCTCGCATTTCTCGCGCTGGGAGCGGGAGAACGCCCTCGATATATGAAATGCGGCGAAATCGGGGCGCGCGGGGGCTGGCGTCGCCGCGACGGCTCGGCTACGCTTCTTCGAGCATCGGGGGATGTTTGAAAATGCTGCGTTTCGCTGCCGCTCTGGGCCTCTGCGCCCTGCCGCTCGCCGTCGCTGCCGACGCGGGCCGCACCGTCGCCGGGACCTGGACGCTGGAACAGGGGGCGGCGGACGCCGCCTATCGGCTGGCCTCCCGCGGGGTCTCGGGGGATTTCCTGATCTGCTTCGACTCGGGCAACGTCCGGCGCGTCGCCGTCGCCGTCGGCGACGAGCGCAGCGTGCTCGCCCGCGGCGCCTGCACCGTCTTCGCGCCCTCGGCCGAGGCGGGCATCGACCTCGGCTTCGCCGAGGCCGGGGGCGCGCCGGAGCACGGCGTCGCCGTCGGCACCTTCCGGGTGATGCTGCCCGCCGAGGAGTAGGGCGCGGCCTGCTCCTGCGCGGCGTCTGAGGGACCGTACGTGTTATTGGACCTGTCCGAGGGGCTGCCCCGGATGGGCGAGGGCCGGTGCCGCACCTTTGCCGCCGTGCCGGGCGTCCGAGCGGGCGTGGGTGTCCTCGGGCCGCCCGTCCGAGGGTGTGCCCGCGGGCGGGTGCGGACCGGTCACTCACCTGCGCCGCCGTGCCCGGGCGTCCGAGCGGGCGTGGGTGTCCTCGGGCCGCGGGTTCGAAGGTGTGCCACAGGGCGGATGAGCGCCGAGCTGGTGCCGCCTCCGCTAAGCCTTGTGGCCCACGGCCCGCATCGTCCTGTCGACGTGCGCCGCCCGCGCCGGAAAGACGCCGAGCCGGCCCCTCACCCGCGCCGCCGTCCGGGGGTTCGGCCGTCATGGCGGCCGCGCCCGGCCCGCATTGCCCGCCCCGGGCGCAACACCGGGGCCGAGGCCCCGGCCGCCCCCTAACGCGTCGTCTGCAGGGTCAGCCGGCCCTCGGCGTCCTTGGCGAGGCGCTGCACGACCTCGCCGATCTCCGCCCCGCCGCTCGTCAGCAGCGTCAGCAGCGTGAGGTCGCCCTCGGGCAGCGCGGCCGCGTCCAGCGTGCCGCCGAAGCGCCGCGCGCCGAGCGGCATGAGCGGCGCGTCGTCCTCGGCCGTCAGCGCGCCCTCCGCGATGCTCGCCCCGCTCGCGTCGAGCACTCGGTACTCGACCTCCGGGCGCAGCAGCACGTCGCCGGTGTTCGTCGCCCTGAGGCCCAGCGCATACTGCCCCGCGTCCCCGGTGCTGGCGAGACGCGGCGGCTCCAGCGCGACGGCGGGGGTGTCCTCGCCCTCGGGGCGCGTCACCTCCACGAGGCCGGTCGCCGTGCCGGCGCGCTGCCCGTCGCGGTAGTGCGCGGTGAGCTCGAGCGCGGCGTAGTAGTTCCGTTGCGCGGGCGCCTCGTCCGGGAAACGCGCGAGCAGGCGCAGGTTGCGGGTCTGTCCGGGGCGCAGGGTGAAGCGTGCGGGGCGCACCTCGATCCAGTCGGCGGCGGAAAGATCGGTGTCGCGCACCGTCGCGCTCGCCCGGCCGGCCATGCCGGCGGGGATGTCCACGCCCACCGTCACCTCGACCGGGTCGATCGCCGGATTGTTCACAGCGATCCGCCCGCTCCGCGTCGCCCCGGCCTGATAGGTGTACTCGAAGACCGAGGGCGCCACGCCGAGGTCGATGTCGGTGACGAGCGCCTGCACCTCCGGGTGCCCCTCGAAGGCGATCTCGCGGCGCAGCGGCTGCGTGCGCCGCCCGTCCACGTAGAGCTCGCCGCGCAGGCGGTAGTCGCCGCCGGGCAGCAGCCGGCCCAGATCGACCGGAAGGGTGATCGCCGTCTCGGGCAGGATGCGCCGGCGCGGGATCTCGACGCGGCGCACCTGCCGCCAGTCCCCGCTCTCGTCCTTCACGTCGACCCAGAGCGCGCCCTCGACCGTCGAGAAGGTGCCGCCCGCGTTCTCGATCAGCGTCTCGGCGAGCGTCGTCTCGGGCACGCCGTCCTCGGCCGCGTCCTCGGCCATGCGGTAGCGCAGGCCGGCGTTCGACAGGCGCACGTCCTGGCGCGCCGGGCGGCCCTTGGTGCCGACCACGATCGGCACCAGCACCCGCAGGGTGAGCCGCAGCCCCTCGGTGTCGTCGGGCGGCGGCGCGCTGAGCAGGAGCGCGGCGGCGTAGCTGCCGCGTGCGGCGAAGGGCACCGCCATCTCGACCTCGATGAGCTCGGTCTCCCGCGCCTCGAGGGTCACCTCGGAGGGCACCTCGATCCAGGGCGCGGCGGAGCGCGGCAGGGCGTTGCCCGGCTCGAAGGGCAGGGCGCGGAACCCGCCGGTGTCGTTCTGCGCGAGCTCGACGACCTCCACCTCGATCGTGCGGCCCTCGATCTGCGACGTGGGCGTGATCTCCACCGGGATCGTCACGCGGGCGCCCGGCGGCACCTCGCCGTCCACGAAGAGCGGGCGGACCTGGAAGCCTTGCGCCTGCGCCGGCGGCGCGAGCGCGACGAGCGCGAGGGCGAGCAGAAGGGCGAGGGGCGCGAGGCGCACGGCGGAAGCCTTTCGATTGCGGCGAAACAGGGTGGGGATAGCCCGCGGGTGGCCCCGCGTAAAGCGCCCCGGCTCACCAAGGGCTGAGCGTGATTGTCGCCTCGAGGCTGTAGGTCCCCGCCGCGGCGATGCCCGTGGGGCTGTCGGTGATCTGCGGGTCGATCCGCGCGCCGAGGCCCCAGAGGCGCCATTCGCCGCGCGGGATCTCGACGGCGAGGGTGCCGTCCTCGCGCTGCACGAAGATATCGCCGTTCCCGTCGAGCGGCGTCGGGTCGAGGAAGAGCCGCCCGCCGATGCGCTGCGCGCCGTTCGAGAAGGCGGCGCGCCGGCCCGGGGTCGCGGGCGGCGCCCAGGTCGGAAAGTCGATCGTGACGGTGTAGCCACGGCTCGCCAGCACGACGAAATTCGCCGTCTCGCCGGTCGCCACCTCGCCGCTGCGCGGGTCGGCGATCTCGTATGTCACCTGGGTATCGATGGGAAAGAGAACGGCGAAGCCGCGTCCCCACGCCGGTCCGGCGCGCGCGACCTGCCGCCCGAGGGCGCGGCCGCCGCCGCGCCCGGCGCTCGCCCCGGCCGCGCGCCTCTGCCCCAGCGCGCGGCCCGGCGGGTCGCCGGTCGTCTCTCCGATGCCGCCGGTCCAGCCGAGGGCACGGCCGGGCGGCGGGTCCGACGGTCGGCCCCGGTCCGCGCCCGGCGCGGTCGCCTCGCGCAGGGGGCGCGCGCGGCTCTGCGCGATGTCGAGCTGATCGAGAAGGCTCAGCACCTCGGCGCGCGTGGCGTCGTCGAGGCCGGAGAGCGCCGCGTCGATCCCCTGCGCCGCCGCGCCGCCGGCGCCGAGCGTCGCGGCGAGAAGGGCGGCGCGGGCCCAGGCTCTCGGTCTCATGCGTCCCCCGATCCGCTGCGGCGCCGGCCACGGCGCCGATCTCCGATCCTTACACGCGACGAGGCGGAAGGGCCAAGCGGCCCTTCCGCCGGATGCTGCCGGTGGTGCGCCGGGGTCAGGCGCCCGCCTTGCTCACCGTGATGTCCACGTCGAGCGAGTAGGTGCCGGGCGCCGCGATGTCGCCGGGGCAGTTGGTGTGGACCGGCGAGGCTTCCGTGCCGATGCCATATTCATGGGCCCAGGTCGGCGCGGCGTCCTCGTGCGTCATCGTGCCCGTGCCGCCGCCGCTAATTGCGTCGTTGTAGAATTCGGGCGCGGGGTTCGGGTCGAGCTTGATGGTGCCGCCGATGGAGCATTCGGCGGCGCTGTTGTAGTAGTTCGCCTGATCGAAGTCGTTTGTCGGGTTGCTCAGATTGACATCCCCCCAGGTCTCCCACTCGAGCGTGATGTCGTGCGTCACGTTCGAGGTGACGGTGAAGAGCGCCTTGTCCGTCCTCGCATCATTGGTGTCGTTGTTGTTTCCGGAGGTGTTGGAGTCCGTCGTGACATCCGCCACATTGAGAACGGCCGAGTCCTCCTCGCCCCAGACGGCCACGTAGTCGAAGACCTCGGCGAAGAGCGTGACGGTCTTGGCACTCCCATTCGGGCCTTGGGTGTTGTTGAACGCTGCGGGCGTTCCCGTCGGCGGATTGGCCGCCGCGCTGGTGGCGATCAGGGCGAGGGCGCCCGCGGTCGAGAGAAGTGCTTTCATCGTGTCCTCCATGGGTCGGGTCGTCGTCTGCTGCGGGTCCGGCGTCGGGGGTGCTGTCCGAGCCGCGATGACCCGTAAGATTGAGGGAAAAGGCGGCTAAAAATGGACGGGTCTTGGATCATCCCGGGTCATTTCCGGCCCGATTTCAGGAAGGTGGCGGGGGTGGCGCGCCGCTCTTTCCGGGCCACCGATCGCAGCAACCTGAAATTGCAAGTCACGGAAAACGCATCCCAGGGTAGTTGCCAATTCGCCATAAGTCCCTGAAATCCCGTGCCCCGACGCGCGCCACCCGGCCGACGGCCGCGGCCTGCGACGCCGACCTGCCGTGGCTTGGGCGCGACACTTTCCGTGCTCAAAAGTGTCCAAAGTTCGGCCGAGCACTTTGCGACACGCGGGCGGCGTGGTATGTGAAATGTCAATCAGCGCGCCGCCGAAGAGCAGTCGAGCAGGCCGGGCGGCGCGCGACGACAAGGCCGGGACCACCCGGTGCAACCTGAGGCAGTGACCGATGCAACCCAGACAGACGCTCGCGGCGCGTGTCGTGGTCCTTCTATGCGCGTTGGGCATGGCCCTCGCCGGACCCGCGCGAGCGCAGACCGCCCCCCTCGTGGACAATGTCTTTTATCAAACGGATCTGCGCACCGCGCTCGACGACATCTCCGCCCAGACCGGCGAGACCATCGTCGCCGACCCGAGCGTGCAGGGCATCGTGACGGCGACGGTCGAGGGGGCCACCGTGCCCGAGGCGCTCGATCTTCTCCTTGCGGGGACGGGATTCCGGGTCGTCGAGCGCCCCGCCTATTTCCTCGTCTACAACCCGGACATTCGCACCGATCTCTTCGCCGAGATCGCGCAGACCGAGGTGATCCCCCTGCGGCGCGTCGGCGCCGAGAGCGCGCGCACCCTTCTCGTGGAGCCGCTGCGCAAATACGTGCGCGCGGACGCCGAGAACGATCGCCTCGTGGCGACGGCGCCGCCCGAGCTCCTGCAGATCATCGCCGAGGACGTGGCGGCGATCGACGCGCCGGGGGCCGAGCGCACGGTCTTCATGGCGCTCGGCTACGTCTCGGCCGAGAACGCGCGCGCGCTGCTGCCCGCGCGGCTGCAGCGCCACGTGCGCGTGGACGCGGAGCGCAACAGCGTCTCGGTCTCCGGCCCGCCGGCCGCGCGGCAGGAGGCGATCGAGCTCATCCGCCGGCTCGACCGGCCGCTGCCGCCGCAGAACACCGACGGGCGCGACGTCTACGACACCCGCCTCGTCAAGCTCGACCACATCACGGCAGAGGCGGTGATGAACCTGCTGCCCGAGCGGCTTTCGGAGTACGTGCGCGCCGACACCACCTCGAACGCGATCTCGGTCAGCGCGCCGCCCGACGCCGCGCGCCAGATCCACGCCGACATCATGGAGTTCGACCAGCCGCGCGAGCACATCATGCTCGAGGCGCGGGTCGTGGTGCTCGACACGAACGCGCTGCTCGACATCGGCACCAACGTGCAGGCCCCGGGCCTCGCCGCGGGGCTCAACCGGACCGACGGCGGCAACGAGATCTCGGAGATCGCGCTCGGCTACACCAGCGGGCGGGCCTTCACCAACGCGCTGCAGCTTTCGCTCGACCTCCTGTCGGAGAACAATGAGGCGACCGTCGTGGCGAGCCCGCAGGTCCTCGCGCAGGACGGGCTCGAGTCCGTCATCCGCGTGACCACCGCTGAGTTCTTCCAGATCCTGCAGGAGAACGACAGCTTCATCCGCTCCGACCTCGAGGAGATCGAGACCGGCACCGTCCTGCGCATCACGCCGCAGGTCGGCCGCGCTGGCACGCTGACCCTCGACATGGAGCTCGAGGTCTCCGATGTCGTCGCGCGGGGCGAGCAGAACCTGCCGGTCGTCAACCGCCGCACGGTGGAGAACACGGTGCAGATCGAGAACGGCGGCACCGCGGCGGTGGCGGGCCTGTCGGACCTGCGCCGCCAGCAGGGCGAGAGCGGCGTGCCCGGGCTGCGCTTCCTGCCGTTCCTCGGCCGCTCCGACAGCGCGCGCAGCCAGTCGCGGCAGGTCGCGATTTTCGTCACCGCGACGCTCGTGGGCCCGGAGGACCGGCGCTTCCGCACCGGGCGCAGCCGGCCGCCCTCCCTCGGCACGGTCGAGGAGGCGGCGTTCCGCGCCGAACTCGCCGGCGCGCTCGATATGATGGGGTACCGGGAATGAGGGCGCGCGTGAGGCAGGCCGCGCTCGCGCTCGCGCTCGCCGCGGGGGGATGCGGCGATCCCAACGTGACGGAGGATTTCCGGTCGGTCGTCGCGACCGGCGGGCGCGAGACGGTGCAGGTGCCCGCCCGGGATCTCGCCGAGACCATGGCGCGCACGGGCTTCACGCGCCAGGAGATCCTCGACCACGGCCCGGCGATCCGCAACGCGCTCGCCGTGCAGGGGGGCGCCGAGTTCCGCCGCGACGGCGCGGTGGCGGCGCTCTTTTCCGTCATGGACGGCAGCCTCTACGTCGTCAGCCGCCGCGGCGGCACCTACGTGCACGACCTCTCCGGCTGACGGTCCGGGTGCCGGCGGCGCATAGGGCGGGGGCGCGCAGGTGGCCGCCGGGCCGCGGTGCTCCAGCGGGATCGCACGTACCGGTCCGGCGGCTGGTCTCGCGCCGACGGGCCGGATCCGGGTCGTGTCGCGAATGCTGTGGAAATTCCTTTGCGGAGCGCTCCGAGCTCGTGAAGGGTTCGTTTTTCAGGCGGCGAGGTGAAGGGGCATCGGCTCGAGGGGCTGAGAGAGGGTCTCCCATCCGTCGACCTTGCGCATCTGGATCTGGCCGGAGGCGAGCAGCGCCCACAGCAGCATGGGTACGGTCGCGCCGCAGGGAAGCACGGTCTGGGTCTTGATGCGGCGGCGAAACTCCTCGTTCAGCCGCTCGATCGCGTTGGTCGTCCGTGCCGATCTCCATTGCGACGGATCGAGGCGCGTGAAGGCGAAGAGCCGCTTGCCAGCTTCTTCGAGGCTGTCTGCGACCGCCCGGCACTTCAGGCGCCATTTGCGCAGGAACGCCCGGCGGCGGGTCTCCACCTCGGCGGCGGTCTCGGCGTAGATCATGTCGCGATAGTCCTCGGTCAGCTCGTCGTGCATCGCCTTCGGCGCGTGGCCGAGAAGGTTACGGTGCTTGTGCACAGTGCAGCGCTGGATCGGCAGCTCGGCGCCCCACAGCGCGGTGAGCGCGGCCTCCAGACCCGGCGCGCCGTCGACGATCACGAAGTCGGGGCGCTTCAGGCCGCGTGCGTCCAGATCGTCGAGGTGAGGGCGGACCGTGGCCGCAAATGCGGCCATGCAAGCCGCCCGAACGGCGCCAAGCGGCCGTGCTCTCTCCACCCATATTCCTGATGGATAACAGCACCTTTTGCCCGTCGCGGCGGCCCCCGATCGCAGCCAGAACCGAGATGTTCGTGGCTTTCCGGTCCAACCGGGTCCTGATCACGGTGCCATCCAGGAGTGAGCCCGCGACCGCGATCCGTCCGAGAGAGCGGGCGAACCGGACAATGTCTTCGTCGGCGAGGCTGCGCGCGCGACCCAAGCGTCCCAGTCCACCTTCACCTTGGGCCAGGCGCGGCTGACCACGTCCTTGCTGACGGCGCCCTCGAACAGCCCGAACAACGCCCGCTTGACCCGGCACGTGTTGGTTCCGGAAAGGTAGACCGCTGCGATCAGCGCCTCGGCCTTCTTCGTCAGCCTCTTGTAACGGGGCAGCGCCTTCGACCGCCATTCCGTCACCTTTCCAGTGTCGTCCTCGATCCGGGCGCGCGGCACCCGCACCGTTTCTGTCCCAAAGGTACCGGTGAGTTGCCGCTCCCGGTGCCCGTGGCGATAACCTTTCGCCGGGCCGTCGCCCCGGTCGTAGCGGAGGCGACCGAGAAAGCTGGCAAGCTCCTCCTCGAACACGGCTTCGATGGTAGCGCGCACGTTGGCCCGCAGCCGCTCCTCGATCGGGTCGAACCCGGCATCTGAGTCCAGTAGCGCGAAGCTCGCGGTGTCGGTAATCTGGTTCATGGCGTTCGGGCCTTCCTTCGAACCGGTGGCCGTCAGGCCCTCACTCTCCCTGGCGGTTGCCGCCGCCGGTTGGGTGGGTTTCAGGTCACCCGGAGATTACGCCGCCCTCGAATTTCCACCAACTCCGCGACACCACCCGGCGCGGCCCATGACGGGGGTGCTCCTGTCGCCGTCGCCTGCGAGTTGAGCACGGCCGGGCTGTCGTTGCGCTGTCACATGCGGGCGGTAGCGCCGTGCGGGACCCCCGCACGAGAAGGATGCCCGGATGCCCAGCGAGCCCCCCGTCATCGGCGCCTGCCTGCCGGTTCACCGCCTCGCCGACTTTCGCGACTGGCTCTTCGAGGCCGACCGTGACGTGGAGCTCCAGAGCTTCGAGACGGCCGAGGTGCTCGACGGCGACTGGCAGGCGCTGGCCGATGAGGCGCGGCGCCTGCTCGACGGGCACGAGGGCCGGCGCGGCATCCACGGCCCGTTCCGCGGCTTCGCGATCGACGCGCCGGACCCGGAGATCCGGCGCCTCGTCGAGCGGCGGCTGATGCAGGGGCTCGACGTCTGCGCGGCCGTGGGCGCCGATCACATGGTGATCCACTCGCCCTACACCGCATGGGATCACGCGAATTTCGGCGATCAGCCCGGGGCGCGCGCGCGGATCGTCGAGGACGTCCACGCGACGCTCGCCGCGGTGGTGCGCCGCGCCGAGGCGCAGGGCGTGACGCTGGTCGTCGAGAACGTCGCTGACGTCGATCCGGGCGAGCGCCGCCGCCTGGTCGAGAGCTTCGGCTCCGAGCGGGTGAAGCTCTCGCTGGACACAGGACACGCGCAGTATGCCCACGCGAGCTGCGGCGCGCCGCCGGTGGATTATTTCGTCGAGGACGCCGGCGCGGCGCTGGCGCATGTCCACCTGCAGGACGCCGATGGTCACGCGGATCGGCACTGGCCCATCGGCGAGGGCACGATCCGCTGGGAGCCAGTCTTTCGCGCCCTCGCGCGCCGGGCGGAGCGGCCCCGCCTGCTCCTCGAACTGCGCGATCCGGACGGGATCCCGGCGGCGATGGAGACGCTGCGCAGCCGCGGATTGGGGCGCTAGCCGGGCGGCGGGCGCGCGCCAGCGGGTCTCCGGCACGGCGGTGATCCCGACGCGTCGGTCGGCGCGGCCTCCGGCACGCGCGACGGCGGGGTGGGCGCCGGATCGCCCGTGTCGTCGCGCTATGGGCGAACGACACCGCGCCCATCGGCAGGACGACTGGGCCCCCGCTGCCTCCGGGTCCGTCCGCGGTGCCCTCCCGCCGCCGCTGCGTCGCTGGATAGGCCGAGTGCGGCGCGCGTCGTGGGGGCTCTCCCCGATGTCGGCCGGTGCGTGACCGGCCGGCGGTCCCCTGCACCTGACGCAGGGGACGGGCGGGGGTCGAGCCGCCGTCAGCGCTGCGCGGTGCGCCAGTCGGGATGCACCCAGGGCCGCGCGTTCTCGCGCGGGAGGGGCGCGCGGCCGAGGAGGTGATCGCTCGCCTTTTCGCCCACCATGATCGAGGGGCCGTTCAGGTTGCCGTTCGGGATGCGCGGAAAGACGGAGCTGTCGGCGACGCGCAGACCCTCCACCCCGATCACGCGGCACTCCGGGTCCACCACGGCGTCGGGGTCCGTGGCGCGGCCCATCCGGCAGGTGCCGCAGGGGTGATAGGCGCTCTCGACGTGGTCGCGGATGAAGGCGTCGAGCGCGTCGTCGGACTGTGCCCCGGCGCCCGGCGCGATCTCGTGGCGGACGAAGGGCGCCATCGCCTCCTGCGCGAAGATCTCCCGCGTGAGGCGGATGCAGGTGCGGAAATCGGCCCAGTCGCTGGGGTGGCTCATGTAGTTGAAGCGGATGCGCGGCGGGGCCGCCGGGTCCGGCGCGCGCAGCGTCACGTCCCCCCGCGAGGCCGAGCGCATCGGCCCCACGTGGGCCTGAAAGCCGTGCCCCTCGGCCGCGGCCTTGCCGTCGTAGCGCACCGCGATCGGCAGGAAATGGAACTGGATGTCGGGATACTCGACGCCCGCCGCGCTCCGGATGAAGGCCGCGCTCTCGAACTGGTTGGAGGCGCCCGGCCCCGTCCGGGTCAGCAGCCAGCGCGCGCCGACGTAGGCCTTCCCGAGGAGGTTCCAGTAGCGGTAGAGGCTCACCGGCACCCGCGCGGCCATCTGGACGTAAAGCTCGAGGTGATCCTGAAGATTGCGCCCGACGCCGGGGCGGTCCGCGATCACCTCGATGCCGTGCTCGCGCAGGTGCGCGGCCGGGCCGACGCCCGAGAGCATCAGCAGCTTGGGGGAGTTGATGGCCGAGGCGGCGAGCACCACCTCCCGGCGCGCGCGGATCACCTCGACGCGCCCGCCGCGCGTGATCTCAACGCCGGTCGCGCGGCCGTTCTCGATCACCACCCGGCGGGCGAGCCCGCGCAGGAGCGTGCAGGTCTCGCGCCTGAGCGCGGGCTTCAGATAGGCGTTGGCCGCCGACCAGCGCCGCCCGCGGTGGACGGTCATCTCCATCGGGCCGAAGCCTTCCTGCTTCTCGCCATTGTAGTCGTCCGTCGTCTCGTAGCCCGCCTGCCGCCCGGCCTCGACGAAGGCGCGGACGAGCGGGTTGTCGCGCCGCCCGCGGCTGACGTGCAGCGGCCCGTCCGTGCCGCGCCAGGCGGGGTCGCCGCCGTGGCCGCCGTCGTCCCAGCACTCCATCCGCTTGAAGTAGGGCAGCACGTCGGCGAAGGCCCAGCCGGTCGCGCCCTGCTCGGCCCAGTGATCGTAGTCGCGCGCGTGGCCGCGCACGTAGACCATGCCGTTGATCGAGGAGGAGCCGCCGATCACCTTGCCGCGCGGACAGGCGAGGCGGCGCCCGCCGAGGTGCGGCTCGGGCTCGGTGCGGTAGCCCCAGTCGTAGCGCGCCATGTTCATCGGGTAGGAGAGCGCGCCGGGCATCTGGATGAAGGGGCCGGCGTCGGACCCGCCGTATTCGATCACGACGACCGAGCGCCCCGCGGCGCTCAGACGGTCGGCCATGGCGCAGCCGGCGCTGCCGGCGCCGACGATGACGAAATCGGCTTCCATCAGGGTCTCCGGCGTCTGGCGGCGCGTCAGTAGGGGGCCTCGACGCGGCCCATGCGGACGTAGACGGACTTGAGCTGCGAGTAGTGCTCGATGGCCGCGGTCCCGTTCTCCCGCCCGACGCCCGAGGCCTTCACGCCGCCGAAGGGCATCTCCACCGGCGCGTCGTTGTAGGAGTTGACGTAGCAGGTGCCCGCCTCCAGCCGGCCGATCACCCGGTGCGCGCGCGTCATGTCGCGCGTGAAGACCCCGGCGGAGAGGCCGTAGGCGGTGGCGTTGGCGCGGGCGACGACCTCCTCCTCGTCGTCGAAGTCCAGAACGCTCATCACCGGGCCGAAGATCTCCTCGCGCGCGATGGTCATGTCGTCGGCGACGTCGGCGAAGACCGTGGGCTCCAGCCAGAAGCCCTCGCGCTGAAGCCGCCGGCCGCCGGTGACGAGGCGCGCGCCCTCCTCGAGGCCCTTTGCGATGTAGCCCTGCACGATCTCCAGTTGGCGCGCGCTGATCATCGGCCCGTAGTTCACGCTCTCGTCCAGCGGATCGCCCGTGCGCACGCCCTCGAGCCGGGCGCACAGCCGCTCGAGGAAGCGGTCGCGGATGGCGCGGTGCAGAAAGACCCGCGTCCCGTTGGAGCAGATCTGCCCGGTGGAATAGAAGTTGCCGAGGATCGCGCCGCCGACCGCGTCCTCGATCTCGGCGTCGTCGAAGACGATCAGCGGCGACTTGCCGCCGAGCTCCATGGTGACGTGCTTCAGCCCCTCGGCGGCGGCGGCGTAGACCTTGCGTCCGGTCGGCACCGACCCGGTGAGCGAGACCTTGGCGACCCGCGGATCGGTGGCGAGGGCGTGGCCGACCTCCCCCGCGCCCTGCACCACGTTGAAGAGCCCCGGCGGCGCGCCGGCCTCGGTCAGGATCGCGGCGACCTCGAGGGCCGAGAGCGGCGTCTCCTCGGAGGGTTTGAACACCATCGCGTTGCCGCAGGCGAGCGCCGGCGCGGCCTTCCAGCAGGCGATCTGCGTGGGGTAGTTCCACGCGCCGATCCCGGCGCAGACGCCCAGCGGCTCGCGCACCGTGTAGGCCCAGTCGCCCCCGCCGAGCGGGATGTGCTGCCCCGCGAGGCTCGCGGCGAGGCCGCCGAAGTACTCCAGCGCGTCCGCTCCGCTGGTGGCGTCGGCGACGAGCGTCTCCTGCAGCGGCTTGCCGGTGTCGAGCGTCTCGATCTCGCTCAGGGCGCGGTTGCGGTCGCGCATGATGTCGGCCGCGCGGCGCAGGACGCGGCCGCGCTCCGTGCCGCTGCGCGCGGCCCAGTCCGCCTGCGCGGCGCGCGCGCTCTCGAGCGCGCGGTCGATCACCGCGGGCGTGGCGGCGTGCAAGGTGGCGATCACGCGCCCGTCGGCGGGATGGATCACGGGCATCTCGGCGCCGGCGGTGTCCTCGAGCGGCGCGCCGCCGACATGGTGGCTCGCCGCGGGCTGGATGGTCTTCGTCATGGTCCTGTCCGGTCCTTGTTCTGGGCCCCCGCCCCGCCCCGGGCCGCGAGTTCGGCGTCGAGCACGCCCAGCACCCGCCGCGTCGCGGCCGCGCCGTCGGGCGCGCCTTCGCCGAGCCCCTCGCGCAGGTAGACGCCGTCGATCACCGCCGCGAGCGTCTCGGCGATGTCGCGGGCCGCGTCCCCCGCGAGCGGGCGCAGCGCATGCGAGAGGTTCGCCACGATGCGGCGGTGATAGACGGTGAGCAGGCGCTCGGCCTGACGCGAGGTGCGGGCGAGGACGTAGAAGTTGAGCCACGCGGCGAGCACCGCCGGGCGGAAGTGGTCCTCTGAAAATCCCGCGCGCACGATGGCCTCGACCCGCCCGCGCGGGCCGCGCGCGGCGGAGAGGCCGGCGCGCACCTCGGCCCGGTAGTCGCTCAGCGTCTGGCGCATCGCGGCGAGGAAGAGCTGTTCCTTGTTGCCGAAGTAGTGGTGTGCCAGGGCGCTGGAGACGCCCGCGCGCCGCGCGATCCGGGCCACGGTCACGTCGAGCGACCCGCGCGCGCCGATCTCGTCGATCGTCGCCGCGATGAGGGCCTTGCGGCGGACGGGCTGCATGCCGATCCTGGGCATCCGGGCTCCGGGTGCGGTTTTCGATGGTTGCAATGCAACCGTATTTGGTTTTTTATTGACGCGTCAATCAATAAAAAACGCCCACAAACGACGCAACGGGAGATGCGAACATGACCCTGCGAACGACCCTTTCCGCCCTCGCCGTCACGGCCGCCGCCGGCCCGGCGCTGGCCGAGTGCGAGACCGTCGTCTTCTCTGACGTCGGCTGGACCGACATCACCGCCACCACCGCCGCGACGACCGAGGTGCTGCAGGCGCTCGGCTACGACACCGAGACCAAGGTGCTGTCGGTGCCGGTGACCTACATCTCGCTTTCCGAGGGCGACGTGGACGTGTTCCTCGGCAACTGGATGCCGACGATGGAGAACGACATCGCCCCCTACCGCGAGGACGGCACGGTCGAGACGGTGCGCGCGAACCTCGAGGGCGCGAAGTACACGCTCGCCACCAACGCCGCCGGCGCCGCGCTCGGCATCGACAGCTTCGGCGCCATCGCCGAGCACGCCGAGGCGCTCGACGCCGAGATCTACGGCATCGAGCCCGGCAACGACGGCAACCGCCTGATCATGGAGATGATCGAGGCGGACGCCTTCGGCCTCGGCGACTTCGACATCGTGGAGAGCTCCGAGCAGGGGATGCTCGCGCAGGTGCGCCGGGCCTCCAACTCGGACGAGCCGATCGTGTTCCTCGGCTGGGAGCCGCACCCGATGAACGCGAACTTCGACCTGACCTATCTCACCGGCGGGGACGACTGGTTCGGCCCGAACCTCGGCGGCGCGACGGTCTACACCAACGTGCGCGCGGGCTACGCCGAGGAATGCCCGAACGTGGGTCGGTTCCTCGAGAACCTCGAGTTCTCGCTCGCGATGGAGAACGAGATCATGGGCGCGATCCTCGACGACGGCGCCGAGCCGGCCGAGGCGGCCCGCGCCTGGATGGCCGCGAACCCCGACCTCGTCATGAGCTGGGTCGAGGGCGTCGAGACCCGCGAGGGCGGCGACGCCGCCGCGGCGCTGCGCGCCGATCTGGGCCTCTGAGCCACGCGCGGGCGGCCCGCGCGGCCGCCCGCCCCCTGATCCGATCCGGCACGGGAGGGGCTCTTGGACTGGCTGACGGACAACAAGATCCCCGTGGGCAAGGCCGCGGGCGATTTCTTCGACTGGCTGCAGGCCAACGGGGACTGGTTCTTCGACGGGCTCGCCGACGCGCTCGACGCGCTGATCGAGGCGATCCTCTGGGCGCTCACCACGCCGCATCCGCTGATCGTGGTGGCGGGGTTCGTCGCGGTGACCTACGCGCTGCAGCGCAGCTGGAAGATCGCGGGCGCGGTCGCGCTCGGCTTTCTCTTCATCCTCAACCAGGGCTACTGGGAGGAGACGCTGGAAAGCGTCACGCTCGTCTTGTCGGCCTGTCTCGTCTGCATGGCCGTGGGCGTGCCCATCGGCATCGCGGCGGCGCACCGCCCGCGGCTCTACGCGGCGATGCGCCCGGTGCTCGACCTGATGCAGACGCTGCCGCCCTTCGTCTACCTGATCCCGGCCATCGTGTTCTTCGGCATCGGCATGGTTCCCGGCCTGATCGCCACGGTGATCTTCGTGCTGCCCGCGCCGATCCGGCTGACGCATCTGGGCGTCTCCTCGACGCCGAAGCCGCTTCTGGAGGCGGCGGAGGCCTTCGGCGCCTCGCCGCGCCAGACGCTCTGGAAGGTCGAGCTGCCCTACGCGCTGCCGCAGATCATGACCGGGCTCAACCAGACCATCATGCTGTCGCTCTCGATGGTGGTGATCGCGGCGCTGGTGGGGGCCGACGGGCTCGGCGTGCCGGTGGTGCGCGCGCTCAACCAGGTCAACACCTCGCTCGGCTTCGAGTCGGGCTTCATCATCGTGGTGGTCGCCATCGTGCTCGACCGGATGCTCCGGGCGGACCGCAAATGAGCCGCGCGGTGGAATTCGACCGGGTCTCGATCGTCTTCGGCCCGGCGCCGGAGCGCGCGCTGCCGCTGATGGACGCCGGCCGCGCGCGCGGCGAGATCCAGGCCGAGACCGGGCAGGTGCTCGGCGTGCACGACTGCTCGCTCGCCGTGGAGGAGGGCCAGATCCTCGTGCTCATGGGGCTGTCGGGTTCGGGCAAGTCCACGCTCCTGCGCGCGGTCAACGGGCTCAACCCGGTGACGCGGGGCGCGGTGCGCGTGAGCGACGGGGAGGCGATGGTCGACATCACCGCCGCCGACGCCGCGACGCTGCGCCGGATGCGCCAGCGCCACGTCGCCATGGTCTTTCAGCAGTTCGGCCTGCTGCCCTGGCGCAGCGTGCGCGAGAACGTGGGCCTCGGGCTCGAGCTCGCCGGGCTGCCGCGCGCCGAGCGGCGGGAGCGCGTCGACCGCCAGCTCGAGCTCGTCGGCCTCGCCGACTGGGGCGAGCGCCGCGTCGCCGAGCTGTCGGGGGGCATGCAGCAGCGGGTGGGCCTCGCCCGCGCCTTCGCCACCGACGCGCCGATTCTCCTGATGGACGAGCCCTTCTCGGCGCTCGACCCGCTGATCCGCACGCGGCTTCAGGACGAGCTTCTGGAGCTTCAGGAACGGCTCAGGCGCACGATCGTCTTCGTGTCCCACGATCTCGACGAGGCGTTCAAGCTGGGCGATCACATCGCCATCATGGAGGGCGGACGCGTCGTGCAGGCCGGGCCGCCGCAGGACATCTTCACCAACCCGCGCACCGACTACGTCGCGGACTTCGTGGCGCACATGAACCCGCTCGGCGTGCTCTCGGCGGCGGACGTCATGGAGCAGGGCGCCGCCGTGGAGGGCGCCGCGCCGCTCGCCCCCGAGGCGCCGGTGCGCGCGGCGATGGACGCGGTGCAGCGCGCCGGCGGGCCGGTGGCCGTGGCGCGCGACGGCCGGGTGATCGGCCGCGTCAGCGCCGAGAGCATTCTCGCCCGCCTTCTGGACCCGCGCGGCGAGGGCTGAGTCGCCCGGGATCGCCCCGCGCGCGCCGCGCCGCGTCGGCCGGGGGGTGGCGGCTCGTCGCAGGGCCGGTCGGCGCGCTTTCGCCGCGAGCGGCGCGCGCCCCCGGCCCCCGCCCGGCCACCGCACCGCACGCGCGCCTTGCTGTATTGACCGTGCACCTTCGCCGTGGCGGCCGCGCGGCCAGAGGTGACGCAGGGGCAGCCATTCGGTATGCAAAGGAATACAAAACCCTTTACGTTCAGTCATTTGATCTGCCTCAAAGTTGGGCATCCGGGGGCGTGACATGCCGGCAGAGCGCCCGGCCCCCGGCAGTCCGACAGGCGGTCCGGTCGCGCCACAACCGACACCGGAGGCGCCGTGCCAGAGGCTTTCATCCCGCTCGATCCGAGGCTGGCGCTCGCGGTGCACGCGGCCGCCGCGGCGGTCACTGTGGCGGTGGCGCTGCTGCTCGCTCGCGTGCTGCGCGCGCCGGGCGGCGCCGTCGGCGCCTTCGGCATCTACGAGAGCGGCGCGCCCGCCGCCGGCGCCGCGGTGGCGCCGGTCCCGGCGTCGTATTTCCAGATCGCCGCCTTCTTCGTGATCTTCGATTTCGAGGCGGCGGTCCTCTTCACATGGGCGATGTCGGCGCCGGCGGCCGGGCTCGCGGGGCTCGTCTCGGCGGGGGTGTTCATCGCCGTCCTGCTCGCGGCGCTCTTCTACCTCTGGGCGGACGGGGCGCTCGACGTGGGCGCGAAAAGCAGAGGAGGCGCGGCATGACCGAGGATCCCCGCAACGCCCCGCCGCCGGGCGTCGGCATGGCCGCCGGGCAACTCTTCGCGCGGCTCGACGATCTGGTGGCCTGGTCGCGCAAGAACAGCTTCTGGCCGTTCAACTTCGGCCTGTCGTGCTGCTACGTCGAGATGGCGAGCGCGCTGACGCCGGTCTACGATCAGGCGCGCTTCGGCGCGGAGGTCATCCGCTCCACGCCCCGGCAGGCCGACCTGCTGATCGTCTCGGGCACCGTGTTCCTGAAGATGGCCGCGCCGCTCAAGCGGCTCTACGAGCAGATGCAGCCGCCGCGCTGGGTGATCTCGATGGGCGCCTGCGCGAACTCGGGCGGCATGTACGACATCTATTCCGTGGTGCAGGGGGTCGATTCCTTCCTGCCGGTGGATGTCTACATCCCCGGCTGCCCGCCGCGGCCCGATCAGGTGCTCGACGCGATGCTCCTCTTGCAACAGAAGGTGGGCACCGAGAGCCGCCCGCTCGGCATCACGATGGGCGGCGGTCCGGCCCCGCGCTTCGAGCCCGAGCCGCGCAAGGACCGGCTGCACGACGCGCGCATGTCCGTCCGCGATCTCGACGATCCGGAGGCGCCATGACCGAGATGCAGTCCCCCCCGCGTCTCGCCGCGCCCGATGCTGCGCCCGATGCTGCGCCCGAGACCGCCGCCGCGGTGCGGCAAGCGCTCGGGCCGCGCGTGATCGCCGAACAGGAGACCGGCGAGGGGGTCCCCGTCCTCTGGATCGCGCCCGGGGACTGGGTCGAGGCGCACCGCGTCCTGCGCGGGATGGAGCGGCCCTTCACGCTGCTCGCCGATCTCTGGGGCATCGACGAGACGGCGCGCCACCACCGCGCCGGGCAGCCCGCCTCGGGCGTGACGGTGGCGAGCCACCTGATCTCGCCCGAGCGCAACGCCGACGTGCGCCTCAAGCTCGCCTGCGACGCGGCCGCGCCTGTCGCGCCCTCGGTCACGCCGGTCTATCCCGGCGCGAACTGGTACGAGCGCGAAGCCTTCGACATGTACGGCGTGCGGTTCGAGGGGCACCCGACCCTGCGGCGCATCTACATGCCGAACGACTGGGACGGGCACCCGCTGCGCAAGTCGCACCACGCCCGCGCGACGGAGACGCCGCCCTTCCGCATGACGCCCGAGAGCTTCGCGGAGACCGAGGCGGCGAACACCATCGACCCCGCCGAGCTCGGCCTGCCGACGGAGCGCGACGGGGTGGAGCTCATGACGCTCAACCTCGGCCCGCACCACCCCTCGACGCACGGGGTGTTCCGCATCGTGCTCGGCCTCGACGGGGAGGAGATCGTCTGGGCCTGGCCCGATCTCGGCTACCACCACCGCGGGGCCGAGAAGATGGCCGAGCGCCAGACCTGGCACGGCTTCATCCCCTACACCGACCGGATCGACTACCTCGGCGGCGTCATCTCCGAGATGCCGTATCTGCTGGCCGTAGAGAAACTCTGCGGCATCGAGGTGCCCGAGCGCGCGCAGTGCATCCGGGTGATGCTGTCGGAGTTCTTCCGCATTACCTCGCATCTTCTGTTCTACGGCACGCTCGCGCAGGACACCGGCGCGATGTCCCCGATCTTCTACATGTTCGTGGACCGCGAGAAGGCCTACAAGGTGATCGAGGCGATCACCGGCGCGCGGATGCACCCGGCCTTCTTCCGCATCGGCGGCGTGGCGATGGACCTGCCCACGGGCTGGGACGGGCTGGTGCGCGACTTCCTCGACTGGATGCCGAAGCGGCTCGACCAGTACGAGGGCATGGTCATGCGCTCCGAGCTCTTTCAGGCCCGGACGCGGGGCGTCGCCGTCTACGACGCCGGGACCTGCCTCAAGTGGTCCGCGACCGGCCCGCACCTGCGCGCCGCGGGGATGCCGTGGGACATGCGCAAGCTGCGGCCCTACTCGGGCTACGAGAAATACGAGTTCGACGTGCCGGTCGAGGAGGCGGGCGACATCTACGCCCGCACGCGCGTGCGCGTCGAGGAGATGCGCCAGTCGCTGCGGATCATCCGCCAGTGCCTCGAGCGGATGCCGGAGGGGCCGATCAAGGCGGACCACCCGCTCGCGTTCCCGCCGCCGCGCGAGCGCACGCTGCACGACATCGAGACGCTGATCCATCACTTCGTCGGCACCGGCTGGGGCACGCGGGTGCCCGCGGGCGAGGCGACGGGGCAGGTCGAGTCGGCGCGCGGCTTCACGCAGTATTCCATCGTCTCGGACGGCGAGGGCGGGTCCTACCGCACCCGCATCCGCACGCCCTCCTTCGCCAATCTCCAGCCGATCGCCGAGGTCGCGCCGGGCATGACCGTCGCGGATTTCATCATGTACCTCGCCTCGATCGACCACGTCATGTCGGATGTCGACAAATGAGCCTGTCCAGCGAGCTGATAGCCGCCATCGAGGAGGCCCGCGATCACCACGGCGGCCCGCGCGCGGCCATGGTCGAGAGCCTGCGCCTGATCCAGCTGGAGCACGGCTGGGTCTCCGACGCCCACCTGGAGGAGGCCGCGGCCACCCTCGGCGTCACCACCGCCGAGATGGAGGACGTCGCGACCTTCTTCTCGCTGATCTTCCGCCAGCCGGTGGGCGAGAAACTGATCCTGCTCTGCGACGGTGCGTCCTGCTGGCTGAACGGGGGCGAGGCCGTGCGCGACCGCGTGATGGAGCGGCTCGGCATCGGCTTCGGCCAAACGACGCCGGACGGGCAATACACCCTCGTCAACATCTGCTGCGTCGGCGGCTGCGACCACGCACCCGCCGCGGTGATCGGGCGCGACCGGAAGCTCGTCGGCCCGCTCTCGCCCGACGATCTGGACACGCTCTTCGGGGAGGACGCGCGATGACGGAGAAGCCGCTCACGGGCCGTGCGCGCCCCGACCGGAGGCCGCACACGCTGGAGGAATGGAAGGCCCTTGGAGGCTACGAGGCCGTGGAGCGCGGGCTCAGGGAGCTTTCGCCCGAGCGCGTGCTCGACATGGTGGACGAGGCCGCGCTCAACGGGCGCGGCGGCGCGGGCTTTCCGGCGGCGAAGAAGTGGCGCTTCATGCCGAAGCGCGGCGCGGCGCCCGGCGACGGCCCGAGCTACTTCATCGTCAACGGCGACGAGATGGAGCCGGGCGCCTTCAAGGACCGCATCCTCTTGGAGGCGCTGCCGCACCAGTTGATCGAGGGCGCGATCCTCGCCGCCTACGCCACCCATTGCGACGAGGTCGTGATCCTTATCCGCGACGCCTACCGCGACGCGATCCGCAACGTCTCGCGCGCCATCGCGGAGGCGGAGGAGGCGGGCTACCTCGGCCGCGACGTGCTCGGCACCGGGCGCGACCTGAAGATGTGGGTCCACCCCTCCGCCGGGCGCTACATCGTAGGCGAGGAAACCGCGCTGATCGAGGCGCTGGAGGGCAAGCGCGCCGTCCCGCGCAAGCGCCCGCCGTTTCCGGCGCAGTCGGGGCTCTGGGGGCGGCCGACGACGGTGAACAACGTCGAGACGGTCTCCTGCGTCGGGCCGATCGTGGCGAACGGCCCGCAGTGGTTCCAGTCGCTGTCGCGCACCAATGAGGGCGGCACCAAGGTCTTCGCCGTCTCCGGCCGGGTGCACCGCCCGCAGGTGATCGAGGCGCCGATGGGCACCACGGCGCGCGAGCTGATCGCGCGCGCCGGCGGCGTCTCGGGCAACGGGCGGCTCAGGTGCTTCCAGCCCGGCGGGGGCGCGAGCGGGTTTCTCGAACCGGACGCGCTCGATCTGCCGCTCGACTTCGGCCACGTGGCGCAGGCGGGCAGCATGTTCGGCACCGGCACGATGATCGTTCTGGACGAGACGGCCTGCCCGGTCGGCGTGATCGCGCGGCACATGGCCTTCTACGCCCGCGAAAGCTGCGGCTGGTGCACGCCCTGCCGCGACGGGCTGCCCTGGGTGGCGAAGATCATGGCCGACCTCGAGGCCGGGCGCGCGCGGATGGAGGATCTCGACGTGCTGCAGATGACGGTGGAGGTCGCCGGCCCGCGCGGCCGCAGCTTCTGCGACCTGATGGGCGGCGCGATGAGCCCGCTGGGCACCGGCCTCGCCCGCTTCCGCGACCTCTTCGAGGCGCATGTGCGCGAGGGCTGCTGCCCGATCGCCCGCGACCACGGGAGGGCGGCGGCATGAGCAAGGTGCGCCTGACCATCGACGGCATCGAGCGCGAGGTGGAGGCGGGGCAGGACCTGCTCTCGGCGTCCCTCGGCCTCGGTGTGGACGTGCCGCATTTCTGCTGGCACGCCGCGCTCGGCTCGGTGGGCGCCTGCCGCCTTTGCGCGGTGCGCGTCCACGACGGGGCGGAGGATACGACGGGCCGGATCGAGATGGCCTGCATGACGCCGGTGGCCGAGGGCCAGCGCGTCGAACTGGCCGATCCCGAGGCCTACGAGATGCGCGCCCGCGTGATCGAGTGGCTGATGGTCAACCACCCGCACGACTGCGCCGTCTGCGAGGAAGGCGGCGCCTGCCACCTGCAGGACATGACCGTGGCGACCGGCCACCACCGCCGCCGCTACCGCTTCACCAAGCGCACCCACCGCAATCAGGACCTCGGGCCGCTGCTGACGCACGAGATGAACCGCTGCATCGCCTGCTACCGCTGCACGCGGTTCTACCGGGGCTATGCGGGCGGCCGCGATCTCGACGTCTTCGGCGCGCACGACCGGGTCTATTTCGGCCGCTACGAGGACGGGCCGCTCGAAAGCCCCTTCGCCGGCAACCTCGCGGAAGTCTGCCCGACCGGCGTCTTCAACGACAAGGGCTGGTCGGAGACCTACGCGCGCAAGTGGGACATGGCCGCGACGCCGGTGATCTGCACGGGCTGTTCCGTGGGCTGCAACCTCTTCGCCGCCGAGCGCGACGGGCGCGTGCGGCGCGTGCAGAACCGCTATCACGGGGCGATCAACGGGCATTTCATCTGCGACCGGGGCCGCTTCGGGACGCTTCACGTGACCGAGGACAGGCTCGACGCGGCGCGCGTCGGCGGCACGGCCGCGCCGGTGGCCGAGGCCACGGCCGCGGCGCGCGCGGCGCTGGCGCAGGGCGCGGTGGGCCTCGGCTCGCCGCGTGCGAGCCTCGAGACCAACGCGGCGCTCCGGCATCTGGTGGGGCCGGAGCGGTTCTTCGCCGCCGTGCCGGAGCGCGAGGCGCGCGCGGTCGGGCGCATGGCCGCGTGGCTCGCCACCGGGCGCGCCGCCTCGCTCAAGGAGATGGAGCAGGCCGACGCCGTGCTCGTGCTGGGCGCGGACCTCACGGGCGTCGCGCCGCGCGCGGCGCTCGCGCTGCGCCAGACGGCGCGGGGCGCGGCCGACGCGCTCGCCGCCGAGAAGGGCGTGCCCGCCTGGCTCGACAACGCCGCGCGAGGGGCGGGCGAGGGGCGGAAGACGCCCATCGCGCTCGTCACGCCGATGCCGGATGCGCTCGACGACGTGGCGACATGGGCGCTGCGCCGCGCGCCGGAGGAGATCGCCCCGCTCGGCCGTGCCGTCGCCGCGGCGCTGGGCGGCGCGGCGGCGGACGAAGAGGCGGCCGGGATCGCCCGGGCGCTCCACGGCGCGGAACGTCCGCTCATCGTCGTGGGCGCCGATGGCGCGCTCGTGGAGGCCGCCGGGGCGCTCGCCGAGGCGCTGGGCGACGGCGCGCGCCTCGCCCTCTTCCCGCCGGAGGCGAACAGCCTCGGCCTCGCCCTGACCGGCGCGGGCGGCCTCGAAGGCGCCGTCGCCGCGCTGGAGGCGGGGCAGGCGCGGACCGCCGTCATCGCCGAGGCCGACCTCTTCGAGCGTGCCGAAGCCGAGCTCGTCGAGCGGCTTTTCGCCGCCGCCGAGACGGTCGTCGCGCTCGACAGCGCCGAGACCGAGACAATCCGGCGCGCCGATATCGTCCTGCCGGTGGCGGACTGGTCCGAGGCGGCGGGCACCTTCGTCAACCACGAGGGCCGCGCGCAGCGCAGCTTCGCGGCCGTCCCGAACGGCCGCTCCGCCGGCTGGCGCGCGATCCGCGATCTCTGCGCCGCGGCCCCGGCGTGGGAGACGCTCGACGACATGCTGGCGGCGATGGCCGCCGATCTGCCGCAGCTCGCCCCCGCGCGGGCGGCCGCGCCCGACGCCGCGCATCGCCTGCCGCTCGGGCAGGTGGCGCGCGCGCCCTGGCGCATGTCGGGGCGCACGGCGCACGACCTCGCCGGGCGGGTGCCGGAGGGCACGCCGGCGCGGGACACCGACGCGCCGCTCGCCTTCTCGATGGAGGGCGCGCACGGGACGGACGCGCCGCCGGCGCTGCGCACCGGCTACGCCGTGCCCGGCCTCCATTCCGCGAGCGCGGCGCCGCGCGTGACCGACGGGCCGCGCGGGCCCCTCAAGGCGGGCGACCCGGGCGCCTTCGTGCTGCAAGGGGTCGACGCGCCCGCGCGGGAGACGGCGTCGGTGCCCGAGGACGCCGCGACGGGCGCGGGGCTGATCCCGCTCGCCCTCGACGATCCCTTCGCGGGCGACGAGCTCTTCCGCCGCGCGGCGCGTCTGGCCGATCGCTGCCCGGCGCCGGTCGTCGCGCTCCACCCCGAGGACGCGGCTGCGCGCGGGCTCGCCGCGGGCATGCCGGTCGCGGTGGCGGGCGCCGCGCCGGTGGCGCTCACGCTCGACGGGGACGTTCCGCGCGGGCACGTCGCGGCCTCCGTCGGGCGCGTCCTGCCGCGCGGCGCGCGCGCCCCGGTCACGGTGGAGGCGGCGTCATGAGCGTTCTCGTCACCCTCTGGCTCTCGCTCGTCATGATCATGGCGCTTCTCGTCGCGGCGGGCGTCTTCACTTGGGTCGAGCGGCGCGGCCTCGGCTTCTTCCAGGAGCGGCTCGGCCCCAATCGCGTCGGCCCCTTCGGCTTCTTCCAGTGGATCGCCGACACGGTGAAGCTGATGTTCAAGGCCGACGAGGTGCCCCCGGGAGGCGACCGTCTGACCTTCCGCATCGCGCCCGCGCTGGCAGCGACGCCGGTCCTCGCGGGCTTCGCGGTGGTCGCCGTCGCGCCGGGCTGGACGCTCGCCGCGCTCGACGTGGGCGTGATCTTCATCCTCGCGATGCTGGCGCTCACCGTCTACGCGATGGTGCTCGGCGCCTGGGCCTCGCGCAACCGCTACGCCATGCTCGGCGGGCTCAGGGCGGCGGCGCAGATGCTCTCCTACGAGGCCTTCTTCGGGCTCTCGCTGATGGGCGTCGTGATGCTCGCCGGCTCGCTCGAGCTCGGCGCGATCGTCGCCGCGCAGGAGGGGCTCTGGTTCGTGGCGCTCCAGCCGCTGGGCGCGGCGCTCTTCGCCATCGCGGGGATCGCCGCGGCGCACCGGCTGCCCTTCGACCTGCAGGAGAGCGAGCAGGACCTCGTGGCGGGCTTCATGACGGAATACTCCGGCATGAGCTTCGCGCTCTTCTTTCTCGGCGAATACCTTGCCGTGCTCTTGGTGGCGGCGCTGGCGACGACGCTTTTCCTCGGCGGCTGGCTCGGGCCGTGGCTGCCGGCGCCGGTGTGGTTCGGGCTCAAGACGGGGCTGCTGGCGCTCGCCTTCATCTGGATCCGGGCGGTGCTGCCGCGGCCGCGCTACGACCAGCTCGTCGCCTTCGCGTGGAAGGCCGCGCTGCCGCTCGCGCTGGTGAACCTGCTCGCGACGGGGGCCGTCGTGGTCCTGAAGGGGGGCGCATGAAGGGCATTCTCGAAAGCCTCGGGCGCATCGGCGCCAAGCTCGCGACGCGCAAGTACACCGCCGGCTACCCGGAGGTGAAACCGGAGCTGCCGGCGCGCTACCGCGCGCGCATCGTGCTCACCCGCGATCCGGACGGGCAGGAGCGCTGCGTGGCCTGCAACCTCTGCGCGGCGGCCTGCCCGGTGGACTGCATCGACGTGGTCAAGGGCGAGACGGACGACGGGCGCTGGTATCCCGAGACCTTCCGCATCAACTTCGCGCGCTGCATCTTCTGCGGCTTCTGCGAGGAGGCCTGCCCGACGCAGGCGATCCAGCTGACGCCCGACTTCGAGACCGCGGACTACGCGCGCGAGAGCCTCGTTCACGACAAGGCCGACCTGCTGATCGCGGGTCAGGGCAAGCAGAAGGGCTATCGCTACTGGTCGGTCGCCGGGAAGGCGATCGGCGGCAAGGACAAGGGCGCGGCCGAGGACGAGGCGGCGCCCGTCGATCTGAAGGACCTAACGCCATGAGCTGGGCCATCGCGATCTGGGCGGGGGCGCTCGCCCTCGCCGCGGCGGCGCTCGCGGTCACGCGGGATTCGGTCGTGCACGCGCTTCTCCTGCTGCTGGGCGCGCTCGTGGCGCTGGCGGCGGCGTTCTTCGCGCTCGCCGCGCCCTTCGCGGGGGCGATCCAGCTCCTGATCTACGCGGGCGCGGTGGTGGCCGTCTTCGTCTTCGTCGTGATGACGGTGGAGGCGGGCGCGGCGGCCCGCGCGCGCGAGCGGGCGCTCTTCGCGGGCGCCTGGCAGCTGCCCGCGGCGGTGGCGGCGCTCGCGCTGGTGCCGATGCTCCTGCGCCTCGGCGGCGCGGGGGCAGGCGCGCCGGCGCCGGCGGGCGCGGCGGCGCTCGGGCGGTTGATGTTCGGCGACTGGGCGGTGGTGACGGAGCTCCTGTCGCTCCTCCTGATCGCCGGGATGATCGGCGTGCGCGTCCTGCGCCGCCGGCAGAAAGGGGGCAGGCCATGACGGGGGTGAGCGTCCTGCTCGCCATCGCGGCGGGGCTTTTCGCGGCGGGGCTTTTCGGCGTACTCGCGCGGCGCACGATCCTGATGCAGCTCATTTCGCTCGAGATCATGCTGGCCGGTCCGGCGCTCGCCTTCGTGGCGGCGGGGGCGCATCACGGCATGGTCGAGGGCACGGCGATGTTCCTGATCGTGCTGGCGCTCGCCGCGGCGGAGGTGGCGCTCGGGCTGGCGATCTACCTGCAGCTTCGCCGTGACGCGGGCGACGGCGACGCCGACGCCGCGCGGCGGCTGAGGGGGTAGCGATGCTGGCATACCTTCTCCTTCTGGTGCCGACGCCGCCGCTCGCGGGCTTCGTGCTGCTGGCGCTCGATCCCTACCGGCTCGACCGGCGCGCGGTGCGCGCGGCGGCGCTGGTGGCGGGCTGCGCGCCGCTCGTGGTGATGGCGCCGATGGCGCTCGCCCATCTCACGAAGTTCTGGGGCGACCAGATCGCGCCGATCTTCACGCTCCACGTCGGCAACTACGAGGTCGCGCTGGCCGTCGGGCTCGACACGCTGAGCGCGGTGACGGCGCTGACGGTGACCTTCGTCTCGGCCTGCGTGCTGATCTACGCGCTCGATTACATGTCGGGCGCGCGCAACGCCGACCTGCGGCGGTTCTTCGCGCTGATGAACCTCTTTCAGGCGGGCATGCTGTCGATGGTGCTCGCGGCCGACTCGATCACCTTCTTCCTCGGCTGGGAGTTGATGGGGCTCTGCTCCTTCTTCCTGATCTCCTACAACATGACCTCGCCGCGGGCCTTCGCGGCCGGGCAGAAGGCCTTCGTCATCACGCGCATCGCCGACGCGGCGCTGCTCGCGGGGCTTCTGCTGCTGTTCCTCGAGGCCGGCTCCGTGCGCCTCGCCGAGCTGATCCCGGCGGGCGCGGCGCTCGACACCGCGCGCGGCCCGCTGATCGCGGCGCTCCTGCTCGTGGGCGCGATGGGCAAGTCGGCGCAGTTTCCCTTCCACACGTGGCTGCCCACGGCGATGGCGGGGCCGACGCCGGTCTCGGCGCTTCTGCACTCGGCCACCATGGTCGCCGCAGGCGCTGTGCTGCTGGCGCGCTTCGCGCCGGTGCTCGCGGCGAACGACAGCGTCGCCGCGGCGACGGCCGTGGCGGGCGTCGTCACCGCGCTCTTCGGGGCGGCCTCGGCGGTGGCGCAGACCGACGTGAAGCGGCTGCTCGCCTATTCCTCGATCAGCCAGATCGGCTACATGCTCGTCGCCGTGGGCGTCGGCGTGCCGGCGGTGGCGATGGCGCATTTCGTCGTGCACGCGCTCTTCAAATCGCTTCTTTTCATGGCCTCGGGGGTGCTCGCGCACGCCGGCGCGGGCGGCACCTCGATCGCGGCGCTGCGCGGCACGGCGCGGCGCGCGCCGATCTCCTTCGCGGCCTTCGCCGCCGGGGCGGCCTCGCTCGCCGGTCTGCCGCTCGTCACCGCCGGGTGGTGGTCGAAGGAGGCGATCCTCGCCTCGGCCTTCGAGGCGGGCTGGCTCGGCCTCGGCGTCTGGGCGGTGGGGCTGACCGCAGCGGCGCTGACGGCGGTCTACGCCTTCCGCCCGGTCTTCACCGCGCTGCGCGCGCCTGAGACCGAGACGCCGCGCGGGCGCGAGAGCTGGCTCGCCGTCGGGCCGCTCGTGGTGCTGGCCGTGCTGGCGCTCGCCGGGGGGCTCGGCGTGAAGCCGCTGACCGAGCTTCTGGGCGGGCACCCGCCGCATCCCGCGCTCTGGGTCGAGCTCGCCGGGGCCGCGGCGGCGCTGCTCGGGATCGCGGGATCGGCCGCGGTGACCTTCCTGCCGGCGCTCGCCGGGCGCGTGGCGCGGGCGCGGCGTCTGCGCGCCGGGCTGCAGATGGACGCGCGCTATTACGCGCTTCTCGTGCGGCCCTACCGGCGGTTCGTGCGGCGCCTCTCGGGCGGGCGCGGCGAATGGGTCACCCGCGTCGTCGCGCCGGGGCGCGGGACCGAGGGCGTCGAGCGCGAGCTCGAGGGCGCGGTGCGCCACGCCCGGCAGCCGGAGGGCGCGACCTCCGACCCGGTGGGACAGGCGACGGTCGTGCTCGGGCTCTGGGTCTGGCGCGCCCTGCTGCTGCCCTTCTCGCCGGACCGGATGGACATGGCCTGGATGCAGGGCGCCCGCGGCATCGGGCGGGCCGCCGAACGCGCGCGGCGGCTCCAGACGGGCCGGGTGCGCGACTACGCGCTGGCGCTGGCCCTCGGGCTCGCCGCGCTTCTCTTGATCGGATGGGGGATGACATGGCGCTGATCGCGCAGCTACTGCTTCCGTTCTTCGGCGGCTTCGCCGCGCTTCTGGCGGCGCGAACGGGCCGCGACCGCGAGCGCTGGGTGGCGATCGCGGCGATGGCGGCCACGCTGGCGGCGCTCGCGGCGGGGGTCGCCCTCGGCGACGACGGGCGCTGGCTCGCCTTCTACCGGGCCGACTGGGCGCCCTCCTTCGGCATCCAGGTGCTGCTGGCGATGGACGGGCTGACGGCGGCGATGCTGGCGATCTCCTCGGGGCTCGGCATCATCTCGGTCTTCATCTCGTGGCACGTCACGCATCGCTCGGCGCTCTTTCACGCCGCGATCTGCTGGACGGTGGCGGCGGCGAACGGGGTGTTCCTGTCGTTCGACCTGCTGATCTTCGCCTTCTTCTGGGAGCTGATGATCGTGCCGGCCTTCCTGCTGATCGCGCTCTGGGGCCACGGCGACCGCGAGGCGGCGGCGATCAAGTTCCTCGTCTTCAACGCGGTGGCGGGCCTCGGGCTGCTGGCGGCGGTGTTCTGGATGGGCGCCACCTCGGACCCGGTGACCTTCGACGCCTTCGCGCTGGCCGAGACGGAGTATTCCGAGACCGCGCAGATCCTGCTCCTGCTCGGCTTCGCGCTCGCCTTCATGGTCAAGCTGCCGGTGCCGCCCTTCCACGCCTGGCTGCCCGACGCGCACACGCAGGCGCCGACGGCGGGCTCGATCCTGCTCGCCGGGCTTCTGCTCAAGACGGGCGCCTACGGGCTCTTCCGCTTTCCGCCGATGCTCTTTCCCGACGCGCTCATGGCGCTCGCCGGCTGGGGCATGGCGCTCGGCGCCTTCGGGGTGGTCTACGGCGGCATCCTCGCCTGCGGGCAGACGGACGCGAAGCGGCTCGTGGCCTACACCTCGGTCGCGCACATGAGCATCGTGCTGATGGGCGTCTGCGGCGGGGTGCACTTCGCGCTGATCGGCGCGGGCGTCGAGATGATCGCGCACGCCTTCTCCTCCTCGGCGCTCTTCCTGCTGATCGGGGCGCTGCAGCACCGCACGGGCACCCGCGACCTGCGCGAGCTGGGCGGCCTGCAGAAGACGGCGCCGGCCTTCGCCACCTCCTTCGCGCTCTTCTTCGCCGCGGCGCTCGCCATGCCGGGGACGGCGAACTTCCTCGGCGAGGCGCTGGTCATCACCGGCATGTTCCAGGTCAACTGGGTCTTCGCCGCGATCGCGCTCGTCTCGCTCGTGGTCTCTGTGGTCTACGCCACGCGGCTGATCGGCGGCATCGCCTTCGGCGCGCCGAAGCCGGCGGTGGAGAACGCGCCGGACCTGCACCGCTACGAGCTCTGGCCGATCGCGATCCTCGGGCTCTGCGCGCTGGTCTTCGGGCTCTTCCCGCAGCTCCTGATCGGCTGGCTCTGGACGGCCGTGGAGGCCGCGCTTCAGCCCCTGATCGTCGTGCAGCCATGACGGGCGCGGCGCTTCTCTCGCTCGGGCCGCTGGCGCTGACCGGGGTCGCCGGGATCGCCGCGATGGCGATGGCGCCCGTGGCGCCGCTGCGCGCGATCCGTGGCACGACGGCGACGCTGATGGCGGCGGCGCTCGCCCTCGTCGCGCTGCGCGCCGGGGCGGCACCCGCGCCGGCCTACGCGCTCCTCGCCGACGACGCGCTGGCGCGGCTCGGGGCGGCGCTCGCGCTGCTCGCCGGGCTCGGCATCCTCGCCTTCGTGCGCGACGAGGACGGCGCGCGCGAGGGGCCGGCGCTGGTCGCGCTGGCCACGAGCGGGGGCGTGGCGCTCGCGGGGGCGACGAACGGCGCGGCGCTGATCCTCGGGCTCGAGATCACGACGCTCGCCATGGTCGCGCTCACCCTGATGCCGCGCAGCGCGCCGGCGGCCGAGGCGGGCTACAAGCTCTTCCTCATGGGCGGCGTCAGCGCGGCGACGCTGCTGCTCGGCGCGGCCTTCGCCTTCGCGGGGAGCGGCTCGCTCGCGCTCGCCGACTGGGGCGGGAGCGGCGGCCTCGCCGCGGTGGGCGGGGCGCTCCTCCTGGCGGGGCTCGCCTTCAAGTTCTCGCTCGCGCCCTTCCACATGTGGGTGCCGGACCTCTTCTCGGGCGCGCCGGCCTCGGCGTCGGCGCTCGCCGGGGCGCTCTCCAAGGTCGCCACGGGCGTCGCGCTCCTGCGCCTCGCTGAGGTCGCGCCGGGCGGCGCGGTCTGGGCGCTCGGCCTCGGCGCGGCGGGGGCGGCGGCGGCGCTCCTCGGCAACATCGTGGCGATCCGCCAGGAGAGCCTCGCACGGATGCTGGGCTATTCGACGATCGCGCATTCGGGCTATCTCGCCATGATCCTCGCCGCCGGCGGGCCGCTCGCGGGGGAGGCGACGCTCGTCTATCTCGCGGCCTACGCGCCGGCGGTCGTCGCGGCGCTTTGTGTCGCCTCGGCGCTCGGCGGGGTGTCGCGGACGGAGCTTCGCGGGCTGGTGCGCCGCCAGCCGCTGGCCGGTTTCGCCCTCGGCCTCGCGCTTCTGTCGATGGTCGGGCTGCCGCCGGCGGTGGGCTTCATCGGCAAGGTCTATCTCTTCTCCGCGCTCGCGGCGGCGGAGGCCTGGGCGCTCCTGGCCGCCGCGGCGGTGGGCGCGGCGGTGGCGTTCTACTATTACCTGCGCTTCGGCATCGCGGCGCTCGCCGCGCCGGAGGGAGAGGAGACCGCCCCCGCGCCCGCGCTGTCGGTCGGCGCCAGGCTCACGCTCGCCGTCGCGGTGGCGCTGATCGTGCTGCCCGGGCTCTACCCCGAGCCGCTTCTCGCGCTGGCGGGGGCGGCGGCGCCCTAGGGGCGCGCCGCCCGGGGCGGTGGACGGCCCCGGGGGGTCGCGCAAGGCGGGCGGTCGGGCCGGGCCGGACAGCGCGGGCGGGCGCCCCGCCGCTTGGGCGTGCCCCTCGCAAGGGCTGATGAAACGGAGCCGCGCCCGGTGCGTCCCGGCGCCGCCCTCAGCGGCGGCGCAGCCGGATCACCACGTCGACCTTGGAGATCTCGGCCCCCTCCGGCGCGCTCGGCAGCTGGCGAATCTCCAGCTCGTCCGAGGGCGCGTCCGAGAGGCGGCCGTCGTCCTCCCAGAAGAAATGCGGGTGGTCGTGGGTGTTGGTGTCGAAGTAGCTCTTCGACCCGTCCACCGTGATCTCTTTCATGAGGCCGGCGGCGCAGAAGGCGCGGAGGGTGTTGTAGACGGTCGCGAGCGACACCTTCTCGCCGCTTTGCTGCACGGCGGCGAAGAGGCTCTCGGCGGTGACGTGCCGGTTGTCGCCGTCGCCGACGAGCAGCGCGGCGAGCGTCAGCCGCTGCCGGGTCGGGCGCACGCCCGCGCGCGCCAGCCACGCGCCGCCTCGGTCCATCGCATCGGGGGTCATCGCGGTCGGCCTTTCCTCCATGCCCCGAATATAGAGTGCGCGGCCCTCAGGTTTCAACGTCAAACCCGCGACGGCGTGACCGCGCCCGCGGCGGGCGAGCGCACTTGCGGGACCTGTCGGGCGGGTGCTAGAGCCTGCCCGACACGCAGGCCACGATGCAGGAGCGCGCCCGAATGGCGGACCATCCGACCAGCTTCGACAAGGAAGGCCTGCTGCAGTGCGCGCGGGGCGAGCTCTTCGGCCCCGGCAACGCGCAGCTGCCCGAGCCGCCGATGCTGATGATGGACCGCGTGACGGAGATCTCCGCCGACGGCGGCGCGCACGGCAAGGGCCACGTCGTCGCCGAGCTCGACATCACGCCGGACCTCTGGTTCTTCCAGTGCCACTTCCCGGGCGACCCGGTGATGCCCGGCTGCCTCGGGCTCGACGCGATGTGGCAGCTCACGGGCTTCAACCTCGGCTGGCGCGGGATGCCGGGCCGGGGCCGCGCGCTCGGCGTGGGCGAGGTGAAGTTCACCGACATGGTGACGCCGGCGACGACGCTGGTGACCTACATCGTCGAGTTCACCCGCGTCATCGACCGCAAGCTCAAGCTCGGGCTGTCGAACGGCCGGATGCTGGCCGACGGCAAGGAAATCTACACCGCGACCGACATGAAGGTCGGGCTTTTCAGCGACTGAGGGAGGACGCCCCAATGCGCCGCGTCGTCGTCACGGGGCTCGGCATCGTCTCGTCCATCGGGACGACCGCCGACGAGGTGCTCGCGTCCCTGCGCGCGGGCCGCTCCGGCATCACCGCCAACGAGCAGATGAAGGAGCACGGCTTCCGCAGCCAGGTGGCCGGTGCCCTCGACATCGACGTGAGCGAACACGTCGACAAGCGCGCGCTGCGCTTCATGGGGCCGGGGGCGGCCTACGCCCACATCGCCATGCAACAGGCGATCGCCGACGCGGGGCTGGAGGAGGCCGACATCGTGAACGAGCGCTCGGGCCTCGTCGCGGGCTCCGGCGGCCCCTCGACCAGCGCGATGCTCGCCGCGCATCAGACGGTGCTCGAGAAGGGCAGCCCGAAGCGCATCGGTCCCTTCGCCGTGCCGAAGTGCATGTCCTCGACGATCAGCGCGAATCTCGCCACGGCCTTCAGCATCAAGGGGATCAACTACTCGATCACCTCGGCCTGCTCGACCTCGCTCCACTGCATCGGCAACGCCGCCGAGCAGATCATGATGGGCAAGCAGGACCTGATGTTCGCCGGCGGCGGCGAGGAGCTCGACTGGACCCTCTCGTGCCTCTTCGACGCCATGGGCGCGATGAGCGCGAAGTTCAACGACACGCCCGAGCGCGCGAGCCGCGCCTTCGACGCGGATCGCGACGGCTTCGTGATCTCGGGCGGCGGCGGCATCGTCGTGCTCGAGGATCTGGAGCGCGCGAAGGCCCGCGGCGCGAAGATCTACGCCGAGGTGACGGGCTACGGCGCGACCTCCGACGGCCACGACATGGTGGCGCCCAGCGGCGAGGGCGGCGAGCGCGCCATGCGCCTCGCGCTGCAGACGCTGCCGGAGGATCGCAAGGTGGGCTACATCAACGCGCACGGCACCTCCACGCCCGTGGGCGACGTGGGCGAGGTGGAGGCGGTGCGCCGCATCTGGGGCGCGGGGAACACCCCGCCCATCAGCTCCACCAAGTCGATGACCGGCCACAGCCAGGGCGCCACCGGCGCGCAGGAGGCGATCTATTGCCTCCTGATGCTGGAGCACGACTTCATCGCGCCCTCGATCAACGTCGAGACGCTGGACGAGGGAATCACCCAAGGCGAGATCGCGACGGAGCGGGTGGACGGCGTCGCGCTCGACACGGTCATGACCAACAGCTTCGGCTTCGGCGGCACGAACGGCGCGATGCTGCTGAGCAAGTATCACGGATAGGGACGGGCGATGGCAGGGCAGCTTACGGGCAAACGCGGTCTGATCATGGGCGTCGCCAACGACCGCTCGATTGCCTGGGGCATCGCGCAGGCCATGCACGCGGCGGGCGCGGAGCTCGCCTTCACCTATCAGGGCGAGGCCTTCGGCAAGCGGGTGGAGCCACTCGCCGCCTCGGTGGGCTCGGACCTCCTCGTGGATTGCGACGTAACCGACGACGCGGCGATGGACGCGGCCTTCGAGGCGCTCGCGGCGCGCTGGCCCACGATCGATTTCGTGGTGCACGCCATCGCCTACTCCGACAAGGCGGAGCTCACGGGGCGCTTCATCAACACGACCCGCGACAACTTCAAGCACTCGCTGGACATCTCCGCCTATTCCTTCATCGACGTGGCGCGGCGCGCGCAGCCGCTGATGGCGGAAAACGGCGGTGCGCTGATGACGCTGACCTACCAGGGCTCCAACCGCGTCGTGCCGAGCTACAATGTCATGGGCGTCGCCAAGGCCGCGCTGGAGGCGGCGACGCGCTACCTCGCCAACGACCTCGGCCCCGAGGGCATCCGCGTGAACGCGCTCTCGCCGGGGCCGATGAAGACGCTCGCCGGCGCGGCCATCGGCGGCGCGCGGCGCACCTACAAGCACACGGCGACGAACGCGCCCCTGCGCGCCAACGCCACGCTGGAGGCCGTGGGCGGCACCGCCGTCTGGCTCGCCTCGGACGCGGGGGCCTTCACCACCGGCGAGATCGTGCATGTCGACGGCGGCTTTCACGTGCTGGGGATGCCGCAGATCGAGAACCTCTGACGCCGGGCGGCGCGCTCAGAACCACTGCCCCGGCTCCATCAGTCCCAGATCCAGCAACTGGCGGGAGTGCCACTCGAAGGGCACCGAGTTGCGCCAGCGAAAGCTCCGGATCGCGTCCCGCGAGCCGGGGTTCGTGGCGAGCGCCTTCGCCGTGCGGAAGCTCGCCACCGCCGCCGTCAGGTTGTTGTGCCAAGGGCAGGCGTAGGTGTTGTATTCCTCGTCCGAGAAGGTGTGATCGGCCCGCAGCCTGAGCCCCGGTTTCGCCCGGAAGAGCGACACGCGGTCGATCTTGCGCCGGTCGGGGGGCACGTGCTCCTCGAAGCGCCAGCGCAGCCCGCCGAAGAAGTCGAGCTGACGCTCCTTCGGGTGGCCGTGGTTCGCCGGGGCCAGCCGGGCGAGCGCGTAGTAGCCCGTCCGGTCCAGCATCGCGTGATCGAGCGAGACGGCGTCCGGCGCCTCCGCGAGGTCGGGCGCGTAGAGGTCCACGACGAAGGTGAGCATCGCGTCGCGCCGCTCCTCGGCGTGAAAGGCAAGCATTTCGCCCACCGTGCGCGTCTCGCAGAAGGGATAGAAGAGGAACTCGGCGTTGTGGCAGTAGAAGAACCAGGTGCCGGGCGCGGCGTCGGTCAGCCGGTTCACCGCGCGCGTCAGCGCGTCCTCCGCCCAGGGGTCGTGGCGGATGCGGTGCACGCTCTCGACGAGGTCGGGCGCGAGGGCGAGCGCGTCCGGCATCAGGCAGAGAACCGCGCGGAAGCCCAGTTGCTGATGATGGCGCAGCGTCGTGTCGAGCGCCGCGCCGTCCTCGGCGAGGACCACCGCCACCGGCCCCCGCGCCAGCGCCGCGCGGCCGCGGCGCAGGAAATCCTCCAGCCCGTCGTAGTGCATCCCTGACCCTCCGGCGGCGACGCTCGTCCAGCCCGCGCCACATTGCAAGAGCGGCCCCGTCCGCGCTAGAGACGCAGGGCGAACAGGAGCCCCAGATGACCGAGCCGCGCAAACTCTACGTCCGGACCTACGGCTGCCAGATGAACGTCTACGACAGCGAGCGCATGGCCGAGGCGCTCGCGCCGGCGGGCTACGTCGCCACGGACAGCCCCGACGACGCGGACATGATCCTGCTCAACACCTGCCACATCCGCGAGAAGGCCGCCGAGAAGGTCTATTCCGAGCTCGGCCGCTTCAAGCCGCTGAAGGCCGCGCGCCCCGATCTCAAGATCGGCGTCGCGGGCTGCGTCGCGCAGGCCGAGGGCGAGGAGATGATGCGCCGGCAGCCGATGGTCGATCTGGTCATCGGGCCGCAAAGCTACCACCGCCTGCCCGCGCTCGAGGCGAAGCTGCGCGAGGGCGGCCGCGCCGTCGAGACGGAGTTCCCGGCCGAGGACAAGTTCGACCACCTGCCGCAGCGCCCGAAGGCGACGCGCGGGCCGACCGCGTTCTTGACGGTGCAGGAGGGCTGCGACAAGTTCTGCGCCTTCTGCGTGGTGCCCTACACCCGCGGCGCGGAGGTCAGCCGCCCCGCCGCGCGCGTCCTGTCGGAGGCGCGCGATCTGGTGGCGCGCGGGGTGCGCGAGGTCACGCTGCTCGGGCAGAACGTCAACGCCTACCACGGCGAGGGGCCGGAGGGGGGCGAATGGTCGCTCGCGCGGCTGGTGCGCGCGCTCGCCGAGGTCGAGGGGCTGGAGCGCATCCGCTACACCACCTCGCATCCCAACGACATGGACGACGACCTGATCGCGGCGCACGGCGACTGCGCGAAGCTCATGCCCTACCTGCACCTGCCCGTGCAGGCCGGCAGCGACCGCATCCTCAAGCGGATGAACCGCAAGCACACCGCCGAGAGCTACATCCGCCTGATCGAGCGCATCCGCGCCGCGCGGCCCGACATCCTGATCTCGGGCGATTTCATCGTCGGCTTCCCGGAGGAGACGGAGGAGGACTTCCGCGCGACCCTCGATCTCGTGGAGGCGGTGAACTACGGCTACGCCTTCTCGTTCAAGTACTCGCCCCGCCCCGGCACGCCCGCGGCCGAGCGCGCGCAGGTCGACCCGGCCGAGGCGCAGGACCGCCTCGAGCGGCTGCAGGCGCTCCTCGGGCGGCAGCAGCGCGCCGTGCAGGACGCGATGGTCGGGCGCGAGGTCTCGGTCCTCTTCGAGAAGCCGGGGCGCTTCCCGGGGCAGATGGCGGGCAAGTCCGAATACCTGCACGCCGTCCACGTCGAGGACCCGCGCGCCGAGGCGGGCAGCATCGGCCGCGTGCGCGTGACCGAGAGCCATCCGAACTCCCTCTCGGGCGTGCTCGTCGGGGACTGAGCGCCGCGACCGTTTCCGCCTTGCGCACAATCGGTTTCCACGCGCCCTGCGCGGGGGAAGGTCGGCTGTTTTTCCTTCACAGTCTCCGCGCCTTTGATAAACTTTCGATTATACGTCGAACGATCGGCGCGGCGTCGATCGTTCGGATCGATCGGGAAAAGGGGGACGAGTCCGTGGTCAGGAGACGAGCCGGACGGCTGCGCGCCGTCGCCGCCGGGATCGCCGTCGCGCTGACAGGCGCCGGCGTCGGAGCCCCGGGGGCGACGGCCGGGACGACACACGACATGCGGGCCGCGAGCGCGACACCGGTGATCGCGACGCAGGACCGCACGGTGCAGGGCGAACGCTACGAGCCCGGCATCTCGATCACGCCGGACGGCTGCGAGGTCTGGGTGATGGACGACGGCGCCGAGGGCTACGCCGTGGCGAACGTCAATCCCGACGGCACGCCGGTCTGCCGCGAGATCAACGTGTGCGGCACCATGAACGCGGATCAGTTCTTCGCCACCGACAGCCACCACATCGGCTCCGCGGGCCGCGAGCGTCTGCGCGCGTTCTTCGATCAGGCGACGGCCTTCGGCTACATCATCGTCGGCCACACCGACTCGCGCGCGTCGGACGAGTACAACATGCGGCTGTCCTTCCGCCGCGCGAACGCGGTCGCGGCGGTCGCGCAGGAGACCGGCGCGCGGGTGATCGACGTGCGCGGCTACGGCGAGCGCCGCCCGCGCGCCACGAACGCCACCGCCGAGGGCCGGGCGCAGAATCGCCGCGTCGAAATCCTGTGCGTGCGCTGAGGGGGGCGTCATGAAAATCGTCAGATTCGCCGTTTTCGCCGCCGCGGCCGCCACGCTCGCCGCCTGCAGCACGGGCCCGGACAAGTCGCGCGACCGCGGGATCGATTCCAAGAACCTCTCGGAGCTCGAGTGGGGCATCTGGGTCGATCCGCAGGGCTGCGACAACTGGATCGCCGACGACGGGTTCGAGGGATACATGGCGCGCCGCCTCGACCGCTACGGGGAGCCCGTCTGCTCGGGCGTCGCGCCGCCGGAGACGGCCACCGGGCCGTTCAAGGAGGGCTCGCCGATCCCGGACGCGATCTGAGCGGCGGGCGCGCCGGCGTGACGCGGGGCCGTCCGGAAAGCGCCGGGCGGCCCCGCGCGCCATCGGGCCGTGTTGCATCGCGGCGCGGCGCTTGGCACCCTGCGCCAAAGCCCCGCCTGAGGAGACCCGCGTGAGCACAGGCACCCTGACCGAGGCGCTCGTCGAATTTCCCGACAACCGGCTCCTCATCGATCTCTGCGGCGAACACGACCGCCATCTCGCGGAGATAGAGACCAAGCTTCACGTCCAGATCATGCGCCGGGGCAACCAGCTCGCCGTGATCGGAGAGGACGCGGCCCGGCAGGAGGCGGTCGAGGTGCTCGAATCGCTCTACCGCCGGCTCGAACAGGGCCGCAGCGTCGAGCGCGCCGACGTGGACCGCGAGTTGCGCGCGGGCCAGGCGCCCGGCGGGCAGATGGAGATGTTCGGCGCCGGCCCGGTCGAGATCAAGACCCGCAAGAAGCTCGTGGAGCCGCGCACCGAGGCGCAGCGCGCCTATGTCGGCGCGCTCTTCCGCAATGAGCTCGCCTTCGGCATCGGCCCGGCGGGCACCGGCAAGACCTATCTCGCGGTGGCGGTGGGCGTCTCGATGTATCTCGCCGGGCGGGTGGACCGCGTGATCCTCTCGCGCCCGGCGGTCGAGGCGGGCGAGCGGCTCGGCTTCCTGCCCGGCGACATGCGCGAGAAGGTCGATCCCTACATGCAGCCGCTCTACGACGCGCTGAACGATTTCCTGCCCGCCAAGCAGGCCGCGCGGCTGATGGAGGAGAAGACGATCGAGATCGCGCCGCTCGCCTTCATGCGGGGGAGGACGCTGTCGAACGCCTTCGTGGTGCTCGACGAGGCGCAGAACGCCACCTCGATGCAGATGAAGATGTTCCTGACCCGCCTCGGCGAGGGGTCGCGGATGGTCATCACGGGCGACCGCAGCCAGGTGGACCTGCCGCGCGGCGTCGCCTCGGGCCTGCGCGAGGCCGAGCGCATCCTCGGGAGCGTGCCGGGCATTTCCTTCAACTACTTCACCGCGAAGGACGTGGTGCGCCACCCGCTCGTCGCCGCGATCATCGACGCCTACGATGCCGACGCCGCCGGCTGAGGTGGCCGAGGCTGCGCCGGGCGTCGAGACGCTCGTCGAGGACCCGCGCTGGGAGGGTGCCGACCTGCCCGGGCGCGCCGCGCGCGCGGCGGCGGCGACGCTCGCGCATCTCGGCCTCGACCCGGCCTCGTGGGAGATCGCGGTGCTCGGCTGCGACGACGCGCGCATCGCGGAGCTGAACGCGACGTTCCGGGCCAAGCCGCGGCCCACCAACGTGCTGAGTTGGCCGTCGGAGGACCGCGCCCCGGCGCGCCCCGGCGCCGCGCCGGCGGCCCCCGACCCGGCCGACCCGGAACTCGGCGATCTGGCGCTCGCCTTCGATACCTGCGCGCGCGAGGCGGCGGCGGCGGGCAAGCCGCTCGGCGACCACGCGACGCATCTGATCGTGCACGGAATTCTGCATCTTCTCGGCCACGATCACGAAACCGAGGCCGATGCGGCACGCATGGAGCGGCTCGAGGTGGAGATACTTGGCAAACTGGGGCTCTCTGACCCATATTCATGAGGGCGGCCCCGAGGCCGCGGTCTGGAACGAGAGAGATGGACGGAAGCGACGATTCGTCTAGCGCGGCGCACGGCGCGCAGGACGACCCCCCGCAATCAGGGCATTCACACGACGGCGGCCTCTGGCGGCGCCTCCTCGACGCGTTCAACCCCGCGAGCGAGGAGGAGGACGCCGAGGCGGAGGGCGCCGAGGGCGCGCCGGACGACCGGCGCCAGACCCACGGCCTCGTCAACCTGCGGCGCCTGCGCGTCGAGGACGTGGCCATCCCCAAGGCCGAGATCGTGGCCATCCCCGACAGCGTGACCCGCGACGAACTGGTGGGCGTCTTCCGCGAAAGCGGGCTGACGCGGCTGCCGGTCTATCACGGCACGCTCGACACCCCGGTGGGGATGCTGCACCTCAAGGACTTCGCGCTGAAGCACGGCTTCAACGGCGACGGGCCGGACGTGGACATTCAGGCGCTGCTGCGGCCGCTCCTCTACGTGCCGCCCTCCATGCCGATCGGCGTGCTCTTGGCCAAGATGCAGTCCGAGCGGCGGCACATGGCGCTGGTGATCGACGAATACGGCGGCGTCGACGGCCTGCTGACGATCGAGGACCTGATCGAGCAGGTCGTGGGCGAGATCGAGGACGAGCACGACACCGACGAGGACAGCCTCTGGGTGCGCGAGAAGGCGGGCTGCTACCTCGCGCAGGCGCGCACCACGGTCGAGGAGTTCGAGCAGGAGATCGGCCTCAGCCTCTCGGAGGCCGAGGAAATCGACTCCGAGGAGATCGACACCCTCGGCGGGCTGGTATTCATGCTCTCGGGACGGGTGCCCGCGCGCGGCGAGGTGGTCGAGCATCCCACCGGCGTCGAGTTCGAGGTGGTCGACGCCGACCCCCGCCGGATCAAGCGCCTGCGCATCCGCATCCCCGAGACGCCGGATGTCTGACGAGGGCGCGGCCGCCGGGCAGGCGGCTGCACGGCCCGCGCGGGCCGTGGCGCTGCGGCGCATCGCCGCGCCGGCGGCCGGGGCCGCCGCGGCGCTGGGCCTCGCGCCCTTCGACGTCTGGCCGGCGACGCTCGCCGGGCTGATCGCGCTCGCCGCGCTCTGGCAGGCCGCGCCGGACCCGCGCGCCGCGGGCCGGGCGGCCTTTCTCTTCGCGGCGGGGTATTTCGGCGTCGCGCTCCACTGGATCGTCGAGCCCTTCTTCGTCGAGCCGGAGCTCTACG
This sequence comes from Rhodosalinus sediminis, assembly GCF_003385555.1. GTDB lineage: Bacteria > Pseudomonadota > Alphaproteobacteria > Rhodobacterales > Rhodobacteraceae > Rhodosalinus > Rhodosalinus sediminis. The sequence goes on along the minus strand of NZ_QOHR01000003.1, from coordinate 52,687 downwards.
GCTGGATGGCGCCCTTCGCGCTTTTCTTCATGGCGACCGGGCTCGCGCTCTTCTGGGCGCTCGCCGGCTGGGCGGCGGCGCGGGCGCGGCTGGGGCTCGGGGGCTTCGCCGCGCTCCTCGCGCTGGCCGAACTGGCGCGGGCGCATCTCTTCTCGGGCTTTCCATGGGCGATGCCGGCGCACGCCTGGATCGGCACGCCCGCGATGCAATGGGCGGCCTGGATCGGGCCGCACGGGCTGAACCTCGCCACGCTGGCGCTGGCGCTCGCGCCCGTCGCGCTTTGGGCCGCCGGGCGGCGTGCGGCGGGGGGCGCGGCGCTCGCCGCCGGTCTCGCGCTCCTCTGGGGCGCGGGCCTCGCGCGGGAGGCGCGCCCGCTGCCCGATCCGCGGGCGGAGACGGCGCGCCTGATCCAGCCCAACGCGCCCCAGCGCGAGAAATGGGACCCGGACCGCATCCCGGTCTTCTACGCGCGGCAGGTGAGCTACACGATGGCCGCGCCGCGCCCGGATCTGATCCTCTGGCCCGAGACGGCGCTGCCCGGGCTTCTGGAGCGCTCCGCGCGCCCGCTCGCCCATATCGCCGAGGCGGCCGGCGGCGCGCCCGTCGTGCTCGGCATCCAGCGGAGCGAGGCGGGGCGGTTCTACAACTCCGCCGTCCTGATCGGGCCGGAGGGCGAGGCGCGGGACATCTACGACAAGCACCACCTCGTGCCCTTCGGCGAATACATGCCCCTTCCGGCGCTCTGGGCGAGGCTCGGCATCACCGGCCTCGCCGCGCGGGCGGAGGCGGGCTACACGCCCGGACCGGGGCCGCGCACGCTGGATCTCGGCGCGCTCGGCCACGCGTTGCCGCTCATCTGCTACGAGGCCGTCTTTCCCGAGGACGCCATGGGCACGCCCGAGCGGCCCGCGATGCTTCTGCACCTGACCAACGACGCGTGGTTCGGTACCTTCTCCGGGCCCTATCAGCACCTCGCGCAGGCGCGGCTCCGCGCGGTGGAGCAGGGGGTGCCGGTGCTGCGCGCGGCCAACACCGGCGTCTCTGCGGTGATCGACGCGCGTGGCGGGCTGGCGGAGACGATCCCGCTCGGCACGGCGGGCTACGCCGACGCGCCGGTTCCGGCCGCGCTCGCCTCCCCGCTCTACGCGCGCACCGGCGGCTGGCCCGCCGTCGCCGCGATGCTCGCGCTGCTCGGTCACGCCGCCGCGCGCCGCGCGGGCGGACGTTGACCTTTCGTCGGGCCGGCTCTAGGCAGGACGGACACACACAAACGACCGTCACAACGGCTTCCTGGCGTGGCGGGACAACCCCAATGGAGCATTTCCCATGGCACGCGGCGACTACATCTTCACCTCCGAGTCTGTCTCGGAGGGGCACCCGGACAAGGTCTGCGACCGGATCTCGGACGCGATCCTCGACACGCTCCTCGCCGAGGAGCCCAACGCCCGCGTGGCCTGCGAGACCTTCGCGACCACCGGCCTCGTGGTGATCGGCGGCGAGGTCGGCCTCTCCGATCCCGAGCTTCTCAAGAACTATATGGGCCGCTTCGGCCAGGTCGCGCGCGACTGCATCAAGGACATCGGCTACGAGCAGGAGAAGTTCCACTGGAACACCTGCCATGTGCTGAATTTCCTGCACGAACAATCCGCCCACATCGCGCAGGGCGTGGACAAGGACGGCGCGGGTGATCAGGGCATCATGTTCGGCTACGCGGTGGACGAAACGCCCGAGCTGATGCCGGCGCCGATCCAGTACGCGCACAAGATCCTGCGCCGCCTGTCGGAGGCGCGCAAATCCGGGCGCGAGCCGGAGCTGCGTCCCGACGCCAAGAGCCAGCTCACCGTGCGCTACGAGGACGGCCGCCCGGTCGAGGTGCTGCAGGTGGTGCTCTCGACGCAGCACGCCCACGAGGGCCAGACCTCCGACGACATCCGCGCCATCGTGGAGCCCTACATCCGCGAGGTGCTGCCGGCCGAGTGGATCACCGACAAGACCGAATGGTGGGTGAATCCGACGGGCACCTTCGTGATCGGCGGCCCGGACGGCGACGCGGGCCTGACGGGGCGCAAGATCATCGTGGACACCTACGGCGGCGCGGCGCCGCACGGGGGCGGGGCGTTCTCGGGCAAGGACCCGACCAAGGTGGACCGCTCGGCGGCCTACGCCGCGCGCTACCTCGCCAAGAACGTGGTCGCCGCGGGGCTGGCCCGGCGCTGCACGCTGCAGCTTTCCTACGCCATCGGCGTGGCGCGGCCGCTGTCGATCTACATCGACACCCACGGCACGGGGCAGGTGGACGACGCCGCGATCGAACGCGCGATCCCGCAGGTGATGGAGCTCACGCCGCGCGGCATCCGCGAGCATCTGGGCCTCGACCGCCCGATCTACACCCGCACCGCCGCCTACGGTCACTTCGGCCGGGAGCCCGAGGCCGACGGCGGCTTCTCGTGGGAGCGCACGGACCTCGCCGAGGCGCTGAAGAAGGCCGTGTGAGGACGCGCGCGGCGCGGCGGTGCGCGCCGCGCCCGCCGGGCCCCGGCGCTCCGGGCGGCGGGGGCGCCGCGGCCGTCACGACAGGCAGGGGCGCGGCGCGTTGCGCCCGGCGGCCCGCCTCGCTAGATCGCGCGGCATGACGGACGATGATCGCCCCGCGGCGCCCTGGCGCAACTTCTACGGCCGCATCCACGGCAAGCCGCTCAAGCCCAACCAGCGCCGCTGGCTGGAGGAGGACCTGCCGCGCCTCGCCCCCGGGCCGGTGGGCCGGGAGGAGAACCCCGAGCGCCGGCCGCTCGACCTCGGCGCGCTCTTCGGCGGCGCCCCGGTCTGGCTGGAGGTCGGCTTCGGCGCGGGCGAACACATGGTGCACCAGGCGACGCGCCGCCCGGACGTCGGCATCCTCGGCGCGGAGCCCTACGTCAACGGCGTCGCCGCGGCGCTGGGCAAGATCCGGACGGCGGGCGCGACCAACCTGCGCGTGCACGCCGGCGACGTGCGCGACCTGCTCGATGTGCTGCCCGCAGTCTCCATCGCGCGGGCCTTCGTGCTCTACCCCGACCCCTGGCCCAAGACGCGGCACCACCGCCGCCGCTTCGTCACGCCCGAGCACCTCGTGCCGCTGGCGCGGGTGATGGCGCCGGGCGCGGAGCTGCGGCTGGCCACGGACATCCCCGATTACGTGCGCCAGACGCTGGAAGAGGTGCCGCGCCACGGCTTCGACTGGCTGGCCGAGCGGCCCGCCGACTGGCGCGAGCCCTGGGACGACTGGCTCTCGACCCGCTACGAGCGCAAGGCCCTACGCGAGGGGCGGCGGCCGCATTACCTGACCTTCCGCCGCCGGCCCGCGGAGGGAGATTTTTCGTTCGAAAAATCTCCTGAAGCCTGAGCGCGCCCCGGCCGCACCTTGCGAGCGTCCGGGCGCCGTTGCGGTTTTTCGTACGAAAAACCGCCCCGCGCTCCGCGGCGCTGGACGCTCTCCGCCCCCTCGGCTATCGAAGGCCGCGATCACGAGGGAGGCCCCATGTCCGCAGGCGAGACGCGCCAGCCGATGACCGCCCGCGCCGGCGCGGCGCTCGCGGGGACGGCCGAGATTCCCGGCGACAAGTCGGTGAGCCACCGCGCGCTGATCCTCGGCGCGCTCGCCGTGGGCGAGACGCGCATTTCCGGGCTGCTGGAGGGCGAGGACGTGCTGCGCACGGCCGAGGCTATGCGCGCCTTCGGCGCCGAGGTCACGCGGGATGGCCCGGGGCGCTGGCGCGTCCACGGCGTGGGCGTCGGCGGCTTCGCCGAGCCCGACCGGGTGATCGACTGCGGCAACTCGGGCACCGGCGTGCGCCTCGTCATGGGGGCCATGGCGACGAGCCCGATCGCCGCCACCTTCACCGGCGACGCGAGCCTCGTGGGCCGGCCCATGGCGCGGGTGACCGACCCGCTCGCGCTCTTCGGGGCAGAGGCCGTGGGCCGCGCCGGCGGGCGGCTGCCGATGACGGTGGTGGGCGCGCGGGAGCCGGTGCCGGTGCGCTACACGCTGCCCGTGCCCTCGGCGCAGGTGAAATCCGCGGTCCTCCTCGCCGGGCTCAACGCGCCGGGACGCACGGTCGTCACCGAGGCCGAGGCGACGCGCGATCACACCGAGCGGATGCTCGCCGGCTTCGGCGCCGAGGTCGCGGTGGAGGACGGCGCGGAGGGCCGGGTCATCACGCTTACCGGCCAGCCGGAGCTTTCGGCGCAGACGCTCGCCGTGCCGCGCGATCCCTCGAGCGCGGCCTTCCCGGTCTGCGCGGCGCTGATCGCGGAGGGCTCCGAGGTGCGCGTGCCGGGGATCGGGCTCAACCCGACGCGGGCGGGGCTTTACGAGACGCTCCGCGAGATGGGCGCGGATCTCGCCTTCGAGGACCGGCGCGACGAGGGGGGCGAGCCGGTGGCCGATCTGGTCGCGCGTTTCTCGCCCGGGCTGCGCGGCGTCGAGGTGCCGCCCGAGCGCGCGGCGGCGATGATCGACGAATACCCGGTGCTGGCCGCCGTGGCGGCCTGCGCCGAGGGGGCGACGGTGATGCGCGGCGTCGGCGAACTCCGCGTGAAGGAGAGCGACCGCATCGCCGCCATGGCCGAGGGGCTGCGCGCCTGCGGCGTCCCGGTGGAGGAGGGCGAGGACTGGTGGATCGTCCACGGCCGCGGCGCGGGCGGCGTCGCGGGCGGCGCCACGGTGGCGAGCCGGCTCGACCACCGCATCGCCATGTCGTTCCTCGTGCTCGGGCTGGCCGCGCAGGCGCCGGTGACGGTGGACGACGCCGCGCCGATCGCCACCTCCTTTCCCGACTTCCTGCCCCTCATGCGCGGCCTCGGCGCAGGGATCGCGGCGGAGCCGGTCGCGGCATGAGCGCGCGCGGCGCACTCCTCGCGCTCGCGCTCGCCACGGCGGCGGTCCACGCCGCGCTCGTCTGGGTCGGCGTGGTGCGGGCGATGCGGGAGGCCGGGGGCCTCAGGCCCTTCGACCTGCGCCCGCTCGGCTACGATCACGCGGCGGCCGAGGCTTACCTTGCTGCGCTGACCGAGAGCGGCCGGGCGCTTCTCCTCGGGCCGGTGGCGGTGCTCGACACGGCCTACCCGGTGCTGCTGGGCGCGTTGCTGGCCGGGCTTCTCTGGCGGCTCGGGCGGCCCTGGCTCGCGCCGCTGCCTTTGCTCTACACCGCCGCCGATCTCTGGGAAAACGCGCGCGTGCGCGCCATGATCGCGGCGGGGCCGGAGGGCGTCACGCCGGAGATGGTCGCGGGGGCGAGCGCGGTCACGCAAGGCAAATACGCGCTGCTCGTCATGGCGCTCGCCCTTCTGTGGGCGGTCTGGCGGCGGCGATGAGGGAGAGGCGCATGGCACTGACGATCGCGGTGGACGGTCCGGCGGCGAGCGGCAAGGGCACGATCGGCCGCGCGCTGGCCGAGCGTTTCGGGCTGGGCTACCTCGACACGGGTCTGCTCTACCGCGCCGTCGGGCGGCGCATGCTCGACGGCGAGGCGCCGGTCGCGGCGGCGCGCGCCCTCTGCGCCGCCGATCTCGAGGCCGAGGGCCTGCGCGGGCCGGAGGCGGCGGAGGCGGCCTCCAGGGTCGCGGCGATCCCGGAGGTGCGCGCCGCGCTCGTCGATTTCCAGCGCGCCTTCGCCGCGCGCGAGGGGGGCGCGGTGCTCGACGGGCGCGACATCGGCACGGTGATCTGCCCCGACGCGCCGGTGAAGCTCTACGTCACCGCCACGGCCGAGGCGCGCGCGGCGCGGCGTTTCAAGGAACTCGTGGGGCAGGGGCACGCCACCAGCTTCGAGGACGTGCTCGCCGACATCCGCGCCCGCGACGCCCGCGACGCGGGCCGCGCCGATGCGCCGATGCGGGCGGCCGAGGACGCGGTGCACATCGACACTACCGAGCTCGACGTGGCGGCGGCCATCGCGCGCGCGGTGGCCGAGGTGGCGGCGCGGCAGGCCGGGGGCGCGGACGGCTGACCCCGGCCCGCGGCCCGGGTCATCGGCGGCGTGCCGCCCATCTGTTTGCGTCGCGCCGGGGGACTGCTACGTCTGCGCGTGGTGCGGGCGAGCGACGGCGCGCACTGCGACCCTGTCTAACGGAGGATGCATGCCCCTCAGAAAAACCCTGACCGCCACGACCCTCGCCTTCGGCCTCGCGGTCACGGCCGGCGCGATGACGGCCCTTTCCCCGCAGAGCGCCGCGGCGCAGAGCGCGGCGGACTACAGCGGGGACCAGATCGAGGCCTTCACCATGGCCTATCTCGAGGTGATGGACCTGCGCGAGCAGTACGTCCCGCAGCTGGAAGCGGCCGGCAGCGAGGACGAGCAGCGCGCGCTCATCGAGGAGGCCAACGCCGAGATCGTCGAGGCGATCGAGGGCACCGAGGGGCTCACGCTCGAGGACTACGAGGCGATCGCGCAGGCCGCCTCGGAGGATCAGGAGCTTCAGACGCGGATCGTCACGCGCCTCGAGGAGATGCAGCAGGGCGGCGAGTGACGCCACCCGTGCCGCGCCGGGGGCTCGGGCTTGATTCCCCGGCGCGGTGCCTCTATACGCGCGAGCTTATCCGGGCGGTCGCGCCGACGACATCGTGACGCATGCAGGGGGGCGGTGACGATCCGGCCCCTGTTTCGCGTTGGCGCCTGTCTCCCGGGGCAATGGAAAGACCGGCGGACCCAACCGTCAGGCCAGAGAAACCGAACCGAAGGAAACCCACAGCCACATGGCGCAGAACACTAGCATGGAGGAGTTCGAGGCCCTCCTGAACGAAAGCCTCGAAATGGACACGCCGACCGAAGGCTCGGTGGTCAAGGGCAAGGTCATCGCCATCGAGGCGGGACAGGCCATCATCGACGTCGGCTACAAGATGGAAGGCCGCGTCGAACTCAAGGAATTCGCGAGCCCCGGCGAGGCGCCCGACATCTCCGTCGGCGACGAGGTCGAGGTCTATCTCCGCTCCTCCGAGAACGCGCGCGGCGAGGCGGTGCTCTCCCGCGAGATGGCCCGCCGCGAGGCGGCCTGGGACCGTCTGGAAAAGGCCTACGCCGACGACGCCCGCGTCGAGGGCGCGATCTTCGGCCGCGTCAAGGGCGGCTTCACCGTCGATCTCGGCGGCGCCGTGGCCTTCCTGCCGGGCTCTCAGGTGGACGTGCGCCCGGTGCGCGACGCCGGCCCGCTCATGGGCCTCAAGCAGCCCTTCCAGATCCTCAAGATGGATCGCCGCCGCGGCAACATCGTCGTCTCGCGCCGCGCCATCCTCGAAGAGAGCCGTGCCGAGCAGCGCGCCGAGGTGATCGCCAAGCTGAAAGAGGGCGACACGGTCGACGGCGTGGTCAAGAACATCACCGAGTACGGCGCCTTCGTCGATCTCGGCGGCGTCGATGGCCTGCTGCACGTCACCGACATGGCGTGGCGCCGGGTCAACCACCCCTCCGAGATCGTGTCGATCGGCGAGACGGTGAAGGTCCAGGTCATCAAGATCAACAAGGAGACCCACCGCATCAGCCTCGGCATGAAGCAGCTGCAGGAGGATCCCTGGGATCTGGTGGCCGCGAAGTATCCGCTGGGCTCGGTGCACACCGGCCGCGTGACCAACATCACCGACTACGGCGCCTTCGTGGAGCTGGAGCCGGGGGTCGAGGGCCTCGTGCACGTCTCCGAGATGAGCTGGACCAAGAAGAACGTCCACCCGGGCAAGATCGTCTCCACCTCCCAGGAGGTCGAGGTCATGGTCCTCGAGATCGACCAGGCCAAGCGCCGCGTCTCGCTCGGGCTCAAGCAGACCATGCGCAACCCGTGGGAAGTCTTCGCCGAGACGCATCCGACGGGCACCGAGGTCGAGGGCGAGGTCAAGAACATCACCGAGTTCGGCCTCTTCGTCGGCCTGCCGGGCGACATCGACGGCATGGTGCACCTCTCCGACCTCAGCTGGGACCAGCGCGGCGAAGAGGCGATCCAGGAGTACAAGAAGGGCGACGTCGTTCAGGCCGTCGTGCAGGAAGTCGACGTCGAGAAGGAGCGCATATCGCTCTCGATCAAGGCCGTGGGCGGCGACCGCTTCGCCGAGGCCGTGGGCGGCGTGAAGCGCGGCTCGATCATCACGGTGGTGGTCACCGCCATCGAGGACGGCGGCATCGAGGTCGAATACGAGGGGATGAAGAGCTTCATCCGCCGCTCCGACCTCTCGCGCGACCGCTCCGAGCAGCGGCCCGAGCGCTTCAACGTCGGCGACAAGGTGGACGTGCGCGTCACCAACGTGGATCCGAAGTCGCGCCGCCTGGGCCTCTCGATCAAGGCGCGCGAGATCGCCGAGGAGAAGGAAGCGGTCGAGCAGTACGGCAGCTCCGATTCCGGCGCCTCGCTCGGCGACATCCTCGGCGCGGCGCTCAAGGGCGACGACTGAGCGCGACGCCACGCGACCGCGAATCGGCCCTCCGCCTCCGGGCGGGGGGCCTTTTTCGTGGCGCGCCCCCGCGCGCGGGGCGAATTTTTCGCCGAAACCGCCGCCACCGGGCGCCCCTCGTGTTTCCGCGCGCGGCGGTTTGTGACTATAGTCGCGCCAAGAGAAAAGCAGGGAGCGAGGATCCGCGGGGGACGGACGAATGATCCGATCGGAACTGATACAGAAGATCGCGGAGGAAAATCCGCACCTCTACCAGCGCGACGTCGAGCGTCTTGTGAACACAATCTTCGAGGAGATCACCTCCGCGCTCGAGCGCGGCGACCGGGTCGAGCTCCGGGGCTTCGGCGCCTTCTCGGTGAAGAAGCGGGATGCGCGCATCGGTCGCAATCCGCGCACCGGCGAAGCGGTGCAGGTAGAGGAGAAGCACGTGCCCTTCTTCAAGTGCGGCAAGATGCTCCGCGAACGTCTCAACGGGGAAAAGCCCTGAATGCGCTACATCCGCTATGCCATCCTCGCCGCCATCGCGATCGTGCTCGTCTCGGTCGCGCTGGCCAACCGTGCGATCGTCACGCTCACGCTGCTGCCCGAGGCGCTCGAGGAGCTCGCCGGCTGGAACGTCTCGGCCGAGCTGCCGCTCTTTCTGGTGATCCTCGGCGGCGTCGCCGCGGGCCTGCTGATCGGCTTCGTCTGGGAGTGGATCCGCGAGCACAAGCACCGCGCCGAGAAGGCCCGCCAGGAGGCCGAGGCGAAGCGCCTCCACCGCGAGCTGCGCCGCGCCAAGGTCAAGGGGGAGGAGGCCGACGACGTCCTCGCCCTCGTCGACAAGAAGGCGGGCTGAGACGGTCGTGTCCCCCTCCGATCCGCGCGTGAAGATCTGCGGCCTGACCCGGCCCGAGGACGTGGCGGCCGCCGTCTCCGCCGGCGCGGCCTACCTCGGCTTCGTGTTCTTCCCCCCGAGCCCGCGCAACCTGACGCCGGAGGCCGCGCGCGCCCTCGCCGTCGCGGTGCCGCCGGGGGTGGCCAAGGTCGCCCTGACGGTGGACGCCGACGACGCCGCCCTCGCCGCGATCCTCGAGACGGGGCCGATCGACCTCCTGCAGCTGCACGGCCGCGAGAGCCCGGAGCGGGTGGCGGAGGTGCGCGCCCGCTTCGGCCTGCCGGTGATGAAGGCCGTGGGCCTGCGCGAGGCGGCCGACCTGGCGCAGATCGACGCCTACGCCGCCGTGGCCGACCAGATCCTCGTCGACGCCAAGGCGCCCGAGGGCGCGGCGCTGCCCGGGGGCAACGGCCTCGCCTTCGATTGGCGGCTCCTCTCCGGGCGCGACTGGAGGGGGCCCTGGATGCTCGCCGGCGGGCTCACGCCGGAGACCGCGGCGGAGGCGGTGCGGCGCACCGGCGCGCGCCAGCTCGACGTCTCCTCCGGCGTCGAGCGCGCGCCGGGCGAGAAGGACCCGGCGCGCATCCGCGCCTTCCTCGACGCGGCGGCGGAGGCGGTCGCCTGACCCGCGCCGGTTAACCCCGTCTCAACCGCGATGGGCGAAAGCGGAGGCATGCCGCAGCTGCCCGCCCATCTCACGCCCGACCGCTGGCTCGCCCAACTCTTCGAGTCGGGCGAGGCGCGCCGCGGCGGCGTGGTCAAGCGCCAGATCCGCGACGTGGAGCGTATCGCCGGGCGCGCGGCGTTCCTGGCGGAGGTGGAGCGCCGCGGTTTCCAAGCGGTGGAGAACGGGCGCCACATGGTGGTCTTCTGCAACGCCCGCCCCATCCGGCGCCTGCGATGAGCGCCGCCGAAGCCGCTTGCAAGCGGCTTCGGCCAAGCGGTTTCGAAACCGCTTGGCGCAAGGCGTTTCGAAACGCCTTGCGCTTGTTGCCACCCGGTCGCGGCGCTAGAACGTCACGGGCAACCGGGAGAGCGCGCCATGCCAGAGGATCGGATCAACAGCTTCAGGAGCGGGCCGGACGCGCAGGGCCGATTCGGCGATTTCGGCGGGCGCTTCGTCTCCGAGACGCTGATGCCGCTCATCCTCGAGCTCGAGGCGGAATACGACCGCGCGCGCGACGACGCGAGCTTCTGGGCCGAGATGGACGACCTCTGGACGCATTACGTCGGCCGGCCGAGCCCGCTCTACTTCGCCGAGCGGCTGACCGAGCGGCTCGGCGGCGCCAGAGTCTACATGAAGCGCGACGAACTCAACCACACCGGCGCGCACAAGATCAACAACGTGCTGGGGCAGATCCTGCTCGCCCGCCGCATGGGCAAGAGCCGCATCATCGCCGAGACGGGCGCGGGCCAGCACGGGGTCGCCACGGCGACCGTCTGCGCCAAGTTCGGCCTGAAGTGCGTGGTCTACATGGGCGCGCACGACGTCGAGCGGCAGGCGCCCAACGTCTTCCGCATGAAGCTCCTGGGCGCGGAGGTGGTGCCGGTCACCTCGGGGCGCGGCACGCTCAAGGACGCGATGAACGACGCGCTGCGCGACTGGGTCACCAACGTGCGCGACACCTTCTACTGCATCGGCACGGTGGCCGGCCCGCATCCCTATCCGGCGATGGTGCGCGACTTCCAGTCGATCATCGGCAAGGAGGTGCGTCACCAGATCACCGAGGCCGAGGGGCGGCTGCCGGACACGCTGGTGGCCGCGATCGGCGGCGGGTCCAACGCGCTCGGCCTCTTCCATCCCTTCCTCGACGAGCCGGATGTCGCCATCGTCGGCGTCGAGGCCGGCGGCAAGGGCGTGGACGACCAGATGGAGCACTGCGCCTCGCTCACCGGCGGGCGGCCCGGGGTGCTGCATGGCAACCGCACCTATCTGTTGCAGGACGGCGACGGGCAGATCCTCGAGGGCTACTCGATCTCGGCGGGCCTCGATTATCCCGGCATCGGGCCGGAGCATGCGTGGCTGCACGAATCGGGACGCGCGGAGTATGTCTCCGTCACCGACGCCGAGGCGCTGGAGGCCTTCCAGCTCTGCTGCGAGACGGAAGGCATCATCCCCGCGCTGGAGCCCGCCCATGCGCTCGCCCACGTCATGCGCATCGCGCCGGAGCTGCCGGCCGATCACGTCATCTGCATGAACATGTGCGGACGCGGCGACAAGGACATCTTCACCGTCGCCCGCGCGCTCGGCGTGGATATCTCGGGCTGATCCGGCCCGGTCGCGGGGGCGCCTCCGGCCCGGTCGCGGGGGCGCCGTCCCCCGCGCCTGCCCCGACCGAGCCCGCGCGCGTTCAGCTTTCGCTGAGCGCGCAAGCTTCCAGCACGTCCATCGGCACCACCTCGAGCGCTCGGGCATGCGTCGCGGCGAGGTTCACGCGCGGCGCGCAGCCCTCGTCGTGCGCCTGCAGGAAGCGGCTCGCGCAGAGGCACCAGTGATCGCCGGGCTTCAGCCCCGGAAAGCGGAACTCCGGCCGCGGGGTCGAGAGATCGTTGCCCACGTACTTGGAGTAGGCGAGGAACTCCTCGGTCATCACGGCGCAGACGGTGTGGCTGCCCTGATCGGCGGCGCAGGTGTTGCAGTGCCCGTCGCGGAAAAAGCCAGTCAGCGGTTGCGTCGAGCAGGGCGCGAGCGCGCCGCCCAGCACGTTCTCGGAGGGGTCCATCTCCATGGCGTCTTTCCTTCTCGTCTGTTGAAACTGTAGCGGCGCGCCACGGCGTGGCAAGCCGCCCGCGCTCAGGGGTGCGCCTGCGCGCGGTAGGCCCCCGGCCACGTCCACCCGCGCGCCGCTCTCGGCCGCGCCGCGGCCGTCGCCCCCGACACGCTCACTTGAAGCGGTCCACCAGCTTCTGCAGCGGCGAGCGCGCGTCCTCCTCTGGCTCGGCCTCCTTCGCAGCCGAAGGCGCCGGTTTCGCCGGCGCCTCCGTCCGCGCGGGGGCGGCGCGCTGCGCCACGGCGTTCTGGAAGCGGCTCTGATCGCCCGCCGCGAGGTCCGGCGCCCCGTCGGCCACACCGCGCAACACGTCGTCGAGCCAGTCGGCGTCGGCCTTGCCGAAGTCGTGCAGCACGTAGCCCGAGACCAGTTCCTTGCGGCCCGGATGCCCGATGCCGAGGCGCACGCGGCGGTAGGCCTCGCCGATGTGGGCGTGGATCGAGCGCAGCCCGTTGTGCCCGGCGTGCCCGCCGCCCTGCTTCACCCGGACCTTGCCGGGCGCGAGGTCGAGCTCGTCATGAAAGACGGTCACGTCCTCGGGGCCGAGCTTGTAGAAGCGCATCGCCTCGCCCACCGACTGCCCGGAGCGGTTCATGTAGGTCGCGGGCTTCAGGAGGATCACCTTCTCGCCGCCCAGCCGGCCCTCCGCCACCTCGCCCTGGAACTTCGCCCGGAAGGGCGGGAAGCCGTGATCCTCCGCGATCCGGTCCACGGCCATGAAGCCGATGTTGTGCCGGTTCCGCGCGTATGTCGCCCCCGGATTGCCGAGGCCCACGAAGAGTTGCATGCCGCCGCTCCTTGCTGGCCGGTATCTCGGAGTCTAGATGCCGGGAAACGGCGCAAAAGGCCAGACGGGGAGACGCGCGATGTATCTGACGATGAACCGCTTCAAGGTGAAGCTCGGGCAGGAAGCCGCCTTCGAGGAGGTCTGGACCCGCCGCGAGAGCCACCTCGAGAGCGTGCCGGGCTTCAAGGCGTTTCACCTGCTCAAGGGCCCGGAGAAGGACGGCTACCGCCTCTACGCCTCGCACACCGCCTGGGAGAGCGAGGATCACTTCCGCGACTGGACCCGCTCGGAGGCCTTCCGCGAGGCGCACAAGGGCGCGGGCGGGAGTGCCGACCTCTACCTCGAGGCGCCGGAGCTCGAGGTCTTCGAGACGGTGCAGAAGCTCGGCTGACACGAAAACGGCGGGGCCGCCCGGACCCCGCCGCTCGAAATCCCGGGTGCGCGGGCTCAGCCCTCTTCGGCCTCGCCTTCGCCCGTCTCGCCTTCCTCCTCCGCGTCCGCGGAGCGCAGGCCCGACGGCGCCTGCACGTTGGCGATCACGAAGTCGCGGTCGATCGTCGGCTTCGCGCCCTTCGGCAGGTCCACCGAGGAGATCGTCACCGTGTCGCCGATCTCCAGCCCGGTGAGATCGACGGTGATGTGATCCGGAATGTCGCCCGCCGTCACCATGAGCTCGACCTCCGGGCGCACGACCGTCAGCACGCCGCCGCGCTTCAGGCCCGGCGCGTCGTCGTGGCCGACGAATTCGACGGGGATGAACAGGTTGATCTTCGTCGTCCGGCGCAGACGCAGGAAGTCCACGTGCGTCGGCAGGTCCTTGACCACGTCGCGCTGCACCGCGCGGCAGATCACCCGCACGTCCTCGTGACCCTCGACCTTCAGGTTGAAGAGCGTCGAGAGGAAGCGGCCCTTGGTGAGCTTGCGCATCAGCTCGTTGAAGGGCAGCTGAATGGGCAGGGGATCGGCCCCGCCGCCGTAGACGATTCCAGGAACGAGGCCCTCTCGGCGGGCCTGACGAGCGGCGCCCTTGCCCGACCCCGTCCGTTCCTGGACAACAAGATCCGGAATTTCTCCAGCCATGATGTCGCTCCGATATGCAAGGGCGGGGTGCCTCCAAGGCTGTCACCCCGCGTGAAGCCGCGCGGATAGCCGGGATCGCGGCCCGTGGCAAGGGCGAAACGCCCGCGCTTGCCGGCCGCGCCGGGGCGTGGCAGGCCGGAGCGATGCAGATGCTCGCCGATCTCCGCCTGACGCGCGCGCCCGCCGCAGCCTTCGCGGCGATGGGCGTCTTCTGGGGCGCGGTGGCGGCGACGGCGCCCGCGCTCAAGGCGCGCGCCGGGCTCGGCGACGCGGAGCTCGGCCTCGCGCTCCTGATGGCGACGGGGGGCGCGGCGCTCGCGCTCCTCGTGGCCGGCCGGGCCGACCGCGCCTTCGGCCTCGGCGCGACGCGCCTCGCTGCGCTCGCCCTCGGGGGCGCGCTCGCGCTCCTCGGGCTGGCGACGACGCCGCTCGCGCTCGCCGGCGCGCTCCTGCTCGGCGGCGTGGCCACGGGGCTGCTGGACGTGACGGTGAACCTCCGCCTCGCCCGGCTCGAGGCGCTCGCGGGGCGCGGGCTGATGAACCTCGCGCACGGGCTTTACGCGTTCGCCTACGCCGGCGCCGCGCTCGCCGCGGGCCTCGCGCGGGAGGCGGGCGCGGCGCTGCCCGCGCTCCTCGCCGCCGCGGCGCTCGTCCCGCTCGCGCTCGCGCTCCCGATCCGGGGCCGCGACGGCGACGCCGGCGCCGCCGAGACGCGGCCCGCCGCACGCGCCGCCCTCGCGCCGGGCCTCGTCGCCGCGGGGGGCGCGGTGATGATCGTGGGCTTCCTCGCCGAGGGCGCGAGCGACGGCTGGGCCGCGCTCCACCTCGAGCGCACGCTCGGCGCCGGCGCGGCGGCGGGCGCTCTCGGGCCGGTGATCCTCGGCCTCGCGCTCGGCACGGGGCGGATCGCGGCGCAGGCGCTCCTGCGCCTCGCCGACGAAGCGCGCCTCCTGCGCGCCGCCGCCGGGCTCGCCGCCCTCGGCACCGCCCTCGCCGCCGCGGCCCCCGGTCTCGCGCTCACCTACGCGGGCTTCGCGGCCATGGGCCTCGGCGCCTCGGTGGTGGTGCCGCTCTGCCTCGCCCTCGTCGGACGCGGCGCGGGCGAGGCCGGGCGCCCCCGCGCCATCGCCGCCGTCTCCTTCATCGGCTACGGCGCCTTCTTCTTCGGCCCGCCGCTCATGG
Source organism: Rhodosalinus sediminis (assembly GCF_003385555.1). GTDB lineage: Bacteria > Pseudomonadota > Alphaproteobacteria > Rhodobacterales > Rhodobacteraceae > Rhodosalinus > Rhodosalinus sediminis. Next base: position 37,577 of record NZ_QOHR01000003.1, on the reverse strand, counting down.
GGCTCCTCGCCGAGTGGCAGGGCCTGCGGGTCTCCTTCGCCGCCGTCGCGGCGAGCCTCGCCCTCGTGCCGCTCGTCCTAGGCCCCTGGCTCGCCCGCGCCGCGGGCCGCGGCTAGCGCGCGCCCCGCCCCCGGACCGCCCTCGCCCTTCTTCTTGGCGCAAATATCCTCGGGGGTGAATTGGCCGTCAGGCCAAGAGGGGGGCAGACAGCCCCCCTCCCGCGGCGGCTCAGACCGGCAGGCCGGCCTCGGCGAAGAGCGCCTTCAGGTCTGCCTCGGGCCGCGCGCCGTAGTGGCTGATGACCTCGCCCGCGGCGACGACGCCCATCCTGCCCGCCACCTCGAGCGACTGCCCGGTGGAGAGGCCATAGAGGAAGCCCGCGGCGAACTGGTCGCCGGCGCCGGTGGCGTCCACCGGCGTGATCGTCTCGACCGGCACGCGCGCCTCCTCCTCGCCGCGCACGATCACGACGTCGTGGCCCGAGCGGGTGCAGATCACCATGCCGCTCTCGGTCGCCGCCTGTTCCAGCGCGGCGGAGAGGTCGGTCTCGTAGAGCGATTCCCACTCGTGCTCGTTGCCGATCACGAAGTCGAGCTCGGTGACGAGCTTGCGGAAGTCCTCGCGGTGGCGGTCCACGCAGAACGGGTCCGACAGGGTGATGCCCGCCATTCCCCCGGCGGCGCGGCAGGCGCGCGCGGCCTTGAGGAAGGCCTCCTTCCCCTTCGGCTTGTCGTAGAGGTAGCCCTCGAGAAAGAGGATCTCCGCGTCGCCCGCGACGCCGGGGTCCACGTCCTCCGGCCCGAGCTCGGCGGAGATGCCGAGGTAGGTGTTCATCGAGCGCTCGCCGTCCGGCGAGACGAAGATCATCGAGCGCGAGGTCGGCAGCTCGCCCGCCGCCACCGGCGGGTTGGCGAAGTCGGTGCCGTCCTCGACCATGCCGTCGGCGTAGAAACGGCCCAGCCCGTCGTCGCGCACGCGCCCGATGAAGGCGGTCTTGAGCCCGAGGTTGCCGATCCCGGCGAGCGTGTTGGCCACCGAGCCGCCCGGCGCCTGCCAGCGGTCCTGCATCGCGTCGTAGAGAAACTCGGCGCGGTCGCCCTCGATCAGCTGCATGACACCCTTGTCGATGCCCATCGTGGACAGGAAACCGTCGTCGCAGTTGCTGATGACGTCGACGATCGCGTTGCCGATGCCGACCACCTTGTAGGTCTTCACAGGTTCTTCTCCTCGTAGGCACAAAGATCGCGGATGAGGCAGGTCGCGCAGAGCGGCTTGCGCGCCTTGCAGACGTAGCGGCCATGCAGGATCATCCAGTGATGCGCATGGAGCTGAAACTCCGCCGGCACCTGGTCCTCGATGGCGCGCTCCACAGCCAGCACGTCCTTGCCCGGCGCGATGCCGCTCCGGTTGGCGAGGCGGAAGATGTGTGTGTCCACCGCCTGCGCCGGGTATCGCCACCACATGTTGAGCACGACGTTCGCCGTCTTGCGCCCGACGCCCGGCAGCGACTGCAGCGCCGCGCGGGAGGAGGGCACCTCTCCCCCGTAGTCCTCGACGAGGATGCGGGAGAGCTTAATCACGTTCTTCGCCTTGTTGCGATAGAGCCCGATCGTCCGGATGTGCTCGATGAGCCCCTCCTCGCCGAGCGCCAGCATCTTCTCCGGCGTGTCGGCGATCTCGAAGAGGCGCGCGGTGGCCTTGTTCACGCCCGCGTCCGTCGCCTGCGCCGAGAGCGCGACGGCGACGAGCAGCGTGTAGGCGTTGACGTGCGCGAGCTCGCCCTTCGGCTCCGGCTCCGCCGCGCGGAAACGCGCGAAGATCTCGCGGACGGACTGAAAGTCGAGCTGTGCGGCCATGGGCCCCGTCATGCCTGCCAGCGGCGGACTCCGCAACATCCGGGTCGCGAACAGGCGGGACAGACCCTAGACGATGCAGGACTGCAACGGGAGGGGGCGGCATGGAAACCGACGCGGACGCATATCATTACCACGTCATCCGCCGGGCGCTCGACGCGATCGACACCGCCGAGCGGGAGCTGTCGCTCGAGGACCTCGCCGCCCGCCTCGGGATGAGCGCGGCGCATTTCCAGCGCGTCTTCTCGCGCTGGGCCGGCGTCTCGCCCGAGCGCTACCTGCCGTATCTCGCCCCCGGCCACGCCCGCGCGCGCCTCGCCGCCGGGGCGTCGGTGGCCGAAGCGGCAGAGGCCGCCGGGCTCTCGGGCGGCGGGCGGCTGCACGATCTTTGCCCCCGGTGGGAGGCGATGCGCCCGGGCGATCATGCGCGCCGCGGCGCCGGGCTGACGCTGCGCTACGGCTGGTTCCCGAGCCCCTTCGGCGAGGTGCTGGCGATGGGTACGGAGCACGGGCTCTGCGGCCTCGCCTTCGCCGAGGAGGTGGGGCGCGCGGCCGCCTTCGCCGATCTCGCCGCGCGCTGGCCCGAGGCGCGGCTGGAGCCCGCGCCGGAGGCGGTCGCCGACTGGGTCGCCGCCGCCTTCGCGCCGGGCGGACGGCCGGCGCTCCACGTCTTCGGCGCGCCCTTCCAGATCAAGGTCTGGGAGGCGCTGCTCGCCGTGCCCTCGGGGCAGGTGACGACCTACGGCGCGCTCGCCGCCGCCGCCGGCACCCCGGCGGGCGCGCGCGCCGCGGGCGCGGCCGTGGGGCGCAACCCGGTGGCCTGGCTCATCCCCTGCCACCGGGCGATCGCGGCCTCGGGGCGGCTGACGGGGTATCACTGGGGTCTGCCCGTCAAGCGCGCCATGCTCGCCTGGGAAGCCGCGCGCGCCGAGGCATGAGCGGCGCGCGGATCGTCGCGCAGGCGCGGTCGATAGCGGTTTTTCTCGTGCGGGAGGTGGATTAAACTTGTGGCCGCCCCGGCGATCGGGGCGCTAGGAAAGGGACCACCCGATGAAGAGACCGATCATTGCCGGCACCGCCGCGGCGCTCCTGCTCGCCGGCTGCGCCACCGCGCCCGACGACCCGAACCGCAACACCCGCCAGGGCCTTCTGATCGGCGGCGGGATCGGCGCGGCGCTCGGCGCCCTGACCGGCGACGACGCGGAGGAGCGGCGCCGCAACGCCGTCGCGGGCGCGATCCTCGGCGGCATCGCGGGCGGCGTCTCGGGCTCGCTCCTCGACCGGCAGGAGGCGGAACTCCGCCGCGAGCTTCAGCAGGACGGCGTCCGCATCGACAACACCGGCGAGGAACTGGTCGTCAGCTTCACCAACGACATCCTCTTCGACGTGGACAGCGCCACGGTGAAGCCCGCCTTCCAGGGGGAGCTGCGCACGCTGGCCGCGAGCCTGCAGCGCTACCCGGGCACGCGGGTGAGCGTCACGGGCCACACAGACAACACGGGCGAGGCGAGCTACAACCAGCGCCTCTCGGAGCGCCGCGCGGGCGCCGTGGCCGGTGTGCTGCTCGGCGCGGGCGTGCAGCCCGCCCGCGTCGTCACGCGCGGCGCCGGCGAGGCGCAGCCGGTGGCGAGCAACCTGACGCCCGAGGGCCGGCAGCTCAACCGCCGCGTCGAGGTGCGGATCGTGCCAACGAACGCCTGAGGCGGCTACGGGTGGCCGGCGGAGGAGGGGGGCTGTTTGCCCCCCTCTTGGCCTGACGGCCAATTCACCCCCCGAGAGTATTTGGGCCAAGATGATGGGCGCGGCCGGTCCGGGGCGGGGCGCGCGCTTGCCGCGGCCCGCGGCGCGGGCGGGGCGGTGACGGGAAAGGCCGTCAGGCGCTGGCCTCGAGAAAGGCGAGGGTGGTGTCGCCGTAGCGGCGGGTGTCGCGCAGGGCGAGGCCCGCGGGCGGGGTGACGGGGGCGCTTTCCTCCCAGACGACGAGGGCGCCGGGGGCGATCCAGCCGCCTGCTTGCGCGGCGGCGAGGGCGGCCTCGCCGAGGGATTTGCCGTAGGGCGGGTCGAGGAACACGAGGTCGAAGGGCGCCTCGGGGCAGGGGCCGGGGCGGCGGGCGTCGCGGCGGAGGTGGCGGGTGCGGTCGGCGGCGTGGCAGGCGCGGATGTTCTCGGCGATGAGGCGCGCCGCGGCGCGGCCGTCGTCCACGAGGACGGCCTCCGCCGCGCCGCGCGAGAGCGCCTCCAGCGCGAGCGCGCCGGTGCCCGCGAAGAGATCGAGCACCCGCGCGCCGGTCACCGCGTCGCCGAAGCGCCCGCCGGCGAGCACGTTGAAGAGGCTCTCGCGCACGCGGTCCTGCGTCGGGCGCAGGCCCCCGGCCGCGCCCGGCCCGGCGAGCGCGCGGCCGCGCCAGGCGCCGCCGACGATCCTCATCCCGCGAGCAGCGCCTTGAGGTCGGTCGCCGGATCGGCGAGCGCGGCCGGGTCGGGGGAGCGGCCGGCCTCGATCAGGCGCTTGCCCACCATGTAGTCGCGCGGCGCGTTCAGCGCGTCCACGGCGAGGAGCCGCTCGCCCGCGTAGTACCAGTGAGAGGCGGAGGCCCCGGTCGCGCCGGGGCGCACCACGACGCGGTCGTATCCGGCGTTGAGCCCGGCGATCTGGAGCTTCATGTCGTACTGGTCGGACCAGAACCACGGGGTGGGGTCGTAGGGCGCCTCGGCGCCGAGCATGTTGCGCGCCACCGCCTCGGCCTGGTCGATGGCGTTCTGCACGCTTTCGAGCCGGATGCGCCCGCCGCGCCAGGGAAAGCTCGCGCAGTCGCCGGCGGTCCAGATCGCCGGGTCGGAGGTGCGCCCGAGCGCGTCGGCGCGGATGCCGTTCTCGATCTCGAGGCCGGCGGCCTCGGCGAGCGCGGTGGCGGGCGTGATGCCGATGCCGACGATGACGAGATCGGCGGCGATCTCCGTGCCGTCGGAGAGGACCGCGCCGGTGACCCGCGCGTCGCCCGTGAGCCGCTCGAGCCCCGTGCCCTCGTGGATGGTGACGCCGCGCGCGGCGTGCAGGTCGCGGATCCGGTCGGCGGTCTCGTGCGCGGCGACGCGGCCGAGGATGCGCGGCGCCGCCTCGACGAGGGTGACCTCCATGCCCGCGGTGCGGCAGACGGCGGCCGCCTCGAGCCCGATGTAGCCGCCGCCCACGACGAGGGCGCGCGCGCCGGGGCGGATCGCGGGGGCCATCGCGTCCACGTCGGCCAGCGTGCGCACGACATGCACGTCCGGCAGCTCGCCGCCGATCGCGCCGGGCAGGCGGCGCGGCACGGCGCCCGTGCAGAGCGCGAGCGCGTCGTAGGGCAGCGCGGCGCCGCCCGCGATCACGCGGCGGTCGGCCCGGTCGATGGAGACGGCGGTCGTGTCGCGCAGGAGCTCGATGCCGTTCTCGGCGTAGAAGCTTTCGGGGCGGAGGTAGAGCCGCTCCAGCTCCATCTCGCCGAGGAGGTATTTCTTCGAGAGCGGCGGGCGCTGGTAGGGCGGCGCGTGCTCCTCCCCGATCAGGGTCAGCCGGCCGGCGTAGCCCTCCGCGCGCAGTTTCGCCACCAGCGCGGCGCCGGCCTGTCCGGCGCCCACGACGACCACATGCTCCATCCCGGCGTCCCCTTTTCGTTGGCCGCGGCCCGGGGCGGAGCCTATATGGGACCGAGTGCGAAAGACAATTCCGCGACGAGGGAGACGACGATGATTTCAGTCGGCGACACGCTGCCCGGGGCGACGCTTCTGGCGATGGGGGCCGAGGGGCCCGCGCCCGTCGAGCTTCAGGACAAGGTGAAGGGCCGCAAGGTGGTGATCTTCGCCGTGCCGGGGGCCTTCACGCCCACCTGCCATTCGGCCCATGTGCCGAGCTTCGTGCGCACGAAGAGCGATCTGGAGGCCAAGGGCGTCGACGAGGTGATCTGCGTCTCGGTCAACGATCCCTTCGTGATGGACGCCTGGGGCGACGCCTCCGGCGCGAGCGAGGCCGGCATCACCCTGCTCGCCGACCCGCAGAGCGAATTCACCCGCGCCGTCGGCATGCAGTTCGACGCGCCGGTCGTGGGCCTCATGGGGCGGTCGAAGCGCTACGCGATGGTCGTGGAGGACGGCAAGGTCACCCACCTGAACGTCGAGGACGATCCCGGCGCCTGCGACGTCTCGGCGGGCGAGGCGATCCTCGAGGCGCTCTGAGCGGTGCGCTCGGTCGCCCCTCGGCGGGGCTCCTCGCGAGAAGCGCCCGCACGGGCGCGACCGAGCCCCCGATCAGCCCGCGAGCTGGTCCATCTTGCGGGCGAGCTTGGCGTCGAGCGCCGAGAGCCCGCCGGCGTCGTGGGTGGAGAGCGTCACCTCCACCGTCTTGTAGACGTTGAACCACTCCGGGTGGTGGTCCCATTTCTCGGCCCAGAGCGCGGCGCGCGTCATGAAGCCGAAGGCCTCCACGAAATTGTCGAACTGATAGGTCTTGGTGATCGCGTCGCGCCCCTCGACCATGGTCCAGCCCGCCTCGAAGAGCGGCGCCAGCATCGTCTCGCGCCCGGTTTCGCTCAGAAGTTCGGTCATTCGCGTTCCTCCACGTTGGCTTTCCGGAAGGGCCCGTAGGCCGTGAGCACCTCGATGTCCTGCTCCACCGCGCGCCGCTCGGCCTCGAGGTAGCGGCTCACCGCCTCGGCGAAGCCTGGCTCGGCCATCCAGTGCAGCGAGTGGATCTCGGCCGGCAGGTAGCCGCGCGCCAGCTTGTGCTCGCCCTGCGCGCCGGCCTCGACCCGGGCGAGACCGTGCGCGATGGCGAAGTCGATGGCGCGGTAGTAACAGGCCTCGAAGTGCAGGCAGGGGTGATGCTCGGTGCAGCCCCAGTAGCGGCCGTAGAGCGTCTCGCGCCCGACGAGGTTCATCGCGCCGGCGATCCAGTCGCCCCCGCGCTCGGCCATCACCAGCAGGATGTCGTCGCGCAGCCGCTCCTGCGCGAGGTCGAAGAAGGCGCGCGTCAGGTAGGGCCGGCCCCATTTCCGCGCGCCGGTGTCCTGATAGAAGGTCCAGAACGCCTCCCAGTGCGCGGGGCGCAGGTCGTCGCCCGTGAGCATGCGGATTTCGCCGCCGAAGGCGTTGGCCTCCCGCCGCTCCTTGCGGATCGTCTTGCGCTTGCGCGAGGAGAGATCGGCGAGGAAGGCGTCGAAGTCGGCGTAGCCGCGGTTCTGCCAGTGAAACTGCTCGGTCACGCGGTGGAGCATGCCGGCGGCGGCGCCCGCCTCGGCCTCCTCGCCCGTGCAGAAGGTGACGTGCACCGAGCTCAGCCCCGCGTCGGCGGCGATCTGCGTCGCGCCCTGCAGCAGCGCGGCGCGGCCGGCGTCCTCGTGCCCCGGCCGGACCAGCAGGCGCCGGCCGGTCGCCGGGGTGAAGGGGACGGCGATCTGCAGCTTCGGGTAATAGCGCCCGCCCGCGCGCTCGTAGGCGTGCGCCCATTTGTGATCGAAAATGTATTCGCCCTGGCTGTGGCCCTTGGCGTAGAGCGGCGCGACCGCGATCACCTCGTCGCCGCGCCGTGCGGTGAGGTAGTGCGGCTCCCAGCCCGTGCCGGGACCGACCGAGCCGCTGTCCTCCAGCGCCTTGAGGAAGCGATGCGTGGTGAAGGGGTCGTTCGGGCGGCCGCCGTCGGCTGCCTCGGGGCAGGCGCAGGCGTCCCAGTCCGCGGCGGAAATCTCGCCGAGGCTCTTGAGGGTGCTGATCTCGATGGTCTCGTCGCGCATCCCGCCTCCGTCGCGCCCCGCACAATCTGGGCTGCGCAGGGACGGGATCAAGCCGGAAGGGCCGCGGCGTAGCCCTCGAAGGTGACGTTGTCGGCCAGCCGCCGCGCCGCGCGCTCGTCCGCCTCCGAGCGGATCGTCCAGCAGAGGACTGGCACGCCGCGCGCCCTGAGCGCGGCCACGCGCGGGCGGTCGAGATCGTTCGCCTGATGGCTGACGAAGGCGGCGCCGGTGCGCTCGAAATCCGGGATCTCGCGCAGGTGCGCGCGCGTCGCCTCGGGCAGATGCGCCCAGTAATGCGGGTCGAAGGCGGCGGTGGTCAGCCCGCGCGGCACCTCCGGCGCGTGTTCGGCCATGGCGGCGACCGAATGGGGGTTGAAGGACATCACCGCCACCGGACCCGCGTAGCCTGCGAGGTCGCGCGCCGCGGCCTCCTCCAGTGCGCCGACCCGCCCGCCCATCGCGCCGTCCTGATCCTTGATCTCGACGAGGAGCGGCACGCGCCCGTCGACGATCTCCAGCACCTCGGAAAAGCGCGGGATGCCCTCGCCGTCGCCGCCCGAAAGTGGGATCGCCCCGAGCGCCGCGGCGCTCTGCGCGCCGAGGGCGCCCGTCGCCTCCGTCAGCCGGTCGAGGTCGTAATCGTGAAAGACCATCGCCACGCCGTCGGCCGCGCGTTGCAGGTCGATCTCGATGGCGTAGCCGGCCGCGACCGCCGCGCGCACCGCGGCGCGGCTGTTCTCGGGGCGACCTGCGCCGTGCCGCGCGCGGTGCGCGACGGGGCGGCGCAGGAACTCGGGCGGGAGATGCGTCATGCGATCTCGAAGATGCCCTCGATCTCCACCGCGACGCCGAGGGGCAGCGACCCGGCCGAGACCGCCGAGCGCGCGTGCCGCCCCGCCTCGCCCAGCGCTTCGACGAGGAAATCCGACGCCCCGTTGATCACCTTGGGCTGCTCGGTGAAATCGGGGGTGGAGTTGACGAAGCCCGTGAGCTTCACGACCCGCGTCATCCGGTCGAGATCGCCGCCGCAGGCCGCGCGCACCTGCGCCAGAAGCATCAGCGCGCAGCGCTTCGCCGCCTCCGCGCCCGCGGGCGTGTCGAGATCGGCGCCGAGCTTGCCGGTGATGAGCGCGCCCTCGGCGTCCATCGAGATCTGCCCCGAGACGTAGAGCAGCCCGCCCGCCTCGACGTAGGGCACGTAATTCGCTGCCGGGGCGCTCGCCTCCGGCAGCTCGATCCCAAGATCCTTCAGTCGCGCCGTGTGTCCGGCCATCCGCGCCTCCCTCGTCCGAAATGTCGCGGCGCAGAGGCTACAGCGTCGCGCCGGCGGGGGAAAGGCGAAGCGGCCCGCCCTGCGGCGCCCCGATCGCGCGCCCGATCGCGCGCCCGATCACGCGGCTGTCGCGTGGCATTCGGCGCAGGGGCTGCTATGTCTCGGACCGCGACGAATCCCTGATCCATCCGCGAGGCGAGGCCGTGACCCGAGACGCCAGACACGAACGCCGGAGCGTGGCGGCCGCCACGCTCGTCGCCGCCCTGCTCGCGCTGGCGGGCTGTTCCGTGGCGCCGGAGGACGCGGGGCCTGTCCATGACCCCTACGAGGCGCAGAACCGGGCGGTTCACGACTTCAATCGCGGGGTCGACCGCGCGGTGCTGCGCCCCGTCTCGCGCAGCTTCCGGGGCGACCCGGAGGCGGAACCCTCGGACCTCGCCGTCGTGGTCGTCAACTTCGGCGAGAACCTCGGTGCGCCGCAGCAGGCGGTGAACCGGCTGTTGCAGGGCGATCTGCGCCGCGCCGGGCGCAATGCCCTGCGCTTCACGCTCAACACGACGCTGGGCTTCGGCGGTCTCTTCGACGTGGCCGGCGACATGGGGCTCGCGCCGGACGACACGGATTTCGGCGAGACGCTCTACGTCTGGGGCGTGCCGGAAGGCGCCTACCAGGAGCTGCCGCTCCTCGGCCCCTCGACCGAGCGGCGCACGGCCGGGCGCGTCGTGGACATCTTCACCGATCCGCTGGGCTCCGTGCTCTCCACGGAGCAGCGCCGCGCCGCCGCGGCCGCCCGGCTAGCGGGGCGCGTGATCGAGCGGGGCCGCTACGGCGGCGCGGTCGATTCGGTTCTCTACGACAGCGCGGACAGCTACGCGCAGACCCGGCTCATTTACCTTCAGAACCGGCGGTTCGAGCTCGCGGGCGAGGACGCGGCGCCGTCGGAGGCCGATTTCACCGATCCCTACGAGGACCTCTATGGCGAATGATCTGACCCGGCGCGGCACGCTCGCCGCGCTCGCCGGAGGCGCGGCGCTGGCGCTCGCGCCGCGTGCGGCGCAGGCCCTGACCGAGGCGCAGGCGCGCGACCTGGTGCAGTCGCTCGTGGACGACATCAACGCCGTGATCGCCTCCGGCAAGCCCGAGGCGGCCATGTATCGCGACTTCGAGCGCATCTTCGCCACTTACGCGGATGTGCCCACGGTCGCGCTCTACACGCTCGGCGTCGACGGGCGCGCGGCGACCGACGCGCAGAAGCGCGCCTACATCGACGCCTTCCGCGGCTACATCGCGCGCAAGTACGGAGCCCGCTTCCGCGACTTCATCGGCGGCCGCCTCGAGATGGAGGGCGTGCGCCGGATCAAGAGCTACTACCAGGTGCGCACCACCGCCTATCTGCGCGGGGAGGATCCCTTCTTCGTGGATTTCCAAGTCTCGGACCGCTCCGGCGAGCCGCGGTTCTTCAACATGTTCATCGAGGGCGTGAACATGCTGCTGACCGAGCGGGAGGAGATCGGCGCGATGCTCGACCGGCGCGGGCGCGACCTCGACCGGCTGATCGCCGATCTGCGCACGATGGGCTGAGACTCAGCGCCGGCCGCCGCCGACGAGCTCCTGCAGCACCCGGTCGAGGACCGTCTCGGCCGGGCTTCCGCTCCGCGCGCGCGGCTCCGCGGGCGGCGCCGGGCGCAGCATCGGCAGCGGGCGGGGCGGCAGGTCGGCGTGCACGCGCGCCATCGTCTCGCGCCAGATCTCGGCCGGCAGCCCGCCGCCGGTGACGCCGGTGAGCGGCGTGTTGTCGTCGTAGCCCATCCAGACGCCGGCGACGTAATCGGCGGTGAAGCCCACGAACCACGCGTCGCGTGCGGCCTGCGTGGTGCCGGTCTTGCCGGCGGCCTCGCGGTCGGGCAGTCGCGCGCGCCCGCCGGTGCCCTCGCTCACCACCTTTTCCATCATGTAGATCAGTTGGCGCGCGGCCGCCTCGCGGATCACGCGCTCGCCGATGCCGCCCGAGTTGTCGAGAAGGGCGGTGTCGTCGCCCTTCAGCCTGAGGTCGGTGATGCCGTAGGGCGCGACGGAGGAGCCGCCGTTCAGGATGCCGGCGTAGGCGCCCGTCATCTCCAGCAGGGTCGATTCGGACGCGCCGAGGGCGAGCGCCGGCCCGGCGGCGAGGTCGCTCTCCAGCCCGAAATCGGCCGCGACGCGGCGCACCTTCTCGCGGCCCACGCGCTCGGAGACCTTGACCGCGGGGATGTTGAGCGAGCGCGCCAGCGCCTCGGTCAGCGTCACCGGTCCGGCGAAATCGTCGGTGTAGTTGGTGGGCGACCACGGCCCCGAGCCCGGGATGTCGAGGGTAATCGGCTCGTCCACCACAACGTCGCCGGGTGTCCAGCCGAGCTCCAGCGCGGTGGCGTAGACGAAGGGCTTGAAGGCCGAGCCCGTCTGCCGCTCGGCCTGCGTGGCGCGGTTGAACACGCCGGAGACGCGCAGCGCCCGGCCGCCGACCATCCCGCGCACGGCGCCGTCGGCGCTCATCACCACGATGGCGGCCTGCGCCTCCGAGCCCTCGCGGACCTTCTCCTCGAAGACCTGCGTCAGTGCCTCCTCCGCGGCCCGCTGGATATCGCGGTCCAGCGTGGTGCGGATCACCACGTCCTCGGTCGTGTCGCGGGTGAGGTACTCGGGCGTCGAGGCCATGAGCCAGTCGGCGAAGTAGCCGCCGGCGCGCGCCTCCGCGGCGTCCGACAGGCCGGCCGGCTCGGCGCGGGCCGCCGCCGCCTCGGCCTCGGTGAGGTAGCCCTGCGCCTCCATCAGCCGCAGGACCACCGCCGCCCGGTCGCGGGAGCGCTGAAGGTTGTTCGTCGGCGCGAGCGCCGTGGGCGCGGTGAGGAGCCCCGCGAGCATCGCCGCCTCGGCCGGATCGACGAGCGCCGCGGGCTTGCCGAAGAAGCGCTGCGCCGCCGCCTCCGCCCCGTAGGCGCCGCCGCCCATGTAGGCGCGGTTGAGGTAGATCGAGAGGATCTCGTCCTTGGAGTATTCGATCTCCATCGCCAGCGCGTAGAGCGCCTCGCGCAGCTTGCGCCAGAGCGTCGTCTCGCGGCAGGCGGCCTCGAATGCGCGTTCGCTCTCGTGGCGGGCCGGGTCGAAGCGGTTCCCGAGACAGAGGAGCTTCGCCGTCTGCTGCGTGATGGTCGAGCCGCCGTGCCCTTCGAGCGGGCCGCGCCCCTCGGAAAGGTTGATGCGGATCGCGCCCGCGATGCCGATCGGATCCACGCCGGGATGCAGGTGGAAGCGCTTGTCCTCGGTGGCGATCACCGCGTTCCTGAGGTGGGGCGAGACGCTGCCGGCGGTCACCGCGCCGCCGAACTGCGCGCCGCGCCAGGCGAAGATCTCGCCCTCGCGGTCGAGCATCGTGACCGAGCCGCGCGGGCGGCCGTCGAGCAGCTCCTCGAAGGCGGGAAGGGTGGAGTAGTAATAGGCGACGCCGCCCGCGATCATCAGCGCGACGACGAGGCTCACGCGCCAGACGAAGCCCCAGACGATCCGCCGGACGACGCGCAGCGCGCCGCGAACCGGCCCGCCGCGCCGGGGCGGCGGCGTCGTTCGGCGCGCGGGTTTGCGCTTGCCGGGCGCGTCGGGTGCGCGGCCTCGCGCTGGTCCGCTGCGCGGACGGCCCGGCGCGCCGCGCGTCGCCGTCAGCCGCGGGGGCGTCCGCCCTTTCCTGCTCATCGCTCTGCTCGCCTCGCCTTCGTCATTTTTGCCCAGAGTATCCGCTGCGCGCCCGCGTGTAGAGCGCCGCGTGGCGTCGTGCACGATTCATGTGTGATTAAAAAATAGTCGAAAAATATTGAGCGCACAAAAATTATGCGAATGAGCCGCCGGATGCGCGCGCGGCGTCGCGCTGCGCTTTCCCGGGCCCCGGTCGCTGTCCTTTGCTGCAGGTGCACAGTCGCAGGCGCGGGCCTGTCCAAGCCAAGGGGGTGCTGGTGAAACTGATCGTAGCGACAATCAAGCCGTTCAAGCTGGAGGAGGTCCGGGAAGCCCTGACGTCCATCGGCGTCCGCGGCATGATGGTGACCGAGATCAAGGGCTTCGGATCGCAGTCCGGCCACACGGAGATCTACCGCGGCGCGGAATATGCCGTGAACTTCGTGCCCAAGATCAAGCTGGAAATCGCCGTCGAGGACGCGATGGCCGACCAGGTGGTCGAGACCGTCTCCAAGACCGCGCGCACGGGCAAGATCGGCGACGGCAAGATCTTCGTCCTCGACCTGCAACAGGCCGTGCGCGTGCGCACGGGCGAGACCGACGCGGACGCGCTCTGAGCGCCGCGCAAGCGACAAGAGAGGGGAAACGCAAGATGAAACTCACGAAAACGCTTGCCTTGGCGGGGATGCTGACGGCGCTGCCGGCGCTCGCCCTGGCCCAGGACGAGGCGGCGCCGCCGCTGGCGACCGACGAATTCGTCTGGATCATGAACTCGCTTCTTTTCCTGATCGGCGGCTTCCTGGTGTTCTTCATGGCCGCGGGCTTCGCCATGCTCGAGGGCGGGCTCGTGCGCTCGAAGAACGTCACCATGCAGATGACGAAGAACGTCGGGCTCTTCTCGCTCGCCGCGATCTTCTACTGGCTGATCGGCTACAACCTGATGTATCCGCTCGGCGACTGGGCGATCGAGGGCTGGTTCTCGGGGCTCTTCCCGGCCTGGGCCGTGCTGGAGCCGGTGGGCGTGACGCTGGCCGAGGCCGACGACGCCTCCTACGCCTCGACCGGGTCGGACTACATCTTCCAGCTGATGTTCTGCGCCGCCACCGCCTCGATCGTGTCGGGCGCGCTGGCCGAGCGGATCAAGCTCTGGCCCTTCCTGATCTTCACGATCGTGCTGACGGGCTTCATCTACCCGCTCACGGCCTCGTGGCAGTGGGGCGGCGGCTGGCTTGCCGAGGCGGGCTTCTCCGACTTCGCCGGCTCGACCGTCGTGCACGCCTGCGGCGCGGCCGCGGCGCTCGCCGGGGCGATCGTGCTCGGCCCGCGCAAGGGCAAGTACGACAAGGACGGCAAGGTGCACCCGATGCCGGGCTCCAACCTCGCGCTCGCGACGCTCGGCATGTTCATCCTGTGGCTCGGCTGGTTCGGCTTCAACGGCGGCTCGCAGCTCGCCATGGGGTCGGTGGGCGACGTGGCCGACGTGAGCCGCATCTTCTCGAACACCAACATGGCCGCGGCTTCGGGCGCCGTCGCCGCGCTGATCCTGACGCAGGTGATGTACGGCAAGGTCGACCTGACCATGGTGCTCAACGGCGCGCTCGCGGGCCTCGTCTCGATCACCGCCGAGCCGCTGGCGCCCTCGCTGTTCCTCGCCGGGATCATCGGCGCCGTGGGCGGCGTGATCGTGGTGCTGACGGTGCCGATGCTCGACAAGTTCAAGATCGACGACGTGGTGGGCGCCATCCCGGTGCACGGCTTCGCCGGCATCTGGGGCACCTTCGCGGTGGTGCTGACCGGCACCTCCTCGATCGGGCCGCAGATCCTCGGCATGGTCGGCATCATCGGCGCGAGCTTCGTGCTGTCGCTGATCGTCTGGCTGATCCTGAAGGCCGTGATGGGCATCCGCGTCGACGAGGAATCCGAGGTCAACGGCCTCGACACGTCCGAGCTCGGCATGGAAGCCTACCCCGAGTTCTCGCGGGGCGGCTCGGCCTGATCCGGCCCTGATGCGACAAAAAAAGAGGCCCGGGCGGTGCGCCGCCCGGGCCTTTTCCTGTCCGGTCGTCCGGGGCGTCGCGGCCCGTCGGCCGCTCAGGGCTCCACCCGCTTGGGCGCGCCGGAGGCCATGTCGGTGCCCATGTAGGGGAGCTTCTTCTCCTTCCACGCGGCGAAGCCGCCCTCCATGTGCGCGATGCGGCCGAGGCCCTTCTCCATGGCGAGCCGCGCCATCTTCTCGCTCCGCACGCCCGAGCCGCAGTGCAGCACGATGCGCTTGTCGGTCTGGCCCGGCAGCATCTCGGGGTCGAAGAAGGGCATCGGCATCAGGAGCGCGCCCTCGACGTGCTCGAACATGTATTCCTGCGGCGTGCGCACGTCGATCACGACGATCTCGCCCTTGCGGCAGGCCGCGTGGACCTCCTCCGGCGTCCAGGTTTCGAAGGTGGCGTCGCCCACGTGCTCCGTCTTCATCGCATGCTCCTCAGAAGGTGTTGGCGGGAATCTTGAAGTAACTCTTGCCGTCGTCCTCGGCCTCCGGCAAGCGCCCGCCGCGCAGGTTGACCTGCAGCGCGTAGAGCATGCGGTCCGGCAGCGAGAGCGTCGCGTCGCGCTCCTCGCGGATCTTCACGAAGTCCTCGCGGGGCGTGCCGCCGCCGAGGTGCTTGTTGTGCGCCTTGTGCTCGGCGACCGTCGCCTCCCACGCCGGGTCGGTGCGGTCGCCGACGGGCGGGTAGTCGTGGCCGACGAAGAGCCGCGTCTCGTCCGGCAGGGCGAGGATCGCCATGAGCGAATCGTAGAGCTCCGAGGCCGAGCCGCCGGGGAAGTCGGCGCGCGTCGTGCCCGCGTCCACATGCATCAGGGTGTCGTGCACGAAGGCCGCGTCGTCGCCCACCACGTAGGTAATCGAGCCGAGCGTGTGCCCGGGCGAGAGCATCACGCGCACCGGCAGATCGCCGAGCATGAAGGTCTCGCCGTCGGCGAAGAGGCGGTCGAAGTCCCGGTCCGGGTCGAGGGCGCCGGGCGTGTTGTAGAACCCCTCCCAGAGCTTCGCGATGTCGCGCACCTTCGTGCCGATCGCCGTCGGCGCGCCGAGCTGCTCCTTGAGCCAGGCCGAGGCCATCAGGTGGTCGGCGTGCGGGTGGGTGTCGAGGATCCACTCGACCGTCAGCCCCTCGGCCTTCACGAAGTCGAGGATCTCTTGCGCGGCGGCGGTGTCGGTGCGCGCCTCCGACGGCGTGAAGCCGAGCACCACGTCGATCAGCGCGGCCTTCTTCGTGGCCTCGTCGATCACGACGTACTGGATGCTGCCCGAGGGCTTCTCGTAGAACCCGACCACGCGGGGCGAATTGGGGCCTTTCGACGGGCTTTCGCGGGTGAACATGCGTCCTCCGTTCGGAATGCTTCGTTTGGCATTCACCTAATGGAATGTGTTCGGATTCCAAGGGGGTCTCTCGACGCTGGTCAAAAGGGCGCAGGGCGTGCTAGGTCTTGGGCCATGAACGACGCGAGCCACAAGATACCCGGCGGTCGCCCGGCGATCCGCCCGCTCGACGAGGCGGCCGTCAACCGCATCGCCGCCGGCGAGGTGATCGAGCGGCCCGCCGCGGCGGTCAAGGAGCTCGTGGAGAACGCTCTCGACGCGGACGCGCGGCGAATCGAGGTGGCGCAGGCCGAGGGCGGCAAGACGCTGATCCGCGTCACCGACGACGGCCACGGCATCCCGGCGGAGGACCTGCCGCAGGCGGTCGCGCGGCACGCCACCTCCAAGATCGACGGCTCCGACCTCCTCAACATCGCGAGCTACGGCTTCCGGGGCGAGGCGCTCGCCTCCATCGGGGCGGTGGCGCGGCTCTCCATCGCCTCGCGCGCCGCCGGGGCCGAGGCCGCCGAGATCGCCGTCGAGGGCGGGCGCGTCGGGCAGGTGCGGCCCGCCGCGCTGCGCCGCGGCACGGTGGTCGAGCTGCGCGATCTCTTCCACGCCACGCCCGCGCGGCTGAAGTTCCTGCGCTCCGACCGGGCGGAGGCGCAGGCGATCGGCGACGTGGTGCGCCGCCTCGCCATGGCCGAACCCTTCGTGAGCCTGACGCTGACGGATGTCTCCGGCGGGGGCGAGAAGGTGAGCTTCCGCGCCGACGCCGAGACCGGCGATCTCTTCGACGCGCTGGCCGGGCGGCTGACGCGGGTTCTGGGCGCGGAGTTCGTCCGCAACGCGCTGCGCGTCGAGGCCGAGCGCGAGGGGCTGCGCCTGACGGGCTACGCGGGCCTGCCCACCTATTCGAGGGGCGCGGCGGTGGCGCAGCACTTCTTCGTCAACGGCCGTCCGGTGAAGGACCGGATGCTGCTCGGCGCGCTGCGCGCGGCCTACATGGACGTGCTGCCGGCGGGGCGGCACCCGGCCGCGGCGCTCTACATCGACTGCCCGGCGGAGCTCGTGGACGTCAACGTCCACCCCGCGAAGAGCGAGGTGCGCTTCCGCGATCCCGGCACGGCGCGGGGGCTCGTCGTCTCGGCGCTGCGCCACGCGCTGGCCGAGGCGGGGCACCGCGCGGCGACCACCGTGGCGGGCGCCGCGCTCGGCGCCGCGCGGCCCGGGGCGCCCGGCGCACCCGCCGCGCCGCGCTACCAGATGGACCGCCCCTCCGCCGCCGCGCGGGCCGCGTCGTATCAGGCGCAGGCGCCCGCGCCGGGCGGCGCCGAGCCCGGCTTCGCCGAGACCGCCGGCGCGTGGAGCGCGCGGGTCGAGCCGGTCGAGGAGGCCCCGCACGGGGCCGAGGAGACCCCGGCGGAGGCGCTCCCCCTCGGCGCGGCGCGCGCGCAGCTGCATGAGACCTACATCCTCGCGCAGACCGAAGACGGCCTCGTGATCGTGGACGCCCACGCCGCGCATGAGCGCCTCGTCTACGAGCGGCTCAAGGCGCAGCTCGCCGAGAACGGCGTCGCCGCGCAGGCGCTTCTCATCCCCGAGGTGGTCGAGATGCCCGAGCCGGCGCGCGGGCGCCTGCTCGACGCGGCGGAGGATCTCGCCCGCCTCGGCCTCGTGATCGAGCCCTTCGGCGGCGAGGCGCTCGCCGTGCGCGAGACCCCGGCGCTCCTGGGCGAAGTGGGGGCGCGGGGGCTGCTCGCCGACGTGGCCGACGCGCTGGAGGAGACGGGCACCGCCGTGGGGCTCGAGGCGCGGCTCATGGCCGTCCTCTCGCGCATGGCCTGCCACGGCTCGGTGCGCGCGGGCCGTCGCATGCGCGCCGAGGAGATGAACGCGCTCCTGCGCGAGATGGAGGCGACTCCGCTTTCGGGACAGTGCAACCACGGCCGGCCCACCTACGTCGAGCTCAAGCTCGCCGACGTCGAGCGGCTCTTCGGGCGGCGCTGAACGGCGGGGCAGGGCGACGGCACGCATGGATTTCGGGACGCTCGATCCGGTGACGCTCGGGGGGCTCGCCGCGCTGGGCGGGCTCCTGCTCGTCCTTCTGCGCGCGCTCGCGGCGCTTCGGCGGAACCGCCGCGACGTGGCGGCCCTGCGCGAGGAGCTCGCGGGCCTGCGCCCGCGCGCCGAGCGCCTCGCCGCCGTGGAGGCCGAGCTCGCCGAGACGCGCGCGCGGCTCGAGACCGCGGGCGCCGAGAAGGCCGCGCGCGAGACCGAGCTCGCCGCGCTCAAGGAAAGCCACGCCGCCCGGCTCGAGGAGCTGCGCGGCATGAAGGCCGAGCTCGAGGAGAAATTCGCACACCTCGCCTCCGGCGCGCTCAAGGCCAACTCCGAGCGCTTCCTCGCCCTCGTGTCCGAGCGGTTCGAGAAGCACAAGGAAACCGCTGAGACCGACCTCGCCGCGCGGCAGAAGGCGATCCGCGAGCTCGTCAAGCCGCTCGACGAGAAGCTGGGCCACTTCGACGCGCGCATCGCCGAGATCGAGAAGGCCCGCAACGAGGCCTACGGCGCGATTCGCGCGCAGGTGGAGGAGCTCACGAAGGGCCAGCACGCCCTCGGGCAGGAGACGCGCCGCCTCGTGCAGGCGCTGCGCGCGCCCAAGACGCGCGGGCGCTGGGGCGAGATGCAGCTGCGCCAGGTCTTCGAGATGGCCGGCATGGCCGAGCACGTCGATTACCTCTCCGAGCGCACGGTGGAGACCGACGCCGGCGCGCGCCGGCCCGACGCCGTGGTGCGCATCCCCGGCGGCAAGAGCATCGTGGTCGACGCCAAGACCCCGCTCGAGGCCTATCTCGACGCGCTGGAGGCCGACGGGCCGGAGGCGCAGGGCGAGCACCTGACCCGCCACGCCGCGCAGGTGCGCGCGCACGTCAAGACGCTCGCCTCGAAAGCCTATCAGGACGCGATCCCGACGACGCCGGATTTCGTCGTCATGTTCATCCCCGGCGAGACCTTCGTCTCCGCCGCGGCGGAGGCCGATCCGGGGCTCATCGAATACGCCTTCGAGCGCAAGGTCCTGATCGCCACGCCGACGACGCTGATGGCGCTGATCAAGGCGATCGCCTACGGCTGGCAGCAGGAAAAGATGGCCGAGAACGCCGCCGAGGTGCAGCGTCTCGCCAAGGAGATCTACGACCGCCTCGGCACATTCGCCGATCACCTCGGCCGCGTCGGCCGCAGTCTGCGGTCCTCCGTGGACGCCTACAACCGCGCCGTCGGCTCGCTCGAGGGGCGGGTGCTGCCCTCGGCGCGCAAGTTCGAGGGGCTCGGCGTGGTCGCCCCGCAGGAGGAGATCGCCGCGCTCGACCCCCTCGACGAGGAGCCGCGCCCCCTGACCGCGCCGGAACTGACGCGCCTCGACGACGGCTGAGGCGCGGCGCGCCGGCGACGGCCTGCGCGACGGGGCCGGACGGGCTGCGTGCCGAGGCAACCCGCGCCGGCTCAACGGAGGTCACGCGGGGGCAGGACGTGCATCTCCCGCGTCAGGCACCGGTCACGCGCGCAGGGTGTGCGGGCGACATCGCGCGACCCGATGGGCCGCGCGTCCCGCAACGGTCGCGGCTGCGCCCTTTGCGGCGCCGCCGGGGGTGAAGAATTTTCGTACGAAAATTCTTCGCCGTCTCCACCCGGGTTCCGAAAACCTTTCGTACGAAAGGTTTTCGTTTCGCCGCTCAGATCTTGAGGAAGGGCTGCGCGAGCCGCGGCATCAGGCCGGCGAAGCGCAGCGGCGCGTCGGTGACGGCGAGGCAGATGCAATCCTCGCCCGCTTCGGCGACGGGGGTGTGTTCCACCGCCTCGTCGGCCACTTCCACGTCGCCCGGGCCGAAGCGGCCGTCCTCGTCGCGGAAGGCGCCCTTGAGCACCAGCGTCAGCTCGGTCCCCTTGTGGCCGTGGTCGGGCACCTCGGCGCCGGCGGGAATGTGCAGGAGCCGCGCGGTCGCCGGGCCGTCGACGGGCAGGATCGCCTGCCGCACGCCCATCCCCATGCCCTGCCAGCGCACGTCGGCGAGATCGCCGCCGATGTAGTCGCGGATCGGGCGGGGCAGCTCCGCCGTCGCGGGCGGGGCCGCGGCGCAGGGCGCGTCGGCCTCCGCCGCGCCGCCCTCGCGGATCATGCGCAGCGTCGCCTCGAGGCTGCCGGCGGACATCTCCGACGTCTCGCCTTCCATGAGCGCGCCGCCGACGGCGTCGTAGCTCTCGGCCTCGGCGCGGCAGGCGTCGCAGAGCGACAGGTGCGAGGCGACGATTAGGTCGAAAGCCTCGGGCAGCGTGCCGGCCGAGTAGGCCATCAGCAGCTGCGGGGTCAGGTGATGGGTGATCTCGGTCTTCATGGGCGTCACTTGAGTGCGTGGCGCAGCCGGTCGAGCGCGAGCCGGATGCGCGATTTGATGGTGCCGAGCGGCAGTCCCGTCTCCGCAGCGATCTCGCCGTGCGAGAGTTCTCCGAAGTAGGCGCGCTCGATCAGGTGTCTCTGTTTCTCGGGCAGGGCGCGCAGCGCCTCGGCGAGGCGTTCGCTGTCCTGTTGCAGCGCGAGCATGTCCTCCTGCTGCGGTTCGGCCTCCGGACCCCAGGGCAGGTCTTCGGGCTCCGGCCGGCGCTGCCGGCGCAGCGCGTCGATCCGGCGGTTCCGAGCGATGGTGAAGACCCAGGTCGAGACGCTCGCCCGCGCGGGATCGAAGAGATGCGCCTTCTGCCAGAGGGTCGCCATGACCTCCTGCGCGCATTCCTCGGCGAGCGCGCCGTCCGCGCCGGAGCGGATCAGGAACGCCTTCACCCGCGGCGCGAAATGCGCGAAGAGTTCGGCGAAGGCGGCCTCGTCGCGCGCGTCGCGGATGCGCGTGACGTGCTCGACCCATTCCGGCGCCGCGCGCGCGGCGGCATTGGGCTCCGCCGCGTCGCCCGCGCCTGTCGCGGCGCCCTCCGTCCCGGACCTGTTCGTGTCGCTCATCCGCGCCAACGCGGCGTCGCCCAGAAACGCGACCGTCCCGGCACCCGGGGGCGGGTCGGGCGGCGCCACGGGCCACGCGGCCTTCTCGTCCAGCCAGTCGACATTGCTTAACATGTAACGGGTACGGAGGTCCGACGCGACCGGATCACGTGTCGCGGCGAATTTTCTTTTGCATCCGGATATGCTGCGTCTCCGTAACAGTCATGACGCGCGCACCGACCGAGGAGAGACGACAGATGCCATTCGAATCCGCCCCCGCCGCCCCCCGCCGCATCGCCGTGATCGGCGGCGGCATCTCCGGGATGGGCGCGGCGCACTTCCTCGCGGGGGCGCACCGGGTCACGCTCTACGAGGCCGAGCCGCGCCTCGGCGGGCACGCGCACACCATCACCGCCGGCAAGCGCGGCGATCAGCCCGTGGACATGGGCTTCATCGTCTTCAACCACGCGAACTACCCGCATCTGACGCGGCTCTTCGACGAGCTCGGCGTGCCGGTGGCGAAGTCCAACATGAGCTTCGGCGTCTCGATCGACGGCGGGCGCTTCGAGTATGCGCTGCGCACGCCCGGCGCGCTCTTCGCGCAGCGGCGCAACCTCGTGAACCCCGGCTACTGGGGGATGCTGCGCGACATCCTGCGCTTCAACGCGCGCGCCTACGACCTGTCGCGCGAGGACGGGCTGACCGTCGGCGCCCTGCTGGAGCGGCTCGGCTGCGGCGCGCGCTTCCGCGAGCACTACCTCCTGCCGTTCTCGGGCGCGATCTGGTCGGTGCCCAAGGCGCAGATCCTCGACTTCCCGGCGCGCACGATGCTCGACTTCTTCCGCAATCACGCGCTCCTCGGGGTGACGGGACAGCATCAGTGGTACACGGTCGAGGGCGGCTCGGTGCAATACGTGGAGCGGCTGCAGGCTTCGCTCGCGCGGGTGGGCGTCGGCATCCGCACCGGCGCGCCGGTCGACTGGGTGCGCCGCGCGCCCGAGGGCGTGACCGTCAAGGCGCCCGGCGCCGAGCCGGAGGCCTTCGACGAGGTGATCTTCGCCACCCATTCCGACCAGGCGATGCGGATCATCGCCGACCCCACCCCGCAGGAGCGCGCGACCGTCGGCCGCATCGCCTATCAGCCGAACGACGTGGTGCTGCACTCCGACCCCGCGGTGATGCCGCGCCGGCGCGTCGCCTGGTCGTCGTGGAACTACACCGAGGCGGCGGGGCAGCGCGCGGACCGCATCGGCGTGAGCTACTGGATGAACTCGCTGCAGCCCATTCCCGAGGACGATCCGCTCTTCGTCTCGCTCAACATGACGCCCCGCATCCGCGACGAGCACATCCACGCGCAGGTGCAGTTCGACCACCCCGTCTACGACGCCGCCGCGCTCGCCGCGCAGGGCGAGGTGGCGGCGATGAACGGCGCCAACCGGACGTGGTTCTGCGGCGCCTGGATGAAATACGGCTTCCACGAGGACGGCCTCTCCTCGGCGCACGACGTCGCCGAGGCGCTGCTCGGCCGCTCGGGCGCGGTGGCGGCATGAGCCGGGTCGAGCATCTCGCGGGCCACACGTGGCACGGCCGGCACGGCGCGATCGACAACGCCTTCCGCTACGGGGTGGACTACGTCCTGATCGACGCGGAGGCGGCGGAGGTCGAGGCGCCCGCGCTCTTCCGGCGCAACCGCGGCGGGCTCGTCTCCCTGCATGACGCCGACCACGGCGGCCCGCGCGGGCACGGGCGCGGCGCGGCCTGGGTGCGCGGCGTGCTGGCGGCGCAGGGGCTCGACCTGCCGGGCCGGGTGCTCCTGCTGGCGCAGCCGCGGGTGATGGGGCACGTCTTCAACCCGGTGAGCTTCTGGCTCTGCCACGACGCCGAAGACCGGTTCTGCGCCGTGATCGCGGAGGTCAACAACACCTTCGGCGACCGGCACTGTTACCTGATCCACCACGACGACCTGCGGCCCATCGGCCCGTCCGACCGGCTCGCCGCCCGCAAGATCTTTCACGTCTCGCCGTTTCAGCCGGTGGAGGGCGGCTACACCTTCCGCTTCGACGTGCGGCCCGACCGGCTGGGCGTCTGGATCGACTACCGATCGGGCAACGACGGAGGGCTCTACGCCACGCTCGTCGGGCGGCGCGTGCCGCTGACGGGGCGCGGGCTGGCGGCGATGCTGATGCGCCGGCCCTTCGGCTCGCGCCGGGTGCTGGCGCTGATCCACTGGCAGGCGCTCAAGCTCTGGTGGAAGGGCGCGCGCTTTCACCCGCGCCCCGAGCCGCCGGAGGCCGAGATCACCCGATGACCCATCGCCTGCCCGCCTACGGGCTCTTCGCCGCGATGATCGCGGCGGCGGGCCTGCCGCTCTATATCCATGCGCCCAAGGTCTACGTGGACGACTATGGCGTGAGCCTCGCGGCGCTGGGCGCGGTGCTCTTCGGGCTCAGGCTCCTCGACGTGGTGCAGGACCCGCTGCTGGGCCGGCTCGCCGCCGCGCTCGAGGCGCGGCGCGCGCAGGCGGTGGGCGTCGCCGTGGCGGTGATCGCGGCGGCGATGGTCGGGCTCTTCGCGGTGACACCGCCGGTCGCGCCGCTCTTGTGGTTTGCGCTGATGCTGACGCTGGTCTTCTCGTCGTTCAGCTTCCTCACCATTGCCTTCTACGCGCAGGGCGTGACGACGGCGGCCGACCTCGGGCAGGGCGGGCACCTGCGGGTGGCGCGCTGGCGCGAGACCGGGGCGCTCATCGGCGTCTGCGCGGCGGCGGTGGCGCCCGAGGGGCTGGGCTTCGCCGGCTTCGCGCTGGCCTTCGCGGCGCTGGCGCTCGCCGCCGGGCTCTCGATGCGCGGAGAGTGGCGCGGGCCGCTCGCCGCGCCGGAGGCGGCGGGCTTCGTGCCGGTGCTGCGCGACCCGGCGGCGCGGCGGCTGTTGCTCGTGGCGCTCGTCAACGCGACGCCGGTGGCGGTGACCTCGACGCTCTTTCTGTTCTTCGTCGAAAGCCGCCTGCAGGCGCCGGGGATGGAGGGGCCGCTCCTCCTGCTGTTCTTCCTCGCCGCGGCGCTCAGCGCGCCGGGCTGGGGCAAAGCGGCCGACCGCTTCGGCGCGCGGCGGGTGCTGCTCGTCGGCATGGGCACCTCGGTTCTCGGCTTCGTCTTCGCGCTGGGGCTCGGGGCCGGGGACTGGCCGGCCTTCGCGGTGATCTGCGTGGTGACGGGCGCGGCGCTCGGCGCGGACATGGTGGTGCTCTCGGCGCTCTTCGCGCGCCGGCTGGAGGCGGTGGCGCCCGGCGCGGCGGAGGGCTTCGGCCTCTGGTCCTTCGTCACCAAGGCCACGCTCGCCGTCGCGGCGGCGACGCTCCTGCCCACGCTCGAGGCGGCGGGCTTCGATGCCGGGACCGACAACGACGCGCGCGCGCTCTGGACGCTCACGCTCCTCTACGCGGGGCTGCCCTGCGCGCTGAAACTCATCGCCATCGCGCTTCTGGCCACTGCGCCGCTCGAGCGGATGGACGACGACACGGGGACGGACACCGCATGGACCAGCTGATTTTCGCGCTCCTCGGGGCGGCCGTGGCGATCGCCCTCGTCTGGGCGCGCACGCGCTTCGCGGGCTTTCTCGCCCAGCGGCCGGAGGACTATGCCGCGGCCGAGCCGCGCTTCGACATCCGCCGTCACCTGAACGGCCCTCTCGTCTGCGACGGGGTGATCTACGGGCCGACGGGGCGCGTCGCCTCGCGCTTCACGGGCGAGTTCGATGTCTCTTGGGACGGGAACACCGGCGAGATGCGCGAGCGTTTCGACTACGACAGCGGCGCGGTGCAGCACCGCGCCTGGCACTTGACGCTGGGCAACGACGGGCGCATCCGGGCGCGGGCCGAGGACGTCGTGGGCGACGGCGAGGGCGTGCAGAGGGGCGCCGCCGTGCGGCTGAAATACCGCCTGCGCCTGCCCGCGGCCTCGGGGGGCCATGTGCTCGACACGACGGACTGGATGTACCTGACTCCGGCCGGAACCATCGTGAACCGGAGCCAGTTTCGCAAATACGGGATCAAGGTGGCCGAACTGGTGGCCACCATGCGAAGAAAGGATGCGGCGTGAGGGACTGGACCGGCAAGCGCTACTGGCTCATCGGTGCGAGCGAGGGGCTCGGCGAGGCGCTCGCCGAGCGCATGAGCCGCGCCGGCGTCGAGCTCGTGCTCTCGGCCCGCTCGCGCGACAAGCTCGAGGCGCTGGCCGAGCGCCTGCCCGGCCGGGCCCGGGCCGTGCCGCTCGACGTGCGCGATCTCGACAGCGTGAAGGCGGCCGCCGAGGAAGCGGGCGAGGTGGACGGCATGATCTTCCTCGCCGGCGCCTACTGGCCCTTCAGCGCGCGCGAGATCGACGCCGAGCAGATGGAGGTCATGGGCGACATCAACTTCACAGGCGCGCTGCGCGCGGTCTCCGTCGCCCTGCCGCCGATGGTCGCGCGCGACCGCGGTCACGTGGTGCTGACGGGCTCGCTCTCGGGGTTCCGGGGGCTGCCGGGGGCGGTCGGCTACGCGCCGTCCAAGGCCGGGGTCATGGTGCTTGCCGAGAGCATGCACTGCGACCTGCGCAAGACCGGCGTGGAGGTGCAGGTGGCCAATCCCGGCTTCATCCGCACGCGGCTCACCGACAAGAACGACTTTCACATGCCCTTCCTGATGGAGCCGGAGGACGCGGCGCAGCGCATGTTCGAGTTCATGTCGCGCGGCGGCTTAAAGTACAGCTTCCCGACCGTGTTTTCGTGGCTCTTCCGTGGCGGCCAGTTCCTGCCGGACTGGCTTTACTATCGCATCTTCTCGTAACATCCTGCGCGCTCCCGAGTGAGCCGCAGGAGGTCCCCGATGCCCACAATCTCTCCCCGCAAGGTCGCGCAGGTCATCATCATGGGGCGCGAACTCGACCGCGCGGAGGCGGAGCTGCGCGCCTTCGTGGAGCGCATGGATGAGGACGAACAGGCCGAGCTCGTCGCGATCATGTGGATCGGGCGCGGCGCCTTCGAGGCCGAGGACTGGGACGAGGCCCGGGCGACCGCCTATCACGAGGCGACGACGCCCACCGCCGACTACCTGATCGGCACGCCGCATCTGTCGGACAATCTCGAGGCCGGGCTCGAGGCGCTCGGCATCTCCCCGCAGGAGGCGGAAGACGACCTGCTCTGACGCCCGTGCCGCCCCGCTCGCGCGGCGCGACGGAACCCGGCCCGGCCCGTTTCGTTGTGTGTCCGACGACAACGGACACGACGGAAAGGAGCCGATCATGCGAACCGTGAAGACCCTGATGACGACCGTGGCCGCCCTCGGCCTCGGCGCCGGCGTGGCGCTCGCGCAGGACGTCGACGTCGAAGAGCGGATGTACATGACCGACGACGACGGCCAGCTCTACGAGGTGACGCTCGTCGAGGTCGCGCCGGAGGACTACGACGAGGCCGAGCGCGACTTCATCGGCAACATCCGGACGCCGAAGGAACAGGCCCGCGACGCCGCCGAGACGCCCGTCGAGGGCGATCAGGAAACGCTCGTGCTGACCGAGCACTATTTCACCGAGCGCGCCGAGGAGACCGGCGATCCGGACGCGGTGCAGGACGTCACCGAGTTCGAGGACGATCAGGCCGAGGACGAGGAAATCGAGCTTCAGCAGCGCCCGGCCGACGGCGAGTGATCTCGCCCGTTTCGCGACTGCGACAGGATCAGGGGCGCGCCCGCGCGGCGCGCCCTCGTCGTGTCAGGCGTGGTGCACGATCTCGAGATGCTGGGCGAGGCGTGCCACCTCGTCCATCCAGCGCGCCACCAGCGCGGGGTCCGAGGGCGCGGCCGAGACGCCAGGCCCGATCTCGCCCGCCGCGACCGAGCGCACCGCCTGCGCCACCATGTGGCTCACCAGCCGGCCCATCGCCGTGCCGTCCTCGTCGCCCCAGGCGTCCATGACGTAGGTGCGGTGCCAGACGGGCGCGCCCTCGCGGGTGGCCTCGAGGCTGACGCAGAGCACCACGCGGTCGGGCTCGCCGGGATCGTAGGCGTGCGCCTGCCAGAGCCGTTCCGACAGGTCGCGCAGCACCTGCTCGCCCTCGTCGCCCGGCGGCAGGCTTTCCACCGTGCGGAAGATGTCGGACCAGGCGTCCGACCAGCCCTCCAGCCGCAGGGTGCCGCGCACGAAGTCCTTCACCCGCCAGTCGGGGTCGAAGCCGTACTCCTCCATGAAGGGGAGCGAATCGCGGTTCGGATAGACCTCGAAACGCTCGGGCGCGGGCAGCGGCGCGGTGTAGCTCGAGATCGCGTCCCACGGCCGCGCGACGCGCAACTCCTCGAAGTCGCGGAGCGAGCGCGAGGGCGACTTCAGCGCCTTGAGCACCCCCAGAGGCGACCACGAGAACTTGTAGCGGAAGGCGTTGGCCTGCTTCGGCACGCCGCCGCAGTAGCTCGTGAACGAGAGCGTGTTCGCGGGGTCGAAGGCGTCCGACGCGCGGTAGTCCGCCACCAGACGGTGCGCCATCAGGTGATCGATGCCCGGGTCGAGCCCCACCTCGTTGACCAGCGCCACACCCGCCTCCTTCGCTGCGGCGTCGAGCGCGCGCATCTCCGGCGCGATGTAGGAGGAGGAGACGAAATGCGCGCCCGCCGCGATCGCCGCCTCCGCGATCGGCACGTGCCAGTCCCCGGGCAGCATGGAGACCACGACGTCCCCGGGCGCGAGCGCCGCGGCGAGCGCGTCGAGATCGAAGGCGCGGATGTCCTCGGTCAGGTCGCCCACGGCCGCGCGCGCCTTCTCGGGCGTGCGGTTCCAGACGGTGACCGCGCGGCCCTCCTCGATGAGTCGCCGCAGGCCCAGAACCGCCGAAAGCCCCGTGCCGCACCAGTGAATCGTCATGGCTTCACCTCCCTCACATGCCTGTCGAATTCCGCCGCCGCGCGGCCCCAGACGCCGGCGTCGAGACTGTCGAGCGCCATCAGCGAGGGCAAGAGCTGCCCCGCGAAGTCGCGCGAGGATTCGAGCGGCAGGAGCGAGGGCAGGTTGTCGATCGCCATGACGTCGAGCGGCGGGCTCTCGCGCACCCGGACCACCGGCGCCGCCCAGGTCGTCGCCGCGTCGTAGAGCGGCACGGGGTTGTAGTCGCTGTCCGGGTCGCAGGCGATGTCGCCGATCACCCGGAGCGCGCGGTCGCCCCGGTCCGCGTCCTCGGGCCGCACGAAGACCGGCGTGCCCGGCCGCGCGAGGATGCAGTTGAAGAAAAGCTCATGCGCGAGGATCTCGGGGAACGGCCCGCCGTGCGCCGTCTCGGCCATGTCCCAGCGCGTCGGCGCGATCCCCATCGCGGTGCAGAGGTCGGCCGCCCCCGTGCCCACGCGCCCCGCCGCGCCGACCACGAGCGCCGAGGGCGCGGGCAGCCCCGCGGCCGCGTCCCGCACCGCGGCGTCCATCGCCGCCTTGTCGGGGAAGGCGTCCACGGCGGGGCACGCCGCGCCGCGCGCCTGCGCCGCCCGGGCGATCAGGCTCACCGCCGCGCCGGCGTAGCCCGCCCAGTAGCCGAAGGCGGCGACGCGGCGGCCCTCCGCGTCCACCAGATACTCGAGATCGTAGAGCGTGCCGCCCCCCGCGGCGAAGCGGGCGAGCAGCGCGCGCCCGGCGTGCTGGCCCTTGTAGGCGTGGCCGAACATGATGTGACGGTGCACGAGCGGCGTGCCGTCGTCGGGAAGCTCCTTCAGCCCGAAGATCAGCGCGTCGCGCGGCGCCTCCCGCCACGCCCCGCGCGGCGCGATGGTGCAGCCCGCCTGCGCGTAGCCCCCGGTCGGGAGGATGCGGTCGGCGCTCTCCTCCACCGTCACCGCGACGCCGCGCTCCAGCAGCGCCGCGGCGCCCTCGGGCGTGATGCCGACGCGCCGCTCGTTCGCGCGCTCCTCCGCCCGGACCCAGAGATGCGTCATGCCCCCTCCCTCTCAGTAGTGCGTGCGCGCGTGCGCCCGGTCGGGCCGGTCCAGATGCGGCACGGCGTTGAACCCCGCGAGGATCGTGCCGTGATCCGTGACCAGGAGCCGGTGCACGGAACTGTTGAAGATCGGCAGCATGATCCGCGCGAGCCCCTCGGTGTCGAGCCCCAGAAGCGCGCGCACCATCATCGCGATCACGCCGCCCGAGGTCACGCAGAGCACGCGGCGCCCCGGCTCGGCCGCCTCGTGCAGCACGTCCGTCACCCGCATCTCGAAATCCGAGAAGGTCTCCTGCCCCATGATCTCGGCGTCGCGCCAGGCGGCGAGCAGGCGCGAGAGATGGGCCGCGAACTCCTCCTCGCGGGCGGGCAGCGGCACGCCGCGCATGTCGCGCAGCGCCTTGCCGAGGTTGAAGTAATCCAGCTCGTCGAGGCGCGGATCGACCTCCGGCGCGGGGCCGAGCGCCCCGAGGCCCTCGGCCGTCTCCCGGTGGCGGCGCAGCGCGCCCATCAGCACGCGGTCGTAGCGCTCGCCCGCTTCCGCCATGTGCGCGCCGAGCCAGGCCGCCTGCCGGTGCCCGAGCGCCGAGAGCCGGTCGTAGCTCGCCTCGTCGCGGGCCGCCGAATTCGCCTGTCCGTGGCGGATGAGAACGATCTCGCCCATGTCGCGGATCTCCTTTCCGCCCCGCGGTTAGGCGATTTCCCCGCGCTTGCCAAACCGGTTTCCCCGGGAACGCCGCCGCGCCGCGCGGCGTTGATCCCCTGTCACCGCCCGAGGAGAAACCCATGCCCCGCCGCGCCCTGCTCGCCGTCGCCGCCGCCCTCTGCGCCGCCTCCACGCCCGCCCTCGCGCAGGACGACGCGCTCGCCGAGGGACGCACCGGCACGGTCGAGAGCCGCGATTCCGCCTTCCTGCAGGCCGTCGCCGGGACAGAGGTGCAGACCCCCGACGGCGCGGTGGTCGGCACCGTCGAGGAGACGCTGATCGACGCGCAGGGCCGACCGGCGGGCTACGTGCTGGCCATCGACGGCTTCCTCGGCATCTTCGACCGGGACGTGCAGGTGCCGGTCTCCTCGCTCACCTGGGACGAGTCGCACTACGTCACCAAGATGACCGAGACGCAGCTCCAGAACCTCGCGCCGTGGGACGAGTGAGCCGCGCCCCGCTCAGCTCCACTCGACGTCGCCGAGAAAGATGTAGCCCGCCCCGTAGATCGTCTTGATCAGCCGCGGGGCCTTCGGGTCCTCGCGCAGTTTGGTGCGCAGCCGCGAGACGCGCACGTCGATCGCCCGGTCGAAGCTCTCGCCCGCCGCGCCGCCGAGCGCCTCTTGGATCTGCGCCCGCGACATCAGCCGCCGCGGGCTTTCGAGGAAGAGGCGCAGCACCTCGCCCTCGGCGTGGCTGAAGGGCGTCTCGGCGCCCTCGGCGTCCTCCAGCGTGTAGCGGTCGAAATGCGCGGTCCAGCCGGCGAAGCGCGCCGTCTCGCCGCCCGCCTCGGGGCCAGTGTGCCGGCGCAGCCGGGCGCGCACGCGGGCGACGACCTCGGCGGGCTCGAAGGGCTTCACGATGTAGTCGTCCGCCCCGAGGTCGAGCCCCGTCACCCGGTCCTGCACCTGCCCCCGGCCCGAGACGATGATCACCGCCGCTCCGCTCTCGAGCGCGAGGCGATGCACGAGGCTCAGCCCGTCGCGGTCCGGCAGCCCGAGATCCACGAGGCAGACGTCCGGCGCCGCCGAGCGCAGCGCCGCCTCGAACTCCCGCGCCCGCGCGAAGCCCATGGTGCGGAAGCCCGCCTCCTCCAGCGCGGCGCCGAGCATGTCGCGCACCGCCGGCTCGTCGTCGAGGATGGTGACCAGCGGCGCGCTCATGCCGCGCGCCCCGCGTCGAGCGTCTGCGCCAGATGCGCGGCCGAGAACGGCTTGGCGAGCACCGGCCAGCGCGCGCGCGCCGCCCGGTGGCGCGGGTCGTCGGCCGGCAGCGCCGTCATGATCCAGACCGGCGGCCCCCCCGGCCCGAGCGATTCCGCGAGGTCGAGGCCCGTCTCCTCCCCCTCGAGCGTGAGATCGGTGAGCACCGCGCCGATCTCCGGCAGCGTCTCGAGGAGCGTGCGCGCCTCCGCTGCGCTCGCCGCCTCGGCCACGGCGTGGCCGAGTTCGGTCAGCATGTCGCGGATCGTCGCGCGGACCTCCGCGCTGTCCTCCACCAGCAGCACCAGCCGCCCGGCCGCCTCCGCCGGCGCGGTGCGGAGCGGCAGGCGCAGCGCGACCCGCGCGCCCGAGAAGGTGTTGCCCAGCACCACGCGCCCCCCGGCGAGCTTGGCCATGTCGTAGACCATGGCGAGCCCGAGGCCCGAGCCCTCCGCCCCCTTCGTGGTGTAGAAGGGCTCGAACCCGCGATGCAGCGCCGCGTCGGAAAAGCCGGGACCCGTGTCGGTGACCGCGAACTCCGCCCAGGTGCCCTGCAGCGCCGAGAGCGTGACGCCGATCCGCCCCTCGGGCCCGCAGGCGTCGCGCGCGTTCAGGATGAGGTTCAGGAGCGCGTCCTGCAGGAGCCCCGGGTCCAGCATCAGCCGCTCGCCCGGCAGCGCGTTGCGGATCGTCAGCGTCACGCCCCCGGGCAGCGCCGCGCGGGCCAGAACGTCCAGATCGGCGAGGAAATCCTCCGTCGCGCAGGGCTCCGGGCGCCAGTCGCGCGCCCCCGTGAGCTGCGACAGCCGCTCCAGCAGCGTCCCGCCGCGCCGCGCCGCGGCGAGCGTGGCGTCGATGTGCGGGCGCGCCTCCGCCGGCAGCGTCATCTCGGCGAGCCGCGCCTGGCTGCCGAGCACGATGGTCAAAAGGTTCGAGAAATCATGCGCGAGGCCCGAGGTCAGCTGCGCCGCCATCTCGCGCCGCCGCGTCTGCTGCAGCGCGGCGCGGGCCTGCGCCTCCTCGGTGACGTCCATCGAAAGGATGTAGACCCCCTCGATCCCGCTCTCGCGCCGGTCGGGGGTGAAGGCCACGCGGATGCGCCGCGCGCTGATCTCGTCGGTGAACTCGAAGACGCTCTCGCGCCCGGCGAAGGCCGCGTCGAGATGCGGCGCGATCCGCGCATAGGCCGCGCGCCCGAGCGTCTCGGCGATCGGCCGGCCCACGATCTCGCGCGGGCGGCCCGGCATGACCGAGCTCAGCCGCCGGTTCGAATAGGTGTAACGGCGCTCCTCGTCCACATGCGCGATATGCGCCGGCATCATCTCGGCGGTCAGGCGCGTGCGCGCCTCGATCGCGGCGAGCTCGCGCGAGGCCTCCTCCAGCGCCGCGTTGGTGGCGGCGAGCTCGCGGTTGGCCGCGGCGAGCTCCTCGGCATGGGCGATCAGCTGATCCGACAGCTCCTCCGAGCGCGCGCGCAACAGCGCCTCGTGCTGCTTCGTCGGCGTGATGTCGGTGTAGACCGAGACCCAGCCGCCCTCGGGCAGCGGCGTGCCCTCGACGCTGATGGTGCGCCCGTTGGCGCGGGTGCGCTCCATGTAATGCGGCTGAAAGCGCCGCGCGACCTCGACCCGCGCGCGCACCGCCTCCTCCTCGTCGGCGACCGCGCCGTATTCGCCCCGGCGCACGAGAAACCGGATCGTGTCCTCGAAGCGCGCGCCGGGCGCCACGAGATCCCCGGGCAGGTCGAACATCTCCTGAAAGCGGCGGTTGCACGCCGCGAGGCGCAGGTCGCTGTCGTAGATCGACAGCGCCTGCTGAATGAGGTTCAGCCCGGCGGTCATCAGGGCCTGCGTGCGATCGGCGCGCTGGGCCATGGCGATGTCTCCTCCCGCGCGCAGACGTAGCACTCCCGCGGGCAGGCGCAAAGCCTCGCACACTTGCGCCGTCGCGCATCGGGCCGGGCCGCGCGCCGCCGCGGCGCGGGTCTTCTTCTTGGCGGAAATATCCCGGGGGGAGTCGCGCGCGCCCCGCGCGCGACGGGGGGCAGCGCCCCCCTGCACCCGGGCGCCGTCTCAGCCCGTCTGCCAGACGCCCTCGAAGTCGCGCGGCACGAGCAGCACGTCGCGGTCGAGCTCCTCGACCCGGCGGCGCCCGCAGAGCGCCATCGAGGTGTCGAGCTCCTTGTGCAGGATCTCGAGCGCCTTCGTCACCCCGGCCTGTCCCATCGCGCCGAGCCCGTAGACCCAGGCCCGGCCGACCCAGACGCCCTTCGCGCCGAGCGCGACGGCCTTCAGGATGTCCTGCCCCGAGCGCACGCCGCTGTCGACATGCACCTCGATCCGGTCGCCCACCGCGTCGAGGATCGCGGGCAGCGCGCGGATCGACGAGAGCGCGCCGTCGAGCTGGCGGCCGCCGTGGTTGGAGACCACGATCGCGTCCGCGCCCACGTTCAGCGCGGCCTTGGCGTCCTCCGGGTCGAGGATGCCCTTGAGGATCACCGGCCCGTCCCACTGGTCGCGGATCGCCTTGATCTTTCCCCAGTCGAGCGCCGGGTCGAACTGTTCGTTCGTCCACGACATGAGCGAGGCGGGGTCCGAGACGCCCTCGACGTGGCCGATGATGTTGCCGAACTGCCGGCGCCGGGTCGAGAGCATCTCGATCCCCCAGCCCCATTTCGTGGCGAGGTTCAGGAGTGTCGCGGGCGTGAGCTTGGGCGGCGCGGAGAGGCCGTTCTTCAGGTCCTTGTGCCGCTGGCCGAGGATCTGCAGGTCGAGCGTGATGACGAGCGTCGAGCAGCCCGCCGCTTTCGCCCGCTGGATCAGGCGGCGGACGTAGTCCTCGTCCTTCATGGTATAGAGCTGGAACCAGAAGGGGCGCTCGGTATGCGCCGCCACGTCCTCGATCGAGCAGATCGACATGGTGGACAGGGTGAAGGGCACGCCGAAGCGCTCCGCCGCGCGGGCGGCCTTGATCTCGCCGTCGGCGCTCTGCATCCCCGTCAGCCCGACGGGCGCGAGCGCCACGGGCATCGCCACCTCCTCGCCCACGAGCGTCGTCGCGGTGGAGCGGTCGCGCATGTCCACGGCGACGCGCTGGCGCAGGCGGATCTCGCGGAAGTCCTCGGTGTTCTCGCGGTAGGTCTGCTCGGTCCAGCTGCCGGAGTCGGCGTAGTCGTAGAACATCCGCGGCACCCGTCGGCGGTGCATCCGGCGCAGATCCTTGATGTCGGTGACGGCGGGCATGCGGGTTCCTCCCCCTGCTCCTTCCGCGCTTAGCAACGCCCCCGGGGCGAGGCAAGCGCGATGGGCGGGGCGCATCGCCGCGCGGCGGGGGCGGGCCGGGCGGACACCCGGAGGCGCGGACCCTCAGTCGGGCAGCACCTTGCCCGGGTTCATCACGCCGGCCGGGTCCAGCGCGGCCTTGATCGCGCGCATCGCGGCGAGCGCGCCCGGGTCCTTGCGCCGGCGCATCGAGGGGAGCTTCGCGCGCCCGATGCCGTGCTCGGCCGAGAAGCTGCCGCGCATCTCGCGCACGATCTCCTCGACCGCCTCGACGATCGCCTCCTTGAGCGCCGCGTCGTCGCGCGAGAGGCGCACTGCGTAGTGCACGTTCCCGTCGCCGAGGTGCGCCACGGCGAGCGGCACCGCCCCGGCGTCGCGCGCCGCCACCGCCGCGTCCGCCTGCGCGAGGAAGGCGCCCACCCGGTCGAGCGGCACGGCGAGGTCGTTGACCGCCACCGGGCCGGGGGCGAGCACCACCTCCGCCGCGCGCTCGCGCCGCGCCCACATCTCGGCGCGCTGCGCGTCGCTCTGCGCCACGACGGCGTCGTGCACCGCGCCCGCCTCGAACAGATCGCCGAGGATCTCCTCGAGCTGCGCCTGCACCGGCGTCGCGCCGTCCGGGCCGGGCGTCGCGTCGCGCGGCGCGGTCGCGCCGACCTCGATCAGCAGGTTTACCGCGTGGCGCGCGTCGAAGGGCGGCCGCACCGCCGGATCATGCGCCGCGAGCGCGTCGAGATAGCGCCCCGGCATGAGCTCGCAGGCCTCAACCGCGCCGCCCGTCTCCCGCTGCAGCCGGTTCAGGAGGGCGAGCCCGTCCTCCACCGACGCCACCGCCACCGTCGCCGTGGCGTAGGCGCGCGGCCGCGGCACGAGCGTCAGCACCGCCGCCGTGATCACGCCGAGCGTCCCCTCGGCCCCGATCAGCAGGTCGCGCAGGTCGTAGCCGGAGTTGTCCTTGTGCAGCTCGCTCATCAGATCGACGACCTCGCCCGTGGGCAGCACCGCCTCGAGACCGAGGCACAGATCACGGGCGTTGCCGTAGCGCAGCACGTTCGACCCGCCCGCGTTCGTCGCGAGCGCCCCGCCCACGCGCGCCGAGCCCTGCGCGCCGAAGCTCAGCGGAAAGGCGAGGTCGTGCGCCTCCGCCGCCGCCTGCAGATCGGCGAGGACGACGCCGGCCTCGACGACGGCGACATGCGCCTCGGGGCGGATCGCGCGGATCGCCCGCATGCGCTCGACCGACAGGAGGATCGCCGCGTCCGCGCCGCCGCCCCCCGTGAGCCCCGTGTTGCCGGCGAGCGGGACCACCGGCACGCCCGCCGCGTTGGCGAGGCGCAGGACCGCGGCCACCTCCCCGGTCGTCGCGGGCCGCACGACGCAGAGCGGATCGCAGACGTAGGCGCCGGTCCAGTCGCGCGCGTGACCCGCCGCCTCCGCGCCGGTCAGCACCTGCGCCGCGCCCACGATCTCCCCGAGCGCCCCGATCACCTCCGCCATGTCGTCCTCCTACCCATCGCGCGCTCTTGTCGCCCGTCGCGCCGGAGGCGCGCAAGTGGGGTCGCGCCGGAGTCGCGTAAGAGGGGGGAAAGTTGGGGCGAGCTAATGGGGTGGCGCCGGAGGCGGACAAATGTAGTCACGCCGTGGGCGGGCGAGAGGGGTCACGCTGGCGGCGGGCAGGGATGTTTACGCTGGAGGCGCTCAGCCGGAGACACGCCAGAGGCGCGAAAGCGGCGCTGCGCTGCGCTGGGGGCGCGCGAGTACAGTCACGCCGGAGAGGGGCAAGGATGTTTCAGCTGAAGGCGCGCGGGTGGGGATACGCCAGAGGCGCGAAAGCGCCGCTGCGCTGCGCCGGGGAGCCCTACGCCCGACCGCGCCGGAAAACACAGCGTGCTGCGCCGCGACCGCAACTTGCGTGTGGACCCGCGCCGGTCGCACCAAGCGCGGCCGCCCACGGCGTACACCCGCCGAGCGGTGCGCGCGCTGTCCCGGGGCGCCGGCCTCAGGCCCGGTGCGCCCCGGCGGCGAGCGTGGCGACGTAGTCGAGCACCTCGGCCACCGGCTTGCCCTCGGCGATCTGCGCCACGATCGCGCTGCCCACGACGCAGCCGTCGGCGACGCCCGCGATCGTCTCCGCCGCCTCGGGCGAGCGGATGCCGAAGCCCACGACCACCGGCAGCTCGGTCGAGGCCTTGATCCGCGCGACCTCCGGGCCGACCTCCCCGGCCTCGGCCGCCGCGGCGCCGGTGATGCCGGTGACCGAGACGTAATAGACGAAGCCCGAGCTGTTCTCGAGCACCCTGGGCAGGCGCTTCGCGTCGGTCGTCGGCGTGGCGAGGCGGATGAAGTCGATCCCCGCCTCGAGCGCCGGCAGGCAGAGTTCCGTGTCCTCCTCCGGCGGCAGGTCCACGACGATCAGCCCGTCGACGCCCGCCTCCCGCGCGTCGGCGAGGAAGCGGTCCACGCCCCGGTTGTAGATCGGGTTGTAGTAGCCCATCAGCACGACCGGCGTCGTGTCGTCGCCCGCACGGAAGGCGCGCACCATCGCGAGCGTGCCCTCCAGCGTCTGCCCGCCGGCGAGGGCGCGCTGGCCCGCTTCCTGGATCGTCGGGCCGTCGGCCATCGGATCGGTGAAGGGCACGCCGAGCTCGACGATGTCCACACCCGCGCCGGGCAGGCCCTTGACGATCTCGAGCGAGGTCTCCGCGTCCGGGTCGCCGGCCATCACGTAGGAGACGAAGGCGCGGCGCCCCTCGGCGCGCAGCCTCTCGAAGGTGGCGGCGATACGGCTCATCGGTGACCTCCCATGTTCGCGGCGATCGCTCTGCCCCAGCGCCGCGGGGAAATCAATGGGCGCCGCGCGGGGGGCGCCGCGCTGGGCGCCGTCCGGTGCGCGGCCCCGCGGGCGCCGGGACACCGGCGGCCGGGGGCCGCCGCCGCCGCGTCGGCGGTCAGGGGATGTTTTCGCGAGACCTCGGCCCCCGCACAGGC
Organism: Rhodosalinus sediminis; assembly: GCF_003385555.1. GTDB lineage: Bacteria > Pseudomonadota > Alphaproteobacteria > Rhodobacterales > Rhodobacteraceae > Rhodosalinus > Rhodosalinus sediminis. The sequence goes on along the minus strand of NZ_QOHR01000003.1, from coordinate 512 downwards.
GGAGACCCCGCACAGGCCGAGGCTCCAGTGCAGGCCGAAGCACCGGCGCCGGGCGAGGCTCCAGCACAGGCCGCGGCTGCACTGCCGGCCGAGGCACCCGCGCAGGACGAGGCGACGGCGGAGGCCCCCGCAAAAGCCGGAGCCCTCGCCGCGCGCAGCGCCACCCCGGGCGCGCCGCCGTCCGGGCCCGGAGTAGGGATCAAGTCCCCGCGCAGGGCCGCCCCACCGTCCGGGGCCCGGACCGGGGCTCGCGTCCCGCGGACCCTCCCACGCGCCGGTCGCGCCTGAATTCTGCCCCTCATGCGCGGGCCGCGCCGCCCGGCCTCAGCCCCTGCGCACGGTGAAGCGGGTGTGGTCGTTCTGCGCTTCCGTCGCCTCGAGCGTGTGCCCGGCCTCGGCGCAGAAATGGGGCACGTCGATCGCCGCCATCGGGTCGTCGGCGAGCAGCGCGACCCGCGCGCCGGGGGCCGCCCCGGCGAGCCGCTTCCGGAGCCGCAGGACGGGGAGCGGGC
>NZ_QOHR01000029.1 GCF_003385555.1 Rhodosalinus sediminis | reverse complement strand
CGATCAGCGCCTCGCCGCCGTCGGTGAGGGGTGATTTACGGATCGCCGCCCCGAGTCGCAAGCCCTTTTTTGGGGCGCTGCAAAGAAAACGTCACATTCCGTGGCGTCGGCCTCAGGCGCCCACCTCGTCGCCCTCCTGCGCGAAGGCCCGGCGCAGCCGCTCGAGGCCCCGCTCGCGCAGCTGGCGCACGCGTTCGCGCGAGATTCCATAGGTTTCGCCGAGCTCGGCGAGGGTCTTGGGCGGCTCCTGCACGAAAGAGGCGATGACGATCTCGCGCTCGCGCTCAGGCAGCGTGCGAATGTGCCCGGCGACCTGCGCCCAGAAGGCGCGCCGGTCCATGCGCGCGCCGACCGCCGCCTCGGTGTCCGAGTCGGGATCCTCCAGAAGCTCCTGGATCTCGCTCCCCTCTTCGCCGAGCGCCGGGCGGTTGAGCGAGCCGTCCCGCGCCGCGAGACGCTGGCGCATCGCGCTCACCTGGGATTCGTCCACGCCGAGCTCGGCGGCGATGGCGGCGTCCATGTCGGCCTCGGCCACCTCGCCGGTCATGCGCAGCCGCGATTCGACGCGGCGCAGGTTGAAGAAGAGCCGGCGCAGCGCCGGCGAGTTGCCGAGCCGCACCAGCGACCAGCTCCGCATGCGGTAGTCCTGTATCTCCGCGCGGATCCACCACGCAGCATAGGTCGAGAAGCGAAAGCCACGGTCCGGGTCGAACCGCTCGGCCGCCTTCAGAAGGCCGATGTTCGCCTGCTGCACGACGTCGTCGTCCGGCGCGCCGCCCGGCCCCGCCGCGCGCCGGGCCGCGGCGACGGCGAGCGCGCGATGCGCCGTGACGAGCCGGTTGCGCGCCGCCGTGTCGCCCTCGTCGCGCCACGCATAGGCGAGCGCGAGCTCGGTCTCGGCGTCGAGAAACTCCGGCGGGCGGGTCCGTGCGCCCTCACGGGGCGGCGGAAAGGGTTTGTTCATCGCGGAGCGGGCTCCCGGCTGATGATAGCGTATCGAAACCATCTCGCGCCACCCCGTCCTTGTCAAGGAAGTTTCGAAACGATACTTTCCGACCATGAGCGACGATCTCTCACCCGACGAGCTCGCGGAGTTCCTGGTCCACCTCGGCCGCGCCGCGCGGGGAGAGGACGCCGGCGCCGCGCTCACGCCCGCGCAGTGGACGGCGCTGCGTTTCTTCGCGCGCGCCAACAGCGCCTCGCGCACGCCCTCGGCCTTCGCGAGCTTTCACGCCACCACGCGCGGCACCGCCTCGCAGACGGTGAAATCGCTCGAGACGAAGGGTTACCTCGTCCGCCGTCAGAGCGAGCACGACCGCCGCAGCGTGCGCTTCGAGCTGACCGAGGGCGGGCGCGACATGCTGGCGCGCGACCCGCTGCGCCATCTCGCGCAGTCGATCGCGCGGCTCGGCCCCGCCGAGCGCCGCGCGCTCGCCCGCGCGCTGCCGGCGCTGGCCGTCGACGTCGCCGCGGCCCGGGGCGCGAACGCCTTCGGCACCTGCGGCGACTGCCGCCATTTCAGCGCCCGCGACGGCGGGGGACATTGCGCCTGCGTCGCCGCGGAGCTAACGCCCGAGGAGATCGGCCAGCTCTGCGCCAGTTTCGCCGCGGGCGACGACGCCCTCCAGCTTCCCGAGGACCAGAAGGACACCCCGTGACCGACACGCCCCCGACCCTCGCCCAGGAGACCTCCAGCGGGTCCGAGAACCTGCCCGGCATCGGCCGCATCCTCGCCGTCGCAAGCGGCAAGGGCGGCGTGGGCAAGTCCACCGTGACCACGAACCTCGCCCTCGCGCTCGCCGGGCAGGGGCTCTCGGTCGGCATCGTGGACGCCGACCTCTACGGCCCCTCGATCCCCGGCATGCTCGGCGTGCCCACGAACGAGCCCCCCCGCATCGGCCCCGACGACAAGGTGATCCCGGCCGAGGCGCACGGGGTCAAGGTCATCTCGATGGGGATGCTCACCGGCGACGACAAGCCCGCGATCCTGCGCGGCCCGATGGTCGCCAAGTACCTGCGCATGTTCATCACCGAGGTCGCCTGGGGCGGGGTCGACGTGCTCCTGCTCGACCTGCCGCCGGGCACCGGCGACGTGCAGCTCACGCTCGCGCAGGCGTTTCCGCTCTCGGGCGCGGTGATCGTGACCACGCCGCAGGACGTGAGCCTCAAGATCGCGCGGCGGGGCCTGCGCATGATGGAACAGGTGAAGGTGCCGATCCTCGGCATCGTCGAGAACATGAGCGGCTTCACCTGCCCCTCCTGCGGGACGGTGACGCACATCTTCCACCAGGGCGGCGGCGAGCGCATCGCCGGGGATCTCGGCGTGCCCTTCCTCGGCGCCGTGCCGCTCGACCCGTCGGTGGTCGATTGCGGCGACGCCGGCAAGCCGCTCGTCGTCGCCCAACCCGAGGCCCCCGCGGCCGAGGCCTACCGCGCCGTCGCCACCGCCATCGCGGGCAGCGCGACGGGCGACGCGGGCCTCGAGCTCCCGTTCGACTGGAACTGGGCCGAGAACACCGGCGCGCCCCGGGGCCACCCGGAGGCCGCGCGCCCCGACGGCCCGGCGGAGGTGCCGCTCGCCATGGAGCGGCCCGACGCGCGCACGCTCGCCGTCACCTGGGCCGACGGGGCCGAGACGCGCCACGACGTGCGCGACCTGCGCCTCGCCTGCCGCTGCGCGCAATGCGTGGACGAGATGAGCGGCCGGGCGCTCCTCGACCCGGCCTCGGTGCCGCTCGACGTGGCGCCGACGCGCGTCTGGTCGCTCGGCAACTACGCCATCGGCATCGCCTTCAGCGACGGCCACCAGAGCGGCATCTACCCCTTCACCACGCTCCGCCGCCTCGAGGCCGCGGAGGCCGAGGATGTCTGAGCGGCTGAAGATCCGCGCCGAGCGCCCCGCGGGCGACCCCGACACCCTGCGCTTCGTGCTCGAACGCGAGGTGCAGCCGGGCGCGGAATTCTCCGGCGCCGAGCCGGGCGCGGCGCCCCTGCCCCGCGCGCTCCTCGCCATCGAGGGGGTGCGCGCGCTGCACGTCGCGGGCCGGGTGGTGAGCGTCACGCGCACGCCCGGTACCGACCGGGAGGCGCTCAAGGCCCCCGTCGCCGCCGCCATCCGCGCGGTGCTCGCCGAGACCGACGCGCCCTTGGGCGACGGCGCCGCCGCACCCGCCCCGGGCGCGCGCGATGACGCGGGCGTGCGCGAGGCGGTGCAGCACGTCCTCGACGCGCAGGCCAACCCCTCCATCGCCGCCCACGGCGGCCACGTCGCGGTGGTCGACGTGCAGGACGGAGTGGTCAGCCTGCGCATGTCCGGCGGCTGCCAAGGCTGCGCCGCCTCCGCCGCCACCCTGCGCCAGGGCGTCGAACAGATGATCCGCATGGCGGTGCCGGAGGTGCGCGAGATCGTGGACGTCACCGACCACTCCGCCGGCACCAACCCCTATTATGCGCAGGCCCCCGCCGCGCCGGAGGGCGCGACGCCCCTCCTCCACCGCCCCGTGCCGCCCGGCGCCATCACCGAGGAGCAGGGCCGCTTCATGGTCGCGCCCGACTACCTCGCGCCGAAGCTCGGGCTGACGGCGGACGCGCTGCGCGAGGCCCTGCGCGCCGGCGACGCCGCCGCCACCGTCGAGGAGGGCCACGGCCCCGACGCCGGCATGACCCGCATCACCGTGCGCCACGGAGAGCGCGCCTGGGCCGCCGAGATCGCGCCCGACGGCGCCGCCCGCGAGGTGCCGCCGCCCCGCCGCGCCACCGACGACGAGGCCGCCCTGCGCCAGAAGATCCGCGCGCAACTCGCCGGCCTCGCCCCCGGCGAGCTCCCGATCACCTACGGCGCGCTCGCCCGCTCGCTCGGCATGTACATGCCCGGCGCCGTGCGCCGCGTCACCCGCGCGCTCGAGGCCACCATGGCCGAGGACGCCGCGGCCGGCCGCCCCTTCCTCGCCGCGCTGGTGGTCAGCCGCATGCGCGGGCGCACCCCCGGGCAGGGCTTCTTCGACGAGGCCGCCCGCCTCGGCCGCGGCCCCGCGGCGGGCGAGGACGAGGCCGCCTGGTGGGCGCGCGAAATGGCCGCCGCGCGCGACACCTACCTCGCGCGCGTCGACGCGGGCTGACCGCCCGGCCCTTCTTCTTGGGTCAAATATCCTCGGGGGGTGAATGGGCCGAAGGCCAAGAGGGGGGCAGACAGCCCCCCTGCCCCGCCCGGGATCACTCCGCCGTCGCCGGCTCCGCGCGGAAGCGGCGCACCGCCTCCTCGGCCCGGTGGCAGGCCACGCGCGTCTCGCCGAGCGTGCGCATCTCGGGGCGCTCCACGCTGCAGCGCTCGATCGCGAGCGGGCAGCGCGGGTGGAAGGCGCAGCCCGGCGGCGGGTTGATCGCGTCGGGGATCTCGCCCTTGGGCGGCTCCACCTCGCGGCCGAAGGCATCCATCCGCGGCGCCGCGGCGAAGAGCATCTGCGTGTAGGGATGCGCCGGCGCCTCGAAGAGCGTGTCGCGCGGCGCCTCCTCCACCAGCCGGCCGAGGTAGAGCACGCCGATCCGGTCGGCCATGTGCTGCACCACCGTCAGGTCGTGGCTGATGAAGAGATAGGTCAGGCCCAGCTCCTGCCGGAGGTCGCTCATCAGGTTCAGCACCTGCGCCTGCACGGAGACGTCGAGCGCCGAGGTCGGCTCGTCACAGACGATCACCCGCGGGTTCGAGGCGAGCGCGCGCGCGATGCAGAGGCGCTGGCGCTGCCCGCCCGAGAACTCGTGCGGGAACTTCGAGGCGTCGGCGGCCGACAGCCCCACCTGCTCCAGCAGCCGCTCGGCGAGGCCCGCGGTCTCGCCGCCCCGCGCGGCCACCGGCTCGGCGATGATGTCGCGCACCCGCCAGCGCGGATTGAGCGAGGCGTAGGGGTCCTGAAAGATCATCTGCACGTCGGAGCGGATGCGATCCACCTTCGCCGCGTCCGTCTCGCGCGAGAGGTCCACGCCCTCGATCTCGACCGTGCCCTCGGTCGGGGGCACGAGGCCCACGACGATCTTGCCGATGGTGGACTTGCCCGAGCCCGACTCGCCCACGAGGGCGTAGACGGATTTCTCCTCCACCTCGAAGGAGACGTCCGAGACCGCCGTCAGATAGGACTTCGGCAGGCGTTCGAGCACCCGGTTCAGCCACGGCTTCGAAACGTCGAAGACGCGGGTGAGTCCGCGCACGGAAATCAGCGATGTCATGCGGCGCTTTCCTCCGTCTCCGGGGTCAGCGGGAACCAGCAGGCGGCGCGCCCCTCGCAGGCGGCGAGCGTCGGCGGCGGGTTCTCGCGGCAGCGCTCTCCCGCCCGCTCGCAGCGCGGGTGGAAGGGGCAGCCCGCCGGCAGCGCGTTGAGCCGCGGCATGGCGCCCGGGATCTGCTTGAGCCGCGCGTGCCCGAGGCTCGCGAGCGGCGTCGAGGCCATGAGCCCCGCGGTGTAGGGATGGCGCGCGCGCGTCAGCACCTCGCGCACCGGGCCGAGCTCCACCAGCCGGCCGGCATACATCACCGCGACGCGGTCGGCAGCCTCGGCGATCACACCCATGTCATGGGTGACCAGCATCACCGCGACGCCCCGCTCGCGGCAGAGTCGCTTCAGGAGCGCGATGATCTGCGCCTGCACGCTGACGTCGAGCGCGGTGGTGGGCTCGTCCGCGATCACGAGGTCGGGCTCGGCGCAGAGCGCGAGCGCGATCACCACGCGCTGGCGCATGCCGCCCGAGAACTCGTGCGGATAGCTGTTGATGCGCGCCCGCGCGGCGGGGATGCCCACCTCCTCGAGCGCGGCGACTGCGCGCTCCAGCGCCTCCGACTGGCTGACCGGCAGATGCTCGAGGATCGTCTCGGTCAGCTGCTCGCCGATGGTCAGGAGCGGGTTGAGCGAGGTCAGCGGGTCCTGAAAGATCATCCCGATCCTGTCGCCGCGCAGCCGGCGCAGCCGGTCGCGCGGGATGTTGTCGATGCGCTCGCCGTTCAGACGGATCTCGCCCCCGGCGATGCGCGCGGGCGGGTCGAGCAGGCCGATCACCGCGTTGCCGGTCATCGACTTGCCCGCGCCGCTCTCGCCCACCACGCCGAGGATCTCGCCCGCGCGGATGTCGTAGCTCACCCCGTCGGTGGGGCGCAGCGTGCCGGCCCGCGTCGGGATCTCCACCACCAGATCGCGGACCGAAAGGACAGCGGCGGCGTTGGCGCGGTCGTCGGAATGCATCGTCTCGGTCATCTGAGCCTCGGGTTCAGCGCGTCGCGCAGCCAGTCGCCGAGCAAGTTGATGGAGAGCGCGAGCGCGAGGAGCGCGAGCGCCGGGAAGAAGAGGATCCACCACTCGCCCGAGAACATGAACTCCTGCCCGATGCGGATGAGCGTGCCGAGCGAGGGCTTCGTCGGCGGCGCACCGACGCCGAGGAAGGACAGCGTCGCCTCCGCGATGATCGCCAGCGCGAGGCTGATCGTGGCGATCACCAGCACCGGGTTCAGCACGTTGGGCAGGATGTGGCGCAGCATGATCGCCCCGCGCGAGCGCCCGATCAGCCGCGCGGCCTGCACGTATTCCTTGTTCTTCTCGACGAGCGTCGCGCCGCGCACCACGCGGGCGAACTGCACCCAGTCGGACAGCCCGATGGCGAGGATCAGCACCCAGATCGCCATCTGGTCGCGGAACTCGGGCGGGGTGATGCCCTTGGCGATGCCGAAGATCAGCATCGCCACGAGGATCGCCGGGAAGGTCAGCTGCACGTCCGCCGTGCGCATGATGATCGTCTCGGTCCAGCCGCCGATGTAGGCCGCGACGAGGCCCAGCGTCACGCCGATCACCATGGCGAGCAGCACCGCCGAGAAGCCCACGAAGAGCGAGATCCGCATCCCGTAGAGGATGGTCGAAAAGACGTCGCGCCCCTGGTCGTCGGTGCCGAGCAGGAAGACCTCCCCGGTGAACTGGTTCTCCGTCATCGGCGGCGTGAAGCCGTTCATCAGGTTCAGCGTCGCCGGATCGAAGGGATCGTGCGGCGCGATCACCGGCGCGAGCACCGCGGCGAGGATCAGGATCGCCACGACGACGAAGCTCACCACCGCGACGGGCGAGCGGCGGAAGGAATAGGCGAAGTCGCTGTCCCAGGCGCGCTTGAAGCGCTTCACCGCGCGCGCCTCGCGGACGGGGCTGAGGGGGGCGTCGGTCATGTCACCTTCCCGGCCGAGCGATCCACCCGCAGCCGCGGATCGATCGCGAAATAAAGCAGGTCCACGATCAGGTTGATGCCCACGAACATCACCGAGATCATCATCAGGTAGGCCGCCATGACGGGGATATCGACGAACTGGATCGCGTTGATGAAGAGAAGCCCCACGCCCGGCCACTGGAACACCGTCTCGGTGATGATGGCGAAGGCGATGATGGAGCCGAGCTGAAGGCCCGTGATCGTGATGACGGGGACCATGGTGTTCTTCAGCGCGTGGCGGAAGTTGATCGCGCGCTCGCGCAGGCCGCGGGCGCGCGCGAAGCGGATGTAGTCCTGCCGCAGCACCTCGAGCATCTCGGTGCGCACCAGCCGCATGATCAGCGTCATCTGGTAGAGCCCGAGCGTGAAGGCCGGCAGGATCAGCGCCTTGATCCCGCTTTCGGTCAGGAACCCGGTGGTCCAGCCGCCGATCGCGACCACCTCGCCGCGCCCGAAGCTCGGCAGCCAGCCGAGCTCCACCGCGAAGACGTAGATTAACAGAATGCCGATCAGGAAGGTGGGCAGCGAGACCCCGATCAGGCTGAGCGTCATGATCGCGTTGGCGGCGAATCCGCGTTTTCGGATCGCTGTGAAGATGCCGAGCCCGATCCCGAAGGCGAGCGCGAAGAGCCCCGAGACGAAGGCGAGCTCCAGCGTCGCGGGCAGCCGCTCGACGAGGATTTCCGAGACGGGCCGCCCCTGCCGGTAGCTCAGGCCGAAGTTGCCCTGCACCGCCTGCTCGAGGAAGCGCCAGTATTGCACCGGGAAGGGCTGATCGAGCCCGAGCTCGGTGCGCAGCCGCTCCACGTCGGCCTGCGTCCGCTCCTGCCCCAGCATGTTGTCGATCGGGTCGCCCACGAAGCGGAACATGGCGAAGGCCACGAGCCCCACGATGAGCAGGACCAGTGCGGACTGAAAGACACGGCGAAGCACATAGGCGAGCATCTCGGCAACGTCTCCGTAAACGCCGGCCCGGTCAAGCGGTCGGGCCCCTCCGTGACGCCGCGGCGCGGCGATGCACGCCGCGTCAGCCGGCGTCGTCCCCCGCCCCTCCGGCGGGGATCTCCACCTCGAATCGGGTGCCGGCGTCGCTCACCACCCGGACCTCCGCCCCAATCGAGCGGGCCAGCCCGTCCACGATGGTCCCGCCGAGCCCGGCGTCCCCGTCGCGGCCCCCCGTTTCACGCGCACCGTCTCCGGCTTCCGACCGCGCGTGCTGTTCCGAGATCGAGACCGCGCCGGCGGGCCAGTCGCTGCCCACCGGCAGGCCCACGCCGTCGTCCGAGACGCTGAGCACCACCGCGCCGTCGTCGCGCCGGGTCAGGCGGATCGCCACCACGCCGGCATCGCGGCCGACGAAGGCGTGCTTGAAGGCGTTGGTCAGGAACTCCGACAGCAGCAGCCCGAGCCGCGCGGTGGTGTCCAGCGGCAGCAGGACCTCGTCGCAGGCGATGTCGAGGCGCACCCGCGCCCGCCCCTCGATCCCCGTAACCGCGGCGGCCACCCGTTCGAGGTAAGGCCCCACCGTGACGACCTCGGGCACGCCGCCGCCGGCCTCTTCGCCGGCGTTGAAAAGCTCGTCGTAGAACAGCGAGAGCGCCTCGACCCGGTGGCTCAGGTCGTCGAAGGAGGCGGCGCTGATCTCGCGCCGGGATTGCAGGCGGATCATGCTCACCACCATGGCGAGGTGATTCTTCACCCGGTGCTGAAGCTCCTTCAGCATGGTCTCCTGGCTGATCGCGCGCCGCTCGCGCAGCGCGGCCTCCTCGGCGTCGACGTGACGGAGCAGGCCGAAATACCCGGTGAGCGCGCCGGTCTCGTCATGCACCGGCGAGACGAAGAGCTGATTGCGGAAGGTCGAGCCGTCGGCCCGGTGATTCGTCAGGGTGACGACGAAATCCTCGCCGCAGTCGAGCCCGGCCCGGATCTCGGCCACATCCGCCGGGTCCGTCGCCTCCCCCTGCAGGAAACGGCAATTGTGGCCCACCGCCTCGTCACGCGGGTAGAGCGTCAGCGTCTCGAAGGCCGCGTTGACGTAGGTGATCGGGTTGTCGGCCGCCGTGGGATCGGTGACGCAGACCGCGACGCGCGATCCGGCCATCACCCCGGCCAGCGACACGTCGTTTCCGCCGCCGAAGCCTCCGCCCCCGATGTCCCGCCGCCCGCCTTCGCGCATGCGTCGCCCCGTCGCCGTTCGTCGCGGGCAAGGATAACGCGGCGATCCGGCGCGCCAAGACCGCCGCCCACGAAAAAGGGGCGGCCGTGTGGCCGCCCCCGTCGTCCTCGTCGCCCCGATCGGGACGGTCGCTCAGTTCATCTCGAAGAACTTGAACTTCGGGTCGTCCTCCGGGCTCACCTCGGTGATCACGTCCTCGGACATGCCCCAGTTCAGCACTTGGTGGTGGACCGGCAGGTAGATCGTCTCGTCCTGCACGACCTCCCAGATCGACTGGATCGTGTCGTTGCGCACCTCGAGATCGGTCTCGGAGGCGAGCGAGACGATCATCTCGTCGACCTCCGGGTTCGAGAAGCCGGTGCCGTTCCAGCTGCCGCGCTCGTCGGTGCGGGTGTGCACGAGGAAGTTGAAGATGTACTCCGAGTCGTAGGTCGGAACGCCCCAGCCCAGCATGTAGAAGTCGGTCTCGCCGTTGGTGATCAGCGGGAAGTGCTGCGCCTTGGGCTTGGCGTCGAGGTTCACGGTGATCCCGATCTGGCCGAGCATGCCGACGACGGCCTGACAGATCGCCTCGTCGTTGACGTAGCGGTCGTTCGGGCAGTCGAGCTGGATCGAGAAGCCGTCGGCGTAGCCCGCCTCCTCCATCAGCGCCTTGGCGGCGTCGACGTCGGTGGTGGTCTCGTCCATCGCCTCGGACCAGCCGTTGACGAAGGGCGGCGCGATCATGCCGGCGGGCTCGCTCTGGCCGCGCATGACGACCTGCTTGATGGCGTCACGGTTGATCGCCATGTTCATCGCCTTGCGCACGTTGGCGTCGGCGAGCGGGTTCTCGCCCTCCACGTCGTCGTTGGCGATGTCGTCGGCGCCCATGTTGAGCCCGAAGAAGATCGTCCGGTTCTGCGGCGCGGTCTTGACCACGAGCCCCTCGGTCTCGGCCACGCGGCCGAGGTCCTGCACCGGCACGTCCTGGATGAAGTCCACCTCGCCCGAGAGCAGCGCGGCGACCCGCGTCGCGGCGTTCTGGATCGGGGTGTACTCGATCCGGCTGACCTCCAGCGGGAACTCGTCGATGCCCCAGTAGTCCTCGTTGCGCTCCAGCACGGTGCGCACGTCGGGCTCGCGGCTGATCAGGCGGAAGGGGCCGGTGCCGTTGGCGTTGGCGGTGGCGTAGGTCTGTTCGCCGCCCTCGACGTCCTGCACCTCGACCGTGTCGTTCTCCTCGGCCCAGCCCTTGTCCATCATGAACAGATTGGTGAGGTTCGACGGCAGGATCGGGTTCGGCCCGTCGGTCACGATCTCGACCGTGTAGTCGTCCACCGCGCGTACCTCGGTGATCGAGGTCAGAAGCTCCTTCATGTCGGAGTCGGGCGTCTTGGCGCGATTGATCGAGAACACCACGTCCTCGGCCGTGAAGTCGGACCCGTCGTGATAGGTCACGCCCTCGCGCAGTTCGAACACCCAGACCGTGGGATCGTCGGCCTTGGGCGCCCAGGAGGTCGCGAGCGCCGGCTGCATCTGACCGTCGTGGTCGCGGATGATGAGCGGCTCGTAGATCTGGTGCGAGAGCGTGTGCGTCGGCCCCTCGTTCTGGGCGTGCACGTCGAGGGTGAGGCTGTCGCCGGCACGCGCCCAGCGCAGCGTCTCGGCGGAGGCGCCGACCGCGGTCGAGGCGAGCAGCGCGGCGGCCAGAAGGCCGGTCGTCCGTTTCATGTGGTCGTCTCCCTGTTCCGATCCGGCACCGAAGCGCCCCGGATCCCGTGACATTCCGGCAGAATAACAGCCGGGCCGCACCGGGCAAGCGGCGTGCCTGCCGCACCCGCGCCTTCCCCGGGGGAAGCGCCGCGTCGCTGTGCGCGCGTGAAACCGGAGCGCCCGGGCCGCGTTGACGCCCGCGGAGGGCACGGCGAAAGGCGCATGAACCCCGAGACCACCGATCCCGCGGGCCGCGGCACATGGCTCATGGAGGCCGCCCGCCGGCTCGCCGCCGAGGCGGCGGATCTGGGCGCGATGCTGGTCGTGCCGTGGAACGCCTGGCAGGTCGCCATCGCGGCCGGGCTCTTCGCGCTGGCCTGGGCGCTGCGGGCGGCCGTCGCGCCGGGACTGCACGGCTGGATGCGGGCGCGCTCGGGCTGGCCGCGCTGGCGGCTGCGGGTGCTGGTGCTGGTACACAAACGGCTGCGGCTGATCTTCTACGTGCTGCTCCTCTGGGCCACCGTCTGGATGATGCGGGAGATCACTTGGCCCTCGCGGTCGTGGCTCCTCGCCATCCTCGCCGATCTCGCCACCGCGTGGCTGATCGTCGCCTTCGCCACGCGGCTGATCGCCAACGGGCCGCTGCGCCGGGTGGTGCGCTACGGCGCCTACGCCTGGGTGACGCTGCGCATCCTCGGGCTGACCGACGAGGCCGAGCGCCTGCTCGGCCGCGCCGCGATCGAGTTCGGCGAGGTGCGGCTCTCGGCGTGGATGGTGCTGCAGGGCGCCTTCCTGCTGGCGCTCCTCTTCTTCGTGGCCCGCGTGATCGCCCGGCAGAGCGCCGCGCGGCTCTACGCCAACGAGGAGCTCAGCCCCTCGATGCGGGTGCTCTCGGTCAAGCTGTTGCAGGTGGGGCTCTACGGCGCGGCCTTCGTGATCGGGCTGCGCGCGGTGGGCTTCGACCTTACCGGCCTCGCGGTGCTCTCGGGCGCCGTGGGCGTCGGCCTCGGCTTCGGGCTGCAGAAGGTCGTCTCGAACCTCGTCTCGGGGGTGATCCTGCTCCTCGACCGGTCGATCAAGCCCGGCGACGTCATCAGCATCGGCGAGACCTTCGGCTGGATCAACAGCCTCGGCGCGCGCTACGTCTCGATCACAACACGCGACGGCAAGGAATACCTGATCCCGAACGAGGACCTGATCACCGGGCAGGTGGTGAACTGGTCCCATTCCAACGACTTCGTGCGCCTCGACATCCACTTCGGCACCGCCTACGGGAACGACCCGCACACGGTGCGCCGCGTCGCGCGCGAGGCGGCGGCCGGCATCGACCGCGTGCTCGAGGACCGCCCACCGGTCTGCCACATCACCGGCTTCGGCGACAGCGCCGTGAATTACGTCCTGCGCTTCTGGATCCGCGACCCGGCCGGCGGCATCACCAACATCCGCGGCAACGTCTACCTCGCGCTCTGGGACGCGTTTCAGGCGAACGGCATCGCCATCCCCTTCCCCCAGCGGGAGGTGCGCATCCTCGAGGGCTCCGAGATCCGCACGCGCCGCGCCGATGCCTGAGGCGCCGGGCGCGCTCAGGCGGGCTCGGGGCGCGGGACCGAGGGCGAGATCTCGTTCATCGGCACCGAGCGGCCGTCCTCCTGCACGAGGCGGACGTGGCGGCGGCGCATCAGCCGCGGCTCGGCCACGCCGACGGAATGGGCGATCATCTCGACCTCGCCGATGATGGTGCGCGCGTAGGCGGCGACGCGGCGGTCCTTCTCCTCGGCGACGAGGCCCGCCTGCAGGCGCGGGTCGTGCGTCGTCACGCCGGTCGGGCAGGTGTTGCGGTTGCACTTGAGCGCCTGGATGCAGCCGAGCGAGAACATGAAGCCCCGCGCGTTCGTCACGAAATCCGCGCCCGCGCAGATCGCCCAGGCGACGTCGCCCGGATTGACCAGCTTGCCGGAGGCGACCACGCGGATGCGGTCGTGCAGCCCGTGGCGGTCGCGCAGGTCCACGATGCGCACGAGCGCCTCGCGCAGGGGCATGCCGACGAGGTCCATCAGCGGCATGGGCGCCGCGCCGGTCCCGCCCTCGCCGCCGTCCACGGTGATGAAATCCGGCGCGCTCTCGGGCCCGCGGCGGTCAATCTCGGCGAAGAACGCCTCCCACGGGTCCAACGAGCCGAGGCAGGTCTTGATGCCCGTGGGCTTTCCGGTGACCGCGCGGACGTGCGCGATCAGGTCCAGAAGCTCGCCCCAGCTTCCCGCCTCGCGGTGGCGGTTGGGCGAGAGGCTGTCCTCGGCCTCCGGGATGCCGCGGATCTCGGCGATCTCGGGGGTGACCTTGTCGGCCGGCAGGATGCCGCCCTTGCCGGGCTTGGCGCCCTGGCTGAGCTTGATCTCGAACATGCGGACCTGATCGTGCGCTGCGACCGCGCGGAGCTTCTCGTCGTCGAGATTGCCTGCCGCGTCGCGGACGCCGTATTTCGCCGTGCCGATCTGAAAGACGATGTCGCAGCCCCCTTCGAGGTGATAGAGCGACAGCCCGCCCTCGCCGGTGTTCATCCAGATGCCGGCCATCCGCGCCCCGTGGGCGAGCGCGCGCACCGCCGGGCGCGAGATCGCGCCGTAGCTCATCCCCGAAATGTTGAAGACCGAGGGCGCGGCGTAGGGCGTCGGGCAGTGCGGGCCGATCACCAGCGGCGCGGTGGTGCCGTACTGATCGTCGAGCGGCGGGAAGGCCGCGTTCATGAAGATCGGCGTGCCCGGCGTGCTCGTCAGCCGGGTGGAGCCGAAGGCGAGCGTGTTGCTCCGCCCCTCGGCGGCGGCATAGACCCAGTTGCGCTGCGCGCGGTTGAAGGGCAGCTCCTCGCGGTCCATGGCGAAGAAATACTGCCGGAAGAACTCCCCCAGCGTGGTGAAGAGATGGCGGAAGCGGCCGATCACCGGGTAGTTGCGCCGGATCGCGTCGCCCCGCTGCGTCCGGTCGAGCACGAAGAGCACCGCGACGAGCAGAACGCCGAGCCCCACCGCGAGGATGAAGAGCGCCGCGAGCGCCTGAAGCGCGATCCCGATCCAGTCCATCGCTCCTGCCTTTCCGTCTTGACCTGCCGCAATGCGCGCGGACACCTGCGAGCGTAGCGTGCACGCATCGGGCCGGCCACCGCGGCCGGCCCCGGACACAGGGAGAGAGACATGCGCAAGACACTCGCCGCCGCCGCCCTCGCCGTCTGCGCCGGGCCGGCGCTCGCCGACGGGGACGTGGTCACCTACGAGACGGATCTGTCTTACGGCGACGTGGCCTTCGGGCTCGAGAACGCGATCCTCGACGAGGGGCTGGTGATCGACCACGTCAGCGACGTGGGCGGCATGCTCTCCCGCACGCGGGCCGACGTCGGCTCGGACGTGGTGCTCTACGAGGCGGCGGAGGCCTACGGCTTCTGCTCGGCCACCGTCTCGCGCGCGGTGATGGAGGCCGACCCGATGAACATCGCCTATTGCCCCTATCACGTCTTCATCATGCAGGAGGCGGGCGAGGAGACGGTGACCATCGGCTACCGCGGCTATCCCGACGGGCCCATGGACCAGGTCGAGGCGCTTCTCGACCGCATCGCGCGCAGCGCCATCGGCATGGACTGAGGCCCGCGCGCTCACGGCAGATCACAAGGATTTTAGTAGAAACCTCGGGGCGGCGCGGCTTAGCGCGCGTTGCCCCCGGGTCAAACGCGATCGGCGGAAAACCCCGGTGAACCCGCGGGCGGTCTCCGGCGTAGAGTCACTCGAAATGCTCGAACGGGCATTTCGTTTCGAACGAAGATTTCGTTTCGCTCACGCAGGAGGACAGACATGTTCCGCAGAACCCTCATCGCCCTCGCCTCGGCCACCGCGCTCGCCGGTCCGGCGCTCGCCGACGACCACATGGGCAAGGACATCGTGGACACCGCCGTCGAGGCCGGCAACTTCACGACCCTCGCCACCGCGCTCGAGGCCGCGGGCCTCGTCGAGACGCTGAAGGGCGACGGCCCGTTCACCGTCTTCGCGCCGACCGACGACGCCTTCGCCGCGCTGCCCGAGGGCACCGTCGAGGGCCTGCTCGAGGACACCGACACGCTCACCTCGATCCTGACCTACCACGTGGTGCCGGGCGCGGTGATGTCCTCGGACCTTTCCGACGGCATGATGGCGGAGACGGTGCAGGGCTCCGAGGTCGAGATCAGCATCATGGACGGCACGGTGATGGTCGACGGCGCGACCGTGACGACCGCCGACATCGAGGCCTCCAACGGGGTGATCCACGTCATCGATTCGGTGATCATGCCCGAGTAATCTGGCTCACGGAGCGAGGGCGGGGCGCCTGCGGGCGCCCCGTCCGCGCGCCTGATCGAGCGACCGCATATCAACGGAAAGGAGCCATCACATGAACCGCCGTTTCGCGCTCAAGACGCTCGCCGGCACCGGCCTCGCCGCGACGATCGCGGCCTGCGCGCCCATGATGTCCCAAGAGCCGAGCATCGCCGGCGTCCTCTCGAGCAACGATCAGTTCTCGACCCTCGTCGCCGCGGCCGACGCCGCCGACCTCGTCGGGACGCTGGACGGGGACGGCCCCTTCACCGTCTTCGCGCCCACGAACGCCGCCTTCGAAAAACTGCCCGAGGGCACGGTCGAAGCGCTCCTCCAGCCGGAGAACCGCGACCAGCTCTCCGCGGTGCTGACCTATCACGTGGTCCCGGGCGTCGTGACCTCGGATCAGCTGATCGGCGAGCGCCTCTCGGCGACGACCGTTCAGGGCGGCGACCTGCACATCGACGCCACGGGCGAGGCGGTGCACGTCAACGACGCGCGCGTCACGCAGGCCGACATCCCGGCCTCCAACGGCGTGATCCACCGCATCGACACGGTGCTCCTGCCGGAGTGACCGGCGCACCGGGGCGCGCGCGCCGCCGGCGCCGCGCCCCGGCAGGCCGCGCCGCTCGGACGCCGGGCTGCGCCGCCGTCGTAAAGAGACCACGCTCACGGATCGCATCGCCGGCAGGGCGGTTCCACGTCGCCCTGCAGCCATTTGTGCCAGGCCGTGATCTCGGGAATACGCGCCCCCGTCGGCGCGATCCGACGTGGTCGCACGTCACGCGATGATGCGCGCCGCCGCCGACCATCCCCCTCGCGTCACGGGCGGCGGGCCGCACGGCCCGCGCCCTCGGCCCAAGGCGCGGCTTACTCCGTCACCGCCGACTGCGCCGTGTTGATCAGCACCGGGAAGAACTGCCGCAGCGTGCGGTTCCAGCGCGTGATCGGCTGCGCCTCGATGAAGACCACGTCGTCGGGCCGCATCTCGAAGCGCCCGGCGAGGGTGAAGGCCGCCGGGTTCGTCGCGTCGAGGTGCCAGGCGGTCACCGCCCCGAACTCCGCCGGATCGGGCGAGGGCCGCAGCACGTAGATATGCGCCGGGTTGCCGGTGGTCACGTCGAAGCCGCCGCTCTCGAAGAGCACGTCGGCGAGCGACGCGCGCTGATCGAACGGGAGCGGCACGCGGCTCTGGCTGGCGACCTCGCCGCTCAGGTAGACGTAGTCGCGCGGCTCGGCGCCGAGCTCCAGCCGGGTCCGGAAGTTCGAGCGCCGCTCGTTCAGCGCCGCCTGGCGGAAGCCGATCTCGGCCTGAAGCTCGGAGAAGGCCTGCCTGCGCGATTCGCGCTCGAGCGAGATGATGTCGATCTGCTGCTGGAAGTAGGAGAGCGCCTTGTCGAGATCATAGGTCAGATCGACGAAGATCGCGTCGCCCGAGCGCAGGATGAGGTTCTGCAGATCGGCGTCGTCCTCGAAGGTGTCGACGGGGATCTGGTAAAGCGTCCCGTTCCGGAAGATGCGGATGGTGGCGAAGCGCGGCTCGGGCACGTCAAGCCCCCCGGCCGCCGCCACGGCGAGGCCGAGCGTCAGCGGCTGCAGCGTGATCGGCACGACCGTGGGGCTGCCCACCGCGCCGCCCACGACGACCTTGTGCGCGTTGAACTCCGCGATCTCGAGGGCGACGGCGGGGCTGAGCTCATTGGCGATGAGAACGTCGAACAGCTCGTTCTCCGCCTCCTCGAGCGTCAGCCCGGCGAGCCGCGCCTGCCCGATGTCGGGGATCGAGATGGTGCCGTCGTCGCGCACGGTGAAGCCCTGGCGCTGGGTCTGCGCGGCGAGGAGGCCGCTCAACTCCTCGACCGTGGTGCCCGCGCTTTCGGTGGCCAGCAGCACGCGGTCGCCCACGCCGATGCGATAGGGCTCCGGCTCGACCGGCGGCGGCGGGCGCATGACCGGCTCGCGGAAGGTCTCGTCGGGCACGACCGGCGCCTCCGGGAGCGCGGCGGCCTGGCGCATCCGCCCCTCGTTCGTGGCCGTCTGGTAGAACGCCTCCGGCAGGCTCTGGGGCGTGTAGGGCGCCCGGTTCGCCATCATAACGCTCTGCGAGCTGAACGTCATGACGCGCACGGGAACGTCCGCGCTGTCGCTGCGCACCGAGGGGCTGACGTAGGTGATGCCGCAGGAGGCCGTGGCGAGGACCGCGGCGAGCGCGAGGGCGACGGGGGCGCGACGGGTCATTTCGAGGTGTCCTTCTGCTCGATCGTACGCCGCTTACGGCATTTTGACAGCATTTTTATCGCATGACTGGCAGAACCGCTACAGCGCGCCGCTAGAGCGCGCCGGCACCGATGGTGAACCGCGGCTTTCAGGTCACGCCGCGTCGCCCCACGCCAGCCGTCGCCGCAACACCCGCCGGATGTCCCGCGGAGGGAGCCGCGCGATCCGGCACGGTGAACGAACGGGCACCCGCACCAACCGAACGCGATTCGTTAAGGATCGTCTGATCTACCGCTTCG
>NZ_QOHR01000028.1 GCF_003385555.1 Rhodosalinus sediminis | reverse complement strand
CTCACGACAGGGACGGCCTCGCATCGCAACAAACACGGCGGAACGTGGAGACCAGCCCGCGCTTACGATCTGTTTCGCCCACGGCTCCGTCGGTTCTTCGGGTTTCGTCTTTGACAACCAGAGCCCTCCCACGACATCGCTCATGGGGTTTTGCGACGTCGCCGCTGGCTGCCGGCGCCCGCCGACCTCATTGTCGCTCGTCGCGCGGCGCTTCAAAATCTCCGGAAAGAACGCGGCATCATCCCGCTCGTCGGCGCGGCAGAGATGTCCGCCCCGCGTTCCTGGAACACGCGTTTGCGCCTGCGCGGCCATGGGATGGCCCGCGCGATCTCCGGAAGTCGGGCACATCATACACTGACGCCCCTGCGTCAGGCCGCCACTGGCCCCGAACCGGCGGAGCCAAGCGGTCGATGAAACCACTCCAACACGCGCGATGGTTCCGGCGCGATCAGCCCGGATCGGCGCCTTCATATGCCGCCGCCAGCTCGTGCAAGGCGGGACGCGGAAACACCTCGCGGGCGTGGGCGACGGCCTCGCGCGCCTGCGCCCCTTCCCAGCCCGACTGCAACAGCATATCGGGCAGCGCCCCATGGCGCAGTCGCAGGCGGCGCCAGTGATGCAGGACCAGCAGGCGCAGCACGGTGGCGTCGAGCAGGTTCGCGGGCGCCGGGCTGGCCGTCACGCGCCGTGCGCGGTCGGCAAGCCGCGCGTACTCGGCGCGCAGCTCCGCGCCCGCCAGCAGATCGCCGACCCATCCGGGGATCTGCTCCGGGCGGGCCTGTGCAAGCAGCACATCCGGGTCCGCGGGATCGGGCGGCGCGTCCAGGAGGGCTGTCCGCGGGCCGAGCGCGACGGCTGTCGCCGGAAGCCGGGCGGCGAAATCGGCTGCGGCGCGTTGCGGCGGCGCCACCAGCAACCATGGCCTGCCCGCGGGCGGCGCCTTGCCGGCATAGATCACGGGACGCACCACCTGCGTTTCGGCCCAGCCGCGCTGCGACAGGCCGTAAAGCGACTCGCGGCCCGCCCTTTCGGTTTCAACCCAGCCGTCGGCGCGCAGACGGTGGACGGCGACGCGGACCGCTTGGCCCGTGACGCCCATCCGGCAGGCCAGCGCGGTCAAGAGCTTGCCGCCGACACGGTCGTGCGGGGAGGTGCACAGGTCGCCGAGGATCGTCACCACCACCGACCAGACCTTGAGCGGGCCGCATTCGCTCAGGAGCTCAATTTTTTCTTTTGTCGCAATTCCTTGCATCGCCCGACCATAGCCGGGCGACGCGGGGGGCTCAATAGGCGTTCATGGTCAGCAGGTCGTACTCGGCGACCCGTTCGTCGTCCTGATTGGTCATGGTGACATGCCACCGGACCTCGCCGTAGTCCTCGGTGCGCGGGGTCTTCTTCTTGACGGTCAGCCGCACCTTCACGCTGTCGCCGGGCTCGACCGGCTTCATGAAGCGCAGGTTGTCGAGGCCCGTGTTGGCCAGGACCGGCCCCTCGGCGGGCTCCACGAAGAGCCCCGCGGCGAAGGAGATCAGCAGGTAGCCATGGGCCACGCGCCCCGGGAAGAACGGGTTCCGCTCGGCGGCCTTGGCGTCCATGTGCGCGTAAAACGTATCGCCCGTGAACTCCGCGAAATGCTCGATATCCGCGAGCGTGACCTCGCGCGCTTCGGTGTGAAGCGTCTCACCGATCGAAAGCTCGCCGAAGCGGCGCGTGAAGGGATGTGCGGGGCCGGTCACCTCGGCCGCGCCGGGGACCCACTGTCCGGCGATCGCCGCGAGGTGGTCGGGCGAGCCCTGCACCGCGGTGCGCTGCATATAATGGGTGACGCCGCGCACGCCGCCCAGTTCCTCGCCGCCGCCGGCGCGGCCGGGGCCGCCGTGGACCATGTGCGGCAGGGGCGAGCCGTGGCCGGTGCTCTCCTTCATCGAGGTGCGGTCGTTGAGGTAGATGCGCCCATGGTAGGCCCCCGCCCCGAGCACCGCCTGACGTGCGACGTCGCCGTCGTGCGTGATGACCGAGGTGACCAGCGACCCCTCGCCGCGGTTGGCCAGCGCCATCGCGTGATCGAGGTCGCGGTAGCCCATGACCGTGCTGACCGGGCCGAAGGCCTCGGTGTCGTGGATGCGGCGCGCGCGGTCCGGGTCGGCGCAGTGGAACAGCATCGGTGGCAGGAAGGCACCCTTGCCGGCGTCGGCGCCGTCCACCGTGAAATCCTCGGGATCGCCGTGCACGCGCTCGGCCTCGCGTTCCAGCACCGCCACCTTGTCGAGCACGTCGCGCTTCTGGCTGGCGGAGACCAGGGCGCCCATCCGCGTCGTCTCCTTGCGCGGGTCGCCGATGGTCGTCTTGCCCAGCCGCGCCGAGACCGCCTCGATGACAGCCTCGACGCGGTCCTCGGGGGCGATGATCCGGCGGATCGCGGTGCATTTCTGCCCCGCCTTGGCCGTCATCTCGCGGCAGACCTCTTTGACGAAAAGGTCGAACTCGGGGCTGTCAGGGTCGACGTCGGGGCCGAGGACCGAGGCGTTGAGGCTGTCCTGCTCGGCCACGAAGCGCACCGAGTTTTCGAGAATGTGCGGCGCCGAGCGCAGCTTGAGCGCGGTCTCCGCCGAGCCGGTGAAGCTGACCACGTCCTGACAGGTCAGCCGGTCGAGCATGTCGCCCAGCCCGCCGGCGACGAGCTGCACCGCGCCGGCGGGCAGAATGTCGGCCTCCAGCATCAGGCGCACGCAGGCCTCGGTGACGTAGCAGGTGCTGGTCGCGGGCTTCACGATCGCCGGCACCCCGGCGAGGATCGTCGGCGCCAGCTTCTCCAGCATCCCCCAGACGGGGAAATTGTAGGCGTTGATGTGCACGCCCACCCCCTGAAGCGGCGTGCAGACGTGCTGGCCGAGGAACGTCCCGCCGCGCGAGAGTTGCTCGACCTCGCCGTCGAGGTAAACGTGCCCGTCGGGCATTTCGCGCCGGCCCTTGGAGGCGAAGACGAACAGCGTGCCGATGCCGCCGTCGATGTCGATCAGGTGGTCGGCCTGCGTCGCGCCGGTGTCGAAGGACAGGTCGTACAGCACCTGCTTGTGCCGGTCGAGGTACTGAGCCAGCGCCTTGAGCATCCGCGCGCGGTCGTGGAATGTCAGCTTGCGCAGGGCCGGGCCGCCCGTGCCCCGGGCGTGATCGAGCATCGCTTGCGCGTCGAGCGCCGAATTGCCGGCGCTGGCGATGACCTCGCCCGTCACCGCGCTGGCGATATCGCGCGCGCCCTGACCCGGGGCCACCCATTCGCCGGCGGCAAAGCTTGCAACCTCTCGGATCGTCATCGGTCTATCCTTTCAGTATGGCCGGCAGGCGGGCGAAGCCGCGGAACCGCAGCCGCCCGCCGCGCACGGCGCCATCGGTGATCTCGTAGTCGGGAAAGCGGGCGAGGAACCGCTCCACTGCGATCCGCCCCTCCATCCGCGCCAGCGTCAGCCCCACGCAGGTATGCGGCCCCCCGGCAAAGGCATGGTGCTTGTTGGGACGGCGCTCGAGGCGCAGCGTGTTGGGGTCGTCGAAAACCCGCGGGTCGCGGTTGGCCGCCCCGATCATCAGGTTCAGGTCGGTGCCGGCGGGAATGGTCTGGCCGTGGAATTCCACGTCCTGCGTGGTCAACCGGTTGCCGATCTGGTTGGGGCTTTCCATGCGCAGGAACTCGTCCACCGCCGTGCCGATCAGCCCCGGGCTCGCCAGCAGCTCGGCCCGCTTGTCGCGGTGCCGGTCGAGCAGCCAGAGCGCGCTGCCGATCAGGTTCGTCGTCGTCTCGTGGCCCGCGTTGAGGATGAAGATGCAGTTCTGGTAGAGCTCGACCTCGGTCAGCCCCTCGCCCTCCGCCTGCATGAGGCGGGTGAGCACATCCGTCTCCGGGTCGCCGGGGTTCGCTGCGCGGTCCTCGATGATGTGGCGCAGGTAGTCCTTGAATTCGGTCACCGCGCGGTTGCCGCGCGCCATCTCCGCATCCGACAGCATCGGCTCCAGCGCGCCGAGGATGGCCAGCGACCAGTCGCGCAGCGGCCCGCGCTCATCACGCGGAATGTCGAGCAGGTTGCCGATCACCTCGATGGGGATCGCGCCGGCGAAGTCGGCGATCAGCTCGACCTCCGCGTGCTCCGCCATCGCGTCGAGCAGACTGTCGACGAGCCGGATCAGCCCCGGCTCCATCTGCTGCAGCGCGCGCGGGTTCATCGCCCCCACCATCACCTTGCGCACCCGAGTGTGCAGCGGCGGGTCGTTGAACACCAGCGACGTGGTGTGATGCTCGTAAAGCGGGCTGTCGGGGCCGAATTTCGGCCCGAAGACATCCCTCTTGTCCGAGATGAAACGCCGGGTGTCGCGGTAGACCGTGTCCAGATCGGCATGGCGCGACAGCACCACGCTGCCGTCGGGCTGCCAGCAGACGGGACAGTCCTCCAGCAGATGCCGGTAGGCTGGATAGGGGTCGTCGTGAAACCCCGCTGGTGGATCGGTCAGATCGAGGACGGTCAATGGCCCATCGCTCCCATGTTCTCAGGCAGGACGAGCACGAGCCATGGAACCAGCACGATCAGCGCGAGGCGGAAGAGGTCCGCGATCCAGAACGGAGTGACGCCGCGGAAGATCGTACCGGTGGTGACGTTCCCGACCACCCCCTTGAGGATGAAGACGTTCAGCCCCACCGGCGGCGTTATGAGCGATATCTCGGTGACGACCACCACGACGATCCCGAACCAGATCGGGTCGTAGCCGAGCTCCGTCACCAGCGGGAAGAAGATCGGCACTGTCAGAAGCAGCATCGACAGGGATTCGAACACGCAGCCCAGCACGATGTAAATCAGAAGGATCATCATCATCACCGCGTAGGGGGGCACATCGTAATAGGTGACGATCCCGATCAGCGCCTCGGGCAGGCCGGCGAGGTTGACGAAGTTGGAAAAGATCTGCGCCCCGATCAGAACCGAAAAGAGCGCAGCTGCCGTGAGTGCCGTGTCCTTGAGCACCTCGAACGTGCTGGACAGCGTCAGCCCGCCCCGAGACAGCGCGATCAGGAAGGCGCCCATCGCGCCCATGCCGGCGGCCTCGGTGGGCGAGAACGTCAGGTAAATGGGGTAAACATCGAAGACGCCGTAAAGGCCTCCGATCACCAGCACGAAAAGCAGCAGCACCGCCCAGACCGACCGCAGGGCGCCCAGCCGCTCGCGCCAATTGAACCGCGGCCCGGCCGGCCCGGCGTCCGGGTTGCGCCACACGGTGAACCGCACCGCCAGGATGTAGAACAGGATGCCCAGTGCGCCGGGGATGATGCCGGCCATGAAAAGCTTGCCGATCGATGTCTCGGTCATCAGCCCGTAGATCACCAGGATCACCGACGGCGGGATCAGGATGCCCAGTGTTCCGCCGGCCGCGATCGAGGCCGTCGAGAGCCCTTCGGAATATCCGTAGCGGCGCATCTCGGGCATAGCGACCTTCGACATCGTGGCCGCAGTGGCCAGGGACGAGCCCGAGATCGCGGAGAACCCCCCGCAGGCGGCGACGGTGGCCATGGCGATGCCGCCGCGCATGTGGCCCAGAAAGGCGTTGGAGACGGCGTAGAGTTCACGTGCCATCCCGCTCTTGTTGACGAAGAGGCCCATCAGGATGAACAGCGGCACCACCGACAAGCCGTAGCTTTGCGCGGTGTCGATGATCTGGCGGCCCACCATCGACATGGCCGCGTTCAGCCCCCATGCGTCGAAGAGGCTGCCGCTGCGCTCGAAGGCGAATCCGAAGGTGCCGACCAGCCCCATCGCGAAGACGATGGGCATCCGCATCAGGACCAGGACGAGAACGAGGGCGAATCCGATAAGCGCGGCGGTCATTGGGCGTCATCCCCGAGAAGGTGCGGCGCGGCCAGCTTCAGCACGCCGGCGATCACCATCGACGCTGCGGCGATGCCGGTGCCGATGGCAATGAACCACATGATGTAGAACTGCGGAATCGCGAGATATTCTGTGACGTCGCCGTAACTGCGCGTGCGCTCGGCCAGCACGACGATGCGCTGCACGGGCCAGATCAGCATCACCCCCGACGCGATCAGGATGACCCCGTCGCGCACCCGTTCCAGCCGGTATCGGCGGAACAGCCCGTCGGTCAGATCGACGGATATGTGGTGGTTGCCCACCGACACGTGCGGGAGCACGGCAAAGACCATCACGGCCACGAAGATCCGGGTCAGCTCCGTCGCGGCCTCGATCGGCGCGTTGAAGGTCGACCGCAAGATCACGTCGAAGAACGTCATCGCCATGAGCGCGAACAGGGCGGCGCAGGCGACAAGAATCGGTATCCTGTCCAGTTTCCGGACAGCGTGCAGAAGGGATCTCATTGTGCGGGTCTCCGGGGGCGGCGGTCGGGCAGCCGGCCGCCCGGCGGCCGCGCGGACCGCCGGGCAGGGTGAGATCGGCGATCAGTCCGCCGACAGCTCGCTGCTGAGCATCTCGTAGGCGGCTTCGGCGTCCACGCCGGTCTCGCCGACCTGCGTGATCACCTCGTCGATGATGCCCGAGGAGATCTCCTCGAACTTCGCCTGGTCCGCCTCCGAGGCGACCGTCATCGTGTTACCCGCGGCCTCCTTCGTCAGCTCGAGGCTCTGCTGGTCGCCGGCGTCCCAGATCTTGCCGATCTCGCGGCTGATCGGCTCGCCGAAGACCTCCTCTTCGAGGGCGGTGCGAATGTCCTCGGGCAGACGCTGGAAGGAGCCCTCGTTCATGATGAAGGCGAACGATCCACGGTAGAACCCGCCGGGCATCTCGTAGAGGTGCGGCGCGACCTCGGTCAGCTTGAAGCCCTGCCGCGAGTCGACGGGCATCACCACGCCGTCGGCGGCGCCGGACGCCAGCGTCTCGTAGACCTTGGGGGCCGGCACCTTGATGCCGGTCGCCCCCAGCGCCTCGCCCACGTCGCCGCCGACGCCACCGGGAACGCGCAGTTTCAGCCCGCTGATATCGTCGATCGACTCGACCTTGTCGGCGGTGTGAAGCTGCGCGGGGCCGTGGGTGTGCATGGCCACCACCTTCACGCCGCGGTGCTCGTCGGCGTTGGACAGGTACTTGTCATACGCGCGCCAGTAGGCGACCGACGCCTCCTCCGCGCTGCCGGTATACCCGGGCAGCTCGATCAGCTTGGTGGTGACGAAGCGCCCTGCCTGATAGCCGTGGAAGATGATGGACAGGTCGGCCGCGCCGTCCTGGATCAGGTCCATCTGCGCCGGCGGCGGGGCGAGCCCCAGCTTGAGATCCGTGGTCACGCGGCCGTCGGTCGCCTCCTCGACCATTTCGGTGAACTTCGGCCACATCTTGGCGTTGATGTTGTGTGTCGGCGGGGCCCAGCTGGAAATCGTCAGCGTGTAATCCGCGGCGAACGCCGCCGTGCCGCTGACTGCGAGCGCGGCCCCGGCGAGCAGCGAGGTGAGTTTGCGGTAGTGTGCCATTGAATCCTCCCTAAGTGATGATGGCTGTCCGTCTGCGTTCACAGCTTGGACGCCAGTCCCCATGACCCGGGGCTTTCCTCCGCCACCAGGTGCATGTTCCTCCTCGTCACGTCCCAGCCGACCTCGGACGCGTGGTGCATCGGGCCGCCGCGCCACCGGGGAAAACCGTAGCCGTGGACCTCCACTACGTCGATATCCCCCGGGCGCTCGGCGATGTCCTCCTCGACGATGCGCAGCCCCTCATTGGCCATGACGGCCAGAAGGCGCCCGGTGATCTCCTCCTCGGCAAAGCTGCGGCGCGCGAGTCCGTGCTCACGCGAATGAGCCTCGATCAGCGCCTCGACCTCGGTGGAGCGCTGCGGCTTGCCGTCGTCGCCGTAGTCGTACCAGCCCTTGCCGCTGCGCCGGCCGAGGCGCCCCATCTCGCACAGCCGGTCGGCGATGGCGACGTAGCGCTCCCCCGCCGGCCGCGTGGCCGCCTGCCGCTTGCGGTTGGCCCAGGCGATCTGCAGCCCGGCCATGTCCTGCATCTCGTAGGGCCCCATCGCCATGCCGAACCCGCGCATCGCCGCGTCCACCTCGTGCGGCAGAGCGCCGTCGGCCAGCAGATAGTCCGCGGCGCGACGATAGGCGGACAGGATCCGGTTGCCGATGAACCCGTCGCAGATGCCCGAGAGCACCGGCATCTTGCGGAGCCGCCTGGCCAGCGCGAAGCCGGTGGCCAGCACCTCGGCCGCGGTGTCCGGAGTCTGCACGACCTCCACCAGCTTCATGATGTTCGCGGGCGAGAAGAAGTGCAGGCCGAGGCAGCGGTCGGGCCGCGGGATGTCGCGGAAAATGTCGTGCGGATCGAGGTAGGAGGTGTTGGTGGCAAGGATCGCCTCCTCCCCCATCGCCTCCGATAGCTTCGCGAAGACCTCCCGCTTGACCGCCGCGTCCTCGAACACCGCCTCGATCGCCAGGTCCGCCCCGGCGGCGTGCGCGTAGTCGTCCACCGCGGCGAATCCGGCCAGCGCGGCGTCCCGCGCGGCGTCGTCCATCTTGCCGCGGTCGACCGCGCCGTCCAGCAGCCCGGACACGCGCTCGTGTGCCGCGCCGGCGGCCTCGGCGTCACGTTCGATCAGCGTCACGCGCAGGCCGGCGGTCAGCGCAGCCGCGGCGATCCCGGCGCCCATCAGGCCGCCGCCGACGATGGCGACGCGCGCGACGTCGCGCGGGGTGGCGCCCGCGATCGCCTCGGGGCGAGCGGCGGCGCGTTCCGCGAAGAACACATGGCGCAGCGCCCGACTCTCGGGCGAGCGACGCAGCTCCAGGTGGCGGGCGCGTTCGCGTGGCTGGCCTTGCTCGAACGGCGCGGCCGACCACTGAAGCGCCCGGAGGTTCTCCAGCGGCGATTGTTGCCCGCGGGCACGCTTGCGCAGGCTCTTTTCGGCCTCCGCGACGAGCTGATCCGAAAATGCCGGAACGGGGCGCCGCGACGCCGGCACGGGGCGCGCGGGCAGTTCCGCGGACAGCTCCATGCAGGCGGCCGCGAGGTCGTCCGCGACGCGGTCGATACCACCGAGCTTCAGCATGTCCTCGGCCGTCACGATGCGGCCGCGGCAAGCGATGTCGATCGCGGCCTCCATGCCCACGAGCCGCGGCAGGCGCTGCGTGCCGCCGGCGCCGGGGATCAGGCCGACATTCACCTCCGGCAGGCCGAACCCGGTTCCCGGCGCGGCGATGCGCCAGGCGCAGGCCATCGCGATCTCGAAGCCGCCGCCGAGCACGTTGCCGTGCATCAGGGCGACGAAGGGGACCTCGCTGTCCTCGACCATCTGCACGACGTCGGGCAGGTGCGGCTCGACCGGGGGCGCGTCGAACTCCGACATGTCGCCGCCGGCGATGAAGGTGCGGCCCGCGCACCGCAGCGCCGCGACGCGGGCGCCCTGCACGTCCTTCACCGCCGCCGCCAGGTCGGCCCGCACGGCGTTCGACGTGGCGTTCACCGGCGGGTTGTCGATCGTGACCCACGCAATCTCCCCGCTGCGGTCGACGGTGACGGTCGATCGGTCCGCGGCGGCCTCGCGGCCGGCATTTGGGCGCGATTCACTCATGCGGATATTTATTGACCAACCGTTCGGTTTATGCAAGGAGGAAATTGACGTTCGACACGACAGGCCCCGCATGAGCGACACCATACTCACGACGGACCACGGCGCATGGGTCGAGATCACCCTGAACCGGCCCGACCGCCTGAACAGCTTCAATGACGAGATGCACCGCGCGCTTTACGCCGCGCTGGAGGCGGCGCGCGACGGGGGCGCGCGCGCGGTCCTTTTGACGGGGGCTGGGCGCGGCTTCTGCGCGGGCCAGGACCTCGGCGACCGCGATCCGACGAAGATGGATGGGCCACCGGATCTGGGCCACACCGTGCGCACGTTCTACGCGCCGCTGGTGCGGCTGATCCGGTCTCTGGATGTCCCGGTCGTCTGCGCGGTCAATGGCGTCGCGGCCGGGGCGGGGGCGAACCTCGCGCTGGCCTGTGACATCGTGCTGGCCGCGCAGAGCGCGAAGTTCATTCAGTCGTTCGCCAAGGTGGGCCTCATCCCGGATACGGGCGGCAGCTGGCACCTACCGCGCCTTCTCGGCGAAGCGCGCGCGAAGGGGCTGGCGCTCACCGGCGAACCGCTCGCCGCGACGCAGGCGGCCGACTGGGGTCTCATATGGAAGGCCGTGGCCGACGACGCGCTCATGGAGGAGGCGCGCGCCCTGACAGGCAAGCTGGCCGCCGGGCCGACGCTCGGTCTCGGCCTGACCAAGCAGGCGATCCAGGCGGCGGCGACCGACACGCTCGACGCGCATCTCGAACTGGAGGCCGACGCGATGAAGACCTGCGGCGAAAGCGCGGATTACGCCGAGGGCGTCACGGCCTTCATCGAGAAGCGTGCACCGAACTTCCAGGGCAGGTGAGCATGACACCGAAGGAACGCGCGGAAAAAGCCGCGGCGGCCATGTGGTCGGACGACGGGGCCTCGCAATGGGCGGGCATGGAGATCACTCATGTCGACGAGGGCGAAGCGATCCTGGAATTGACCGTGCAGCCCCATCACTGCAACGGCCACGCGATCTGCCACGGCGGGCTGACCTTCATGCTGGCCGACAGCGCCTTCGCATTCGCCTGCAACAGCCGCAACCGGGCCACAGTCGCGCAACACAACGTCATCACCTATCTCGCGCCCGGAAAACAGGGCGA
The DNA here is from genome assembly GCF_003385555.1 of Rhodosalinus sediminis. Taxonomy (GTDB): domain Bacteria; phylum Pseudomonadota; class Alphaproteobacteria; order Rhodobacterales; family Rhodobacteraceae; genus Rhodosalinus; species Rhodosalinus sediminis. The sequence continues at coordinate 8,657 of NZ_QOHR01000028.1, read as the reverse complement.
CCGGCTGACGGCGCACGCGCGCGAGGTCGCCCTGAAGGGGCGCAGCGGCATCTACGACGTCACCGTGATGAACCAGGACGGCGTTGTGATCGCCGAGTTCCGCGGCATGTCGCGGGCCATCGACGGGCACCTCTTCGACGAGGACGAAGACTGATTTGACCGGCGCGCATCCGGGGAGGAGGAGACGATGAAGGACCTGACACCGAAGACATCCGATCTGGACCCGATCGAGATCGCCTCGATCGACGAGATCCGCAGCCTGCAACTGGACCGGCTCAAGTGGTCGGTCCGCCACGCCTACGACAACGTCCCGATGTACCGCGAGCGGTTCGACGCGGCGGGCGTGCACCCCGACGATCTCAAGCAGCTGAGCGATCTCGCCAGGTTCCCGTTCACCTACAAGACCGACCTGCGCGATAATTATCCCTTCGGTCTCTTCGCCGTGCCGCGCGAGCGGATCGTGCGCATCCACGCCTCGTCCGGGACGACGGGCAAGCCGACGGTGGTGGGTTACACCCAAGGCGACATCGACGTCTGGGCCGACATGGTGGCGCGCTCGATGCGCGCCAGCGGCACACGGCCCGGCGACATCGTGCACGTCGCCTATGGCTACGGGCTGTTCACCGGCGGGCTGGGCGCGCACTACGGCTCCGAGCGGCTGGGCTGCAGCACGGTGCCGGTCTCGGGCGGGATGACCGAGCGGCAGGTCACGCTGATCGAGGATTTCAAACCCTCCACCATCATGGTGACGCCGTCATATATGCTCAACATCCTCGAGCAGTTCCACAAGCACGGGCTCGACCCGCGCGAAAGCTCGCTCGAGGTGGGCATCTTCGGCGCCGAGCCGTGGACCAACGCGATGCGCGCCGAGGTCGAGGCGGCCTTCGACATGCACGCCGTCGACATCTACGGGCTGTCCGAGATCATGGGGCCGGGTGTCGCCAACGAGTGCGTCGAAACCAAGGACGGGCTACACATATGGGAGGACCATTTCTTCCCGGAGATCATCGACCCGCAGACCGGCGAGCCGGTCGAGGACGGCGAGATGGGGGAGCTGGTCTTCACCACGCTGACCAAGGAAGGCCTGCCGATGATCCGCTACCGCACCCGCGACCTGACGCGGCTCCTGCCCGGCAGCGCGCGCAGCATGCGCCGGATGGAGAAGATCACGGGGCGCTCGGACGACATGATCATCCTGCGCGGCGTCAACGTCTTCCCGACCCAGATCGAGGAGCAGGTGCTGGCCACCGGCGGGCTGACGAACCATTTCCAGATCGAACTTTACCGCGCCGGACGCATGGACGCGCTGCGAGTCCACGTGGAAGCGGCCGAGGGGTCCGCGGACGAGGCGTCCAAGACGGCCGCGGCGCGCATGCTGCACAAGCACATCAAGGACGTCGTCGGCATCTCGACCGAGATCGACGTGCGCGACCCGGGCGAGATCGAGCGCAGCCAAGGCAAGGCCAAGCGCGTGATCGACAACCGCGAGCGGGGGTAACGCCGTGGCCCGCACGATCGCCAAGGATCACGACCAGAAGCGCGCGCAGATCCTCGCCTCGGCCGCAAAGGTGTTCGCCGAGGCGGGGTTCGACCGGGCCACGATGACCCAGCTCGCCAGTGAATGCGGGATCTCCAAGGCGAATATCTATCACTACTACGACAGCAAGGACGCGATCCTTTACGATATCCTCGAGACCTACCTGAGCAGCCTGCGGGACCGTATATGCGGCATCGACCTCAACGGGCTCGGCCCGCAGGACCGGCTGCGCCGCGTGGTCCATGAGATCCTGTTCGCCTACCAGGGCTCCGACCACGAACATCGCGTGCAGGTGAACGGCGTCGAGAAGCTTCCGCCCGCACAACAGAAGGTCCTGCGCGGCTACCAGCGCGAGATGGTCGACTTCCTCGGCGGGATCATCCGCGACATCGCCCCCGAGGTGTTCGACGGCGACAAGGCCAAGCTGCGCGCGGCGACAATGTCGGTCTTCGGCATGCTCAACTGGTATTACATGTGGAATAGTGGCGCGGGCGACGCGGCGCGCAGCGAATACGCGCGGCTGGTCGCAGACCTCACGCTCTCCGGGGTCAAGGGCATCTGACCCGCGGGCGGCCGCCGGGCGCGATCCAAACGTTCGCCTGTTGCGCGCGGGGCTGCAAGGTGGCGCTTGGGTACGCCGCTCGGCCCTACGACCGGCCGCTCGCGAGCCCGAGGTCGTCCAGCGCGCGGGCCGTCTCGGTCTCCCAGCGCGTGCGCAGATCGGCATTCGTTTCGTGACGCAGCCCCATCGCGCGGAGGCTGTCGAATTTCTTCGACTCGGTGACGCCGAAGGATGCGGCCACCCGTGGCCACCAATAATCGACGCTGGCCTGCAGTGGCTCCCGGCCCTCGGTCGCCATCAAGCGGTCGATACCTTCCTCCGCAAGCGCGACGTGGCGCGCCTCGACCGGCGCGACGGCGCGGAAGGCCTCGGCCAGCGGCTGGTAGGAGACGCGCGCCAGTTCCTCCAGCTGAACGCCCACGGCGCGGCCCATGAGCAGGTTCATCACCACCGCGTCGGACCACCCGGCGAGGGGGTAGTTGAAGACCGCGAGCCGCATGTCGTGGTCGCTGCGCCGTACGCCGATGTCAGCCTCGCGGTCCAGCCGCGCGGTCCAGGGATGATGGTTGGCGTAGCGCGCGGTGTCGGCGCCTAAATCGCCCATGATCCGTAGCACGCGGTCGCCATTGGCGGCCTTTTCCATCACGATCGTGGCCGCGGCGATGCGTTCCTTGATGCCGGGGCCCTCGTTGATGATGTCGGCGAAACCCGCGGCGCCGGCGAGCTCGCTGTCCACGAAGGTCGCCATCAGCTTGAGGAGCTCGGCGCGGTAGCGCGGCGGCACGTTGGCCGGGTTGGTCAGCCGGCCGCCCTGCGCGAGGTAGCCCTCGATGCTCATGTCATCGGCCATGGCCTGTCCCTTCTCACTGGTCGTAATCGACGGTGACGGTGTCGGTGACCGGGTAGGACTGGCACGACAGGACATAGCCCTTCTCGACCTCGTAATCCTCCAGCGCGTGGTTGGCGACCATCTCGACCTCGCCCTCCAGCACCCGGCAGCGGCAGGTGGAGCACACGCCGGCGCGGCAGGCGAAGGGGGCGTCCACGCTGTTCTCCAGCGCGGCGTCGAGAATCGTGGTATCCTTGGGGACCCGTACCGTCTGCGTCGCCCCGTCGAGGGTGATCGACACCGACGTCTGGTCCGCGGCGCTGGCGGCGTCCTTCGAGACGGCCTTGCGCTTGGCCCGGCCGGGCTGGGCGGAGGCGAAAAGCTCGAACTTGATCCGGTCGTCGGTGAGCCCGGCATCGCGCAGGGCGCTGGCGATCCCCAGCATCATCGGCTCGGGGCCGCAGATGAAGGCGGTGTCGACGGTGGCGATGTCGATGAAGCCGCTGTCGAACAGCCTCCGGCACTTGTCCTCGGTCACCCGCCCGGTGAAAAGCTCGATGTCCTGCGCATCGCTTTCCAGCACGTGGATCACGTTGAAACGGCCGAGGTAGGTGTTCTTGAGATCCTCGAGTTCCTCTCGGAACATGATCGTGTTGACGGCCTTGTTGGCGTAGACGAGCGTGAAACTCGACCGCGGCTCTCGGGCCAGCGTCGTCTTGAGGACCGACAGCACCGGCGTGATGCCCGACCCGCCGGCGAAGCCGAGGTAGTGCTTTTCGTTTTCGGGATGGACCGGGGTGTGAAACGCGCCCATGGGCGGCATCGCCTCGATCCGGTCACCGGGCTGGAGCTCCTCGTTCGCCCAGGTCGAGAACGCGCCGCCCTCGACCCGCTTGATGCCGACCTGCAGGATGCCCTCGTCCCGTCCGGCGCAGATCGAATAGGAGCGACGGAGTTCCTCGCCGTCGAAATGCTTTCGAAAGGTCAGGTACTGCCCTTGGGTGAAGTCGAACGCGTCGGCGGCGCCGTTCGCGGGCCGCAGCGTCACCACGACCGCGTCGCGGATCGTCTTGCGCACGTCGGTGACTTCGAGTTCGTGGAAACGTGCCATGAAGGCTCCTCCCTCAAATGCACTTGAAGTAGTCGAAGGGCTCCAGGCAGTCCCGGCAACGCCACTGCGCCTTGCACGGGGTCGAGCCGAACTGGCTGAGTTTCTCGAGGGTCGTGCCGCCGCAGCGCGGGCATCGCTCGGGGCCGCCGGCAGGCCGGGGCGGCGCGATTCCGTATGCCTCGAGCTTGGCGCGGCCCTCTTCAGTCATCCAGTCGGTGGTCCACGCCGGGCTGAGCTGGCGCTTGAGCTCCAACTTCTCGATCCCGTGGCTGCGCAGCGCCGTCTCGATCTCCATGTTGATCAGCGAGGTCGCCGGGCACCCCGAGTAAGTCGGCGTGACCGTGACGACGAGCGTGTCCTCCTGCCAGGCCACGTCGCGGATGATGCCGAGGTCCGTGAGCGTGATCGCCGGGATCTCCGGGTCGGGGATCTCGCCCAGCCATTCCCAGACCTGTTCCACGCCCGGCCGTGTCATGGTGCCGCCCTCTCCCGTCACCACCGGCACCCAGGATAGGCGCGCTGGAGCCACTGCATGGTGCACAGCAGGTGCCCGAGATGCTCGGTGTGCATAGTGCCGCTGCGTCCGCCCCGGTGGACGTAAGCCTTTTCGGGCAGTCTCAGCGTCGCGTCGGCCATCACGCGCCCCACCAGCGCGTCGTAGTCCTCGCGCAGGCCGGCCGGGTCCGGGGCGACGCCGGCCTCGACCATGGCGGCGTCGGTGGCGTCGCTTTCGAACAACTCGCCGACATAGGGGTAGAGGTAATCGAGCGCCGCCTGCATCCGCGTGTGACTTTCCTCGGTCCCGTCACCGAGGCCGACGACGGTGTCGGCAGAGCGCTCCACGTGATAGGCGTTCTCCTTCGCCGCTTTCTCGGCGATCTCGCGCACGCGCTCGTCCGCGGATTTCTGCAGCCGCCCCAGCATGATCGAGGCCCAGGCGTCGTAGAGGAACTGGCGCATCAGCGTCTGGCCGAAGTCGCCGTTGGGAAGCTCCACCAGCAGGACGTTCCGGAAATCCCAGACGTCGCGCAGGAAGGCGAGATCGTCGGCGCTACGGCCCGCGCCCTCGACCTCGGCGGCATAGTCCAGCCAGAGCTGGGTCTGGCCGATAAGGTCCAGCGCGGTATTGGCCAGCGCGATGTCCTCCTCGAGGACGGGCGCGTGGCCGCACCACTCCGACACCCGGTGACCAAGGATCAGCGTGTTGTCGCCCATGCGCAGCAGGAACTGCTGCAGCGCCGTCCTGTCGATCGTGTCGGCCATCACATGTGCCCCACTTCGTCAGGAATGTCGTAGAACGTCGGGTGGCGGTAGACCTTGCTCTCCGACGGCTCGAACATCGGCCCCTTCTCGCTGGGCACGGTGGCCGCGATGTGGCGCGATTCCACGGCCCAGATCGAGACGCCCTCGTTGCGACGCGTATAGACGTCGCGCGCGTTCTTGATCGCCATCTCGGAGTCGGGCGCGTGCAGGCTGCCGACGTGGCGGTGACTCATGCCGTGCTGGCCCCGGATGAAGATCTCCCACAGGGGCCATTCCTTGCGCGGCGGCGCCGCGTCACTGTCGGTGTCGGGATAGGCCGACGGGTTGACGGAACTCATGTCTCTCCTCCTCGGGCGTGTCTCACTCGGCCGCGATGCGGGCGGCGCGCTTGTTGGCATGGGCCATCAGCCCCTCGCGCACCCAGCGGCCCTCCTCCCAGGCGCGGGTGCGGTCGCCCAGCCGCTCGGTGTTGCACGGCCCGTTGCCCTTGATGACGTCGAAGAACTCCTGCCAGTCCGGCTCGGTGAAGTCGTAGTGGCCCCGCTCCGCGTTCCATTTCAGGTCCGGGTCCGGGATCGAAAGGCCGAGGTATTCGGCCTGGGGCACGGTCTGGTCCACGAACTTCTGGCGCAGTTCGTCGTTCGTGTTGATCTTGATCTTCCAGGCCATCGACTGCGCCGAGTGCACGCTGTCGGCATCCGAGGGCCCGAACATCATCAGCGAGGGATACCAGAACCGGTTGAGCGCGTCCTGCGCCATGCGCTTCTGCTCGGGGCTGCCCTGCGCCATCTTCATCATGATGTCGTAGCCCTGCCGCTGGTGGAAGCTTTCCTCCTTGCAGATGCGGATCATCGCCCGGCTGTAAGGCCCGTAGGAGGTGCGCTGAAGCGGCACCTGGTTCATGATCGCCGCGCCATCGACGAGCCAGCCGACGGCCCCCATGTCGGCCCATGTCAGCGTCGGGTAATTGAAGATCGAGGAATACTTCATCTTCCCCGAAAGCAGGTCCTCGGTCATCTCGTCGCGGCTGACGCCGAGGGTTTCAGCGGCAGCGTAGAGGTAAAGGCCGTGCCCCGCCTCGTCCTGGACCTTGGCCAGCAGGATCATCTTGCGCTCGAGCGTCGGGGCGCGGGTGATCCAGTTGCCCTCGGGCAGCTGCCCCACGATCTCCGAGTGCGCGTGCTGGCCGATCTGGCGCACGAGCGTCTTGCGGTACTCCTCGGGCATCCAGTCGCGCGGCTCGATCTTCGTGTCGGCGTCGATCTTGTCCTGAAAGGCACGTTCGTCCTCGGACATTTCCTCGCGCGTCTTCACGCCCTTGCCCGTGCTCTTGACCATCTGTGCATACATTTCGGGGATCCTCCCTTGTCAAACGCGCTCGAGGATCAGGGCAGCCCCCTGACCGACACCCACGCACATCGTGCACAGCGCGTAGCGCCCGCCGGTGCGTTTCAACTGATAGGCGGCCGTCAGCACCAGCCGCGCCCCGGACATGCCGAGGGGATGGCCCATCGCGATGGCGCCCCCGTTGGCATTCACATGGGGCGCGTCGTCGGCGATGCCGAGTTCGCGCAGCGTCGCCAGCGCCTGACTCGCGAAGGCCTCGTTCAGTTCTATCACATCCATCTGCTCGAGGCTCAGCCCGGTGCGCGCCAGCACCTTGCGGGTGGCGGGCACGGGGCCGATCCCCATCACCCGGGGCGGCACGCCCGCAGTGGCCATGCCCACAACGCGAGCCATCGGCTCGAGGCCGTTGCGCTCGGCGGCGGCGGTATTGGCTAGCAGAAGCGCCGCGGCGCCGTCGTTCACGCCGGAGGCGTTGCCGGCGGTGACGCTCAACTCGGGGCCGTTGACGCCCTTGAGACCCGCCAGCTTGTCAGCCGTAGTGCCGGGGCGGGGGTGTTCGTCGGTATCCACGACGACCGGCTCCCCCTTTCGCTGCGGCACCGATATGGGGACGATCTCTTCGGCGAACAGGCCGGCCTCGTTCGCGGCAGCCCAACGGGCCTGGCTGCGCGCGGCGAAGGCGTCTTGGTCCTCGCGCGAGACGTGGTAATCTGCGGCGACATTATCGGCCGTTTCGGGCATCGAGTGGGTGCCGTGTTCGGCCTTCATCCTCGGATTGACGAAGCGCCAGCCGATCGTGGTGTCGTAGACGGCCGTCGCGCGGCTGAAGGGCGCCTCAGACTTTGGCATGACGAAGGGCGCGCGGGTCATGCCTTCCACGCCCCCGGCGATCGTCATGTCGTAATCCCCGGCGCGGAGGCCACGGGCGGCCATACCGACGGCATCCATGCCGCTGGCGCAAAGCCGATTTATGGTGGTGCCCGGCACCTCCACCGGAAGCCCGGCCAGCAGCGCGGCCATGCGCGCCACGTTGCGATTGCTTTCCCCGGCTTGGTTGGCGTCGCCCATGATGACGTCGTCGATCGCGGCCCAGTCGACCCGCCCGTTCCGATCCTTGAGCGCAGCGATCGGATGCGCCGCCAGGTCGTCGGTGCGCACGGCCGACAGCGCCCCGCCGTAGCGTCCGATGGGTGTGCGAACCCCGTCGCAGATCAATGCCTCCATCGAGTGTGTCCCCCTTGTCCCCACCGGGTATAAACCGACCGCTTGGTCAACGTACGCGACCCGTCGATTCGGCGCAAGAGAAGCGTTACAGATTCAGCAACATTCATGGAGAGCTGTAACCTGATCTGCCAGGGACGACCCCGGACACGTGACAGTGTCGGCTTGGCTGAACTGTCTGAGAGACCGACTCGAAACTAAATCATGCGTAGCAATACCTTGCGAGGCGTCGGGTGGTGAGGCAGATGTGGGATATGTCGATCCATGCCTCGGCAGAGGCGATGGACGTCTCCCGGTCCTTGGCCAGCCTTCGACACCGTCCGGGCCGGGCGAAGGTCCTCTCCACGACCCGGCGGCGAGGAAGGACCTCGAAGCCCTTCGCGGTACCGGGCCGCGTCACGACCTCGATCGTCCAGGTGCCGACCCGGTCGCGCACGCGGCGGAGCTTCGGCCCTGCATAGCCGCCGTCGGCGAAAAAGCGCCGGAGCCATGGGCCGGATCTGTGGATCGAGGCGAGCACGGCCGGCGCGCCGTCGCGGTCCTGGACATCGGCGGCATGGACGACGCGGCCGACGAGCAGGCCGATGGTGTCGACGACCGCGTGACGCTTGCGCCCGTTGATCCTCTTGCCGGCATCGTCGCCTCGAACGCCGCCGCTTTCAGTGGTTTTCACGGTCTGGCTGTCGATGACGCCCGCCGTCGGCCGCGCCTCCCGGCCCTCCATCTCACGGGTTTGCATGGCGACGTCGAAGCGGATCCTGTGTGAACCGGCATGGAAAAAGGACCC
>NZ_QOHR01000027.1 GCF_003385555.1 Rhodosalinus sediminis | reverse complement strand
TGGAGCGGGGCTCCGGCGAGCCGTGAATGCGCAGGTAGGTGTCACGATCGCCGACATAGAGATACAGTGCACGCGCGCCGAGCGGATTGTCAGGGCCCGGCTCCATACCGTCTTCGACATCCGCGTACAGTTCCGGATCCCGCTCGATCATCGAGCGCGTCGGCGTCCAGTGCGGCCACCGGACCTTGCGCCGGATCGTGTAGGTTCCGGGTTCATAAAGATTGCCGCGTGCGATGGCGACGCCATAGCGCATGGCCGTTCCGCCTTCCTCGATGTGGTAGAGGTAGCGCGCGATCGCATCCACATGGATGTTCCCCGGAACAAGGCCCGCACGAGCCTCGACCCTTTGCGGAAGAAAACGCGGATCGAGGCCCCATGGATTGGACGTCTCCAGGTCGAAGAAGGGCGGTGTCACCTCGGCATCCCAAGCGCTCTTCTGCGCCTCGCTCGGCCAGGTATCGGCCAGAAGCGGCCCCGCGACGGGCGGCGAGAACAGCGCGGATGCGGTCACGATGAAATGGCGCCGCGTCAGGCCTTTTTTCCCAGGCGCAGTCATTGTTCCGGTTCCCGTGCATCGGAGACGAGCGTTCGCAACTGCTCCGCATCCAAGACACCGGGAAAAAGGGCGTCGCCGATCACGAAAGTTGGCGTGCCCGTGATGCCGAGGGCCTGCGCCAGGCGCATCGATGTCTGGATGTGCGCGTCGATCTCCTGTGCTTCCATGTCGCGACGCAATTGCGCGATGTCGAGACCGATGTCTTCCGCAATCTGGAGGACGGAGGATTCCTCCGCGCGACCGTTCATGCCCATCATCGCCCAATGGAAGTCCTCGTGGAGGTCCTGTTCGCGCGCGGCCAGCGCGGCGCGGGCGGCAAAAACCGATCCTTCGCCAAGAATGGGCCATTCACGATAGACAAGGCGAACATTCGGATCGGCCGCGAGCAGAGCCTCGATCTCGGGCTTCGCACGACGGCAATAGGGGCAGTTGTAGTCGAAGAATTCCACCACCGTGACATCACCATCCGGATTGCCCAAGACCGGTGCATCGGGATCTCGTTCCAGTGCGTCGCGTTCCCGGGCAAGAACCTCGGCCTGCGACGCGGCCTGCGCCTCGGCCTGCCGGGACTCAAGGATCGCGACGGCCTCCATGACGATCTCGGGGTTTTCGCGGATGGTTTCCAGGACCAGTTCGCGCACCCGGTCTTCGGTCAGGTCCTGCGCCGCCGCTGACAAGGGCAGCGTCAGCGAAAGCGCCACCGTGATCATGGAAATGAGCTTCTTCATGTCAGGTTCCTCCGTTGGCCAGATCAGCAGCCGTGCGTTCGGCCTGCGTGGCGCGCTCGCGCTCGGGCCAGGTTGATTGGATGTAGGCGAGGATGTTCCAGATCTCGCGATCCGTCCGGACATCGTCAAATGCGGGCATGCCGCTGTCGAACTCCACGCCTTGCTGGGCCAGGGCTTCCCGTCCTCCAAGCTTCGTGTATTGAAACAGGATCCGGTCGGGATGGTGCCACGTGTGCCCGGTTTCATCGTGAGGCGGCGCGGGCAGACGCCCATCCGCATCGGGGGTTCGCCATTCCGTCCGGCCTTCGAGGTTGGCACCGTGGCAGGCGGCGCAGCTCTGGGCATAAAGCGCCTCGCCCTGCGCGATATCCACCGTGGCCGGCATCACCGGCATGGTGGGGTCGAGAGCGGCCTGCGGCGCGTCGCGCAGAGCCAGCCACGCCCCAGCCCCGGCAAGGCCAAGCGCCACCGGCGCGGCGATCAGGATCGCTGTCTTCATGTCACCCGCACCCATGTCATCATCCCGCTTTCCGCATGGCTGAGCATGTGGCAATGAAACAGCCAGTCGCCCGGATTGTCGGCGATAAAGCCGACCGTGCGCGTCTCTTGCGCGGCCACCAGAAGCGTGTCGCGCATGGGGCCGACGGGGCTGCCCTCGCGGATTTCGCGGAAGTGCATCCCGTGCAGATGCATGGCGTGGGGAAAGACGGTTTCGTTGACGATTTCCAGCCGCACCGGTTCACCAAGAGAAAGATCGGCCAGCGGGGCCTGCGTCATCTCGGCTATGTCGTTGAAGGCCCAGAACCGCCCCCGCGCCGCAAGCTCGCGAAAGCCCAGACGCTCTCCGCCGAGGAAGGCGCTGTCCATCCGGCCCATGGCGCCGCCAGACATCACGAGACGCAATGGTCGGGCATCGGCGAGAGACCGAATGCCGGCGCCCGGATTGGGTGGCAGGGCCATCGGTGCCGCGCGCGGCGTCTGCGCGGTGCTGCCAGTGACGGGGAACGCCACCTGCGAGGCGGGTTGGTCGTCATCGCCGATCCGGACGAGATGCGCAGTCTCGCCCGCCTCAGTTGTCACATCGACGATCAGATCGGCGCGTTGCGCCGGGGCGAGAAAAAGGACATCCTCCAGCGGTTCGGGCTGGGCGAGCGGCATGCCGTCCAGTGCGACCGTCCAGCCCTGCAGCCCGGCAAGTTGTAACGGAAAGATCCGCGCATTCGACGCGTTGATGAGCCGCAGGCGCATACGGATGTGCCGCGCGACCGGGATGGACAGGTCGAACCGTCCGTTGGTGGTGATCAGGTTCCCGATCCGACCGCCATGGCTCATCCTCATCGGCTGGTCGAAACTGTCGTCGATCAGCGCTGTTTCGGGATCGAGCAGCCAGTCGTCGAGCACCAGGGTTTCCTCCCGATCCACCTCGGGCGGTTCGGCCTCGTCCACGATAAGCGGCCCGTGCAGGCCGCGGGCGACCTGTACCCAGGACCGGTTATGCGCGTGGTACCAGTAGGTTCCGGCATCTGGCGCCACGAAATCATAGTCGAAGGCCTGACCCGGCGCGACCGCCTCTTGCGTCAGGCCCGAGACACCGTCCATCGCGTTATCGATGCGGATCCCGTGCCAGTGGACCGAGGTCGGCTCGGGCAGATCGTTGACCAGCCGCCGCCGCACCCGTTCGCCTTGGAGCACCCGGATGGCCGGTCCGGGTGCGCGGCCCTCGTAACCCCAGATGGATGTGGCTGGATAGCCGCCGGGGGCGAGCTGCACCGAGGCCTCCCGCGCTGTCAGGTTCACGGGCGTGTGAGAAGCGGCAGACACCTGCCGACCGCTCGCGGCCAGGCCCAGAACGGCGGCGGTCTGTCCGAGGAAGGCGCGTCGTGTCGGCATGGCCAGGATCTCCGGGAAGGTCTCGGGGCGGGCGACGATCTCGCCCGCCACCAGTAGTTCGTGCGTCAGGAATCGTGTCCCATCCGGAAATCGCCGACCATGCCGGCCTCGCGGTGGCCGGGCACGTTGCAGGCGAACCCGATCTCGCCGCCTTCGGGGAACGTCCAGATGACCTGGCCCGTATCTCCGGGCTCCAGCAGGACGCTGTTGGCATCGTCATGCATCATCCCGGCCTCCATCATCCGGTCATGATTGATGCTGCGCGCGCTCATCATGCCTTCGCGCATCATGGTACGCATTTCGCCACGGTGGCCATTCCAGGTCTCGCCTGTACCGATGTTAAACTCGTGCACGGCGCGTCCAACATTCACCACTTCGAAACGGATCGTCTCACCGGGTGCGACCTCGATCGTCTCGGGGCTGAAGCTCATCTCGTCCATTTCCACGATGATGGTGCGGTCGATTTGCGCGGCGTCGCCAGGTTCGCCGATGCCGTCCTCGTCTCCATGTCCAGGGCCGGCAACCGCGATGGAAGCGGCAAGGCTGGCCGCGAGGGCGGTGCCGGTCAGAAGTGTCTTGATCATGTCTTGGTCTCTCATGTCTGGGGATATTTCAGAGTATTTGGTTGTGACATGTCCCAAACTCGCGGGGGTGGAAGATCCACGGGCGCATTTTTCCCGCCTATTGCTGTTTTCGCGAGCGGCTGACGCACGGCCCGGAAACCTTGTGCCCCGAATATCGGACGAGTCACCAAAATGGCGGCCGGGGAACACGTCGGGTCGGGATGGCAGGAGCGGTCAGGCGTGTCCTCATGCGCAGCGTGCCCGGCATTCGCGACATCGCTGTTCGCGACCACGACGATCTCTGAATGCGCATCCGGCGTGCCGGCAAGGCCGGACGTCGGCGTGGCGAAGACGGCAAGCGCGATCATGAGCATCGCGGCAAGACCGACGCGCGCGGCGAGAACGAACAGCACCCGCATCAATTTATTCCATTCTCGCGCTGCACTTCACGGACATAGCGCACGATATACTGGACGTCGGCGCGGGTCAGACCCTCGACCGGGGGCATGTTGCCGAAAGGCCAGTGATGCGCGCGGACGCCGTTCTGAACCGCCATCTGAAAGGCTTCGTCGGAATGATGGCTCGGTTCGTATGTGCGGTGGATCAGCGGTGGCGCAACGCCATTCTGACCGGCTGCGTTCGCGCCATGGCAAGCCGCGCATTTGGCCTCGAAGGCGCGCTTTCCGATCGTCGCCTCGGTCGACAATTGCACCGGAAGTCGAACCTCGACGATTGGCGCACCCTCGTCGAGGTCGGTCAACGACGCCCGATCCGGATGAACCATGGACGCCGCCGGTTGCTCGGCCGGTCGCATGAATTGCCAGATCGCCAAGCCAAGCCCGGCAACAAGTACAATTCCGACCAGACGCCCGCGTTTGTCCATGTCCCTTGCTCCTTTCCTGCCTTTGATCGGCTCGGCTCCGAAGCGCTCTCCGACCGGACCGCGACGCTTCTAGATCGCTCGCCAACTCGGACTCTTGTTACTGGATCGCGTCTGCCTTGCCACCTGACAAGTCCATGTTTTTTGTATCCGAATGTATCCTTGACCTCTGCGAGATGGGGCCATCTTTCGCTCGGTTGATTGAGCCAGACGGCGAGAAAGCCGAACGGGAAACACGAAACCCTCTTTCGGGCGGAACGCTCTGCGGACTTGCAAGCAATCCCGGGATGGAGGCTCTGTCGTGAGCGGCGGACGCAACCAGCCCGGTCGACGCCCGCCGTTGAAAAACCTCGGAAGGGCTATTTTTCCAGCACCTTGCACCGCCGCTCGAACTCTTCCTCGTCGATCTCGCCCGAAGCGAAGCGTTCGCGCAGGATGTCGAGCGCATCGCGCTTTCCGCGGGTCCCGCCGCCCTGACTGTCGTTGAACCATTTCACCGCAAAGACGATCAGCGCGATGATAATGCCCCAGAACAGGATCATCATAAGCCCGCCGAACATTCCGTATCCGCCACCCCACATCATGTGACCGTATCCTTCCTGCCAATTGTCCCCGGGGTCCGCGGCGGCCAGTGTCGGCGCCGCAAAACCGATGATTGTCCAGATTGCTGTTCGTCTCATTTCACGTCTCCTTTCGTTGTCTTTCATCGTTGATGGGCGCGTCCTCCGACAGCGGGATGAAGATCGACGCCTTCAGCCCGCCTTCGGACCGGTTCTCGAGCCGGATGTCGCCACCGTGTCCGCGCACGATCGCCCGTGCGATGGCAAGGCCCAGCCCGTGCCCACCGGTTTCGAGCGAGCGGGACGTCTCCAGCCGGTGAAATGGCGCGAAGACCTCTTCGAGCTGTTCCTCGGGGATTCCGGGGCCATGATCGCTGACCTCGATCACCAGATCGTCGCCTGCGCGGTGCCAGCCGACCGTCGCGCTGCCACCGTAGCGGGTGGCGTTCTCCGTCAGGTTGCGAACGGCCCTGCGCAGGGCAAGGGGGCGTAGGCGCACCATCATCGCCGGGCCGCCGGTCAGCTTGAACGGCGTGGCCTTGTCACCTGCCAGTGTTTCGAGCCAGTCGGACACGTCAACGACCTCGGAGGGTTCGCGCCCCGCCAGCCCTTCGGCGAAGTCGAGCGTGGCCTCGGCCATCGTCTGCATCTCGTCGATAGAGGCGATCAGGCTCTCGCGGGTCTCCTCGTCCTCGACGAGTTCGGCATCGAAGCGCATCGCCGTGAGGGGCGATCGCAGATCATGGCTGACCGCGGCGAGAATGCGGGTGCGGTCCGCGACAAAGCGGGTCAGCCGATCCTGCATGCGATTGAACGCGCGGGTGAGGTCTCGCACCTCTGCGGGGCCGGAGACCGGCAGCGGCTCACCCGCGTCGCCGCGCCCCAGGTCCTCGGCGGCGCGCGACAGATCCCGCAAGGGCCCGGTCAGGCGGGTCATCACGAACCAGAACGCCGCGACGAGGATAAGCGCGGCCGTCAGTCCGAAGGTCACGAAAGAGAAAAGGGGCCATTGCAACGGGGGGCGTTCGAACCGCGTGGCGACGTTCAGCCATTGCCCGCCGGCCAGCGCGATGGACAGGGTCATCTCGACCGCCTGCATCCGGCCACGCATCATCTCTTGATGCATCTGTGCCATTTGCGGGGACAGGTTCGGGATCGGGTGTAGAGGGACAGCGGTTTCTCTAAGGTTGACCCGGATGTCGCGACTGAAGCCGTCGCCAAGCAAGGTCCGGACGCGCGTTTCGATGTATTCTGCGTGATGATGGTCGGGCGCGGTGACGCTCGGGGCGGGCGCAAGGTCGAACCGCACGAGCGGCGAATTCGCCGCCCGCACGATAGACGCGGAAAGGTCGGGCGGCGCTTCTTCCAGCAGGCGCACGACGTTGGCGGCGCGCCCCGCCGCCTCGAAGCCGAGGGCAGCGCGGACGGCGAGGCTGCGCTCGTCCGCGAAGAGCCACAGGCTCACTGCCTGCGCGATGGCCAGTGCCCCGAGGATGAGGATCACGAGCTGCGCGCGCAGGCTTCCTGTCCGCGGCCGGATCATGCGGTCACCTCGACATCCGCGTTCAAGCTGTAGCCGTGGCTCCGTACGGTGGTGATGAGCGTCGGGCGCAACGGGTCCGTCTCGATCTTGCGCCGCAGCCGGCTGATCTGGTTGTCGATCGTGCGATCGAGCGGCCCTGACGCGCGCCCCGCCGTAAGGTCGAGAAGCTGCTCGCGGCTCAGAACGGTGCGCGGACGCGCCAGAAGGACCGTCAGCAGCCGAAAATCCGCCGTCGTCAGTTGCACGCGATTGCCGTCCCGGTCGGTCAGGACGTGCGCGTCCGTATCGAGCGTCAGCCCGCCGAATCGCAGGATGCGACCTGAAAGCGTTCCGGCCTCGCTCCTCTCCTCGGGTGCTCGGCGCAGGACCGCCTTGATCCGTGCGAGAAGCTCGCGCGGGTTGAACGGTTTCGGCAGGTAGTCGTCCGCGCCGATCTCCAGACCCACGATCCGGTCCTGATCCTGCCCGAGCGCCGTGAGCATGATGATGGGAAGCCGTTTCGCCGCCGACAGGCGCTTGCAGATCGAAAGCCCGTCCTCGCCCGGCATCATGACATCGAGCACCATCAGGTCGAAGTGCCCCTTCGCGAGCTTCTCGTCCATGTCCCGGGCATCCTTCGCCGCCGTCGCCCGCATGCCATTGCGTTCCAGGAACCGCGTGACCGAGTCCCGTATCTGGCGGTGATCGTCGACTACGAGGATATGCGGCAAACCGTTCATCCGTCTCATTTGGCAGGGTGGCGACGCAGGGTCAGCACCGCGATTGTAACGCTTTGTATCAGGCATCCGCGTTGCGACGAACGGATACACAATCGGAAATGACGCAGCCTTGGCGTTCGTTATTGTTTTCCCATGTCGGTCAGGCGTTTCACACGGGAAAGGATACAGACATGAAAACTGGAGCGAAACTCGCGGCGGCTACCGCCATTTTGATGGCTCTGGGCGATGCAGCCTTGGCCGCAGGCAATCATGGGCATGGTGGCCAGGATGCTCCGGGAGCGCAGGGTCCCAGGGCCGGAAATCATGACATGATGCAGATGATGATGCGGATGCACTCGCAGATGATGGGCGGCAGCGGCCCCATGGGGGGTATGGCGATGATGGGCGCCGGTGGCTCCATGTCGGGCATGGGCCAGGGCATGGGCATGATGGGCGGCGGAGCGTCGCTGATGGGCATGGGCCTAGAGCGGTTCGACGCCGATGGCGATGGCGTGGTGACTTCGCAGGAAGCCCATGAAGGACTGCAGGCCCTGCTGGCGGAATATGACGCCGATGGCGACGAAGCCCTGTCGCTCGCTGAATTCGAGACCCTCCACAGCGCGCTCATTCGCGAAACCATGGTGGACCGCTTCCAGTTCCTCGACGACGACGGCGACGGTGCGGTGTCGGTGGCAGAGATCGTGAAACCGGCCGACATGATGGAGCGCATGGAGACGATGCGCGACGGCATGATGCCCGGACCGAACGGCGGCATGCGGGGCAACGGCGACATGATGGGGGCACCCGGCCAGGGTCGGATGGACAACAACTGAGCCCGCCGTACCGCCACCCCTTGCCCGGTCCCGCATCATGCGGGGCTGGGTCACAACCATGAAAGGATAGACAGAATGGCATATACGCACGACCGCATGATGACGGGCACCGGCATTGACGACGCGGAAGCCCGCGTGCGCGCGGCGCTGACGGAGGCGGGCTTTGGCGTTCTGACCGAGATCGACGTCCAGCAGACGATGAAGCAGAAGATCGACAAGGACATGGATGGCTACAAGATCCTCGGCGCCTGCAATCCGAACATGGCCTGGGAGGCCATGGGTCTCGAGCCGCGGATCGGCGCGATGCTGCCCTGCAACGTCATCTTGCGCTCCGTCGAAAGCGGCACCGAGGTGAGCGCCATCGATCCGGTCGCATCGATGCAGGCGGTGGAAATCGCCGAGCTGCACGAGGTCGCCGGGCAGGTCCGCGACATGCTCTTGCGCGCGGTGGATGCGGCCTGAAGGAGACAGCCGATGAAAACGGCTCATGGTCGGGACGCGGCGCTCGCCTCACTACCGGACGAGCTCGGCTGACGTGCCCCATGAGAGCGGCATTAGTGGGACGGACCAATCGTTCGTCGGCAAGGTCGCCGTTCGGATCGTCGGCGCCTTCCTTGTTCTGGGCATTGTTGCCTGGGCAGCAGGCTGGTGGCCGACCGACATCGACCGGGCCAAGGTTGAGACCTGGGTCGCGGCGGCCGGGCCGTGGGGTCCGCTCGCGGTGGTCGCGCTGATGTCGGTGGCCGTCGTCGCCAGCCCCATTCCGAGCGCCCCCATCGCTTTGGCCTCAGGGGCAGCCTACGGGCACTATGCCGGCACGGCCTATGTTGCTCTCGGGTCCGAGATCGGCGCGCTTGCCGCCTTTCTCATCGCCCGCGAGCTGGGGCGCGGACCTGTCGAGCGCCTTCTTGGCGACAAGGCCGATCATGGCCTTCTGGGGTCGCAGAACGCGCTGACGCTAACGGTTTTCGCAAGCCGCCTTCTGCCCTTCGTCTCTTTCGACGCGATGAGCTATGCCGCTGGGCTCAGCCGGCTCCATTTCTGGCGGTTCGCTCTTGCAACGATAGCCGGCATCCTGCCCGCGAGTTTCTTGCTCGCGCATTTTGGCAGCGCGGCTATGGAGGGTGCATTTGACAGTGCGGAATGGCTAGTGCTCGGACTGGGCCTGATGACCGGACTTCCTCTCCTGCTCCTTGCGCTTCGGCGTGGCGCAGCGTCGAGAAAGGACACCCCTGAGAAAGACGCTACGGAGGGCAGTCGATCATGAGCTCCGACTACAAGAAGAATAGCCTCAGCCTGCCCGACGCGGTGGCGATGGGAACAGGTGTGATGATCGGCGCCGGCATCCTTGCCCTGACCGGGCAGATCGCCGAACTCGCGGGTCCCTGGTTTCCGCTAGCCTTTGTCGCCGGAGCTGTCGTGACCGCATTCAGCGCCTACACCTACGTCAAGATGTCGAACGCATGGCCCTCCGCCGGCGGGATTGGGATGATCCGGAAGAAGGCCTATGGGCCGACGACGGTTGCCGCTGGGGCGGCGCTCCTGATGGCCCTTTCGATGGTCATAAACGAAAGCCTCGTCGCACGGACCTTTGCCACCTACCTTCTGCGCGGGCTCGGAATGGAGCCCGAGGGCTGGCTGGTCCCGGCTATCGGCATCGCCCTCATCGTGCTCGCGTATCTCGTCAATGCCTCGGGCAACCGGTCGGTCGGATTGCTGTCCCAGATCATGGCGGTGCTCAAGGTCGCGGGGATCGCGCTGTTCGGCATCGCAGCGCTCTGGGCGGGCGGCATATCCTTCGAGACGTCTGGCGGGGCAGAGACCGGGCTCACAGGTTTCGTGGGGTCGCTGGCGCTTGCGATCCTTGCGTTCAAGGGCTTCACCACGATCACCAATTCGGGCGCGGAGATTACTCAACCGCACCGCAATGTCGGCCGCGCTATCGTCATCTCCATCGCGATCTGCGTGGTGGTCTATCTGCTCGTCGCTGTCGCTGTGGGGTCCAGCCTGCCGCTCGACCGGATCGTGGCCGCGAAGGATTACGCCCTCGCGGAGGCCGCCGAACCCGCGCTTGGCCGGGTCGGCTTCTACCTGACGGTTGCGCTCGCCCTCGTGGCGACGGCCTCGGGGGTGATCGCGAGCATCTTCGCGGTCTCGCGCATGCTGGCGATGCTGACCGACATGAAGATGATCCCGCACAGCCATTTCGGAATGCCGGGAACGATCCGGGACCACACGCTGGTCTACACCGTCGTGATCGCGGGGCTTCTGACAGCGTTCTTCGACCTCAGCCGCATCGCGTCGCTCGGGGCGTTCTTCTATCTCGTGATGGACATTCTGATCCACTGGGGCGTTTGGCGGAACCTGCGGGACGAGATCGGCGCGCGGGGCTGGGTCCTGCTGACCGCCATCGGGCTCGATGCCGTCGTGCTCGGGGCTTTCGCGGTGATGAAATGGCAGAGCGATCCGATGATCGTCGTGATCGCCCTGGTGGGCATGACGGCCGTGTTCGGCTTCGAGCATGTCTTTCTGCGGCGCAATCCGCCCACGGACACCAACCAAGATACGCACCATGAGAAAACCAAGGAGGCCAATGGATCGCCCCCTTGACCGTCTCATGACTGGAACCCCCACATTGCTGCTTGAAAGGGGATAACCGATGTCCGACCACGCTCACCACCACGATGCACCCGCGCCAGGTGCCAAGACCGCCACGGACCCGGTCTGCGGGATGCAGGTCGAAATGAGTGAAGGCGCGCGGTCGCGCGAATATGGCGGCGAAACCTACTGGTTCTGCTCCGAGGGTTGCCAGACGAAGTTCGAGGCAGACCCGTACTTCTATGCCTCGGGCAATGCCGAAAAGGCCGCCCCACAGGCCGAAGACGGCACGCAATGGACCTGCCCCATGCACCCCGAGATCGTTCGGGACGACCCCGGAAGCTGCCCGATCTGCGGCATGGCGCTGGAGCCGATGGTGCCATCGGACGAGCCCAGCGAGGAGCTGACGGATTTCACCCGCCGAATGTGGATCAGCGCGGCGGCGGCCGTGCCGCTGGTCGTCCTGACGATGGGCGAACTGGTCGGCCTGCCGGTCCGCGACTGGCTGGGGCATCAACTGTCGGTCTACGTCGAGTTCGTCCTCGCCACGCCAGTTATCCTCTGGGCGGCGCTTCCGTTCTTCCGGCGCGGCATCGACTCTGTCCGCAATCTGTCTCCCAACATGTGGACGCTGATCTCGTTGGGCGTCGGAGCGGCCTATGTCTATTCGCTCTTCGCCACATTCGCGCCCGGCGTCTTTCCCGAGCAGTATCGCATGGGCGATGGGGTCGGCACCTATTACGAGGCGGCGGTCGTCATCATCGCTCTGGTCTTTGTCGGTCAGGTGCTGGAGCTTCGCGCGCGGGAACGCACCGGCGACGCGATCCGGGCGCTGATGGATCTCGCGCCCAAGACCGCGCGCCGCATCCTGCCGGACGGTTCGGAATACGATGCACCGCTCGAGAACATCGTCGAAGGCGACACGCTGCGTGTGCGACCGGGCGACAGCGTGCCGGTCGATGGCGAAGTGATCGAGGGGCGCACGTCGGTCGACGAGAGCATGATCACCGGCGAGCCCTTGCCCGTCGAGAAGACGGAAGGTGACCGCGTCACGGGCGGGACGATCAACAAGAACGGCACCCTGGCGATCCGGGCGACGCAGGTCGGTGCCGACACGGTGCTGGCCCAGATTGTCGAGATGGTCGCCGGCGCCCGGCGCTCGCGTGCGCCGATCCAGGGATTGGCCGACCGGGTCTCGTCGATCTTCGTACCGACGGTCGTCGCTGTGGCCATCGCGGCGTTCTTCGCCTGGCTTGCCTTCGGTCCCGAACCGGCGCTGGCCTTCGCCATCGCCTCGGCCGTCTCCGTCCTGATCATCGCCTGTCCCTGTGCCCTCGGCCTCGCGACGCCGATCTCGATCACCACGGCCGCAGGCCGCGGCGCACAGGCGGGCGTGCTGATCAAGGACGCCGAGGCGCTGGAGCGCATGGCCCGCGTCGATACCGTGATCGTGGACAAGACCGGCACGTTGACCGAGGGCAAGCCGACGCTCACCGATGTCGTGGCGCTGCAGGGCGACGAGGCGGAGGTGCTGGGCCTTGCCGCTGCGTTGGAGCGCGGCTCCGAGCACCCGCTCGCCGAGGCGATTGTCGCGGGCGCGCGGGATCGCGGTCTGTCGCCCGGCAGCGCGGCGGATTTCGAGGCGGTGACCGGCAAGGGCGTCCGCGGCACCGTCGATGGCCGCCGCGTGGCGCTCGGTAACCGGGCGATGATGCATGATCTCGGCCTTGAGACCGGTGACACCGAAGCGCGGGCCGACGAACTTCGGGCAGAGGGCAAGACGGCGATGTTGGTGGCGGTCGACGGAAAAATTGCCGGGATCGTCGCCGTCGCCGATCCGATCAAGGAAACCACGTCGGGCGCGATCCGCGATCTGCACGCGCTCGGCCTGACCATCATCATGGCCACCGGCGACAACCAGCGGACGGCCGAAGCGGTGGCGCGGAAACTCGGGATTGACGAGGTGCGCGCCGGCGTTCTGCCAGAGGACAAGCAGAAGCTGGTCGAGGAGCTTCACGCGAAGGGCGCGTCGGTGGCGATGGCCGGCGACGGCGTGAACGACGCCCCGGCGCTGGCGGCGGCGGACGTGGGCATCGCCATGAGCACCGGCGCCGACGTGGCAGTGGAAAGCGCGGGCATTACGCTGATGCGCGGCGATCTGGTGGGGCTTGTGCGGGCGCGCAAGCTGGCCGTGGCGACGCTGCGCAACATCCGGCAGAACCTGTTCTTCGCCTTCGCCTATAACGCCGCGGGCGTGCCGATCGCGGCCGGGATCCTCTATCCGGTGATCGGTCTGCTGCTGTCACCCATGATCGCGGCGGCGGCGATGAGCCTCTCGTCGGTTTCCGTCATCTCGAACGCGCTGCGGCTGCGGCGCACAAAGCTCTGAGCGAAAGGAAGCTGCCATGGCCAGTTCACATCACGGACACATGCCGTCGAGCGGGCGCGGCATGGCGATCTCCGCCTGGCTGACGGGAGTCTACTTCGTCATCGAGATGGGCATCGGCCTCTGGACCGGGTCGATCGCGGTGATCTCGGACGCGTTCCACACCTTCTCGGCGGTCGGCGGCGTGCTTGTGGCCATCGTCGCCGCGCGTCTGGCCCGGCGTCCCGCCGACGCGGACCGCAGCTTCGGCTGGTATCGCGCCGAAATCATTGGTGCGCTGGTCAACGGCGGCTTTTTGCTCGGCATGGCGCTGGTGGTGATCGTGATGGCGGCAATGCGCCTGTCGGACCCGATCGACCTGCCCACGGGCCCTATGCTGCTGGCCGCGGCCGGCGGGCTGGTCACCGAGTTCATCTCGCTCGGTCTGATCTGGAAGCAGAGCCAGAGCGACCTCAACGTGAAAGGCGCGCTCTGGCATATCATCCAGACCTTCGTCGGCAGCCTGCTGATCATCGTCACCGCATTGGTCATCAAGTTCACGGGCTTCCTGCTCATCGACCCGATCCTCGGCATGGCGTTCGGCTTCGTGCTGCTCTGGGCAAGCTGGGGTATCCTGCGCGGATCCATGCATCTTTTGATGGAGGGCACGCCGGCCGATGTCAGCCTTCCGGAGGTCACGCGTAGGCTCGAAGCCCTCGACGGCGTGGCCGACGCCCACCACATTCACGCCTGGGCGCTGACCAGCGGGAAGCACGTATTTTCCGGTCACCTGCGCGTGCGGGAGGGCGCCGACCCACAGGAAGTGCTCGCGGCTGCATACGGGATGCTGCGTGACCGCTTCGGCTTCTTCTTCGTGACGTTGCAGGTCGAGAACCGTTGTCTCGATGAAAGCGGCGCCGAGACGATCGATATCACGCAAAACGACCAGACCGGGGCGCGTTGATGCCGGTTGTCGTCCTTCTCGCGCTGATCACGATCTCCGAAGCCACCATCGGCGTCTTCGTCAAGTTGACGGGGGATGCGATCCCGATCCAGACGCTTAACTTCTACGCGCTGAGCTTTGCGGCCGCGTTCCTGGCGCTGTCCATCCCGCAAACTACCGGGCGACCTCTAAGGTTTCCCCGCGGCAACGTGAAGGACACGGTCATTATCGGGGCGCTCATCGCCGCTCAGATCAGCGTCTTCAACTATGCCATGACGCTCGTGCCGATCGCCAATGCCGTGGTGTTCTGGAGCGTCGCCCCGTTCTTCGTGTTCATCTTCTCGGCACTGTTCCTCGGTGAGCCCGCGAAGAAAAGCTATGTGTTGATCTTCGGGCTCGCGCTGGTGGGCATCGTGCTGGCCAAACCGCTGGCGGGAGGCGACTGGTTCGGCAACCTTGTCGCGCTCAGCACCGGGGCGATCTATGCCGGCATGGTCACATACATGCGCCATGAGGGACGCGAGGAGACGGGCAACGATATCTTCTGGTCGATGGCGGCCGGGGCGATACTGCTGTCGCCGGCGCTGGTTCTCGCAGGACCAGGTGAAGTCGGCGAATTCGTCGCCTATCCAGCCCTCGGTCTGTCACTTCCCGTCATGCTGTGGGCGGTCTGCCTCGGCGTCGTCTCGACGGGGTTCGCCTATTTCGGCATTTCGCTGGTGCTCAAGCAGATCACGGCGAACATCTATTCTCTGGTCGACATCATCGTCTCGCCAATCGTGGCCGCAACCCTCGGCTACCTTGTCTTTGGCGAAGTTCCGGCGCAGGGCATGATCTTCGGTGGAGGATTGTTGCTCCTGTCCGGTTTCTTTCTGACGCGCGAGATGAGCCGCGGCAAGGAGACGGCTGCCGTCCACCCTTGCCAATGCGACCGAACGAATGCAGTCGGCGCCTGAAATGGAGGTATAAATCGAGATGAAGTTCCATGTGCCCGACATGAGCTGCGGTCACTGCGCCGCAGCCATAGCCAAGACCCTCAGGGCGATCGATCCGGACGCGAGGGTCGATAGCGATCTGACCTCGAAGACCGTCACGATCATGTCCGCGCAGGATGCCGCCACGCTTCAGGCCGCCCTGAAGGAGGCCGGCTATCCCGCCACTCTGGCCTGACGACCTGATAAACGATCATGGGTCATGCGGCCGCGGAAACCGAAAAGGATTTGGCAATGGACACACGAATGAACAGACGCGCTTTTCTTGTTGCGAGCGCCGCAGCAACTGGATTGGCCGGCCGGGTCCGTGCGCAGACGGCGCGCCTTGAAGTCTACAAGTCGCCGACCTGTGGATGCTGCTCGGCCTGGATCGAGCATATGGAGCGCGCAGGTTTCGTCGTGGACGCACGGAATGTCGACCAGGACGCGCTTTATGCGTTCAAGGCGCAGTCCGGGATCACGCCGGAGCTTTCTTCCTGCCATACGGCGCTCGTTGACGGCTACGTCGTCGAAGGTCACGTGCCCGCCGGCGATGTCGAGCGACTGCTGGCCGAGCGGCCCGGCGCGCTCGGCCTGACGGTTCCCGGCATGCCGCTTGGCTCTCCGGGAATGGAGATGGGCAACCAGCGTGATGCGTTCGACACACTGTTGCTGCTGCAAGACGGCTCGACCGAGGTCTTCGAGCGACATGCCTGAACGAGACGGTTGAGGTGACAGATGACCCTCAGCCGACCTTGCAGCCCCAGAAGGACGTCTGGTCAGCGGCGAAGTAGCCGTCCGCGGCGCGAAAGTTGCCCTGCAGCTCGATGGTGTCACCGGCGGTGAGCGGGATCATCGTCTGAAGCCACATCGCCGTTGCCTTCGAGACATGCGCGCCGCTGATCTCGCCGAACGAGCCGCGGATCTCGGTCGTGCCGTTCAGCACGAGCCGGCCGCTCATCCGCGCCGACGTGCTGGCGTTCACCTTGTAGAGCAGCGTGGCGCCGAAGAGGTAGGTGCCGTCCGCGGGCGCCACGAAGCGATTGTTCGCGGCGTCGAAGGCCCCCTGGTCGTTGTAGTCGGTGTTGTTCAGGCCGATCTTCGTCCAGGTCCCGACGCCGACATAGTTGTCGTAGTTCGTGTACGCCTTGAACCGTGGCAGCCGGGGCTGGTCGACGATGCCGGTGGCGTTGTCGACGCTGAGCCCGTCGAAGAAGGTACTGCCGTCGGCCGAAACCGCGAGGCGGAAGCGGTCGGAGCCGAAGAGCCCCACCAGCGCCTTGGTGACGAAGCTGGTCTGCAGTGTGAGCCCAAGATCGTCGCCCGCCGCATCCTTGTTCATGGTGTAGAACAGATCGCCGGTGCCGCCCTCGGCCACGGTCTTCGCGGTCCAGAGTGCTGCGTTGAGCTTGGCCGAGAACGGGTTCGAGGCGTCCGCCGTCGTTCCGAGCCCGAGGAGCGAGAGGTTCTGCAGCGCCGTGGGCGTGGTCCCGGTCCAGCCCGCGCCATCGTAGACCAGCAGCAGGCCCTCGTCCTCGACCCACGCCCGCCAGCCGGTGCGCGGCGGCAGGCGCAGCCAGGCGCCATCGGTCCAGAGCGCGACGTTCAGATCCCAACCCGCCCAGTCGCCCGTCGCGCCCGAGCCGACGATGTAGCGGTCTCCGTCGGCGCGGCTGGCTGGCGGGGCAGTCAGATCCCTGTCGAGCACCGAGAGCTGGACAAGCCCGTCGAGGATCCGCAGCGCCTCGTTATGGGTGACATGCTTCTGGGCCTGCGCCGCGAGGATCCAGGGCAGCAGGAGATGGGTCGTGGCGTCGGACATGGGTCCTCACAAGGTCAGCGTGACGGTTTTCAGCGCGCCCCGCCCGACGAGGGCGGAGAGCTGGAAGATGCGGATGTCGAGCGTGTCACCGGGGGCGAGCGGCGCTCCCCAGTCGGCTGTCTGCTGGGCGGCGGTGTAGACGGCGCTGGTGGTGGCCGTGCTCAGCACCCGACTCACGGTTGCGCCGTCGAGGATTTCGACCTCGTAGGCTTCCAGTTCCTCCGCCATCGGCACTTCGACAGCGCCCCAGCTGTCGGCGGAAAGCGCGCGGGACCGGCGTGTCCAGCGGATCGTGAGGTCGCCGGGAACGCGTGGCGTGCGCCACGGCTGCTCGACATGGGCGACGGAGAACGGCCGCAGCCCTACCCCCTCAGGCTTGAAGGCCTGCGCCACATAGGTCTCGTCGCTGACTGGGCGGCTCGCCGGGCCGATGCGCCAGTTCCAAGGGATGCCAATGTCCGCCTCGGCGGTCGGCAGCGAGGGGAGGCTGTCGTCGAGCACCACCACCCGCGCGCCGGCGGGCGAGGGATTGCCCATGGCGCCTTCCGTGCCGCGCTGGCCGCGCAGGAAGCGGGTCAGGCGATACCGGCCGGGCGCCAGCAGTTCCGCCGCGCCCGCCTGAACGATCTCCCACACGCCGGGCGCGCTCTCGATGGCCAGCGCGTTGGCCCCGCCGAACAGCGTCAGGTCGGTGACACTCTCCAGCGTGCCGGTGAGCAGATCGACGACCAGGACATTGCCGAGGTCGAACCGCGAGGTCGGACCGGCATAAAAGTCCGAGACGAGCGTGCCGATCCGGGCGCGTGTGCCGAAGCTGGTGAGCAGTTCGAAGCCGTCAGTCGAGGGGCTGCGGAACGCCGCGATCTCGCCCGGCCACGGCACGGCATGCGCCGCCGCGAAGGGCCGATGCGCGGGCTGGTCCTCGGTCAGCTGCGGCAGGTCGAGCAGCACCGCCTCGGGCGCGCCGAAAACCACCGCCTGCGAGAGCGCCGAGGGTCGCGGCGCGCCGGGCGGCAGGTCGTAGGCCTCTCGATCCTGGCGCACCGCCTCGATGCCGCGCGCGTCGGCATCGGCGATGGAGACGAGCCGCAGCGGGACGGCGCGACCGTCATGAGCGAAGGTGACGACATCGGCCGGATCGAGCGCCAGCCGCGAGGGCGGCAGCCGAAACACGGCACTCTCGCGGCCGGTCCAGGCTTCCATCAGCGCGCGGCGGCAACGGCGTTCGGCCTCCTCGGGCGGGACCGCCGTGGGGAAGCTTTCGGATGCGATCCGGGTTGTGTCGACGGTGATGCGCCGGGCCTCGACCTGCGCGGCCTCGTAGTCTTCGTCCGCGCGGGCGACCTGCCATTTCAGGGCCTGCGGCAGTTCGGTCTCCTGGCCGCGCGTGAGCTCGAGAACGTCGCCCTCGCGGGGCGCGACAAGATCGTCTGGCGGGACGGTTGCGACAGCTGCGCGGCCGCGCATCACGAAGCGGATCACGCCCTCGGTCTCCACCGCGTCGAAGCCGAAGTGGCGCGACAGCATGGTGATCGAGGCCCGCGGGCTTTCCAGCGCGCCGATGGCGTAGCCTTCCACCGCACCCCAGAGGCCGGTGACGTCGATCCGCGACTCGGGCAGCCCGGCGCGCAGGCAGAGGTGCCTCACGAGGGCCGCCAGCGACACCGCGCCGAGCCGACCGGTCAGCCAGTGGCCGAGCCGCCAGTTCGCGCCGTCCGTCCAGACATCCGTGAGCGCCGGGAAGAACGGGTAAGGCCGTGCATCCCAGGTCCAGGCGGCGCATTCCGGCACATGCACCATACGACCGCCGTAGACCGAGGACACCGGGTTGTTCGCTGCCTCGCCCCACCAGAGATAGGTCGCCTCGAGATAGGCCCGCTGGATCGCGTCATCGCGCCAGCCCCGCGAGAAATGCGGTGTGAAGCTTTCCGAGGACTTCGGATCGAAGAAGACGTTGGGCTGGTTCGTGCCGCGGTCGATGGCCGGGCAGCCGAGCTCGGTGAACCAGATCGGCTTGGACTCCGGCGCCCATGCGGTCGGTGTCCCGCTCTCCACCCCGCCCGGACGGTCGTAATGCGGGTTCGACCACCAGCTGCGCAGATCCTTGTAGCGGAACACCCACGGCTTGCCGGCGGCGCCGTCCGTGATCGCGGTTCGCACCTGAGCCGACCTGTCGGCCGCGCTGGCATAGAACCAGTCGAAGCCTTCGCCGCCCGCGATGTTCGCCTGGAGGTAAGCCCGGTCGTAGATCGCAGGCCAGCCCTCCTGCGCATCGGCATGCTCGAAGCCGTCCCGCCAGTCTGAGAGCGGCATGTAATTGTCGATGGCGACGAAATCGATCTCCGGATCGGCCCAGAGCGCGTCGAGGTGAAAAAACACGTCGCCACTGCCGTCGCCCGGCTGGTGCCCGAAATACTCTGACCAGTCGGCTGCATAGCTGATCGCCGTGCCCGCCCCGAGAATGGAGCGCACGTCGTCCGCCAGATCGCGGAAGGCCTGTACCGCCGGATAGCTGGACGCGCCCGACCGGATCGTGGTCAGCCCGCGCATCTCGGTTCCGATCAGGAAGGCGTCGACCCCGCCCGCCGCCGCGCAGAGATGGGCGTAGTGCAGCACCATTCTCCGAAGGCCCCAGTCGTCCGCGGCACCGGTCCAGGAGACCGTCTCGCCCGAGACGGTGAAATCGGATGGACTGGCGCCCCCGAAGAATGCCGCGACCTGGTTCGCCGCAGTGGCGGTCTTGTCCGCACTGCCGGCATAGCCCGCCGCAGGCGAACAGGTGATCCGGCCGCGC
>NZ_QOHR01000026.1 GCF_003385555.1 Rhodosalinus sediminis | reverse complement strand
CCAGAAACACGGCGGAACGTGGGAACCAGCCCGCGCTTACGCGACACCGAAACCCGCGCCGCCTGATCAGGCCGCGTCACCCAGGTTCGGGCATAGCTCCTTCGGCGGGTGCCCCGGGCTCAGCCGGCGGCGCGGTCGTCGGGGCGATAGGCGATGTCGCCCGAGACGGTGAACCGGCCGCCGCGCAGCTTCTCGATCTTGCCGGTGCGGATGAGCCGACCGAAGTGGCGCAGCCCGTCCTCCCGGCTGAACTCCGCCGCGCCGCTCTCGCGCACGGTCTTCATGAGATCGGGGCGCGAGAAGTGCGCCTGTCCCTCCACGAAGGAGAGATAGGCCGCCGCCGCCTCCAGAAGCTCGGGCAGTTCGCGCGCGCCCTGCGCCTCCGCGAAGGCCTCGAAACCGCCGGCCTCCGTCCCCGTGCCGCGCGGCGTTTCGCTCTGCGTCCGGGCGACGCGGCGCGGACGCACCGGGGCGGGTGCCTCCTGCGCGGCGTCGGGCACGTCGACGCGCTGTTCGGCGACGAGTTTCAGCGGCGCCGGGCGCGGCTCCTCGGGGCGCGGCGTACGCGTGCCGCCCGTGTCGGGGCGGCGCGGGCGGACCACGTCGGCGAGATCCTCGCGGTAGGCCTGCACCTCCGCGTCGGCCGGCCCTTTTCGGGCGAGCTTGCCGTCCGCGCGCGTCGCGGCCACGGCGGCGCGGAGATGGGCGAGGGCGCTGCGCCGCCGGTTGCTCTCGGGGCGGTCCATCTCGGTGTCGGCCTCGTCCATCAGGCGCGCGACGTCGTCCGTGCCGGCGTCCTCGGGCGCCTCCTCGAGCGCGGCGCGCGCGTCGCTGCCCTGTTTGACGGTGCGCCGCGCCGCCGCGCGGATCTCCGCGTCATCGGCGCCGGGCGCGTCCGCCATGTGCTGATCCGCCGGCGTCTCGGGCGGCTGTGCGTCGTCCGCCTCCGAGGTCGGCGCCGGCTCTTCGGTTTCCGGGGGCGCCGATGCCGCCTCGGAGTCGGGGCCGTCGGTGGGCTGCGTCGCGTCGGATGCGGGGCTATTCGGGGCCTGCGCCGCGTCGGTGTCGGGCGTCGCGCGGGTGGCATCGAGCTCGGCCTCGATCGCGCGGAGCTCCGCGGCGAGCTCGGCTTCCTGCTCGGGCGGCAGGGTGGAGCGGGGCGCCGTCGCGGCATCGGCCGGCGTTTCGGCCGTCTCCGTCGCCGACAGAGGCGCCGTGTCGCTGCCTTCGCCGTGCGCGTCGGACAGCGGCGCCTCGCCGTCGCCCGCCTGCGCCGGGTCCGATGCGGTCGGGCCTGCGGTGTCGGGATCGTGCGGTGCGGTCTCCGGTGCGTCCGCATGCTCGGGGGCGAGGGTGTCGGACGAGGGGGCGGCGGAGGCCGTGTCCGCCGCCTCGGGTCGGTGGCTCGCCGCGGGCGATTCGTTCGCCGCCTGCGAGGCCGTTGCAGGCGCTGACGCTTGCGGCGTCGTCTCTTCGGCCGGCGCAGCCTCGGGTTCGTCGGTGGCAGGCGCGCGCATGGCGGCGCTGTCCTGGTCTGCGGCCTGTGCCGCGTCCGTGATCGCTTCGGCTTCTGTGGACGGCGCGTCGGGCTCTGTCGCGGGGGCAGCCGAGCGCGACACGACGGCGCGGATGCGCTGAAGCCGGGCCGCCAGCGAGGACGACAGCGGCGCCTCGGACGGCGCGTCGGCGGAGGGCTCGGGGCGCGCCGGCGGCGCGACATCGGGAAGGCGCGGGGCAGGGCCGGCGGCGGCCGTTTCGGATGGCGTGTCGTCGGCCTTGGGCTCGTCGAAGGCGGAGGGGAGGTCCTCGTGCAGCGCCGCGTCGTCGTCCAGCGTCGCGTCCGGCGGCGCGTCGTCGTCCAGCTCCGCGTCCTCTGCCATGAGAGCGCCCTCGGCCTCGGCCGCCATGGCGGCCATGGTGGAATCGAAGCCGGCCTCGGGCGTCTCCTCGGCCAGGTCGGCCACGCCCTCCGCCGCGGTGGGCGTGTCCTCCGGCGCCGGGGCCGCCTTTTCCGCAGTTGGCGTGGCGTCGGACGCGGCGGGCGACGGCGCGGCGCTGTCCTCCGCGGTGTCCGTCCCAGGCTGCGCGGTCGTTTCCTGCGCCACCGTCGGCTGCGGCGCGCTGGTGTCCTCCGCCACCGTCGGCTGCGGCGCGCTGGCGTCCTCCGCCGGGTGCGTGTGCTGAGCGGCGTCCGCCGCCGCGTCCGGCTGCGCGGCAGTGTCCTGCGCTTTGTCCGACTGCGCGGCGACGTCGTCTGCGACCCACGAGTGCGCGGCGGTGTCCTTCGCTGCGTTCGGCTGCGCGGCAGTGTCCTTTGCCGCGTCCACCCTGGGCGCGGCTTGCCCCGCCACGTCAGCCTGCGGGGGCGGCGCGGTCGCGTCCGCCGCCGTCTGCCGATCCGGCGCACTCTCGGGCGGCGGGGCCGCGCGCTCCGCGGTCCCGCTCTCGGGCTCGGCTGCCTCCGGCGTCTCCTGCGGGGGCTGCCCGCCGGCGGCGAGCGTCGGGCGCAGGACGATCCCGCCCTCCTCGGTGCGCGCCTCGACGCGCCGGGCGATCTCGCGCTCGGCGATGCGGGCGAGCATCTCGGCGTCGGGCGTCGGCGGCTCGGCGCCGAAGTAGCGGTCGTCGGCGGCGAGATCGCGGAAATACTCCGCGATCGCCTTCATCGTCTCGAACGACTCGTCGAACCCCTCGAGCGTGCAGGAGAAGGTGCCGTAGGA
Organism: Rhodosalinus sediminis; assembly: GCF_003385555.1. Lineage (GTDB taxonomy): Bacteria > Pseudomonadota > Alphaproteobacteria > Rhodobacterales > Rhodobacteraceae > Rhodosalinus > Rhodosalinus sediminis. Next base: position 17,174 of record NZ_QOHR01000026.1, on the reverse strand, counting down.
GACGGTGAGGATCTTGTTGTTGCTAACCATCGGACGCTCGCTTGCTCTTGCCGCAACGGGGTGTTTACCAGCCGTGTCCAGCCGAAAGTTGCCCGAATCCGTGCTCATGACAGTATCATTTCATGGCCGCATTGTGGCCTGTTTCACGAACGGGGGATAATCGCCGATGACCGACGGGATTGTCGCCCCGATGTTCACGACAGACGCGCCGGTGACCCTGATCGGGGCGGGCGCGGCCGCCGACGCGGACCTCGCGGAGGCGCGCGCGCATGCCCCGCGGGTCGTCGCCGCCGACGGCGGCGCGGGCCGCGCGCTCGCCGCCGGGCTGATGCCGGAGGCCGTCTTCGGCGATTTCGACAGCCTCGACACGGCGACGCGGCGCGCCATCCCCGAGGCCCGGCTGCACCACGTCGCCGAGCAGGAAACGACCGATTTCGACAAGGCGCTGCGCCACATCGCGGCGCCGCTGGTCCTCGGCGTCGGGTTCCTCGGCGAACGGCTCGACCATCTGCTGGCGGCGCAGACGGTGCTCGCGCGGCGCGCCGAGCGGCGGTGCCTGCTGATCGGGGGCGCGGACCTCGTGTTTCTCTGCCCGCCGGAGCTGTCCCTGGACCTGCCCGAGGGCAGCCGCGTTTCGCTTTATCCGCTCGCGGAGGTGCGCGGGCGCTCGGCGGGGCTCTTCTGGCCGATCGACGGGCTGACCTTCGCGCCGGGCGGCGTGATCGGCACCTCGAACCGGGTGACCGGGGGGGCGGTGCGGCTGTCGATGGAGGCGCCCGCGATGCTCGTGATCCTGCCGCGCGCGGCGCTCGGCGCGGCGGTCAGGGCGCTGGGGGCGCCGGGGCCGGCGTGGCCCGCTCCCTGAGCACGATGTAGAGCCCCGAGGCCACGGTCACCACGATCCCCGCCGCGGCGAGCCCGTCGGGCAGGTCGCGGAAGAGGAGCCAGCCGAAGAGCGTGGCGAAGGGGATCTCGAGGTACTGCATCGGCGCGAGCGTGGAGGCGGGGGCGAAGCGCAGGCTCCAGATCATCAGGAGATGCCCCGCCGTGCCGAGCGCCCCGAGGAGCGCGAGCAGCGCGATCTCCCGCCCGTCGGGCACGATGAGCGCGGCCGGCGCGAGGTCGAGCGCCGTGCCGAGCGCGAGCGCGGGCCCGAGGAGCGCCACTCCCATCAGCCCGTTCACCGCCTGCAGCGCGACCGGCTCCGTCTCGCGCGCGATGGCGCGGGTGACCAGCATGAAGGCGGCGAAGGAGACCGCCACGCCGAGCGGCAGCAGCGCGGGCCAGCCGACCTCCTCGAAGCTCGGCCGGATCACCATGAGCGTGCCCGAGAACCCCGCGGCGCAGGCCGTGAGGCGGCGCCAGCCGACCTCCTCGCCCATCAGGAGATGGCCGGCGAAGAGCAGCAGGAAGGGCATAACGAAGACGATCGCGATCGCGTCGGCGAGGGGCAGGTAGAGCAGGCTCGTGAACATGAGCCCGATGCCCGCGATGTGGATCGCCGCGCGCGCCCAGGCGAGGCGCAGGACCCGGCCCTCGAGGCGCATCGGCCGGCCCGTGGCGCGCGCGAGCGGCCCGAGGATCGCGGCCTGCGCGCCGAAGCGCACGAGCAGCAGCATCAGGAGCGGCACGCTCGGCCCGAGAAGCTTGGCGATCCCGTCGGCGAGCGGCGCGAGCGCGCAGAAGCCGAGCATCAGCAGGACGCCGAGAAAGGGCCGGTCGAGGTGCATCCCGTGACGCTACGCCGCGCCGCGGGCGCGCGCAATCACGTCGGCGGCAGCGGCCGGCGGCGGAGCGAAAGCTGGCGCTCGCGCGCGAAGACGTAAAGACCGGAGGTCACGATCACCGCGACGCCCGCCCAGGTGAGCAGATCGGGGAAGTCGCCGAAGACCCAGTAGCCCACTGCCGCCGCCGCCACGATCTCGAGATACTGGAGCGGCGCGATGGTCGCCGCCGGCGCGAGGCGCAGCGCGAAGCTCAGGAAGAGATGCGCGACGGTCGCCATCACGCCCACGCCGAGCAGCGTCCAGACGGCGAGGCCCGCGGGCCGCACCGGTTCGAGCGCGGCGATCCCGCTGCCGTCGAAGACCCAGAGCGCCGGAAAGAGCGCCGCGCAGGCCGCCGTCGCCGTCCAGCCCTGCAGCGCGATCGGGTGCATCCGCTGCGCCATGCGCCGGGTCATCACCATGTAGAGCGCGAGGCAGAGCGCGGTGCCGAGCGGCAGGAGCGCCACCGCGCCGAGCTCGGCGAAGCTCGGCTGGATGACGAGGAGCGCGCCGGCGAAGCCCACCGCGCAGGCGACGACGCGCCGCCGCCCGACCTCCTCGCCCAGCAGGACGGCGCCGAGCAGCGTCAGGATGAAGGGCTCGACGAAGAAGATGGCGAGGGCGTTGGCGATCGGCATGTAGCGCAGCGCGGTGAAGAAGAGCGCCGTGCCCGCCATCAGCAGAAGCCCGCGGGCGAAGTGCTGGCCCCAGTCGGCGCGGCTCGGCCAGCTTCCGAGCCCGAGGACGAGCGCCAGCGGCACCAGCACCGCGACCTGCACCCCGAAGCGCGCGGCGACGATCTGCAGGACGGGCACGACCTCCGGCGTCGCCTTGGCGAAGGCGTCCATCACCGGCGCCGTGAGCGTGAAGGCCACGATGCAGAGAATCCCCGCCACGGTGGTGTCGCGGGGGACGGATTGCGGGTCTGCGGCGGGCTCTGCCATGGGCCAGCCCTAGCAGTTCCGCGCCGGGACGGCGAGCGTCGCGGGGCCGGCGGGCTCCGGCGCGGGTGCCGGTCTCGCGCGAAGGCGCGGCGCTGGCGGCGCGGCTGCCTCGGCGCGCGGGGCGCTCGAGCGTCGAGCACGGTATCGCCTGAGCGTAACCGACGGCGCCCGCGCTGATCGGCGGAGTCGCCTTGGTCTGGTTTTCCGACGGGGCGCGCCGCCTGAGCATGCGCGGCGTCGCGGCACCGGCCCGGACGCGATGGGGCCGGGGCGCTCGCTGCGGCACTGGTCGCACGGGGCGCGCTGCTTGAGCATGCACAGCATCCGGGCACCGCGCGGACGCGATGGGGGGCCGGGGCGCTCGCTGCGGCACGGGCGCGAGCGGCCTTCGGTCGCGCCGGCACCGCGCCGGTGCGGCCCCGGCGAGGGGGTTCGGGCCTTTTACAGGGGCGCTTCGGGCCGCGGGCCGCGGCCCCGCCCGCTTCAGCAGTTCGGCACGTTCACCGCGAGGCCGCCGAGGGCGGTTTCCTTGTATTTCTCGCTCATGTCCGCGCCGGTCTGGCGCATGGTCTCGATGCAGGCGTCGAGGGGGACGAAATGCCGCCCGTCGCCCCGGAGCGCGAGGGAGGCCGCCGAGACCGCCTTGATCGCGCCGAGGCCGTTGCGCTCGATGCAGGGGACCTGCACCAGCCCCTTCACCGGGTCGCAGGTCATGCCGAGGTGATGCTCGAGCGCGATCTCGGCGGCGTTCTCGATCTGCTCCGGCGTGCCGCCCATGACCGCGCAGAGGCCCGCCGCCGCCATCGCCGCGGCGCTGCCCACCTCCGCCTGACAGCCCGCTTCCGCGCCGCTGATCGAGGCGTTGTATTTCACGAGCCCGCCGATCGCCGCGGCGGTCAGCAGGAACTCCTCGACCTTCCGCTCCGTCGCGCCGGGCACGTGGTCGAGCCAGTAGCGGATCACCGCCGGCACCACCCCGGCCGCGCCGTTCGTCGGCGCGGTGACCACCTGTCCGCCGGCGGCGTTCTCCTCGTTCACCGCCATGGCGTAGGTGCTGATCCAGTCGTTGATCACATGCGGCGCGGTCAGGTTGCGCCCCCGCTCGGCCAGAAGCGCGTCGTGGATGCCCCGCGCGCGGCGCGGCACGCGGAGCCCGCCGGGCAGCGTGCCGTCGTGGGCGAGCCCGCGGTCGATGCAGTCGCGCATGACCTGCCAGATGCGCCGCGTGCCCTGATCGAGCGTCGCGGCGTCGCGCCGGGTCAGTTCGTTCGCGCGCTTCATCGCGGCGACGCTCCTGCCCGAGGCGCGCGCCATCTCGAGCATCTCGGCGGCCGAGGTGAAGGGGTAGGGCACCGGCGCGCCCTTGTCCCGGTCGGCGCCGCTTGCCAGTTCCTCGGCGGTCAGCACGAAGCCGCCGCCGACGGAGTAATAGGTCTCGGCGAGGATCACGTCGCCCTGCGCGTCGAGCGCCTCGAGCACGAGGCCGTTGGCGTGACCCGGGAGCGGCGGGCCGAAGTCGAAGCGCAGGTCCGCCCGCGGGTCGAAGGCCATCTCCGGCAGCCCCGGCGGCGTGAGGCGCCCGCTCTCGCGGTTGGCGGCGAGCGCGGCCTCGGCGGTGTCGTGGTCGTAGCTCTCGGGGCGCAGCCCGGCGAGGCCGAGGATCACCGCCCGGTCGGTGGCGTGGCCGACGCCGGTGAAGGCGAGCGAGCCGTAGAGATGGGCGCGCAGGCCCTGCGCCGCGAAGGGCGCGGCGCGCAACAGCTCGAGAAAGCGCGCCGCGGCCACCATCGGCCCCATGGTGTGGCTCGAGGACGGACCGATGCCGACCTTGAACATCTCGAAGACCGAGAGAAACATCGCACCCTCCCTCGTGGCGGCCGGGGCCCCGGGCTCCGTGGGGCGCGGCGGCGATCACGTCCCCCGCCTACACCGACCTTAGGCCCGCCCGATCGTCCGAAAACGACGCCTCGCCGCGCGATCCCGCGCGCGCGCCGGGAGATCGTCGCGCAGCATGTCCGCCCCGCGACCCCGAGTGCGGGCGGGGTACCGAGAGCCTCGACGTGGTCGGCGTTGGCACACGCCCGCGCGCGGCGCCGCTGATTGCGTGACCATTTGCGGCTGACCCTCTCCTGCCCACGCTCCCGCGCGCGGGGTGGCGGGGTCGTCGCTCACCCCGACGGTCGGGCATGGAACCACCCCCCCCCCGCGTGCGGCATCCGGTCCGAGGGCGCGCCGTCCCGGGTCGCGACGCAACGGCGCGCGCGTGTCGCGCCAGCTCCGACCGACCCGCGCGACCACGCCCTCGTGCGCGGTCCGCCGTGCGCGTGGCGCGAGGGGGATCGGATGCCCCCGACCGCCTCGGCCCGCCGTGCACCCCGCGCACGCAGCGCCGGCGCGCCGGCCTATGGCACGCGCCCCCTCGCGCCCGGGACGCGGAGCGCCTATAAGCGCCGCGAACCGCAGCGGAGCCGCCCCATGACCGACGATCTCTCGCCCACCGACCGCGCCAAGTTCGCCGCCGCGCGCCGCGCCGCCGATCTGGTCGAGGACGGGATGCGCGTCGGCCTCGGCACCGGCTCCACCGCAGCCTGGCTCGTGCGCTGCCTCGGCGAGGCGGTCGCGGCCGGCACGCGGCTGACCGGGGTGCCCACCTCCCGGCGCACCGCCGAGCTCGCCCGCGAGGTGGGCATCGAGGTGGTCACGTTGGACGAGGCGCGCTGGCTCGACGTGACGATCGACGGCGCCGACGAATTCGACGGCGCGCTGAACCTGATCAAGGGCGGTGGCGGCGCGCTTCTGCACGAGAAGATCGTCGCCACCGCCTCGGATCGGATGGTGGTGATCGCCGACGCGGGCAAGGCGGTCGAGACGCTCGGCGCCTTCCCGCTGCCGGTCGAGGTGATTCCCTTCGGCTGGCAGACCACGCGCGCGCTGATCGAGGAGGCGCTCGCCGGCCTCGACGTGGCCACGCGCGAGATCACGATCCGCACGAACGGCGCGGCGCCCTTCGTCACCGACGAGGGCAACCACATCCTCGACCTGCACCTCGGCCGGATCGGCGATCCGCATCGCCTTTCCGCCGCGCTCAATGCGCTGCCGGGCGTGGTGGAGAACGGCCTCTTCCTCGACATCTGCGACACGGTGGTGGTGGGCCACGGCGACGGGCGGGCGGAGCTGCGCGACCTCGACGCGGCGGCCCCGGCGCAGGCGGGGGGCGCGGCCGGCGCCGTCTCCCGCGATCTCGACGACTGACCGGACAAGAACTGGAGACCCCATGGCCTTCGACTACGACCTCTTCGTCATCGGCGGCGGCTCCGGGGGCGTGCGCGCGGCGCGCGTCGCCGCCTCCGATGCCGGCGCGCGCGTCGGCCTCGCCGAGGCGAGCCGCTACGGCGGCACCTGCGTGATCCGCGGCTGCGTGCCCAAGAAGCTGATGGTCTTCGCCTCGGAATACGCGCCGACGCTCGCGGATGCCGCCGCCTACGGCTGGCAGGTGGAGGCGAACGGCTTCGACTGGCCCGGCTTCCGGGCCAAGCTCGAGGCCGAGCTCGACCGCCTCGAAGGCATTTATCGCAAGATGCTCGCCGGCTCCGGCGTCGAGACCTTCGATCAGCGCGCGCGGCTCGCCGATCCGCATACGGTCGAGCTCGCCGACGGCACGAAGAAGACGGCGCGCCACATCCTGATCGCCACCGGTGGCTGGCCGGTGAAGCCCGAGATGGAGAACGCCGAGGCGGCGCTCACCTCCAACGAGGTGTTCCATCTGGACGAACTGCCGAAGTCGATGCTGATCGTCGGCGGCGGCTACATCGCCTGCGAGTTCGCCGGCATCTTCAACGGCCTCGGCACGCAGGTGACGCAGTATTACCGCGGCGCGCAGATCCTGCGCGGCTTCGACGACGAGGCGCGCGGGCTGGTGGCCGAGGAGATGCAGCAGGCGGGCGTCGATCTGCACCTCGGCACCAACATCATCGCCATGGAGCGCGACGGCGACGGGCTGCGCGTCAAGGCCACGAACGGCACCGAGCGCACCTTCGATCAGGTACTCTTCGCCACCGGCCGCGCGCCCAACACCGCCGGCATGGGGCTGGAGGAGGCGGGCGTCGAGCTCGGCCGCCGGGGCGAGGTCGTGGTGGACGAGTACTCGCAGACCTCGGTGCCCTCGGTCTATGCCATCGGCGACGTGACCGACCGGCTGAACCTCACGCCCGTGGCGATCCGCGAGGGCATGGCCTTCGTCGAGACGGTGTTCCGCGGCAATCCGACGCCGGTCGATCACGCCTCCGTGCCCACGGCGATCTTCACGCAGCCCGAGATGGGGACCGTGGGCCTCTCCGAGGAGGCGGCGCGCGAGCAGGGGCCGATCGAGGTCTACTGCACCTCCTTCAAGCCGATGCACACCGCTTTCGCGGGCCGTGCCGACCGCGTGCTGATGAAGCTCGTGGTCTGCGCCGAGACACGCCGCGTGCTGGGCTGTCACATCGTCGCGCCCGGCGCGGGCGAGATGATCCAGCTCGCGGGAATCGCGGTGAAGATGGGCGCCACGAAGGAGGACTTCGACCGCACGGTCGCGGTGCATCCGACCATGTCGGAGGAAATCGTGACCATGCGCGCGCCGGTGCGCACCGGCTGAGGCGCGGCGCGGCGCCGGTCGCGCTTGAAATCGGCGCGCGATCGCACAGTTTAGACGTACATCTCCCGAGACCGTATTCGAAGGACGACAGCGGATGGCAGGACACAGTGGCGGACCCTGGGGCGGCGGCGGCGGAAACCGCGGCGGCGACGGTGGCCGCGGCGGCCGCGAGAACGGCTCCGGCGGCGGGCGGCGCCCCGGTCAGGACGAGGGGCCGCAGATTCCCGAGATCGACGATCTGGTCCGGAAGGGCCAGGAACAGCTGCGCGTGCTCATGGGCGGGCGCGGCGACGACGGCGCCCGGCGCGGCGGCGGGGGCGGCGGCGGCCCGGGCTTCAACCGCTCCACGGTCGGCATCGGCGTGCTGGCGGCGGTCGGGCTCTGGGCGTTCTCGAGCTTCTACACCGTCAAGCCGGAGGAGCAGTCCGTGGAGCTCTTCCTCGGGCAGTTCTCGAGCGTGGGCCAGCCGGGCCTGAACTTCGCGCCATGGCCCTTCGTGACGTATGACGTGGTCAACGTCACCTCCGAGCGGACCGAGAACATCGGCGTCGGGCGCGGCCAGGAAGGGCTGATGCTGACGACGGACGCCAATATCGTCGACATCGAGTTCCAGGTCGTCTGGAACATCACCGATCCGGCGAACCTGTTGTTCAACATCCGCGACCCGCAGCTCACGGTGCAGGCGGCCTCGGAGGCGGCGATGCGCGAGATCATCGCGGCGTCGAACCTCTCGCCGATCCTCAACCGCGACCGGGGCATCATCGCCGACAACGCGCACGAGAACATCCAGGAGACGCTCGACGACTACGAGAGCGGCATCAACATCGTGCGCGTCAACCTCGACCAGGCGGACCCGCCGGCCGAGGTGATCGACGCCTTCCGCGAGGTGCAGGCCGCCGAGCAGGAGCGCGACCGGCTGCAGCGTCAGGCCGACGCCTACGCCAACCGCGTGATCGCCGAGGCCCGCGGCGAGGCTGCGCAGACCCTCGAGGAGGCCGAAGGCTACCGCGCGCGCGTCGTCAACGAGGCGATCGGTGAAGCGAGCCGCTTCCTCGCCGTCGCGCAGGAGTTCGAGGCCGCGCCCGAAGTCACGCAGCGCCGCCTCTACCTCGAGACGGTCGAGCGCACGCTCGGCTCGGTCGACAAGTATCTCATCGACAGCGCGCAGGGCGAAGGGGTGCTGCCCTACCTGCCGCTCAACGAACTGCGCCGCAACGTGCCGTCGGCCTCCGGGGACGGGTCCAACTCGAGCCCCGGCACCTCGTCCATATCCGGCTCCAGCGCACGGGGGAGCAACTGATGCGCAAATCGACGTTTCTCATTCCGGTCCTCGTCGTCCTGGTGGCGGGGATCTGGTCCTCGATCTTCGTCGTGGACGAGCGGGAGAAGGCGCTGGTCCTCCAGTTCGGCCAGATCAAGCAGGTGCGCGAGGAGCCGGGCCTTGGCTTCAAGCTGCCGATCATCCAGGAGGTCGTGAAATACGACGACCGGATCCTGTCGCTCGACACCGCCACGATCGAGGTCACGCCGGCCGACGATCGCCGGCTCGTGGTGGACGCCTTCGCGCGGTATCGCATCGACGACGTGGTGCAGTTCCGACAGGCGGTCGGCATCGGCGGCCTGCGCGCCGCCGAGGAGCGGCTTCAGTCGATCATGAACGCCCAGATCCGCGAGGTGCTCGGTGCCGACGAGGTCACTTCCGACCGCATCCTCTCGGCCGAGCGGGCCGAACTGGGCCGGCGCATCCGCGAGAACGCGCGCGCCAGCGCGCAGGGCCTCGGGCTCGACGTGGTCGATGTGCGGCTGAAGCAGACCAACCTGCCGCAGCAGAACCTCGACGCGACCTACGCCCGGATGCGCGCCGAGCGTGAACGCGAGGCCGCCGACGAGATCGCCCGCGGTAACGAGGCGGCGCAGCGCGTGCGCGCCATCGCCGACCGCACGGTTGTCGAGACGCTCTCGGACGCCGAGCGCGAGGGCGAGATCATCCGCGGTGAAGCCGACGCCGAGCGGAACCGGATCTACGCCGAGGCCTTCGGAGACAGCCCGGAGTTCTTCAGCTTCTACCGTTCGCTCTCCGCGCTCGAGCGGTCGCTGCAGGCGGACAGTTCGACGCTCGTCCTCGCGCCCGACAGCCCCTTCGTGCAGCCGCTCTTCGAGGCGATCCGCGCCGAGGGCGTTCAGGGCTCGGGCGCCGAGATGACCTCGCCCGAGGAGCTGCGGGACCGTGCGCCGGAGCGCACGCTCTCCGAGGAGCTTCCCGACGAGGTGCGCGAGCGGCTCGAGGAGGACGCCGAGGCCGAGGACGGCACCGGCGGCTGACACTGGCGACGGGCGGGACGGCATGGAGTATCTGCTGCTCGGTCTCGGCCTCGCCCTCATGCTCGAGGGGTTGCTCTACGCGCTCGCACCCGGGCTCGTGGAGCAGCTCCTCGAGGCGCTTCGCGCGCTCCCGCAGGAGCAGCGCCGCATGCTCGGCCTCGGCGCGATCGCCCTCGGGCTGACGCTCTCGTGGCTGGCCATGCAGATCGGTCTCTGAGCCCGGGCGCATCACAACGGCTTGAATGGGCCGTTTGGGCTTTGTCGCCGGGGCGGGCGACCATAGATTGACCGGCACATTTCCGGCGGCCCGTGGTCGCCGCGCCCACCAGACCCGCCAATCCATGGGAGGGATTTCCGTGCAAGCCAAGGCAATCATAGAGGCCGCGCCGCTCCGCGCGCTCCGGCTCGCGGCGCTGGCGCTCGCCGTCGCGCTCGCGCAGGCCGCCGCGCCCCCGGCGCAGGCCGCGCCCGAGGACTTCTCGCAGCTCGCCGAACAGGTGAGCCCGGCGGTCGTCAACATCACCACGTCGGCCACCGTCGCGGGCCGCGACGGCCCCGGCATCGTCCCCGAGGGCTCGCCCTTCGAGGACTTTTTCCGCGAGTTTCAGGAGCGTAACGGCCCGACGCCGCCGCGCCGCAGCTCCGCGCTCGGCTCCGGCTTCGTGATCTCCGAGGACGGCTTCATCGTGACGAACAACCACGTCATCGAGAACGCCGACGAGATCAACGTCGAGTTCTTCGAGGGCTTCGAGCTCGAGGCCGAGGTGGTGGGCACCGACCCCAACACCGACATCGCGCTTCTCAAGGTCGAGCCGGACGAGCCGCTCGAGTTCGTGCGCTTCGGCGACAGCGACACCGCCCGCGTCGGCGAGTGGGTCATGGCGATGGGCAACCCGCTCGGGCAGGGCTTCTCGGTGTCGGCGGGCATCGTCTCCGCCCGGAACCGCGCGCTCTCGGGCACCTATGACGACTACATCCAGACCGACGCCGCCATCAACCGCGGCAACTCGGGCGGGCCGCTCTTCGACATGGACGGCCGCGTGATCGGCGTGAACACCGCGATCCTCTCGCCCGACGGTGGCTCGATCGGCATCGGCTTCGCCATGGCCTCGAACGTGGTGAAGGGCGTGATCGACCAGCTGCGCGAGTTCGGCGAGACGCGGCGCGGCTGGCTCGGCGTGCGCATTCAGGACGTCACCCCCGACATCGCCGAGGGGCTCGACGGCCTGGACACGGCGCGCGGCGCGCTCGTCACCGACGTGCCCGAGGGCCCGGCGCGCGAGGCGGGGATGGAGCCCGGCGACGTGATCCTGGTCTTCGATGGCGTCGAGGTCGAGGACACCCGCCAGCTCGTCCGCGTCGTCGGCAACGCGCCCGTCGGCAAGACGGTGCGCGTGACCGTGCTGCGCGACGGCGAGACGCGGACGCTCGCCGTCACGCTCGGTCGCCGCGAGACCGCCGAGGGCGCGGTGCCGGCCGCGCAGCCTGACGCAGCGCCCGAGGAGCCGCAGCAGATGGAGATGCTCGGCCTGACGGTGAGCGAGATGACCGAGGAGCTGCGCGGCCAGCTTGAGCTGTCCGAGGGCGCGAGCGGCCTCGTCGTCACCGACGTGGACCCGACCTCGGAGGCCTACGAGAAGGGCCTGCGCGCCGGCGACGTGATCGCCGAGGCCGGGCAGGAGCCCGTGGCGCAGCCCGCCGATCTCGAGACCCGGATCGAGGAGACGCGCGAGGCCGGGCGCCGGTCGCTCCTGATGCTGGTGCGCCGCGGCGGCGAGCCGCGCTTCCTCGCCCTCTCGGTCGAGGCCGAGGAGTGATCTCCCCGGTGCGGCGCGCGCTCAGTCCGCGCGCCGCACCGGCACCAGGCCGAGCGCCTCGAGCATGGCGCGCGACGGAACGGCGCTGTCCGGCCCGCTGCGCGCCACCTGCCAGCGGCGCACCGCCGCGCCGGTCGCGGCGTCGAGGCGCCCGGTGATCGGCCCGTCGTAGGCGCCGCGCGCGGCGAGCGCGCGCTGCAGCGAGGCGGCGAAATCCGGTGGCAGCTCCTCGGGGCAGGGGGGCTCGATCCAGGTCACCTCCCGCTCGCGCAGGATGCGCTGGCGCGTCTCCGTGCGAAAGCCCCCGTCCACCGCGACCTGTTCGGTCACCGTCTCGACGAGCGCGGGCCGCGTCGCGCGGTGCCAGCAGGTGCCCTCCGCCGCGCCCGCGGGCGCCACGGCGCCCGAGAAGAGATCCGCCGCCGCGCGGTCGCCCCCCTCGGGCGCCTGCGCACAGCCCGCCGCGAGGGCGAGCGCCGCCCATGGCATCGCGCGTCGTCCTGCCGTCATCGCCCCCTCGTCACACACGCCGCGCGGAGCCTAGCCGCCGCGCCGGTCGGCGAAAAGCCCCGCGGGGGCATGCGGATCGAGCGCCGTGCTCTCCGGCTGGTCGGCCGCGCGGCAGGTGTCGAACTCCAGCAGCGCGTCGAGCATCCCCGAGATGTCCTCGATCCGCTCGGCGATCACATGGGTCACGCCCGCCTCGCGCTGCAGCTTTCCGGTCACGCGCAGCATCCGCGCCGCGATCACCGCGCGGCGGAAGCGCTCGTAGAGCGCGCGCCAGACCACCACGTTCACCACGCCGGTCTCGTCCTCCAGCGTGAGAAAGATCACCCCCTTCGCGGTGCCGGGCCGCTGGCGCAGGATGACGAGCCCGGCCACCGTCACCCGCGCGCCGGCGGGCGGCAGGTCGAGCGCCTGCGCCGGCACGGCGGCCGGCGGGCGCGGCCAGTGGCGGCGGGGGCTGGGCGAGGCGGCCGTCATGGGAACGAAAATAGAACATGCAGCGGCCGGGGCAACAGGGAACATGAGGGACCCGCGGGGTCGCAAATCGGGCTGGCCGCGCCTATCTGCCTCCGCTAGGTAACGCCCCGAACGCAAGGAGGGAATGGCACGGCATGGCGAAGATCACCTACATCGAGCACGACGGCACCAAGCACGTGGTCGAGGTCGCGAACGGCCTGACCGTGATGGAAGGTGCGCGCGACAACAACATCCCCGGCATCGAGGCCGACTGCGGCGGCGCCTGCGCCTGCTCGACCTGTCACGTCTACGTGCACCCCGACTGGGTCGCCAAGCTCCCCGAGAAGGAGGACATGGAGGCCGACATGCTCGACTTCGCCTACGAGCCCGACCCGGAGCGCTCGCGCCTGACCTGCCAGCTCAAGGTGAGCGACGCGCTCGACGGCCTCGTCGTGCAGATGCCCGAAAAGCAGATCTGACGCGGCGCCCGCGCCCCGGCGCGCGGGCATGGCCAGCGCAGTCGTGCGCAGGGCGCGCACCGCCGAACACCGGGCGGGCCTCGACCGCGCCGGCCGGCATGTGCTTGGCGACGTCGCCCCGGCGATGATCGCCCCCCAAGGCACACACGTCACGCCGCGCGGCGTGACGTGTGTGCCTTGGGGTAGGAGCGTGGTCGTCTCCCGCGCCCCCATCGCAAAAGCCACCGGCGACCGCGCGCCACCCTCTCGCATGGGTCACCATGGCCGACCGCGCCGGTTTCTCGAAAACGACGCCGACGCAGCACACGACCTCGCCGCGACGCGCACCCGGCGCGGCTCTCCGCGCGTCCGTCCCGCTGAGCCGCACGCGTCACGGCCGCCCCAATGCGGCCTCCAGGGTCGCGATGCCCCGGGCGCCGACCCGGCGCGCACCGTCCGACCGCCCCGGCCCATCATCTTGGCGCAAATACTCCGGGGGGCAGTCGCCCGCAGGGCGACGGGGGGCAGCGCCCCCCTGTCCCCGTCTCAGCCCGCGCCGCCTCCGCCGAGCGCGCGCCAGCCGATGTCCGCGCGCCAGACCCCGCCGGCCCAGTCCACCGCGCGCACCATGGCGTAGGCGCGCGCCGCCGCCTCTTCGAGCGTCGCGCCGCGCGCCGTCAGGTTCAGCACGCGCCCCCCGGCCGAGACGATCTCGCCCCCGGCCTGCGCCGTGCCGGCGTGGAAGCACTGGTGGAAACTGTCCTCGGGCAGATCGTCGAGCCCGCCGATCGCCTCGCCCTTCGTGTAGGCGCCGGGATAGCCCGCGGCGGCCATGACCACGGTCATGGCGTGGTCGTCGGACCAGTTGACGCGGCAGCCGGCGAGCCGCCCTTCGGCCACCGCGTGCATCAGGTCGAGCGCCTGCGCGCCGAGGCGCAGCATCAGCACCTGCGCCTCCGGGTCGCCGAAGCGCGCGTTGATCTCGACGAGCCGGGGCCGGCCCGCGTCGATCATGAGGCCGGCGTAGAGGATGCCGGAATAGGGCGTGCCGCGCCGCGCCATCTCGGCGACGATCGGTCGGACGATCTCCTCGAGCGCGCGGGCCTCCACCTCGGGCGTCATCACCGGCGCGGGGGAATAGGCGCCCATGCCGCCGGTGTTGGGGCCGGTGTCGCCCTCGCCGATGCGCTTGTGGTCCTGCGCCGTGCCGAGCGGCAGGACGTCGGTGCCGTCCACCAGCACGAAGAAGCTCGCCTCCTCGCCGGTGAGCACCTCCTCGACGACGACCTCCGCGCCCGCCGCGCCGTGGGCGCCGGCGAACATCTCCTCGACGGCGCGCTCGGCCGCCGCCACCGTCTCGGCCACGACGACGCCCTTGCCCGCGGCGAGGCCGTCGGCCTTCACCACGATGGGCGCACCCGCGGCGCGGATGTGCGCCCGGGCGGCCGCCGCGTCGGTGAAGCGCGCCCAGCGCGCGGTGGGCGCGCCGCAGGCGTCGCAGACCTCCTTGGTGAAGGCCTTGGACGCCTCGAGCCGCGCGCCCGCGGCGGAGGGGCCGAAGACGGCGAGCCCCGCGTCGCGCAGCCGGTCGGCCACCCCCGCGGCGAGCGGCGCCTCGGGCCCGATGATCACGAGCTCCAGCGCCTCCTCCTCGCAGAGCGAGAGGACCGCCGCCGCGTCGCAGGGATCGACCGGCGCGCAGGTGGCGATGCCGGCGATGCCGGCGTTGCCCGGAGCCACGATCAGCTTGTCGCACTTCGGGTTCTGCAGCGCCGCCCAGGCGAGCGCGTGTTCGCGCCCGCCGCCGCCGAGAATGAGGATGTTCATCGCGCCCTCCTGCCGCTCGCGCCGCCTGATAGGCAGCGCCGCGGGCGGAGGCAAGCCGCGCGGGAACAGAGCGCCCGGCGCACGGGTTGGGCGGGCAGGCGAAAATCATCCCGAACGGAGGTCCCGCATGTCCCGCCTCGACGGAAAGAGCGTGGCGATCCTCGCCACCTTTGGTTTCGAACAATCCGAGCTGGAGCAGCCGCGCGAGGCGCTCGCGCAGGCCGGCGCGCGCGTGCACGTGATCTCGCCCGAGGCCGACGCCATCACCGGCTGGAAGGGCTCGGACTGGGGCGGCGCGGTGCCGGTGGACCGTCCGCTCGGCCTCGCCGATCCGGGCGATTACGACGCCGTCGTGCTGCCCGGCGGGCAGATCAACCCGGACATCCTGCGCATGAAGCCCGAAGCGGTGGACTTCGTCCGCGCCATGTGGCGCGACGGCAAGCCGGTCGCCGCGATCTGCCACGGGCCGTGGATGGTGATCGAGGCCGGCCTCGCGGAGGGCCGGGCGATGACCTCCTATCCCTCGATCCGCACGGACGTCGAGAACGCCGGCGGCCGCTGGGAGGACGCGGAGGTCGTCGCGGACGCCGGGCTGGTCACCAGCCGCAATCCCCACGACCTGCCGGCCTTCTCCGAGCGCCTGATCGACGAGATCGCCGAGGGCGGCCCCTACGCCCGCGCCGCCTGAGCCGATGGCCCGTCGCCCCCCCCGGTGCGGCGGTCCGCGGCGGTCCGCGTCGGGGCGCTCGTCGCGGGTCGGCACGCCGGGGCGGCGCGCGGCGCCTCATCCGCCGCGCGGCCGTCGGCGTGGGCCGCGACCGCTCGGTCCGCCGCACCGGCTCCGGTCGCGCGGCGACAGCCCGTGCGTCTGCGCCGCGGCCCCTGGACGCCGCGCCGCCGGGCCGGAGCAGGCGGCGCCGCGCCCCCCTCGGTCTCGGGTGTCCTGACCGCAGGGTGCAGCAGCGCCGCGATGCCGGCGACGCTGTGCTGAGATGCCACGCCCACGGCCGGGGCGCGCCCGCGCCCTTCGGGCGGGCGATCGGGGCGTTCGGCGGCCTGACGCAGCCGCAGCACCAGCGCGGCCCCGCGCCATCGCGTGTCCACCAGAAAGACCGACGCCGCACCACGAGCGCCGCGCGTCCCCGCGCCGGGCCGCCGTCGGGCATGTGCCAACATTGCCGGTGTCAACGTCCCCGAGGGCGCCCGCCGTCCCCCGCGCGCGAGGCCCAGGGGCTGGCCCGCCACGGCGCCGCCCCCGCTTCCCCTCGCGGGCGGGATCGGGCATGGTCCGGCCCATGGCCGATCTGATCGAGGACGACGCCCCCGGCGGCAACGCGCCCGAGTTCTCCGTCTCGGAGATTTCCGGGGCGGTGAAGCGCGTGATCGAGGGAGAGTTCCCGCACGTCCGCGTGCGCGGCGAGCTGGGCCGCGTGTCCCGCCCGCGCTCGGGGCACGTCTATCTCGACCTCAAGGACGAGCGCGCGGTGCTCTCCGGCGTGATCTGGCGCGGGGTCGCGGGGCGGCTCGCGACCCAGCCCGAGGAGGGGCTCGAGGTCGTGGCGACCGGGCGGCTCACCACCTTTCCGGGGCAGTCGCGCTATCAGCTGGTGATCGAGGATCTGCGCCCGGCGGGGCAGGGCGCGCTCATGGCGCTTCTCGAGCAGCGCAAGACCGCGCTCGCCGCCGAGGGGCTCTTCGAGGAGGGGCGCAAGCGCGCGCTCCCTTACCTGCCGGAGGTGATCGGCGTCGTCACATCGCCCTCGGGGGCGGTGATCCGCGACATCCTCCATCGCCTGCGCGACCGCTTCCCGCGCCGCGTGCTGATCTGGCCCGTGGCCGTGCAGGGCGCGGCCTGCGCGCCGGAGGTCGCCAATGCCATCCGCGGCTTCGACGCGCTCCCGCCCGGCGGCGCGATCCCGCGGCCCGATCTCCTGATCGTGGCGCGCGGCGGCGGCTCGATCGAGGATCTCTGGGGCTTCAACGAGGAGGCCGTCGCCCGCGCCGCCGCCGACTGCACGATCCCGCTGATCTCTGCCGTCGGGCACGAGACCGACACCACGCTCATCGACTTCACCGCCGACCGCCGCGCGCCGACGCCCACGGCGGCGGCGGAGCTCGCGGTGCCGGTGCGGCTCGAGCTTCTCTCGACGCTCGACGCGCAGGGCGGGCGGCTCACCCATGCGGTCTCGGCGGCCATGGCGCGGCGCGGCGAGCGGCTGCGCGACCTCGCGCGCGGGCTGCCGCGGGCCGAGACCCTCCTCGACTGGCCGCGCCAGCGGCTCGATTCGCTCGCCGACCGGCTCCCTGCGGCGCTGCGCGCGGGCGTGCAGGCGCGCCGCGTGGCGCTCTCGGAGGCCGGCGGCAGCCTGCGGCCCGCGCTCCTCGCCCGCGCCGTCGCCGGGGAACGGCGGCGGGTGGCGGCGACGGCCCCGCGCCTCGCCCCC
>NZ_QOHR01000025.1 GCF_003385555.1 Rhodosalinus sediminis | reverse complement strand
GCGCAGGGCGGCGCGGGCGCCACGCCGCGGCGCCCCGATGCGCCCCCGCCCGCCCGCTCGCGCGAGCGCCGCCGCGTGTGCGCGCCACACCGCGCCGCGCCGCGGGGGACGCCGCGCATGAAAGCCCCCCCGCGCAACCCGCTCCTGGCGCAGATCGTCCATACCCGCCACACCTTCCGGCGGGGCTGGCAGCTCCTGCGCCACCGCGGGCCGGGGCAGGTGCAGTTCTGGTTCATCGCCCTCGGCCTCGGCATCGCGGCGGGCGCGGCGGCGGTGCTCTTCCGCTTCGGGATCGAGACCCTGCAGGAGGCCGCCTACGGCGCCGACGACCTGCACCGCCTGCACAGCTTCGCCGAGACGCTCGACTGGTGGTGGATCGTCGCCGTGCCGATCGCCGGCGGCCTCGCCGTGGGGCTCCTGCTGCAGTTCCTGACGCCCGACGGCCGCGTGCGCGCCGTGGCCGACGTGATCGAGGGCGCGGCGCTCCACGACGGGCGGGTGGAGACCAAGGCGGGGCTGACCTCCACCGCCTGCTCGCTGATCACGCTCTCGACCGGCGGCTCGACGGGGCGCGAGGGACCGGTCGTCCACCTCGCAGCGCTCCTGTCGTCCTGGGTGTCGAACGCGATCCGCGCCGACGGGATCACCGGCCGCGACCTCCTCGGCTGCGCCGTCGCCGCCGCCGTCTCGGCGAGCTTCAACGCCCCCATCGCCGGCGCCCTCTTCGCGATGGAGGTCGTGCTGCGCCACTTCGCGCTGCACGCCTTCGCGCCCATCGTGATCGCCGCGGCCGCGGGCACGGTGCTCGGCCGCCTCGCCTTCGGGGACGTCACCAACTTCATCCTGCCCGGCGGCTCGGTGCTCGAGTTCTACGCCGAGATCCCGGCCTTCCTCCTCCTCGGGCTCCTCTGCGGCCTCGTGGCGGTGGCGACCATGCGCGCCGTCTTCTGGGCCGAGGACATGGGCGACACGGTGCAGACGCGCGCCCGCCTGCCGCTCTGGGCGCGCCCGGCCGCGACCGGCGCGCTCCTCGGCGCCATCGCCGTCGCCTTCCCGCATGTCATCGGCGTCGGCTACGAGACGACGACGCGCGCGCTCACCGGCGATCTGCTGCTGCGCGAGGCGGTGATCTTCTGCATCGTCAAGGTCGTCGCCGTCGCGGTCACCGTCGCGGGGCGCATGGGCGGCGGCGTCTTCTCGCCGTCGCTGATGCTCGGCGCGCTCACCGGCCTCGCCTTCGGCCTCGTCGCGACGGGGCTCTTCCCCGAGACCTCCGGCGCGCCGACGCTCTACGCCCTCGCCGGCATGGGCGCGGTCGCCGCCGCCGTGCTCGGCGCGCCGATCTCGACCACGCTCATCGTCTTCGAGCTCACCGGCGACTGGCAGACCGGCCTCGCCGTGATGGTCGCCGTCTCCACCTCGACCGCGCTCGCCTCGCGCCTCGTCGACCGCTCCTTCTTCCTGACGCAGCTCGAACGCCGCGGCGTCCACCTCGCCGCCGGGCCGCAGGAATACCTCCTGCAGATCGCCCGCGTCGCCGGCGTGATGCGCGGCCCGATGGACGACCGCGCCCCCGACGAGACCCGCCTCTGGGAGATGATCGGCAACGGCATCTACGTCGACGCCAACGCCACCCTCGACGCCGCCATGCCGATCTTCGAGAAATCCGGGCTCCCCTTCATCCCGGTGGTCCGCCTCACCGGCACGGACCTCGCGCCCGAGCTGCAGGGCGCGCTCTTCCACGTCGACGCGCTCAAGGCCTACAACCGCGCCCTCGCCGCCACGGCCGAGGAGGAACACTCCTGACCGATCGGGTCCCGCCCATCATCTTGGCGAAAATACTCTCGGGGGGTGAATTGGCCGCAGGCCAAGAGGGGGGCGGACAGCCCCCACCCTTTTCGCACGGGTCAGCCCCCGACCTCGGCGAGGATCCGCCGCGCGGCCCGGTCGAATTCCTCCGGCCCCAGCCGCTCGAGCCGCACGACGCCCGCGGGCGCGCCGCGCCGCGCCGCCGACTTGGCGTAGCGCGGGTCGTAATGCGCCGCCATGAGCTCGCCCGCGAGCGCGGCGAAGTCCCCCGCCTGCGCCATCCCCTGCCAGGCCGCCACCTGCGCGCGCCCGTGATAGGGCACGAGCTTCTCCAGCACCGCGCCGAGCGCCGCGGGGTCGGCGGTCAGATCGGCGTAGGCCCGCGCGAGGTAGTCCGCCCGCGCCGCCATCGGCGCCTCGAGGCGCACATGCGCCGCCCGCTTCATCGCGGCCCAGACCGAGGGCGGCAGGATGCGCGCGCCCACCTTCGCGCTCTCGGCCTCCGCGAAGACCGGCCGCGCCGGATCGAGCCGCGCGAGCGCCATGGCGAGGCGCGATTCGAAGAGCTTCTGCGCCGGCTGCCCGCCGGCCACCGCGCCGAAGACCGAGCCGCGATGCGCCGCCAGCCCCTCCAGGTCGACCACCTGCGCGCCGGCCCCGGCGAGATGCCCCAGAAGCTCCGTCTTGCCGGTCCCCGTCATCCCGTCGACGAGGATCAGGCGAAAGGGCAGCACATCGTCGTAGAGCGCCCGCACCACGAGCCGGCGGAAGGCGCGGTAGCCCCCCGCGATCACCTCCACGCGCCAGCCGATCTGCCCGAGGATCGCGGCGAAGGCGCCGGACCGCTGCCCGCCGCGCCAGCAATAGACCAGCGGCCGCCAGCCGCCGCCCCGGTCGGCGAGCGGCCCCTCCAGATGCGCCGCCGCGTTGCGCGCCACCAGCGCCGCGCCGATCCGGCGCGCGCGGAACCGGTCCTCCTGCACGTAGATCGTCCCCACCCGCGCGCGCTCCGCGTCCGAGAGCACCGGCAGGTTCACCGCCCCCGGCAGGTGGTCCTCGGCGTATTCCGAGGGCGCGCGGACGTCGATGATCTCGTCCGCCGGCAGGCGGTCCAGATCGGCGAGAGAGGCGAGTTCCAGCGCCATGCCCGTCAGTAGGGCATCGGATGCGCGCGGTGCACCGCGTCGATCTCGGCGCAGAGCTCGTCCGACAGCGTCACCTCCGCCGCGCCGAGCGCATGCTCCAGCTGATCGAGCCGCGTCGCCCCGAAGATCGCCGAGGCGACGAAGGGCCGCCGCGCCGCCCAGGCGAGCGCCATCTGCACCGGGTCCAGCCCGAAGCGCCCGGCGAGCGCGTGATAGGCCGCCACCGCCTCGAGGGCGCGCGGCGTCACCCGCCCGCCGAGCGTCGCGTTGATACTCCGGCGCGAGCCCGCGGGCACCGCCCCGCCCTGGTACTTGCCGCTCAGAAGCCCCGCCGCGAGCGGCGAAAACGGCAGGAGCGGCACGTCCTCGTTCACCGAAAGCTCGGCCATGTCCGTGTCGTAGATCCGGCAGAGCAGCGAATACTCGTTCTGCATGGAGGCGACGCGCGGCCCGTGCCCCGCCTCGGCCAGCGCGAGCCACTGCGCCGTGCCCCAGGCGGTCTCGTTCGAAAGCCCGAAGGCGCGGATGTTGCCCTTCTCGACCTGCCGCTCCAGCACGCCGAGCGCCTCCTCCATGTGCGCCCGCGTCGCCGCCCGGTCCTGCCCCGAGGGATCGTAGCGCCAGTTCTGCCGGAAGTGATAGGAGCCCCGGTTCGGCCAGTGAAACTGGTAAAGGTCGATGCAGTCGATCTTCAGCCGCCGGAGCGAGCCCTCGATCGCCTCCGGGATGGTTTCGGCGGTGATCGGCGCCCCGCCGCGGGCGTGGCGCATCCCCTCGCCCGAGTGCTTCGTCGCCACCACCCAGGCGTCGCGGCGCCCGCCACGCGCGAACCAGTCGCCGACGATCTCCTCGCTCAGCCCCACCGT
Organism: Rhodosalinus sediminis; assembly: GCF_003385555.1. GTDB lineage: Bacteria > Pseudomonadota > Alphaproteobacteria > Rhodobacterales > Rhodobacteraceae > Rhodosalinus > Rhodosalinus sediminis. Next base: position 24,349 of record NZ_QOHR01000025.1, on the reverse strand, counting down.
CTCCGCCGCGACCGGGTTCACCGGGTACATCTCCGCGGTGTCGAGGAAATCGACCCCCGCCTCGAGCGCGCGGTCCATCTGCGCATGGGCCTCCGCGCGGGAGGTCTGCGTGCCGAAGGTCATGGTGCCGAGACAGAGCTCGCTCACCTCCATCCCCGTCCGGCCCAGCGGATTGCGGCGCATCGACGTCTCCTTCCCCGGCTGCGGGCCGCACCCTAGCCCGCCACGCCGCAGGCGCAAGCCACCGGCGGACGCGCGCCGCGCCATCATCTTGGCCGAAATACTCCGGGGGTGAATTGGCCGCAGGCCAAGAGGGGGCAGCGCCCCCTCCCCCCGCCCGCGGCGCGCTCTTGAGAACATATGGTGAACGAACTACCCTCCGCCCCATGACCCACGCCCTCCTCGCCCGCGACACCGGGACGACGCGCCCGGCCCTCGCCCTGCCCGGCGGCTTCGCCCTCGATCAGGGGCGGGTGCACGAGGGCTGCGGGCCGGCGCGGCACGTCTTCGCCGCGCTCGTCGCCGGCGCGGCGCAGGCCGCTTCCGGGGGCGAGGTGCTCTGGATCGCGCCCGAGTGGGCGGGCGCCCGGCTCAACCCCGAGGGGCTCCGCCGCTTCGCCGACCCGGGCCGGATGCTCTTCGCGACCCCCCGGCGGGAGGAGGATCTGCTCTGGTGCGCCGAGGAGGCGCTGCGCGCGGGCTGCCTCGCGCTCGTGGTGGCCGAGCTGCCGACGTGCCCGGCGCTCACGCCCGTGCGCCGGCTGCAGCTCGCCGCAGAGGCGGGCGCGGCGGCGGCGGGGCCCATTCCGCTCGGGCTGCTGCTCACGCCCGGCGCGGGCGGCGCGCGCGGCGCCGAGACGCGCTGGTGGATGGCGCCCGCGCATGCGCCGACGGCCGAGGGCTGGCGGCTGGAGCGCCGGCGCGCCCGCCGCGCACCGCCCGCGTGCTGGCATCTCGCCCGGGAGGGCAGCGGGCGCCTCGCCGCGACGGCGCAGGCGATGGCGGACTGATCTGGATTAAGGCGCCGGCCGCGCCGCTCTGCGACAAGGGTCGCATCACAGGAGCGATCCGGAGGCATCCATGGACATCCGATTCGACGGCAAGACCGCCCTCGTCACCGGCGCCGGACAGGGCATCGGCGCGGCGATCGCGCAGGAACTCGGCGCCGCCGGCGCGACGGTGATCGTCGCCGATCTCGACACCGACGCCGCGCGGGAGGTGGCCGAGACCATCGAGACGGCCGGCGGCGCCGCCCATCCCACCCGGGTCGACACCTCCGACGCGGCCCAGGTCGAGGCGATGGTCGACTTCGCCGCCGAGCGCACGGGCCGCCTCGACATGCTGGTGAACAACGCCGGCATCGGCGGGCCGCGCGCGCCGGTCGGGGACTACCCGCTCGACGGCTGGCACCAGGTGATCGGCGTCAACCTGCACGGCGTCTTCTACGGGATGCGCTACGCGATCCCCAAGATGGTTGAGGCCGGCGGCGGCGCGATCGTCAACATGAGCTCCATCCTCGGCAGCGTCGGCATCGCGCAGTCCTCGGCCTACGTCGCCGCGAAACACGCGCTCGTCGGCCTCACGCGGAGCGCGGCGCTCGAATACGCGGAGCAGGGCGTGCGCGTGAACGCGGTCGGCCCGGCCTTCATCGACACGCCGCTCCTGCAGAACCTCGACGCCGAGATGCGCGCCGGCCTCGCCGGGATGCACCCCGTCGGCCGCCTCGGCGAGCCGCAGGAGGTCGCCGCGCTGACCGCCTTCCTGCTCTCGGACCGCGCACGCTTCGTCACCGGCAGCTACCACCTCGTCGACGGCGGCTACACCGCGCAGTAGCCGGGCACGGGTCCGCCCCAGGGCCGGATCGGCGCGGCGGCGCAAATCGCCGCCCCCCCAGCAGCCTCCCCGCTGCGCCGGACCACGCGCGACGGCGCAGCCGGGTGCCCGCGCGGCGCGCGCCGCGCGGCGCCCTTGGGCGCACGGCGGTGCGACGATCGGACGGTCGCGCCGGGTTGCGCGCGGATCGGCTCGCACCGCCCGAAGAGGTGTCCGCACCCCGGCAGGCGAGCGAGCGGGACCGATCCGCAGAGCCAAGCGCGGACCGCGCCGGCCGGTTCAGACCACCGCAAGGCGCCGCCGCGCCGACAAGCCTCCCGGTCGCGGGTACCCATCAACGGCACCGCGTAGCGCCCCCCAGAAGCCTCCCCGCTGCGCCGGCCACGCGCGACGCCGCAGCCGGGTGACCGCGCGACGGCGCCGCTGGGTGCCCGCGCGGCGCGCGCCGCGCGGCGCCCTTGGGCGCACGTCCGGGCGACGATCCGGCGGCCGCACCGGGTTGCGCGCGAGCCGGCTCGCACCGCCCGAGGAGGCGTCCGCGCCCCGGCAGGCGAGCGGGCGGGACCGATCCGCAGAGCCAGGGGCGGACCGCGCCGGCCGGTTCGGACCACCGCAGGACATCGCCGCGCTCTTCGGCCTCCCGCTCTTGGGCGCGCACCGACGGCACCGCGTAGCGCCCCCGCAGAAGCCTCCCCGCTGCGCCGGACCACGCGCGACGGCGCGGCCGGGTGTCCGCGCGGCGCGCGCCGCGCGGCGCCCTTGGGCGCGCGTCCGGGCGACGATCCGGCGGTCGCGCCTGCCGCAGCGTCGTCAAGCGGCTTGCGGCCGGCTCGGGGCCTGCGAAGATGGGCGGCGTCATGCGCCTTCTTCTCTCCTTCGCCGCCCTCTTCCTCTCGGTCGTCTTCCTGCAGCTCTCCTCGGGCGCGGTCGCGCCGCTCGACGCGCTCTCGGGGCTCGATCTCGGCTTCACGACGCAGCAGATCGGCCTTCTGGGCTCGGCGCATTTCGTGGGCTTCTTCATCGGCTGCTGGTGGGCGCCCCGGCTGATGGGCAGCGTCGGGCACTCGCGCGCCTTCGCCGCCTTCACCGCGATGGGGGCGGTGGGGATCCTGATGCACATGCTGATCCTCGACCCCTACGCCTGGGCCGCGATGCGAGTGGCACAGGGGCTCTGCATCGCGGGCTCCTTCACGGTGATCGAGGCCTGGCTCCAGGCCAAGGTCACCAACGCCACGCGGGGCCGGACGATGGGCACCTACCGGGTCGCCGACATGGGCGCCTCGCTCGCCGCGCAGTTGATGATCGGCGTGCTCGAGCCCGCCTCCTACGTCTCCTACAACATCCTCGCGCTCTTCTGTTGCGCGGCGCTCCTGCCGCTGACGCTCACCACCGTGCGCCCGCCCGAGACGCCGGAGGCGCCGCGGCTGCGGCCGGGCCTCGCGCTGGCCATCTCGCCGCTCGCGGTGGCGGGCGTGCTGGTCGCCGCGGTCTCGAGCGCGGCCTTCCGCATGGTCGGGCCGGTCTACGGCAGCCAGGTCGGGCTCGCGGCCGACCAGATCGCCTTCTTCCTCGCGGCCTTCGTGGGCGGCGGCGCGCTCGCGCAGTATCCGGCGGGGTGGCTCGCCGACAAGCTCGACCGGCGCTGGGTGCTCATCGGCTTTTCGACGGCCGCCATCGTGAGCTGCGCGGTGACCGTCGCGGGCAGCGGGCTCGGCACCGGCGCGGTGCTGGCGATCGCGGGGCTCTTCGGGCTGACGAGCTTCCCGGTCTACTCGATCTCGGCGGCGCATGCGCACGACTTCGCGCGCTCGGACCAGCGGGTGGAGCTGTCGGCGGCGCACATGTTCTGGTTCGCCACCGGCGCGATCTTCGCGCCCTGGCTCTCCTCGGCGCTGATCGACGGCTTCGGGCCGGCGGCGCTCTTCGCGATGATCGCCGTGGCGCACGGCGGGCTCGTCGCCTTCGGGCTGATCCGGATGCGCGCGCGGCCCGCGGCCGATCGCCGGACGCCCTACGTCTGGGCGCCGCGCACGTCCTTCGTGGTGGGGCGGCTGATGGCGGCGATCCGCGAGGGCGCGAACGGCCTGCGCCGGGACGACGAGGACGGCCCGCCGGGCCGCTAGCGCGCCGCCGCGGCTTGGGTTAAGGACGCGCCGGACACGGACCCGCGAGGCGCGCATGGCACGGCATCTGATCACCTCGGCGATCCCCTACATCAACGGGGTCAAGCACCTGGGCAACCTGGTGGGCTCGCAGCTGCCCGCCGATCTCTTCGCCCGCTACATGCGCGCGCGGGGCCACGAGGTGCTCTTTCTCTGCGCCACGGACGAGCACGGCACGCCCGCCGAACTCGCCGCCGCGAAGGCGGGGCAGCCGGTCGCCGACTACTGCGCCGAGATGCACCGCGTGCAGGCCGACCTCGCCGCGGGCTTTCGACTGTCTTTCGATCACTTCGGGCGCTCCTCGTCGGAAGAGAACCGGCGGCTGACGCAGCACCTCGCCGTGACGCTCTTCGAGGCCGGGCTGATCGAGGAACGCACCGAGCGGCAGGTCTATTCCGTGGCCGACGGCCGCTTCCTGCCCGACCGCTACATCGAGGGGACCTGCCCGAACTGCGGCTACGAGAAGGCCCGCGGCGACCAGTGCGAGAACTGCACCAAGCAGCTCGACCCCACGGACCTGATCGACCCGCGCAGCGCGATCTCGGGGGCGACCGATCTCGAGGTGCGGGAGACGAAGCACCTCTACCTGCTGCAATCGAAGTTGCGGGACCGGCTGGCGGCCTGGATCGACGAACAGGCGGACTGGCCGGTGCTCACCACCTCGATCGCGAAGAAATGGCTCTTCGACGGCGACGGGCTGCAGGACCGCGGCATCACCCGCGACCTCGACTGGGGCATCCCGGCGCAGTTCGAGGGCGCGCCGTGGTCCGGCATGGAGGGCAAGGTCTTCTACGTCTGGTTCGACGCGCCGATCGAATACATCGCCTGCGCCGCCGAATGGGCCGCGGCGCAGGGGCTCGCCGACGCCGACTGGGAACGCTGGTGGCGCACCGGGCGCGGGGCGGGCGACGTGCGCTACACGCAGTTCATGGGCAAGGACAACGTGCCCTTCCACACGCTGAGCTTCCCGGCCACGCTGATCGGCTCGGGCGAGGACTGGAAGCTCGTCGATTACATCAAGTCCTTCAATTACCTCAACTACGACGGCGGGCAGTTCTCCACGAGCCAGGGGCGCGGGGTCTTCATGGACGACGCGCTGGAGATCCTGCCGGCGGACTACTGGCGCTGGTGGCTCCTGTCGCGCGCGCCGGAGAGCCAGGATTCGGAGTTCACCTGGGAAGCGTTCCAGACCGACGTGAACAAGGACCTCGCCGACGTGCTCGGCAACTTCGTCAGCCGCGTGACGAAGTTCTGCCGCTCGAAGTTCGGCGAGGCGGTGCCCGAGGGCGGCGCGTGGGGCGAGCGCGAGCGGCAGTTGATCGCCGACCTCTCCGAGGGGCTGGCGCGCTACGAGGCGGCGATGGACGCCATCGCGATCCGCCGCGCCGCGCAGGAGCTGCGCGCGCTCTGGGTCTTGGGCAACGAATACCTGCAGGAAGCCGCGCCCTGGGCCGCCTACAAGGAGGACCCGGACCGCGCCGCGGCGGTCATCCGCCTCGCGCTGAACCTGATCCGGGTCTACGCGGTGCTCTCGCAGCCCTTCATCCCCGACGCCGCCGCCACGATGCGCCGTGCGCTCGGCACCGAGGACGCGAACTGGCCCGGGGATATGGAAGCGGCGCTCGGCGCGCTGGCGCCCGGCCACGCCTTCGAGGTGCCGGACGTCCTCTTCCGCAAGATCACCGAGGAGGAGCGCGACACCTGGCAGGCGCGCTTCGCCGGCGGACGGGGCTGAGGCGTGCTCGGTCGCGCCCGGGCGGGCGCGCCTCGCTGAGGACCGCGGCGCGGATGGCCGGGGGCCTGGCCCGATGGGGGCGACCCGGGCAAGGCGGCGGGATAGGCCCGCCGTCGCGCGCTGACGCCGGGACGGGGCCTCTCCCGCTTCGCACCGAGGCGCGGCCCCGGTCGGTGCGCGCCCGGTGGCGGGACCTGGGGGCGGGACACGGTCCATCCTGCCACCTTCCGCCTGCGCTGAGCGCGCAACGGGTCTTCCTGTTCCGAGCGGGCCGTTGCACCGACCGCGTGCGGCTTTGCCGAGCGCGCGGGGGTGTTCCTGCACCGTGGCCCGCCCCTGCTCAGGCCGCCTGCGGCTGCGCCCCGCGCCGCCGCGCGCTCAGTCGTCCTGCCCGGCGAACCGGTGCCGTCCCCTGCCGGCGGCCTTCGAGGCGTAGAGCGCCCGGTCCGCATCCGCGAGCATGCGCTCGGCCTCGGGGCGGGTGTAGCGCCAGGAGAGCGCGCTGCCCGCGCTCGCGGAGATGCGCGTCTCGCGCCCGGCCACCTCCACCGGCGTCTCGATCCGGCGGATGATGCGGGTGGCGACGCGCGCCACCTCCGCCTGCCCCCCGGGATCGCGCAGGACGAGCACGAACTCGTCGCCGCCGATACGCGCAGCGGTGTCGGAGCCGCGCGTGGCCTCGACCAGCTCGCGCGCGACGTGTTGCAGCACCTGATCGCCCGCGGCGTGGCCCATCGTGTCGTTCACCGCCTTGAACCAGTCGAGATCGATCTGCATCAGCGCGAAACGGGCGCCGCGCACGACGAGCCGCTCGAGGATGTGCCCGAGCGCGCGGCGGTTCTTGAGGCCGGTGAGCGTGTCGGTGAAGGCTTGCTCCTCCGCCGCGATCTTCGCGCCCTGAAGCCGCAGGTTGAGCTGGCGCGACGCCTCCATCGCGGCGGATTTCGCCTCCACGAGATAGAGCATCTCCACGGCGAGGTCGGTGGCCGCGAAATCGGCGTTCGTCAGCGCATAGTCGCGCACCGCCTCGACGATGGAGATGCCGAAGGAGAGGTTCAGGATCGCGCCGTCGCCGCCCGGCGCCGGGACGACGACGCCCTTGAGCTTGGTGCGCGGGGCGTCGCGCAGGCGCAGGTGCAGGCACTGCCCGGCATGGGCGAGCAGCGCCGCCATGCCCCTGACATGGCGCGGGCGCGTGACCTCGAACACCTCGAAGGCGTCGGCGTCGGCCAGATCGCGGCCGGGCCGCAGCTTCGACAGCGTCGGCCCGGCGTGGGCGATCCGGCCCTCCGGATCGAGGATCGCGTGCAGCGGGCAGAGCACGTCGAGGATATGCGGGCAGGCCTCCATCCCGCTCAGTCGGACCCGCCGAGCACAAAGCGCCGCCCCTCGGCGTAGGCGCTTTCGACGAGCGTGATCTCGAGCGCGTCGGACCCGGGCCCTGCGCGGCGCAGCTCCGTATAGACGAGCGCGCCATAATCGTCGGCCATCGCGCGCAGCACGCCGAGCAGCATCGGACCGAAGCCGTCATGCTCCCCCGAAACGGTGAGCGTGTAGCGGCCCGGCGCATGCTCCGACAGCTCGAGCGCCGGCAGCGCGAGATCCGAGACGGCGAGGCGCGCGCGCTCGGGCAGGTCGTCGAGCGAATGCAGGAAATCGACGAAGGTCACGCCCCCGAAGCGCAGGAGGCGGCGCACCGCCTCGGCCTGCGGATGGGAGGCGAGGTAGATGCCGATATCCTCCAAAAGCTCGTCGCGCGCCTTGCCGAGCTCGCGGACGGCGGCGTCGAGCACCCGCTGCGTGAGCTCGGGCGGATAGATCATCATCGCCTCGAAATCGGCGAAGCCGAGATCGGCGAGATGCGTCACCGCGATCCAGCGCGCGCGGCCGTAGGTATCGGCCACGAAGCCCTGGATCGCCCTGTTGATCAGCCCGTGCATGTCCCCGTCGCTCCCCTTGCGCGGGCAAGACTGCCGGGCCGGCGTTAAGAAGCCTTCAATATCTGCAATGCGCCACGTTTTGCCCCGCGCCCTCGGAGAGCCGCGCCCTGAGAACGCCGCGCCCTCAGAAATCGGTGGGCGCGCCGCCCTCGGCCTTGCGGCGGCTGACGAAGGCCTCGAGCTCCTCGCGCACGGCCGCGTCCATCGGCGGCGCCTCGAAGCTCGCGACGATCTCCTTCCAGACGCGGTTGGCGCGCTCGGCGGTCCAGACGCCGCCCGCCGCCTCCCAGGCCTCGTGGTTCGTCCAGTCCGAGAGAAACGGCTGGTAGAAGGCCGTGGCGTAGCGCGCCTGCGTGTGCCCGGTGCCGAAGAAATGCCCCTCGTGGCCCACCTCGCGCACCGCGTCGAGCGCGATGTCCTCGGGCGTGGTGGCCCAGAGCGCGGGCTCCATGTAGCGCTGGATCTGGCCCAGGAGTTCGCAGTCCATGACGAACTTCTCCGGGCTCGCGATCAGCCCGCCCTCGAGCCAGCCGGCGGCGTGATAGACCATGTTGGCCCCCGCCTGCACCGCCGACCAGAGGCTGTTGGAGGTCTCCCACATCGCCTGCCCGTCGGGGACGTTGGCCGCGCAGACGCCGGAGGCGCGCATCGGCAGCCCGTAGAAGCGCGCGAGCTGCCCGGTCATCTGCGTCGCGCGCATGTATTCCGGCGTGCCGAAGGCGGGCGCGCCGGTCTTCATGTCCACGTTGGAGGTGAAGGTGCCGATGGCGACGCAGGCGCCGGGCCGGATCGCCTGCGCCAGCACCACCGCCGAGAGCGCCTCGGCGAGGCTCTGCGCGACCGCGCCAGCCATGGTCACCGGCGCCATGGCCCCCGCAAGGGTGAAGGGCGTCACGACGAGGCCCTGGTTGCGCGCGGCGAGCCGCATCCAGCCGTCGAGCATCGGGTAGTCGTGCTTGAGCGGCGAGGTCGAGTTGATGTTGGTGTACATCTTCGGCCCGCTTTCGAAGGCCTCGTCCGAGACGCCGCTCGCGATGCGCACCATCTCCATCGCGTCGTCGATCCGCTCGGCGCCCAGCGAATAGGCGTGCGTCACCTTGTCGGTAAGCGTGAGCTTGTCGTAGAGCACGTCGAGATGGCGCACCGACGGGTGCAGGTCCACCGGCTCCACCGGATAGCCGCCGGTGAAGTGGATGCACTCGAAATACTGCGTGAGCTTCAGGAGCGTGCGGCACTGCGCGCGTGTGCCCGGCTGCTTCCGGCCGAGCTCCATGTCCCAGTAGTTCGGCGGCGAGGAGACGTTGCCGAAGAGGATGTGCCGACCGCCCACGGTGATCCGGCGGTCGGGATTGCGCGGCGTGATGTCCCACTGCGCCGGGCACTGCGCGAGCGCCTCCATGACCATCGCGCGGTCCATGCGCACGACCTCGCCCTCGGTCTCGCAGCCCGCGCGGCGCAGGATCGCCACGGCCTCGGGGTGCAGGAAGGCGACGCCCACCTCCTCGAGGATGCGCATGGCGCCGTCGTGGATCGCCTGCACGCCCTCGGCGTCGAGCGGCTCCACGGGGCGGTCGGGGTTCACCGGCAGCCGCCAGGGCGCCTGTTCGATCGCGGCGTGCCCGCGGCGCGCGGCGGCGCCGGCGCGCCCGCCGCCCCGGCGGCGGCGCGGCGCGGGGGTGTCTTCGCTGCGTTTCGGGTCCTGCATCCGGTGCTCCTGTCGCGCTTCCGGGCCATCCAACGCGGGCCGGGACCCCGCCCGCGTGTCTGGATGCGACACCGCGCGTCGCAAACGGACCGGCGCGCGCCGCGACGCCGCCCGTCAGGGCGAAGGAGCGGGCCTCATCGGCCCTCGCGGGCCTCTTCGGCCGACGCCCCCGTCAGCCAGTCCGGCAGGTGGCCGATGTCGGGCAGCACCGCGTCGGCATGGGGCGCGAGATCGGCGGCCTCCGCCGGGCCGGTGAGCACGCCGACGACCTGCATCCCCGCCGCGCGCCCGGCGGCGAGATCGTGCAGGCTGTCGCCCACCATCACCACCTCCGCCGGCGACAGACCGGTCGCCGCGGCGAAGGCACGGAGAGGCCCCGGATCGGGCTTCGCGCCGTGGCCGCTGTCGGCGCCGGCGACGAAGTCGAAGACCTCCGCGATCCCCGCGGTCAGGAGATGCGCCTCCGCCGAGAGCGCCGCGTCGTTCGTCATCACGCCGAGGCGCAGCCCCATCCCCCTGAGCCGCGCCATCAGCGGCGCCAGCGGCACCGCGGGCGCGAGCGGCGCCTCGGCCGCGCGCGCGGCGAGCCACGGCTCGATCGCATCCGCCGAGGCATCCGGCAGCGCGGCGGCGACGAGCTCGGCCACCTGGCGGTTGCTGCCGGCGATCACGGGGCTGTCGCGGCGAAAGCGACGCCGCCCGAGGTCGTAGCCGAGCGCCTCGCCCAGCGCGGCGGCGCGCGCCGGCACGCCCTCCGCGAGTTCGGCGATCGTCTCGGCGGCGAAGGCCGACCACGTCGCCTCGAAGCCGAAGAGCGTGCCGTCCTTGTCGAAGAGCACCCCGCGGGCGCGCACCCCGGTCATGTCCAGTGCACCTGCACGCCGCCCGGCAGCGCCGCGCGCGCCCGCGCCGGCAGGTCGTAGGCGTGGCCGGCCGCGTCGCAGAACCCGGTCACCCAGGCGTCGTCCTGCATCAGGAAATCGAGCGCCGTGGCGAGCACCTCGGGCGTGTCCGCGGCCGCGCGCAGGTCGTCCACCCCGATCCCGGTGCTCCCCATGAAGACGTCGAGCAGGCCGCCCGCGCCCGCGATCCACGCGAGCGCCTCCGCCGCCACCGTCTCGGCCTGTTCCCGTGCCAGCGCCATCGCCCGGTCTCCCGCAAGGTTTTCTTAACCAGTTCCGTAAAGAGTGCGCCCGTGACTTGGCAAGCGGCGGAACGGCGATGACGGGGACCATCCTGATCGCGGACTCGGTGGCGACCCGGCGGATCGCGCTCCGCGCCCGGCTCGCGCCGGCGTTCCGCCGCGTGGCGCTCGCCACCGACGCGGCGGAGGCGCTGGCGGCGGCGCGCGCCGAAGCGCCCGAGGTCGTGCTCGCCGCCTCGGACCTGCCCGACATGTCGCTCGCCGATCTGCGCCGGGGGCTGGCCCGGGCGCAGGGGGCCGCCGGCGCCACCGCCCCGGCGCTCGCGATCGTGACGCCGCCGGAGGACCGCGCGGCGCGCCTCGCGGCGCTCGCCGCCGGGGCGGACGACGCCATGCCGGCGGCGACGCCGGTCGCGCTGATGCTCGCGCGGCTCCGCCGCCTCCTGCGCGAGCGCGAGGACGCCGCGGAACTCCAGCTGCACGAGGCGACGCGCCGCGCGCTCGGCTTCGCGGAGCCCGCGCCCGCCTTCGCGCCGCCGGCCCGCGTGGCGCTGCTCGCCGCGGACGCCGGGACCGCGGCCGCGCGCGCGGCCGCGCTGTCGGAGACCTCAGGCACACGCGTGCGCCCGCTCGACCGGCAGGCCGCGCTCGCGCTCCCGCCGGAGGCCCGGCTGGACGCCGTGGTGCTCGCCGCCGACCGAGGGGCGGCGGCGGGGGCGGCGCTCGTGCCGGCGCTGCGCGCGCAGGGGGCGACGCGGACCGCCGCGCTTCTCGTGCAGACCGCCGGCGCCCGCGCGGAGGCGGCCGCGGCGCAGGCGCTCGACCTCGGCGCGCAGGACGCGCTCGCCGGCCCTTTCGACGCCGAGGAACTCGCGCTGCGCCTCGAGGCGCGCCTCGCCGCGAAGCGGCGCGCCGACCGTCTGCGGGCCGACCTGCGCGAGGGGCTCGACGCCGCGGTGACCGATCCGCTCACCGGGCTCCACAACCGCCGCTTCGCCATGCCCGAGCTCGCGCGCCTCGCAGCGGAGGCCGCGCGGGAGGACCGGCCGCTCAGCCTCCTGCTCGTCGATCTCGACCACTTCAAGGCGGTCAACGACGCGCACGGCCACGCCGCCGGCGACCGCGTCCTCGCGGAGGTGGCGGGGCGGCTGCGCGCCGCGCTCGGGGGCGCGGGCGTCGCCGCGCGCATCGGGGGCGAGGAGTTTCTCGTCGCGCTTCCGGCGACCGACGCGGCCGGGGCCGAACGGGTGGCGCAGCGGCTCTGCGCCGGCGTCGCCGCCGGGCCGGTGCTGTCCGTGGCCGGGGCCGAGGTGAGCGTCACCGTCTCCGTCGGGGTGGCGACCCTGCCCGCGACCGCCGCGACGGAGGAGGCCGCGACGCATGCCGCCGACGCGCTCTTCGCGCAGGCCGACGCGGCGCTCTACGGCGCCAAAGCGCATGGCCGCAACCGCGTGAGCGCGCACCGCCCGGCGGCGTGAGGCGGGCCGCCCGCGCCTCGGCACGGAGGGGACGGCGGCTCCGGCACCGCGCTAGCGTCGCCGCGTTCCGAGGCCGGCCGCGCGCTGGATGCGAGGCGCCAGTGGCTGCACATCGCCCGGGCGTCGCCGCGTGCTGGCGCCGGGCGCGCGGGTTGCAAAGCACCAGTCGGCGGACACCACCGGCGTCGCCGCCTGCCCGGACCGACCGCGCGCGACGCAAGGCGCGAGTCGCAAGACCGCGTCCCGGCGCCGCCGCATGCCGGCGCCGGGCGCGCGCGTGGGCCGAGCGGCGCGCGCAACGCCACCGGCTTGCCGCGCGTGGCGCGCCCGCACGCGGCCCGCGCCGCGATGGCGCGCGCCATCGGCTCGGCTCACGGGTCGTCACGCACCCGCGCGCCGCAGCACCACAGCGCAACCCGGCCGCCCGTCGCGCGGCGCCCTGTCGCGCTGCGGGGGCCGAAGCCCCTACGGCCACGGGCACCGGGACGGGGCGGACGGACAGGGGGCGGGCCCACGTCGCGCGAGGGGCGCGACCGGAGCCACAGCGCGGCGGCCTCCCCCCGCCGGGTGCGACGACCCGCATCGGGCCGCGGGGCCGCCGCCCTGTTTTCCCGGCGTCGCGTGCGCGGTAGCGAGGGCGGCATAAGATGTGTCGCCGACTCGCGACATGCCGCCGCACGGACAGCCTGTCACCTTCCAATGCGCGCGACATGACGCAGTCTGGCGCCCACAGGAGAGGGAAGACCATGGCTCACGACACGACCGCCGCGCCCGAGCGGCCGATCTGGCAGGCGCTGCGCCGGGGGTGGCGGCGGCGCTGCCCCGGCTGCGGGCAGGGGCCGCTGCTGACCGGCTACCTGACCGTGCGGGCCGCCTGCCCCGTCTGCCGCGAGGAGCTGCACCACCACCGCGCGGACGACGGGCCGGCCTACCTGACGATGCTCATCGTGGGCCACCTGATGGCGCCGCTCCTGCTTTACGCCTTCATGCGCTGGCGGCCCGAGCCGCTCGTGCTCTTCTCGATCTTCGCGGTTGGCTGCGTCGCCCTCTCGCTGTATCTCTTGCCGCGGTTGAAGGGCGCGATCGTGGCGTTCCAGTGGTCGCGCTTCATGCACGGGTTCGGCGACGGAGCGTGAGCCGCACCCCCCGTGCGGGAGGGGCCATGCAGAGCGACGACCCGGCGGGCGAGGACAAGACGCGCGTGCGCGACGCGGCGACGGTGATCGTGCTGCGCGACCGCGCCACCGCGCCCAAGATCCTGATGGGCCAGCGCGGGGCCGCCGCCGCCTTCATGCCGAACAAGGTGGTCTTTCCGGGCGGCGCGGTCGATCCGGCCGACGCCGAGGTGCCGCTCGCCGCGCCGCCCGGAGAGACCTGCCGCGCCCGGCTGGCGGAGGGCGCGCCGCCCCGGCTGGTGAACGCGCTCGCCGCCGCGGCGGTGCGCGAGCTCTGGGAGGAGACGGGCCTCGTCCTCGGACGTCCCGGCGCCTGGCCCGGCACGCCGCCCGCGGACTGGGCGCGCTTCGCGGCGACGGGGCATCTGCCCTCGGCCGAGGGGCTGACCTTCGTCTTTCGCGCGATCACGCCGCCGGGGCGGCCGCGCCGCTTCGACGCGCGCTTCTTCCTCGTGGACGCGGAGCGGATCGCGGGCGATCCGGACGACTTCAGCGGCGCGGAGGAGGAGCTGAGCCACCTGCGGTGGATCCCGCTCGACCGGGTGCGCGAGGCGGACCTGCCCTTCATCACCGAGGTGGTCCTCGCCGAGGTCGCGGCGCGGGTCGCCCATCCGGGCCCGCCGCCCTCGGTGCCGTTCTTCCGCAATTCCGACGAGGAGAGCCTCTTCCTGCGGCTGCACGGCCGGCCGATGCCGGAGTGAGCGCGGGCTCAACGCCGGGGCCGGAGGGGATGCGGCACAGGGTCCTTGGCGCGCGTCAGGTAGCGGGCGAAGATGTCGCGGTAACTGCGGTAGACGTAGCCCTCGTTGCAGGCGGCGAAGCGGTCGCGGTGGGCGCGGTAGAGCGCCGGCAGGCGATACCACGCCACCTTCGGGTGCATGTGGTGGACGACGTGCAGGTTGTTGTTCAGAAAGAGAAAGGCGAGCGGGCCGCGGTCCTCGATGATGACGGTGCGGGCGCGCGCCTTTTCGTGCGCGCGATGCTCGAGGAAGGTGCGGATCTTCAGGAGCGAGAGCCCCAGATAGGTGGCGAGCGCGAAGGCCCACCACGCCATCGCGCCGATCCAGCCGACCCAGGCGAGCACGAGGGCCACCGCCGGGACGTGCAGCGCCCAGCCGGCGGCCACCCGCCGGTCGCCCGCCCGGATCGCGCGCCAGTCCCGCGCCATGAAGGCCGCCTGTCCGATCACGGGGCCGAGGAGGAGCCGCCCGGCGAGCGTGTTGTTCGCCGCGAGCAGCCCGCGCCGCACGGGGCCGAGCCGGTCCCAGACCGCCGGGTCGAGGTAATTGCTCTCCGGGTCGTCGTAGGGGTCGGTGAGCACCGCGTCGCGGTGATGGGCGAGATGGGTGTCCTTGAAGCGCAGGTAGGGCACCGTGACCGAGAGCGCCGGAAAGACCAGCGCGGCGTTGGCCACGGGGCTGCGGAAGGGATGGCCGTGCAGCGCCTCGTGCGTGAGCGAGGCGTGCAGCGCCGCGCCCAGCGCGGTGAGCGCGACGCCGAGCGGCAGCCAGAGCGCCGCGGCGAGCGTCGTGCCGAGCCCCCAGAGCCCGTAGGCGAGCGCGGCGACGCCCAGCGTCGGCCACTCCACCCCCGCGGCGTGCCGGTCATCCATGCCGGCGGCCCCAGGGGATGTGCACCCAGAGGCGTTCGTAGATCACGTAGCAGACGAGACCGACCGCGCTGTTGACCGCGGCGAGGGCGCCGCCCACGGCCGCGGACCCGGTGAGCGCGAGGCCGACGAGCGTCATGCTGACGAGACCGATCAGCTGCCACAGAACGGCTTTGACCAGCGAGCGCGCTCGCGTCTCCATGCGATCCTCCTTTTCGTTGGTGTGCGCAGATTGGATAGGCCGGGCGTCGCGCGTTCGGAATTCGGAATATGATTAACAAGGCTCCGCAATGGTGATATATGTCACCCAATGACCGATATGATCGACAAACGTGACCGCGCCGAACAGTTCCGCGCCCGCCTGCGGCAGGGGATGGAGCGCGCAGGGATGAGCCAGAGCGCGCTCGCCCGCGCGATCGGGGTGGATCGCTCGACGATCTCGCAACTGCTCTCGGATCGCGGCGCGCGCCTGCCCAACGCGCAGGTCGTCGGCGCCTGCGCGGCGGCGCTCCGGGTCTCGGCGGACTGGCTTCTGTCGCTTTCCGACCGGCCCGAGAGCGCGGCGGAGGTGCTCGCCAACTCCATGACGCTGACGGAGGCGCCGCGCGCCCTCGTCGACGAACAGATCTTCGCGTGGCACAAGGAGGCGCAGGGCTACAAGGTGCGCCACGTGCCCGCGGGGCTGCCCGACATGCTCAAGACGCAGGCGATGCTCGAGTGGGAATACGCGCCCCATCTCGGGCGCACCTCGGCGCAGGCGATCGGCGCGGCGCAGGACCGCCTCGCCTGGATGCGCGGCGCGCAGTCCGACTACGAGATGGCGATGCCGCTCTACGAGATCGACAGCTTCGCCGCCGCCACCGGCTACTACGAGGGGCTGCCCGCCGCGGTCCGGCGCGAGCAAATCGACCGCTTCCTCGAGCTCAACGCGCAGCTCTACCCGCGGCTCAGGATCTTCCTCTTCGACGCGCGGCGGGTCTATTCGGCGCCGGTGACGGTCTTCGGGCCGATGCTCGCCGTGCTCTACGTCGGGCGCAACTATCTCGCCTTCCGCGACAGCGCGCGGGTGCAGGCCTTCGTGCAGCACTTCGACTGGCTCGTGCGCGAGGCCGCCGTCTCGGACCGGGAGTTTCCCGACTACATCCGCGCCCTCCGGTCGCAGCTGGCCTGAGCGCGGGCGTTTGCCAAACCGCGCCGCAGCGGCTATCGCTCCGGGCCGCAGCGCAGACGAGGGACGGCAGCGAATGGCGCGGATGATCGGGGTGATCGGCGGCTCGGGCCTCTACGAGGTGGAGGGGCTCGAGGGCGCGGCGTGGCGCGAGGTGGAGACGCCCTGGGGCGCGCCCTCGGACGCGATCCTGACGGGGCGACTCGACGGGGTCGACATCGCCTTCCTGCCGCGCCACGGACGCGGGCATCCGCTCGATCCGGCCTCCATCCCCTACCGCGCCAACATCGCGGCGCTGAAGACGCTCGGCGTGACCGACGTGATCTCGGTCTCGGCCGTCGGCTCCTTCCGCGAGGCGATGGCGCCGGGCGATTTCGTGGTGGTCGATCAGTTCATCGACCGCACCGCCACCCGCGCGGCGAGCTTCTTCGGACCGGGCTGCGTGGCGCATGTGAGCCTCGCGCATCCGACCTGCGCGCGCCTCGCCGACGCAGCGGAGGCCGCCGCCTCGGCCGCGGGCGCGACGGTGCACCGGGGCGGCACCTATCTCGCCATGGAGGGGCCGCAGTTCTCCACCCTCGCCGAAAGCCGGATGTACCGCGAGGTCTGGGGCGCCGACGTGATCGGCATGACCAACATGCCGGAGGCGCGCCTCGCCCGCGAGGCGGAGCTCTGCTACGTCACCGTCGCCATGGTGACCGACTACGACAGCTGGCATCCCGACCACGGCGAGGTGGAGATCACGCAGATCCTCGCCACCGCGGGGGCCAACGCCGACAAGGCGCGCGCGATGATCCGCGCCCTTCCGGGGCTCCTCTCGGGGCCGGAGGCGCCCTGCCCCGGGGGCTGCGACCGCGCGCTCGAACACGCCATCCTGACGGCCCCCGCGGCGCGCGATCCGCAGATGGTCGACCGACTGAAGACGATCGCGGGGAGGGTTCTGTGACCGACCGACCGACCGAGGACGTGCGCGACTACATCCGCACCATCGTGGATTTCCCGCACGAGGGGATCCTCTTCCGCGACGTGACGACGCTCTTCGCCGATCCGCGCGGCTTCCGCATGGCGGTGGACCGGATGCTGACGCCCTACCTCGGCGGCCGCATCGACAAGGTCGCGGGCCTCGAGGCGCGGGGCTTCATCCTCGGCGGCGCGGTGGCGCACCAGCTCGGCTGCGGCTTCGTGCCGATCCGCAAGAAGGGCAAGCTGCCGGCGGCGACGATCAGCGAATCCTATCAGCTCGAGTACGGCGAGGCGGTCGTGGAGGTGCACGACGACGCGATCGAGCCGGGCGAGACGGTGCTGATCGTGGACGACCTGCTGGCCACCGGCGGCACGGCCGAGGCCGGCGTGCGCCTGATGCAGCGCCTCGGCGCGACGATCCTGGGCTGCGCCTTCATCGTGGAACTTCCGGAGCTCGGCGGGCGGGTCAAGCTCGAGACGCTGGGCATCGACGTGCGCGCGCTCTGCGCCTTCGAGGGGCTGTGAGGCCTGGCGGGCGTTAAATCTCTCTCAAGATTTCCATGACACGACTGGTGCATCCGCAACGTCGCACCGGAGCGCGTCCGGACGCGACCGGGACGAAGGAGCCCGCGATGCCACGGATCGAGCGACTGGACGGCGGCGCGATGGGCCGGGCCGTGCCCTACGCGGCGCCCAGACGACGACGCGACCCGCCGCGCGACGCACCCGGCCCGGCCATAGGGGCCGCCCTCGCCTCGGTGCCCGCCGCGCTGCTCGCCCTCGTGGCGGCGCTGTTCGCGGGTCACGGCCTGCTCGCGGCGCTCGGGCTGGCGGCACTGGCGCAGATCGCGGTCTTCGCGGCCGGCATGATCTGGGCGATCCTCGTCGTCCGGACCTGACGGGCGCCGCCCCGGCGCTCGCCCGCCGACAGGGGCTCCCGCCCGGCACGGCTTGCGAGGCGCCAACCGTTGCCCGGCGCGACGGGCTGGCTACGGGTGCAGCGGGTCCGCGCACAGGCCGTGCGCCGCCGCGCTGTGCGTCGCCCGCGCGCCGACCGGAGGTCGTGCCCTACCGCGCCCGAAGGGCCGCAAGTATCCCCCGCCGAACGATCCAGCACCCTACCGCGCCGGCCGCACACCGGTCGACCCCACGCCGCACCTCAGCGCGCCGTTCGCACGCCCTGCTGCATCGCACCGGTCGCTGCCGCGTCTCTCCGCGCGCACCGGACCTCACCGCGCGAAGGGCTGGCGACGACCACCCTGCGCGGCACAGCGCCTCGCCGCACCGCGCCGACCGACCCCGAGGCGCCCGGGCGCGCCCTCATGCCGGAGCGCGGCGACCGGCACATCGCCCCACCGGGCGCCCCGCCGCCTCAGAGCGGGAGGTCGCGGGCCGTGTCGGCGGCGAGCACGCGAAGCCGGCGCACGCCCCGGAGTTCCAGGTCGTCGAGGTGCACGGCCGCAGTCACCGTCCGCGTGCGCTCGGGGCCGACCGGCGTGCTCTGGCGCGGCAGCCGCCGCTCGAACCGGAAGACGCGCACGTCGGACTCCCCGGTCTCGACCGGCGTGAGGCGCACGTCGTAGGGGCCCTGTCGCTCCGCGACGCCGGTGGCGCGCAGCACCACCCCGCCCGGCAGGCGCTCCAGCGCGACCTCCGCCACCCGCGCGATCGCGGCGCCGTCATAGGTCGCCTCCGGCCGGGCGAAGGCCCCGCGCTCGGGGATCAGCGGATTGCCGCCCGCCGCCTCCGCCGGGGCCGCGGCGGGGGCCGGCGCCGCGGCGCCGAACCAGTTCACCGGGTTGAGCCGCGAGTCGCGCACGCCCGCGCAGCCCGAAAGCAGCACCGCCGCCGCGAGAAGCCCCGTCACCGTTCCGCGCATGGCCCGTCCCCCTGTCCCGGTTCCCCGTCGGTTACCGCATCGGCCCCGGCTTGAAAAGCGCCGAGCCGGGTCTGGACCCCGCCCGCGCCTGCACCTACCTCTGGCACGGAGAGACCAGAAGGAGCAGCGCACAATGGCGACCCAAGCCTTCGAGGAAATCGTGGAGGACTTCGAATTCCTCGACGACTGGGAGGACCGGTACCGCCTCGTCATCGAGGAGGGCAAGGCGATGGCGCCCCTCGACGACGCGCTGAAGGTGCCAGCGACGAAGGTCGAGGGCTGCGCGAGCCAGGTCTGGCTGCATCCGCGCGTCGAGGCGGGGCGCTTCCATTTCGAGGGCGACAGCGACGCGATGATCGTCCGCGGCCTGATCGCGCTCCTGCACCGGCTGTACGACGGGCTGCCGGTCGAGGAGGTGCCGCGCGTGGACGCGAAGGCGGAACTCGAGCGGCTCGCGCTGAACGACCACCTCTCGGCGCAGCGCTCCAATGGCCTGCGCGCGATGATCGAGCGGATTCGCGATTACGCGACGCAGGCCCGCGCGAGCGCCTGACGCCGCCATCGGGCGAGGCGTCGGTCAGGCGCCCCCGGCCCCCACGGCCCCGCGCGCCATCCGCTGGTGGATCGCCACCACGTCGTCGAGGCTGAGGCGGCCGCCCTCGCGGTACCACGTGGTCACGCCGTTCAGCATGGCGATGAGCCCCACCGCCGCGATCTTGGGGTCCGGCACCGCGAAGGCCCCCGCCGCGGCGCCGTCGCGCAGGATCGCCTCGGGCCAGGCCTCGTAATCGCGCCGCAGCCCCTCGATCGCGCGGAAGTTGTCCGGCGCGAGGTTGCGCAGCTCCATGTAGGCGATGAAGACCGCGTCCGGCCGCGCGAGGTGAAAGCGGATGTGGAAGTCCACGAAGCGGTCGAGCCGCGCCTCCGGCGTCGCGTCGGCCGGCAGCGCGCCGACCGCGTCGAGCAACTCGTGCAGGTGATCGGCCATCAGCGAAAAGAGGAGCGTCTGCTTGTCCGGCGTGTGCGTGTAGAGCGCGCCGGCCTGCACGCCGACCTCCGCCGCGATCCGGCGCATCGAGACGGCGGCGTAGCCGTGGCGCGCGAAGAGCCGCAGCGCCGCCGCGCGCATCCTGCGGTCCGTCTCGGCCGCGTCCTGTCCCCGGCGTTTCGCCATGGCGCGACAATTTCCTGAACGCGCGTTCAGATCAAGCCGCCCGCTGGACGGCGGCCGCGCGCTGGGGCACCTTCGCGCCATGCGTGGTCTCGCCGTCCTCCTGCTGCTCGCCGCCTGCACGCCCGCGCCCGACCCGGCGGGCGTGCCCGAGGCGACGGGCGTGCCCGAGCCAACGGGCGCCTTCCCGCCGCTCCTGCCGCTCGAGGCGGTGCTCGGCCCCGGGGCGCCGCCGCGCGCCGACGCAGAGGAGGCCGCGCGGCTCGCCGCGCGGGCGGAGGCGCTGCGCGCGCGGGCCGCCGCGCTGCGCGCCGCCCCGTAAAACGGGCAGCGAGAGGGGAAGTGCGCTGAGCCGGGGGCGGGGCGCGCGTTGCACGCCCGCGCGGTTCGGGCTAGAGCGCGCGCACCCGCTAGACAGTCGAGGAGCGCGCACATGTCTGATCCCCTTCGCCTCGGCATCGCCGGGCTCGGCACGGTGGGCGCGGGCGTCGTCAAGATCGTGCGCCGCAAGGCGGAGCTGATCGCGGCGCGCGCGGGCCGCCCGGTGACGATCTCGGCCGTCTCGGCGCGCACCCGCGACAAGGACCGGGGCGTGCCGCTAGACGCCTACGACTGGGAAGACGACCCGGTCGCGCTCGCCCGGCGCGACGACGTCGACGTCCTCGTGGAGCTCATGGGCGGCGCGGACGGTTCGGCGAAGGCCGCGACCGAGGCGGCGCTCGCCGCCGGCAAGGACGTGGTCACCGCGAACAAGGCGATGCTCGCCCTGCACGGCCCCGACCTCGCCCAGGCGGCCGAGAGCCGGGGCCGCGTGCTGCGCTTCGAGGCGGCTGTCGCCGGCGGCATCCCGGTCGTCAAGGCGCTGACCGAGGGGCTCGCCGGCAACGAGATCGACCGCGTGCTCGGCGTGATGAACGGCACCTGCAACTACATCCTCACCCGGATGGAGAGCGCGGGCCTCGAGTACGAGACGGTCTTCGACGAGGCGAACCAGCTCGGCTTCCTCGAGGCCGACCCGACGCTCGACGTGGGCGGGATCGACGCGGGCCACAAGCTCGCCCTGCTCGCCTCCATCGCCTACGGCGTGCGCGTGCCCTTCGATCAGGTGGAGCTCGAGGGGATCGGGCGCATCTCCATCGACGACATCCGCCGCGCGCGCGATCTCGGCTTCCGGATCAAGCTCCTCGGCGTCGCGCAGATGACCGGCCGCGGGCTCGAGGCGCGGATGTCGCCCTGCCTCGTGCGCGCCGACACGCCGCTCGGCCAGCTCGAGGGGCCGACGAACATGTGCGTGCTGGAAGGCGACGCCTCGGGCCAGATCGTGCTGCGCGGCGCCGGCGCCGGCGAGGGCCCGACGGCGAGCGCGGTGATGTCGGACGTGATCGACGTGGCGCGCGGCACGCGGCTTTCGACCTTCGGCGTGCCGGCCGCCGCCCTCGGCGAGGTGCGGCTGGCGCGCTCGGCGACGCCGGCGCCCTATTACCTGCGCATGGAGCTGATGGACCGGCCCGGCGCGCTGGCGAAGATCGCCACGGTGCTCGGCGAGGCCGGCATCTCCATCGACCGGATGCGCCAGTACCGCCATGAGGCCGACACCGCGCCGGTGCTGATCGTCACCCACGCCTGCGCGCGCGACGCGCTGGACACGGCGCTCGCGGCGATGCCGGCGACCGGCGTGGTGGCGACCGAGCCGGTGGCGCTGCGCATCGAGAGCGTCTGAGCCGGGCGCGGCCCAAGCGCTTTGCAAACCGCTTGGGCAAGGCGCTTGCAAGCGCCTTGCGCGGCGCCCCTTTTCCTCCGGCATCGCCTGGGGAATAGTGCGGCCATGATCCGCGCCCCTGTCCCGTTCCATGTCTGAGACCGCCCCGCGCAATGGCCTGCTGGTCGCGGAGGCGGCGAACGCCCTCGTCGCCTTCCTCTTCGCGGCCTCCGCCCCGGTGGCGATCATCCTCGCCGCCGGGGCGCGCGGCGGGCTTACACAGGCCGATCTCGCCTCCTGGCTCTTCGCCGCCTTCGCGCTCAACGGCGCGCTGACCATCGCGATGTCGGCCGCCTTCCGCCAGCCGCTCGCCTTCTTCTGGACGATCCCGGGCACCGTGCTCGTGGGCGCCGCGCTCGAGACCCTCTCGCTCGGCGAGGTGGTGGGCGCCTACCTCGCGGCGGGGCTTCTCCTGATCATCCTCGGCCTCACCGGCTGGGTGAAGGCCGCGATGGACCGGCTGCCGATGCCGATCGTGATGGGCATGGTCGCGGGCGTCTTTCTCGAGTTCGGGCTGGACTGGATCCGCGCCTTCGCCGCCGATGCGGCGCTCGTCGGGGCGATGACGGCGACCTTCGTCGCGCTCTCGGTCGCGCCGGCGGTGCAGCGGGTCGTGCCGCCGATGATCGGCGTTCTGATCGCGGGGCTCGCGGTGCTGATCCTGCAGGGCGAGACCCCGACCCTCGGCGCCGCCGACCGCCTCCTCGCCGCGCCGCAGCTCTACCGGCCGGAGATCAGCCTCGCCGCCATGGCGGAGCTCGTCGTGCCGCTCGCCGTGACGGTGATCGCGGCGCAGAACGCGCAAGGCATCGTCATCCTGCGCACGGCCGGCCACGCCCCGCCCGTGAACGCGATCACGACCGCCTGCGGCGCAGCCTCCATGGTGACGGGGCCGCTCGGCTGCGTCTCCACCTGCCTCACGGGGCCGTCGAACGCGATCCTCGTCTCCTCCGGGCCGGTCGAGCGGCACTGGATCGCGGCGGTCTGTCTCGGCCTGCTCGCCATCGCCTTCGGCGTCTTCGCGCCCGCGGTCACCCATCTGCTGCTGGCCACGCCGACGGCCTTCATGGCGACGCTCGCGGGGCTCGCGCTGCTGCGGACGCTGCTCGCGGCGTTCCAGACCTCCTTCGGCGGGCGCTTCGGCCTCGGCGCGATGATCGCCTTCCTGGTGACGGTGGCGGGCCTGCCCGTCGCCAACATCGGCGCGCCCTTCTGGGGGCTCGTCTTTGGCCTCGCCACGAGCCTCCTGCTCGAGCGCGGGGATTTCCGCGCATGACGCCCCGCCGCGCCCGAGATACGCGCCGGGCCACCGGGCGGGACCTGTCGCTGCCGGCATGGCTCCGGCGGGGTCTGCACCTTCTGCCGCTCTGCGCCGCGCTCCTCCTCGCCGCCTGCGCCCCGCCGCCCGAAGGCGGCCCTCGGCCCGGCGCGCCCAAGGAGGTCGCCCGCCTCGCCGACGCGATCGCCGCCCTCGGGCCGGAGGTCGACCCGGCCGAGGCCGCCCGCGCGGCGCGCATCGCCTACCGCCACACCCACCGGCTGGCGCAGGACTACGAGATCACCGATCCGCCGCTCGTCCACAACACCAAGGTCAACCTCGGGCTCAAGCCGCGCGGCCTCTGCTGGCACTGGGCCGAGGACATGGAGGCGCGGCTCGAGGCGGAAGGCTTCACGACGCTCGCGCTGCACCGCGCCATCGCCAACGCGGACAATCCGTTCCGCATCGAGCATTCGACGGCGATCATCTCGGCGCGGGGCGCGACGATGCACGACGGGATCGTGCTCGACCCCTGGCGCCGGGGCGGGGTGCTGTTCTGGGGCCACACGCGGAGGGACACGGATTACGACTGGCGCCCGCGCGGCATCGTGCTCGCGGAGAAACGGCGGCGCGCGCAGTCCACGGCCTTCGCGCCGCAACGGCCCTGAACGGCGGCGCCCTGCGCCGCGCCCGATCCGTCGCTCGGCTGCCCCCACAGCCCGTAGAGGGCGCATGCGGAGCGCGCCCCGTCCGCACTCCGGGGCGGGGCGTCTTCCAAGGCCTCGCATGCCTCGACCGCGAGTTCACGCGACAGGACACCGAACAGCTCCCGGAGGCGCTTCGTCTGGAGATCCGGGTCTGACCGACATCAGGCCCCCCGCGAAGATTTTCCGCCGCGGCAGGGCTTGCACCACCGGCGCGGTGGCGCTATCCACCAAGCCACCGCTGGGGTGTAGCCAAGTGGTAAGGCAGCGGTTTTTGGTACCGTGTATCGTAGGTTCGAATCCTACCACCCCAGCCAGATACTGTTTTCCCATACTTATCAATGCCTTACGCGCCCTTCGGGCGTCATGATGGTACAGGAAAAAGGTACAGGTTTCTGGCACCGAACCTTGCCGACGACCGTTCGCGACCGCCCGCGAGTCAGGGCGACCGAGGCACAGCTCAGCACCATGCGGCTTGAGCTTGACGCGTCTCGCCCGTATCCCCCGAAAAGCATTCATTCTCCGTGGCCTGGGTGGTCCCGGGCGTGTCACAGTCTGAGCTTTCCTCGCTCATCTGGTCCGTCGCCGGTCTTCTACGGGGCGACTACCGGCAGTCCGAGCACGGACGCGTCATCCTTCCTGTGAACCGGCATGGAAAAAGGACCC
>NZ_QOHR01000024.1 GCF_003385555.1 Rhodosalinus sediminis | reverse complement strand
CGCCCAGGCGCCGAGGGCGCGCCGTGTCGGGTGTTGGTGCGCCGTCCCGGCGCCCCGGGCGGGCGCCGCGCTGCGGCCCCGCTGCGCGCCTGTCCCCTGGCGCGCTCCGGCCAGCGGCGCCCGCGCGGGGCTTCGCCCGCGCCTTGGGGGCGGGCCGCGGCGCCCCGACCGGCCACGTGTGGACCGCCCCGTGGACGTGCACGGGTCTCGCGCTGCGACGCGGTCATCGCGAGGATGCCGCGGAAACCTGTCCGCATTCCGGTCCGCTCTCGCCTCGGGTCTCTCGTCGCAGGACGCTAGCAAAGCCGATTCGCACTGCAAAGCATGGGGGGCGCGCCGCCGAAGAAAAAGGGGTGCATGACCGGCGCGACATGCTACAAATCGCGCCCGGATCGAGGACAACGGGGAGGTGTCACATGACGATCGATCGCAGAGGGCTGATGGGGCTCGCCGGGGCCGCGGCGCTGGGCCTCGGGCTCGCCGGAGGCGCGGCGGCGCAGGAGGTGACGCTGCGGCTGCACCATTTCCTGCCGGCGCAATCGGCGGTGCCGAGCCAGATCCTCGACGTCTGGGCCGACCGCGTCGAGGCCGAGAGCGACGGGCGCATCGAGGTTCAGCGCTTTCCCGCGATGCAGCTCGGCGGCACCCCGCCCGAACTTATCGATCAGGCGATCGACGGCATCGCCGACGTCGTCTGGACGGTGGTCGGCTACACGCCGGGCCGCTTCCCCTCGACCGAGGTCTTCGAGCTGCCCTTCTTCGTCGAGGACGCCCGCGCGGCCTCCTACGCCTTCTGGAAGCTCCACGAAGAGCGCATGGCCGAGAGCGAATTCGCCGACGTGGAGATCCTCGGCACCTGGGTGCACGGGCCGGGGATGTTCCATACCGACACGCCGGTGCGCGCGCCCTCGGATCTCGACGGGATGAAGATCCGCGGCGGCTCGCGCCTCGTCAACGAGCTGCTGACGCGCGTGGGCGCGGAGCCCGTGGGCATGCCGGTCCCCGCGGTGCCCGAGGCGCTCTCGAAGGGCGTGATCGACGGCACCACCATCCCCTGGGAGGTGACCTCGTCGCTCCGAATTCCCGAGCTCGTCGAGCATCACACCGAGTTCGAGGGGCCGGGCCTCTACACCCTGACCTTCGTGCTCGCCATGAACAAGGCACGCTACGAAAGCCTGCCGGAGGATCTGCAGGCGGTCGTCGACGCCAACTCGCGGCTGGATTTCTCGGTCTTCGCGGGCGGCACGCAGGCCGCGGCCGACGCCCCCGCGCGCGAGATGGCCGTCGAGGCCGGGAACGAGATCGTCACGCTCTCCGCGGAGGAGACGCAGGTCTGGATCGATCGCGCGCAGCCGGTTTACGATAGCTGGATCGCCGGCATGGAAGAGGACGGCAAGGACGGTCAGGCCCTGATCGACGCGGCGCGCGCCCTCATGGAAGAGTATCACGACAGCTACGACGGCGCCTACTGAGCCGCCGCAAGCTGACACGGGCCGCGGCGACGCCTGCGCCGCGGCCCGTCGTCGTTCGACCCGGGGAGGTCCGCGTGCAGCGCATCCATCGCATCGTTCACGGCTTCGCCCGCGTCATGGCGATGCTGGGCGGTCTCGTGCTCTCGGCCACGATCCTCGTGACCGTCGCCTCGATCCTCGGCGGTCAGACGGCCCTCGGCCCGATCCCGGGCGAGGAGGAGCTGGTGCAGGCCGGCATGGCCTTCGCGATCTTCGCCTTCCTGCCGCTCTGCCAGATCACCGCCGGCCACGCGACGGTGGACATCTTCACGAACTGGCTGACCGGGCGCGCCTTCCGCCTGCTGCGGGCGGCGACCGAGGCGCTCTTCGCCGCCGTGCTGGTAGTCATCGCCGTGCAGCTCGAGGAGGGCATGCAGGCGCGCCTCCGCTCGGGGCAGACGACCTTCCTGCTGCAGTTCCCGGTCTGGTGGTCCTACGCGGCGAGCCTCGTCGGCGCGGTCGCCGCCGCGGCCGTCGGCGTCTGGACGGCGGCGGCCCGCGCCTGGGAGCTCTGGACGAACCACGACCTCATCGAGACGGGCGACGGAGCGGCGGAATGAGCGATCTCGCCATCGGCATCTGGTCCTTCCCGGTCCTCCTCCTGCTGATCTTCGCGCGGGTGCCGATCGGGCTGGCGATGTTCGTCACCGGCTTCGGGGGGCTGTGGCTGGTGATGAACGGGCCGTTCATGGCCATGGCGCGCCTCAAGACCGAGGCCTACACGACCTTCTCGAACTACTCGCTCACCATCGTGCCCATGTTCCTGCTCATGGGCTATTTCGCCACGCTCGGCGGCATGAGCCAGGCGCTCTTCCGCGCCGCCGAGGGCTTTCTCGGCCACCGCCGCGGCGGCGTGGCGATGGCCGCCGTCGGCGCCTGCGCGGGCTTCGGCGCGATCTGCGGCTCCTCGCTCGCCACGGCGGCCACGATGAGCCGCGTCGCCCTGCCCGAGCTCAAGCGCTACGGCTACTCGGGCGGGTTCTCCACGGCGACGCTCGCCGCCGGCGGCACCCTCGGCATCCTGATCCCGCCCTCGGTGGTGCTGGTGATCTACGCGATCCTGACCGAGCAGAACATCGCCAAGCTCTTCCTCGCCGCCGTCGTGCCCGGCCTCCTCGCCGCCGCCGGCTACATGACGGCGATCTCGATCTACGTGCGCCTCAACCCCGACGCCGCCGGCGTGCGCGCCCCGATCCCCTGGGCCGAACGCCTCCGCGCGCTGGCGGCGGTCTGGCCGGTGCTCCTCGTCTTCGTCGCCGTGGTCGGCGGCATCTACGGCGGCATCTTCACGCCGACGCAGGCCGCGGCGGTGGGCGCTTTCGGCACCGGGCTGATCGCGCTCGCCAACGGCGGGCTGACGGTCCGCACGCTGGGCGAGAGCTTCACGGCGACCGCGAAATCCACCGCGATGATCTTCTTCATCGTGCTGGGCGCCGGGTTCTACAACGGCTTCCTCGCGCTCACGCAGGTGCCGCAGGAGCTCTCGCGCGCCGTGGTCGAGCAGGGCTTCAGCCCGTGGATGGTGCTGATCGCGATCCTCTGTCTCTACCTGCTCTTCGGCTGCCTGATGGATTCGCTCTCGATGATCCTTCTCACGGTGCCGATCTTCTTCCCAGTGATCTCGGCGCTCGACTTCGGCATGCCGGCCGAGCACGTGGCGATCTGGTTCGGCATCCTCGTGCTGATCGTGGTCGAGGTGGGGCTCATCACCCCGCCGGTGGGGCTCAACCTCTTCATCATCAACAACATGGACCGCGAGACGCCGATGGCGGCCACCTACCGCGCCGTGCTCGTCTTCGTGGGCTCCGACATCCTGCGCGTCGCGCTCCTCGTGGCCTTCCCGGCGATCACCCTCTTCCTGCTGCCCGATTGAGCGGGCTGCGTGGCGGCGGACTTCTTCTTGGTCCAAATATCCCGGGGGTGAATTGGCCGCAGGCCAAGAGGGGGCAGCGCCCCCTCCCCCCGCGACGGCGCGTCCCGCTTTGCAGACGGCGCCGAACCCGGTAAGCCCGCCCCGTGACGATCCGGGGGTTCCCATGATGCAGCCCGCCCCAGAGCTCACCCGCGACATCGTGCTCGTGGGCGGCGGCCACGCCCATGCGCTCGTGCTGCGCAAGTGGGGCATGGCGCTCCTGCCCACGGCGCGGCTGACGCTGATCAACCCGGGCCCCACCGCGCCCTACTCGGGCATGCTGCCGGGCCACGTCGCCGGCCACTATCCCCGCGCCGCGCTCGAGATCGACCTCGTCCGCCTCGCCCGCTTCGCCGGCGCGCGGCTGATCCTCGGCCGCGCCACCGCGCTCGACCCGGAGGCGCGGGCGATCACCGTGGGCGACCGGCGCATCCACTACGACATCGCCTCGATCGACGTCGGCGTGACCTCCGAGATGCCGGACCTGCTGGGCTTCGCCGCGCACGCGGTCCCCGCCAAGCCGCTCGAGGGGCTCTCGCGGCGCTGGGCCGCCTTCCTCGACGCCGCGGAGGCCGGGCGGGCCGCGCCCCGCGCCGCGGTGATCGGCGGCGGCGTGGCCGGGCTCGAGCTCGCGATGGCCATGGCGCACGCGCTCCGCGCCCGCGGATGCGCGGCCGAGGTCACCGTGATCGAGGCCGCGCCGGAGCTCCCCGCGCCCGGCGCAGCCGGCCGCCGCCTCGCCGCCGCGCTCGCGCGGCAGGGCGTGACGCTACGCCTCGGCGCCCCGGCGGCGGAGGTCCTCGAAGACGGCGTGCGGCTCGCGAGCGGCGAGACCGTGCCGGCCGCCTTCGTGGCCGGCGCCGCCGGCGCCCGCCCGCAGCCCTGGCTCGCCGAGACGGGCCTGCCGACCGAGCAGGGCGCGCTCCGCGTCGGCCCCGACCTCCGGGTGGAGGGGCGCGACGACCTCTTCGCCGCCGGCGACTGCGCCCATCTTTCGCACGCGCCGCGCCCCAAGGCCGGGGTCTACGCCGTGCGCGCCGCGCCGGTGCTGCACGACAACCTGCGCGCCGCCGCGACCGGCGCGCGGCTCCGCCCTTATCGCCCGCAGCGCGACTACCTGAAGCTCATCTCCCTCGGCGAAAAATCCGCCCTCGCCGAGAAGGGCGGCCTCGCGGTCGAAAGCCCGCTCCTCTGGCGGCTCAAGGACCGCATCGACCGCGGCTTCATGGAGAAGCTCCGCGACCTCCCCGCGATGACGCCCGCCCCCGCCCCCGACGCGCAGGAGCCCGCCGAGCCGCTCTGCGCCGGCTGCGGCTCGAAGCTCGCGCCCGCAGCGCTGGCCGGGGCGACGGCGGGTCTCCCCGCGCCCGCGCGCGCCGACGTGCTGAGCGTGCCCGGCGACGACGCCGCGGTGCTCCGCGTGGGCGAGGCGCGGCAGGTGCTCACCACCGACCACCTGCGCGCCTTCACCGAGGATCCCGCGCGCCTCGCCCGCATCGCGGCGCTCCACGCCATGGGCGACATCTGGGCCATGGGCGCGCGCCCGCAGGCCGCGCTCGCCACGGTGATCCTGCCCCGCATGCGCCCGGCGCTCCAGCGCCGCACCCTCGAGGAGATCCTCGAGGCCGCCTCCGACACGCTGCGCGCCGCCGGCGCCGAGCTTGCGGGCGGGCACTCCACCATGGGCGGCGAGACGACCCTCGGCTTCACGGTGACCGGCCTCCTCGACGGCGATCCGGTCACACTCGCCGGCGCGCGGCCGGGCGACGCGCTGATCCTCACCCGCCCCATCGGCAGCGGCACGCTCCTCGCCGCCGAAATGCGACTCAAAGCCCGCGGCGAGGAGATCGCCACCCTCCTCGAAACCATGGAGACACCGCAGGGCGCGGCGGCCGAGCGCCTGCGTGGCGCGCACGCCATGACCGACGTCACCGGCTTCGGCCTCGCGGGGCACCTGATGGCGATCTGCACCGCCTCGGGCGTCGCCGCCGAGATCGACCCGGAGGCCCTGCCGCTCTACCCCGGCGCCCTCCGCCTCGCCGAGGCGGGGGTGCGCTCCACCATCTGGGCGGAGAACCGCGCCCACGCCCCGGTCACCGGCGCCGAGGGCGCGCGCGGCGCGCTCCTCCACGACCCGCAGACCGCCGGCGGCTTCCTCGCCGCCCTGCCGGAGGCCGCCGCCGCGCATCTCCTGCCCGAGCTCGCGCAGGCCGGCGTCCCCGCCCACCGCATCGGCCGCGTGACGGCCGGCCCGCCCGCAATCGCCTGCCGCCCCGGCGCCGCCGACTGACGCCCGCGCGCCCCGGTCCTTCTTCTTGGCGGAAATATCCTCGGGGGTTGAATTGGCCGCAGGCCAAGAGGGGGGCGGACAGCCCCCCTCCGCGCCGGTCTCAGATGCGCTCGACGGTCACCTGATCGCTCTCGCGGAAGGCCACGTACTCCGCGATCGCGGCCACCCCTTCGACCGGCGTCTCGTAGCTCCAGGCCGCGTCGGGGATCGTGGTGGACTTGGTGACGATCGAGAACCAGCTGGCGTCGCCCTTCCACGGGCAGTGGCTCGCCGACTCCGTGCGTTCGAGGAAGGCCATGGCGAGGTCGGCGCGCGGGAAGTAGATCACCGGCGGATAGCCCTCCTCGTCGAGCTCCAGCGCGGCCGCGCTCTCGCCGAGCACCGCGCCCCCGGCGCGGACGCTCCATTTGCCCTCGGCGGGGCGGATCGTGATGCGGTTCGCCATGTCGTGGTCTCCTTCAGATCGGCGCGGTCGCCGCGTCGAGCCAGGCCTGCGCCGCCGGTCCCAGCCGTCCCGTGAGTTTGCGCCGGCAGAGCGCATGGTAGGCGTCGAGCCAGGCGCGTTCCGGCCCCGAGAGCATCTCTGTCACGATCAGCCGCCGGTCGAAAGGCACGTAGGTCAGCGTCTGCATGCGCAGCATCTCGCCCACGGTACCGCCGGGCAGGGCGGGGGCCTCCTCGACGACGACGAGGTTCTCGAGCCGGATGCCGTAGGCGCCCTCGCGGTAGAAGCCCGGCTCGTTCGAGAGGATCATGCCGGGCTCCAGCGCCACCTCCCCGGTCCGGGCGAGGCGCTGCGGCCCCTCGTGCACCGAAAGGTACGCGCCCACCCCGTGCCCGGTGCCATGCGCGTAGTCCTGCCCTGCGAGCCAGAGCGGCATCCGCGCCAGCGCGTCGAGATCGCGGCCGGCGAGCCCCCGGGGCCAGCGCAGCCGCGAGATCGTGATCAGCCCCTGCAGCACGCGGGTATAGGCCGCGCGCTCCTCCTCGCCCGCGGGGCCGATCGGCACCGTGCGGGTGATGTCGGTGGTGCCGTCGACGTATTGCCCGCCGCTGTCCACGAGGAAGAGCTCGCCGGCCTCAAGCGGGCGGTCGGTCTCTTCGGTGACGCGGTAATGCACGATCGCGCCGTGCTCCCCGGCGCCCGCGATGGTGTCGAAGGAGATGTCGCGCAGCTCCGGCGCGGCGCGGCGGCACTCCTCGAGCTTCGTGGCGGCGCCGATCTCGGTGACGCTGCCCGGGGCTTGCGCGTCGAGCCAGCAGAGGAACTCCGCCATCGCCGCGCCGTCGCGCAGGTGCGCGGCCTCGGCGCCCGCGCGCTCGGCCGCGTTCTTGCGCGCCTTGGGTAGGAGGCAGGGATCGCTTCCGTGCACCGGCTCGGCCGCGCCGTCCTCGAGCGCGCGCAGCACGGCGAGCGGCGCGCTCGCCGGGTCGATGCGCACGCGCCCTTCCAGCGCGGCGAGCGCGTCCGCGAAATCTTCCGGCGGCGCGAGGCGCACGCCGTCGCCGAGCCGGCCGCGCACCTCCGAGAGCTTGGCCGCCGCCATGAAGAGGTCCACCGTCCCGTCGGCGTGCAGGATCGCGAAGCCGTGGGCCACCGGATTGCGCGGCACGTCGCCGCCGCGGATGTTCAGCAGCCAGCAGATCGAATCGGGCAGCGTCAGCACCGCCGCCGCCTCGCCCGCGGCATGAAGCTCGGCGCCGAGGCGCGTGCGCTTCTCCGCCGACCGCTCGCCGGCATACTCCAGCGGATGCGCCGTGACCGGCGCGGCGGGCGGCGCCGGCTGGTCGGTCCAGATGCGGTCCACCAGGTTGTCGGAAGGCAGGAGGTGCACGCCGCTGCGGTCGAGCGCGGCCTCCAGCGTTTCGATCTCGCGGACCGTGTGCAGCCAGGGGTCGAAGCCCACCGCGCCGCCGTGCGGCAGTTGCTCGCGCAGCCACGGCCCGAGCTTCGTCTCGGGCCAGTTCACCGGGGTGAACGCCTCGGCCACCTGCTGGCGCACCTGCACGCGGTAGCGCCCGTCCACGAAGATGCCGGCCACCTCCTGCAGCACCGCGCAGAAGCCGGCCGATCCGGTGAAGCCGGTGAGCCATGTCAGCCGCGCGTCGCGGGGCGCGACGTATTCGCCCTGATGCGCGTCGGCGCGCGGCACGAGAAAGCCGTCGAGCTCCGCGCGCGCCATCTCCTCGCGCAGGAGACGCAGGCGGGGCGGCCCCTGCTCGGGGCGGCTGGTGGCCTCGAAGGTCTGGAACATGCGGCGCTCCCCGGTTTCCGGATGGCGTGAAGGAACAGCGAGCCGCGCCCGGATGCAAGCCCGCGCGGCAATTCGGCTCCGCTCGGTGCCCGGCGGTCGCGCGGGCGGGGTGGGACCGGGGCGGCGTGATGGGCCGACGCCCGCCCGATCGAGGGCGCCGCCGGGCGGGTGCGGTTGCGTGCGCTCCCCCCGCGGCGCGGGTATCGGGTGCACCGGGCCGCCCTCGGCGCGCACGGGCCGGTCGGCCCCGTCGGGTGTGTGCTCTGCGCGCACCGATCACGCCGGGGCGGCGGTGCGTGTGGCGTGTTTCGCGCCATGAGCGCGGTCGGGACGGCACGGCAGCCGATCCCGGCGCGATCCCGGCCCCGTCTGGCGCGTGAGATCACACACCCGACGGCGTACGCTCATCGCGGGGGCGGGCTCTGCACGCACCGATCACGCCGGGGCAGGCGACGGCGCGGCGCCCCCGCGCCGGCCGCTCAACCCGCGTTGCGGATGCCCATGACGCGGGCCCGGGCGCGCGGGTCGCTGTCGAAGAGCCCGGCGAGCTGTTCGGTCATCGCGCCGGCGAGCTGTTCGACGTCGGTGATCGTCACCGCGCGCTTGTAGTAGCGGGTCACGTCGTGGCCGATGCCGATGGCGATGAGCTCCGTCTGCTTCTTGCGCTCGACCATGGCGATCACGTCGCGCAGGTGCTTCTCGAGGTAGTTCGCCGGGTTCACGCTGAGCGTCGAATCGTCCACCGGCGCGCCGTCGGAGATCACCATCAGGATCTTGCGCGCCTCGGGTCGGCCGGCAACGCGGCGGTGCGCCCATTCCAGCGCCTCGCCGTCGATGTTCTCCTTCAGGAGGCCTTCCTTCATCATCAGCCCGAGGTTCACGCGCGCCCGGCGCCAGGGCGCGTCGGCGGACTTGTAGACGATGTGGCGCAGGTCGTTCAGCCGCCCGGGCGCGAGCGGCCGGCCCTCCGCGAGCCAGGCCTCCCGGCTCTGCCCGCCCTTCCAGGCGCGGGTGGTGAAGCCGAGGATCTCGACCTTCACCGAGCAGCGCTCGAGCGTCCGCGCGAGCACGTCGGCGCAGATCGCCGCGATCGAGATCGGGCGTCCGCGCATCGAGCCCGAGTTGTCGAGCAGGAGGGTGACCACCGTGTCGCGGAACTCGGTGTCCTTCTCGACCTTGAACGAGAGCGGCGTCGTCGGGTTCGCCACCACCCGCGCGAGGCGGCCCGCGTCGAGGATGCCCTCCTCGCGGTCGAACTCCCAGCTGCGGTTCTGCTGCGCCTGAAGCCGGCGCTGGAGCTTGTTGGCGAGCCGCCCCACCGCGCCCTTCAGCGGTTCGAGCTGCTGGTCGAGATAGGCGCGCAGCCGCTCGAGCTCCACGGGGTCGGCGAGATCCTGCGCGCCGATCTCCTCGTCGTGGGCGCGGTCGAAGACGCGGTAGCCGGGGTCCGCCTCGGAGACGGCGGGGGGCGGGGGCGGCTCCTGCGGCGCCTCGCCCTCGGGCAGCTCGCTCTCCTCGCCCTGCTCCTCGTCGGCGAGCTCCTCCATGCTCACCTGCGCCTGGCTCTCGTCCTGCGTCTCCTCCTGGCTTTCCTCGGGCGCGGCCTCGGACTCCTCGCCGCTCTCCTCCTCGCCGGCGCTGTCGGGCTCGTTCTCCTCGGCGCTCTCCTCGGCCTCGTCCTGCTCGTCCTCCTCGAGGTCGGGGTCCTCGCCGAGCTGGTCGCCGTAGCCCAGATCCTCGATCACCTTGCGGGCGAAACGCGCGAAGTCGCCCTGATCGGCGAGCGTGTCCTGCAGCTCCTCCAGCGTGGCGCCGGCCTGTTCCTCGATGTAGCCGCGCCAGAGGTCCATGACGTTGCGCGCCGCCTCGGGCAGTTCGCGGCCGGTGGCGAGGTGGCGGATCAGGTAGCCCGCCGCCACCGGCAGCGGCGCGTCGGAGGCGTCGGCGATGCCGTCGTAGCCGCGCCGCGCCGCCTCCGCGCCGATGCGCGCGTCGATGTTCTTGGCGGTGCCGGGCATGTCGCGCGCGCCCATCGCCTCGCAGCGGGCGGTCTCCATCGCCTCGTAGAGCTCGCGCGCCATCTCGCCCCGGGGCGCGTAGCGCGCGTGGGTGCCCGCGTCGTGGTAGCGCCGGTGCAGCGCGAGGGCGTCGGCGGTGCCGCGCGCGACGAGCACCTCGTCCTGGGTCATGCGGCGGCTGACCTGCGGCAGGCGCATGGTGTCGCCCGAGACGCCCGCCGGGTCCACGGAGTAGCTCACCGTGAGATCCGGGTCGTGCGCCATCACCTTGGTCGCTTCGGCGAGCGCCTTCTTGAAGGGATCGGCGGGGTTGTCCGAGGTCTTGGTCATGCGTCCGTCCCGGCGTGAGCCTTGCCGCGAAGCTAGTGTGTCGGCACCGCGATGGCCAGCCGCGGCGGGCGCCCCGGCCAACCGGGCCGCGCGCGCGCCGCGCCGGTCGCGGGCGGCTGCGCGGCTCAGCCGAGGCTGACGTTCGCCGCGCTCTCGGGCAGTTCCTCGTTGAAGCAGCGCTGATAGAACTCGGCGACCGTCTGGCGCTCGAGCTCGTCGCACTTGTTGAGGAAGCTCACGCGGAAGGCGTAGCCCACGTCGCGGAAGATCTCGGCGTTCTGCGCCCAGGCGATCACGGTGCGCGGGCTCATCACGGTGGAGAGATCCCCGTTCATGAAGGCCGTGCGCGTCAGGTCCGCGACGGTGACCATCTGCTTGACCGTCTTGCGCCCGTGCTCGGTGTTGTAGTGCGGCGCCTTGGACAGGACGATCGACACCTCGGCGTCGATGGAGAGGTAGTTCAGCGTCGCCACGAGGCTCCAGCGGTCCATCTGGCCCTGGTTGATCTGCTGCGTGCCGTGGTAGAGGCCCGTCGTGTCGCCGAGGCCCACGGTGTTCGCCGTGGCGAAGAGGCGGAAGTGCTTGTTCGGCGTGATGACCTCGTTCTGGTCCAGAAGCGTCAGCTTGCCGTCGGCCTCCAGCACGCGCTGGATCACGAACATCACGTCGGCGCGGCCCGCGTCGTATTCGTCGAAGACGATCGCCGCGGGGTTCCGGAGCGCCCAGGGCAGGATGCCCTCCTGGAACTCGGTGACCTGCTTGCCGTCGCGCAGCTTGATCGCGTCCTTGCCGATCAGGTCGATGCGGCTGATGTGGCTGTCGAGGTTGACGCGCACCGTGGGCCAGTTGAGCCGCGCCGCGACCTGTTCGATGTGGGTGGACTTGCCGGTGCCGTGGTAGCCCTGCACCATGACGCGGCGGTTGTGCGCGAAGCCGGCGAGGATGGCGAGCGTCGTGTCGGGGTCGAACTTGTAGGTCGGATCGGCCTCCGGCACGCGGTCGGTGCGCTCGGCGAAGCCCTTGACGACCATGTCGGTGTCGATGCCGAAAACCTCGCGGACGGAGATCTCCTCGGTGGGTTTCGCGTCGATGTCGATGCCGCCGTCCGCCATGTCGTCCCGTCGCTCCTGTCTGCTGCGCCTGTCGTGCTGCAACATATTCCGGCCCGGTGCAAGGGAAAGGGCCGGGCGCGCGGGGCCGCCGGCCGGGCCGCGCTTGCGCCGCGCGGGCGAATGGCGCAAGGGAGCGGACCATGACCAAGCGCGTCTCCTTCGAGTGCCTCGCCACCGACGGCGCGGCCCGGCTGGGCCGGATCGACACGCCGCGCGGCGCGATCCGCACGCCCGCCTTCATGCCCGTGGGCACCGCCGCCACCGTCAAGGCGATGCGCCCCGAAAGCGTCGCCGCGACGGGCGCCGATATCCTGCTCGGCAACACCTACCACCTGATGCTGCGCCCCACCGCAGAGCGCATCGCGCGGCTCGGCGGGCTGCACCGCTTCATGAACTGGGAGCGGCCGATCCTCACAGATTCGGGCGGCTTTCAGGTGATGAGCCTCGCCGAACTGCGCAAGCTCACCGAGCGCGGCGTCACCTTCAAGAGCCACATCGACGGATCGCGCCACGAGCTCACGCCGGAGCGCTCGATGGAGATCCAGCGCCTTCTGGGCTCCGACATCGTGATGTGCTTCGACGAGTGCCCGGCGCTGCCGGCCGATCGCACGCGCATCGCGGAGTCCATGCAGCTTTCGATGCGCTGGGCGGCGCGCTCACGCGAGGCCTTCGGCGACCGGCCCGGGCACGCGCTCTTCGGCATCCAGCAGGGCGGGCTCGAGCGCGACCTGCGCGCCGAATCCGCCGAGGCGCTGCGCGAGATCGGCTTCGACGGCTACGCCGTCGGCGGCCTCGCCGTGGGCGAGGGGCAGGCGGCGATGTTCGGCGTTCTGGACTACGCGCCCGCGATGCTGCCGGCCGACAAGCCGCGCTACCTGATGGGGGTGGGCAAGCCCGACGACATCGTCGGCGCGGTCAAGCGCGGCATCGACATGATGGACTGCGTGCTGCCCACCCGCTCGGGGCGGACGGCGCAGGCCTTCACCCCGCGCGGCGCGGTCAACCTGAAGAACGCGCGCCATCAGGACGACCCGCGCCCGCTGGACGAGGACTGCGCCTGCCCGGCCTGCCGGAGCTACTCGCGCGCCTATCTCCACCACCTCTTCCGCTCGGGCGAGATCCTCTCGGCGATGCTGCTGACCTGGCACAACCTCCAGTATTACCAGGACCTCATGGCGGGGATGCGCGCGGCGATCGCCGAGGGCCGCTTCGCCGCCTGGGAAGCCGCGTTCCACGCCCGCCGGGCCGAGGGCGACATCCCGCCGCTCTGAGCGCCTTTGCCTTGCGTCAATGTCGGCCCGCCACAGGTGTGCCACAATAGACGCACCGAGCGGACGACGGAGGACCGGCATGCCCATCGACATCGACGGGGCCGTGGCCGAGGCGGTGCGTGCGCCCTCGAGCCACAACACGCAGCCCTGGCTCTTCGAGCGCGCGGACGGCGGCCTGCGCCTCTGCGCCGACCGGACGCGCGCGCTGCCGGTGAACGACCCGGAGGACCGGGAGCTCACCATGAGCTGCGGCGCGGCGCTGCTGACCCTGCGCGTCGCGGTCGCGCGGCAGGGCGCCGGCGCGGAGGTGACGCTGCTGCCCGAGGGCGACGACAGCGACCTGCTCGCCACGGTCGAGATCGGCGGGGCGGCGGACCCCGCGCTCGCCGCGCTCGCGCCGGCCATCGGGGCGCGCCAAACCCATCGCGGCGATTTCGAGGGGGCGGCGGTCGAGCCGGAGATCGTGCAGCGCCTCGCCGCCGCGGCCGGGGCCGAGGGCGCGCGGCTCACCCCGGTCGAGAGCGACTCGCTGCGCGCCGCGCTCGCCGACCTCGTCGCGGAGGGCGACGCGACGCAATGGGCCGATCCGCGCTGGCGCCGCGAACTCGCCATGTGGATGCACCCGCGCCGCATGGGCGACGGGCTCGCGATGCCGGGCGTGGCGGTGCCGGTGGCGCGCTTCGCGGTGCGCCATTTCGACATGGGCGACCGGATCGGCGCGCAGGACGCCGAACGCGCGCGCGCCGCGCCGTGCCTCGCCGTGCTCGGCACCGAGGGCGACACGCCGCGCGACTGGCTGCGCGCCGGCATGGCGCTCGCGCGTGTCCTGCTCGTCGCGGCCGGGGACGGGCTACAGGCGGGCTATCTCAACCAGCCGCTGCAGGTCGCCGCGCTGCGCCCGCGGGTGCAGACGCTGGTGCGCGACGCCGGGCTGCCGCAGAGCGTCCTGCGCCTCGGCCGGCCCGACGGCCCGCCCGCGGCCACGCCGCGCCGCCCGGTCGGCGAGGTCCTCGTGCCGTGAGCCTCAGGCGTAGAGCGCCTCGATCTGGGGGGCGTAGGTCTGATGGATCCTGGCGCGGCGCACCTTCATCGTCGCCGTCACCTCGCCGTCGTCGTGGTCGAGCTCCTTGGGCAGGAGCCAGACCTTCTTGACCTGCTCGACGCGCGCGAGCTTGGCGTTGAGCCGCGCGACCTCCGCGTCGATCAGCGCCACGACCTCGGGGTTCTCCGCGAGCGAGCGGAAGGTGGTGTAGGCGAGCTTCCGGTTCTCGGCCCAGATGCGCACCGTGTCCATGTCGATCTGCACCAGCGCCGTGACGTATTGGCGCTTGTCGGCGATGACGATGCACTCCTTGATGTAGGGGCTCGACTTCATCACGTTCTCGATCAGCGAGGGCGAGAGATTCTTGCCGGCCGCGTTGATCATGATGTCCTTCTTGCGGTCCACGAGCGTGATGGAACCGTCGGGCGCGTGCTCGGCTACGTCGCCGGTGTGGAGCCACCCGTCGGCGGTCAGCGTCTCGGCGGTGGCCGCTTCGTTGCGGTAGTAGCCCTCGAAGACG
Organism: Rhodosalinus sediminis; assembly: GCF_003385555.1. GTDB lineage: Bacteria > Pseudomonadota > Alphaproteobacteria > Rhodobacterales > Rhodobacteraceae > Rhodosalinus > Rhodosalinus sediminis. Next base: position 17,960 of record NZ_QOHR01000024.1, on the reverse strand, counting down.
ATCGGCCCCCGCACGAGGAGCTCCCCATCCTCCGCGATCCGGTGCTCGACCCCGTCCACGAAATGGCCCACGCGCCCGTCCGAACAGCCCCAGTCGGGCTGGATGCTCGCCGCGCCGGTGGTCTCCGACATGCCCCAGGCCTCGCGCGCGTTGATCCCGATGCCGCGCACGAAGGCCAGCAGATCCTCCGAGATCGGCGCCGCCGCCGTCACCGCGACGCGACACCGCGACAGCCCGAGGTAGGCGCGGATGTGGCGGTAGATCAGCAGGTCCCAGAGCCGCCAGCGCAGCCGCTCGCCGAGGCTCCAGCGGTCGCGCCGCTTCGCGCCGAGCTCCTTCGCCACCGCGAGCGCCTTCAGCGTCAGCGGCCGCCGGATCCGCCCCGCCGTCGCCGCCTGCACGCCGATCTCGGCCTGCGTCTTCTCCCAGATGCGCGGCACGCCGAAGAAGATCTCGGGCGCCACGTCGCGCAGGTCGAGCCGGATGGTGCGCAAGCTCTCCCCGAAGTTCATCACCATCTGTCCGGCGAGCGCGTTGATCACCGTCACGTTCTGCTCGGCGATGTGGCAGAGCGGCAGGTAGCTCAGGATGTCGGTGCCCGGCGGGAAATCGCCGAAGATCTCGCGCGAGTAATCGGCGGCGCCCGAGAGGTTCGCATGGCTGATCATCGCCGCCTTCGGCAGCCCCGTGGAGCCCGAGGTGAAGACCATCATCGCCGTGTCGTGCGCCGCGATCCGGCCCTGCCGCCGGGCGATCTCGTCGGCCTGCGCCGCCACGACGGCGCGGCCGCGCGCCAGAAGCGCCTCGAAGCTCAGGAGCCCGTAGTCGCTCACCCCGCCCGTGCCGCGCGGGTCGAAGACGATCACCCGGCGCAGCTTCGGCAAGCGGCCCCGCAGTTCCACGATCTTGTCGAGCTGCTCCTGATCCTCGACGAAGAGGATCTCGGTGTCCGAGGCGGTCACGAGGTGCTCGATCTCGGCCGCCGGGCTCGTGGGATACATGCCCACCACCACGCCGCCGGCCGTCGCGACGGCGAACTGCGCGAGCACCCAGTCCCGCCGGTTCTCCGAGAGGATGCCGCAATGCGCCCCGTGCGCCACGCCGAGGTCGATCAGCCCGGCGGCGAGCGCGCGCGTCACCTCCTCGAGCCCGGACCAGGTGAGCTCCTGCCAGATGCCGTGCTCCTTCTGGCGCATCGCCACCCGGTCGGGCGCGGCCCGGGCGTGGCCCGCGATCATCTCCACCTGCGTGCGAAAGCTCCGTGCCATGGCGCGCTCCTCAGCTCAGCCAGCGCTTGCGGCGCTTGTAATGCTTCACGTCCCGAAAGCTCTGCCGCGTCTCGCCCGTGTCCTTGCCCGCGCCCCCGCCCGCCTCCGCGACGCCGAGGTAGAAGCTCCGGATGTCCGGGTCGTCGCGCAGCGTTTCGGTGGGGCCTTCCATCACGATCTGCCCGTGCTCCATGATGTAGCCGTAGTCGGCCACCGAGAAGGCGAGGCCCGCGTTCTGCTCCACGACGAGGAGCGTCACCCCGTCCTCGGCGTTGAGCCGCCGGATCGTGGCGAAGATCTCCTCCACCACCTTGGGCGCGAGCCCGAGCGAGGGTTCGTCCATCAGGATGAGCCGGGGCCGCGCGATCATCGCCCGCCCGAAGGCGAGCATCTGCTGCTCGCCCCCCGAGAGATAGCCCGCCACCTGCCGGCGCCGCTCCTTCAGCACCGGGAAGAAGTCCCAGACCCGGTCGTAATCGGCCCGCGCGTCGCGCCGGTCGAGCGCGTAGCTCGCCGCCACGAGATTGTCCTCGACGGTCATCTCCGCGAAGATCCGCCGCCCCTCGCGCACATGAAAGAGCCCCTCCTGCACGAGCCGGTCCGGCGCGACGCCGCGGATGTCGCGGCCGCGGTAGAGGATGCGCCCCTCGCCCACCGCGCCGTTCTCGAGCCCGAGCAGGTTCGAGGCCGCCTTGAGCGTCGTCGTCTTGCCCGCCCCGTTGGTGCCCAGAAGCGTGACGATCCGCCCGTCCGGCACCTCGAGCGAGAGGCCCCGCAGGGCCTGCACCACGTGGTGATAGGTCACCTCGACGTTCTCGATGGTCAGCACGCGCCCGGTCCTTCTTCTTGGCCCAAATATCCCCGCCGGAGGCAGGCCCGGGCCGGGCCGGCCCGGGCCTTCCCGGCTCAGACGGTGAACCAGTCCGAGGCGGGGGTGTAGAGATTGGTCTCGGCCGCGTAGCGATAGACCCGGCCGGTGCCGATCTTGTTGCCCTCCATGCTGACCGGCACGCCGAAGAAGCCGCCCGAGTCCCAGTCCTGAATGGAGGCCAGCGCCTCGGCGGCGTTGTCGGCGGTCAGCTCCTTGCCCTCTTCGTGGACCCGGCGCAGCGCGGTGAGGCCGAGCTCCATCGCGCAGAGCGACTGCAGCCCCCAGGTCGGCAGATAGGTCTCGAGCGGCGTGCCTGCGAAGTTCGCCTTCTGGTATTCGGCGTAGCGCGCGTAGCGCGGCGCGGTCTCGGCGTCGTAGGAATAGCGATAGGGCATGACGCCGAGGTAGCCGTCGAGGAACGGGCCGGCCTCGGCCGTGACCCGGTCCGCGATCAGCTTTTCCATGCCCCAGAAGGTGCCCATGAACTTCGTCGGCAGGCCGAACTGCCGCGCGCCGCCGATGAGCTGCGGCCAGACGCCGGTGACGTAGCCCTGCAGGATGCAGTATTCCGCGTTCGCCTGCGCGAGCTTGGTGACATGGGTCGGGATGTCGGCGCCCTGCGCCTTGGTGCTCTCCTCGAGCACCACCTCGATGCCGAGTTCCGCGGCCTTGGCGCGGCCGCGCTCCAGCGGGTCGCGGCCGAACTCGGTGTTGGAGTAGACGAAGGCGACCGTCGTGCCGCCCTCGGCGGCGATATTCTCGAGCAGGATGTCGAACTGGTCCTCGTAGGACGGCCCGGCGAGATACTGGTAGGGGTTCTTCTCCGGGTCGGCGAGCTCGGAGGCGAAGGAGGTCGAGCCCATCAGCCGCGCGTTCTCGCCCCGGAGCTCGGGCGCGACGAGCTTCATGAAGCCCGTGGAATCGCCGTAGTAGAAGACGAGGTTCTCCTCGGTGGCGAGCGCGCGCTGGTAGTTGGCGAGCGCGTTCTGGGGGATGTAGCCCGAATCCTCCGCCGTGGTGCGGATCGGCACGCCGCCGATGCCGCCGTCCTCGTTCGCGAGATCCTCGAACATCTTGAGCGTCGGCGCCACGAGCTGGCCGGCGGTCGCGAAGGGGCCGGTCATCGGCAGCGACGCGCCGAAGACGTATTCCGAGGGCTGCGCGCGAAGGACCATCGGCGCGCCGATCGCCGCGGAGGCGGCGGCGCCGGTGGCGAGGAAGCTGCGTCTCGTCAGTGTCATGCGTCTCTCTCCCTAGGTCGTGTCGCGGTGTCTTGTCGTTGGCCCGCGCTCAGCGGGCGAAGGGCCACCGGTTCAGCGCGCGCAGCGCCCGGTCGGCCATGTGGTTGAGCCCCAACGGCTCGAAGAGCAGGAACAGCACGATCAGCAGGCCGAAGGCGATCTCCTGCAGCGGCGCGAGCAGTTGCGCTACGCCCGCCTCGCCGCCGGTGGCCACGCCGAAGATCGACTTGATGACCTCGGGGACCATGACGATCACGGCCACGCCGAAGACCGGCCCCATCGTGCGCCCCATGCCGCCCACGATCATCGCCGCCACGAGCTCGAGCGAGAGCGCGAGCTCGAACTGCTCGGGCAGGATTCGGGCGTAGAAATAGGCGAAGAGCGCCCCCGAGAGCCCGCAGAGCGCCGCCGAGATCGCGAAGCTCGTCAGCTTGGTCCGCAGGAGCGAGATGCCCATGATCTCGGCCGAATAATCGCGGTCGCGGATCGCGATGAAGGCCCGGCCCACCCGCGTGCGAAAGAGGTTCTGCACGGCCAGCAGCGTGAGCACCCCGAGCGCCGCGATCAGCACGAACATCTCGCGCTTGGTGTCGAGCGTCCAGCCGAGGAAATCGGGCGCCGGCGTGTCGATGCCCACCATGCCGCCGGTCCAGGGGGCGAAGACCTCCTGCTCGATCAGGAAGATCACGATGAAGTTCGCCGAGAGCGTCGCCACGGCGAGGTAGAGCCCCTTCACCCGGAGCGAGGGCAGCCCGACGATTATTCCGACGAGCGCGCTCACCGCCATCGCGACGGGAATCGCGATCAGCGCCCTGAGCCCCTCGGGGATCGCCCCCGCGAAGGCCTCGTGAAAGATCGTGACCGTATAGGCGCCCACCGCCACGAAGGCCGCGTGCCCGAGCGAGATGAGCCCGGTGTAGCCGGTGACGACGTTCACCCCCACCACGGCGATCAGGAGGATGCCCATCTGGCAGGCGACGAGGATCACGTAGTCGTCGGCGAACCCGGCGAGCGCGGCCAGACCGAGGAGCGCGGCGTAGAGAAAGGCGCGCTTGTTGCGGTTGTCGAAGACCTGTTCGTCGGCGGCGTAGGAGGCCTTGAGGTTGCCGGTGATCATATCCGCTCGACCTCCTTCTGCCCGAAGAGGCCGTGCGGCCGGATCAGGATCACGATCAGCACGGCGACGTAAGGCACGATCTCGGCCCAGTCGCCGCCGAGCTGCCATTGGGTCATCGCCTCGAGCACGCCCACCGCGAGCGCCGCGATCAGGACGCCCACGTAACTGTCGAGCCCGCCCATCAGCACGATCGCCAGCACCGAGAAGCCGAAGAGCCCGAGCGAGGGCGAGATGCCGTTCCGCGTGGCGAGGATCGCGCCCGCGACCGCGCCCGTCGCCGCGGCGAGCATCCAGGCGCGCGAAAAGACCTTCGGCACCGAGATGCCCATGGAATAGGCGGTCGACTGGTCCTCGGCCGTGGCGCGGATCGCGACGCCCGACTTGGTGAAGCGCACCATCGCCACGATCGCGGCGAAGATCAGGAGCGCGACGACCATGTTCACGATATCCGCGCCGAAGAGGAAGATCGTCGTCTCGCCCACGTCGAAGCGCACCGGCGTGTTGGGCGCGATGTGGGGGACGAAATCCGCGTCCGCCGTCCAGACGAGCTGCACCGCCCCCGCGAGGATGGAGATCAGCCCGACGGTGATCATGATCATGGCGAAGACCGACTGCCCCATCAGCGGGCGCATCAGGGTCCGCTCGATCACGAGCCCCAGCGCCGCGTTGGCGAGCACCGCCCCCGCGAGCCCGAGGGCGATGCGCGGCAGGTTCTGCACCCAGTCGAGCACCGCGCCCATGGGCGAGAACATCGGCAGACCCTCGCGCATCTCCACGAGCCAGCCGGGCTGCCACGCGGCGAGCCAGTTGGGCGCCCACTCGGCCCCGGGGATCAGCACGGCGAAGGTGTAGTAGAAATAGGCGCCCACCATGATGACGTAGCCGTGGGCGAAGTTGACGACCTTGGTCGCCTTGAAGACCGAGACGATGCCCACCGCGATCAGCGCGTAGATCGCCCCCGACATCAGCCCGTTGATCGCGAACTGCAGGAACTGCCCCATCTCTCTCCCCTCAGGCGGCCGCGCCCAGATAGGCCTCGATCACCTCGTCGTCGCGCGCGACCTCTGCGGGCGTTCCGGCGGCGATCTGCTGGCCGAAATTGAGCACGACGATGTGCGCGCAGATGTCCATCACCAGCCCCATGTCGTGCTCGACGAGCAGGATCGTGGTGCCGAACTCTTCCTGTACGTCGAGGATGAAGCGCGCCATGTCGGCGGTCTCCTCGCGGTTCATCCCGGCGACCGGCTCGTCCAGCATCAGGACCTTCGGCTGCATGGCGAGCGCGCGGCCGAGCTCCACCCGCTTCTGCAGGCCGTAGGGCAGGGCGGTGATCGGCGCCTTGCGGATGTGGTCGATCTCGAGAAAGTCGATCACCCGCTCCTCGATCTCGGCGCGGAAGGCGAGCTCCTCGCGCCGCGCCGGGCCGAAATAGGCGAGCGCCTGCCACACGTTGGCCGAAAGCCGTGTGTGCCCGCCGAGCTTGATGTTGTCGAGCACGGTCATGCCGCGGAAGAGCGCGATGTTCTGGAAGGTGCGCGCCATCCCGAGCCCCGCGCGCCGGTCCGGCGAGAGCCCGGTGATGTCGCGCCCGTCGAAGGCGACGCGCCCCCGGTCGGGCGTGTAGAATCCCGAGATCGCGTTGAAGAGGCTCGTCTTGCCGGCCCCGTTCGGGCCGATGACGCCGGTGATCTCGCCCGGCGCCGCCTCGAAGCTCACCCCCTGCAGCGCCTTGATGCCGCCGAAGGACAGGTGCAGGTCGCTGACGCTCAGCATGATGACGGTACGCTCCCTGTCCGGGCCGGGTCTTTCGCCCGGCTCCGGTCCTCCCTCTGCCCGGGGTGGCGCCTCCTCCCTGCGCCGCCCCGACGTCAATAGCCTAGCCGACGATCCCGGCCGCGCAAAAGTTTTTCGTCGTGCCGCTGCGTCACGCCGCGCTTGCGCCGGGCGCGCCGGCCTCCATATATCGAAAATGGAATGTGTCGGAGCGGAGAGACGCCATGAGCGCGGCGAAGAAGATCACCTGTCTCGACTGCGGTCAGGTGAACCGCGTGCCGGCCGAGCGGCTGGGCGCGCGGCCGAAATGCGGGACCTGCGGGGCGGCGCTCCTGCCCGCGAAGCCGGTCGAGGTCGACGCGAAGACCCTCGCCAAGGCCGCGCGCACCGACGAGGTGCCGCTCGTCGCCGATTTCTGGGCGCCCTGGTGCGGCCCCTGCCGGATGATGGCGCCCGAATACGACAAGGCCGCCCGCGCGCTCGCGGGCCGCGCGCGCCTCGTGAAGCTCAACACGCAGGACTTTCCCGACGCGGGCGCGAAACACGGCATCCGCGGCATCCCGACGATGGTGGCCTGGAGCGGCGGGCGCGAGCGCGCGCGCCAGAGCGGCGCGATGCGGGCCGGCGACATCGAGAGCTGGGCCGCGCGCCTCGGCTGAGGCGGGCGCCCGCGCCCGGCGCAGGCGGGCGGGTCAGGCCATGACCGTGACGGGCGTGCCGAGGGGCACCCGCGCGTAGAGGCCGATCACATGCTCGTTCAGCATCCGGATGCAGCCGCTCGAGACCGAGCGCCCGATGCTCGAGGGCGCGTTGGTGCCGTGGATCCGGTAATAGGTGTCGCGCCCGTCCTGGAAGAGATAGAGCGCCCGCGCGCCGAGCGGATTGCCCGGCCCGCCGGGCTGCACGTAATCGGTCCCCTCGAAGCGGGCGTATTCCTCCGGGCTGCGCGCGATCATCTCGTCGGTGGGCCGCCAGGAGGGCCATTCCTTCTTGGCCCCGATCACCGCGTCGCCGGTGAAGCCGAGCCCCGCGCGGCCGACGCCCACGCCGTAGCGCAGCGCTTCGCCGGGGCGGTCCACGAAATAGAGGAAATGGCTCCGCGGCAGAACGATCAGCGAGGGCGCCGCGCGCGGGGGGCGCATGGCGACCCGCTGCGGGCGCAGCCGCGGCGGCAAGTCGACGCCCTGCGCCAGCGCGGCCCCCGGCAGGGCGGCGGCCCCTGCGGCGGCGGCGAGAAGGGTGCGGCGGTCGATCATGGCGGGCCTCCGGTCCGTGGCGGCGGGCGGTCTGCGGCCTCCCTGCCGGGACTCAATGTCTGCCGGCGCGGCGCGGATCCCGCCCGGCCGTCGCGTCAGCCCGAGGTCTCCGCGCGGATCCAGTCGAGGAAATCCGCATTCGCCTCCATCGCGATGCGCAGGATGGGCGGGCAGTCATAGGGGTGCAGCCGCCGGATCTCGGCCTCCGCCCGGTCGGCGAGCTCGGGGCGGGTCTTGAGCAGGAGCGGCACCTCGCTCTCCTGCGCGACCGTGCCCTGCCAGTGATAGAGCGAGCGGATCGGGGCGTAGCGGTTCGCGCAGGCGGCGAGCCGGGCGAGGATCAGCCCCTCGGCGATCGCGTCGGCGGCGGCCTCGTCGGGGCAGTTGGTGAGGATCGCGGTCATCGACATGGGCACAGTCTCCGCATCGGGCGGGCGGAGCGCAAGCCGTCGCGTCCAGGGCAGGGGCCCCGTGGCGACCGTGAGGCGACGAAAAAGGGCGCGACGGATCGCTCCGCCGCGCCCCTGTCGTCCGGTCGGCCCGGATCAGGCGAGGGCGAGGTTGCCCGCCGACTCGCGGCCGTCGCGGCCGGTCTCGAGGTCGTAGGTCACCTTCTGGTCATCGGCGAGGCCGGTCATGCCCGCCCGCTCGACGGCCGAGATGTGGACGAAGACGTCCTTGCCGCCCGTCTCGGGCTGAATGAAACCGAAGCCTTTGGTGGCGTTGAACCATTTCACGGTGCCATTGGCCATGTCCGTGGTCTCCTTGCTTGGCGCTGCCCGCGACATGCGGCAGCTTGGCGTCAGTCGGTCCGTAACGATGAACTGAGCGCCGGTAAGGGAGACAGCTGGTCGAGAGGAAAAACGTTAGCCATCCCTGATGACAGCTTCGTGCCGGGGGAGCAAGGGAAATCGGGGCGCGACGGCCGATCCGCGTCAACTCCCGGCGACCGACGCTCGCCGCGCCTGCCTTCGTCCCCTGATCGACCCGCACGGTTCCGGACTCGGGGCCGCGGCCCGGGCACGCGATGCGCCCGCGCCTTGCGACCCCGGCGCCGCGTGACGCCGATCCGGGCCGGGCAGGCGCGCGGCCCGGGCGCCTGCGCGGGCAGGGGCCGCCCCCGCCCGCGCCCCGCTCAGAGGTCCGTGTCGGTGAGGAAGCGGGTGCGCTGGAAGGCCTCCAGCCCCTCGATGCCGCCCTCGGAGCCGTAGCCGCTGTCGTTGATCCCGCCGAAGGGCGTCTCGGGCGTCGAGACGAGGAGCGAGTTGAGCGCCAGCATCCCCGCCTCCACGCCCTCGCGGAGCGCACCGGCGGTCTTGCGGTCGGAGGTGAAGGCGTAGGCCGCCAGCCCGAAGGGCAGCCGGTTCGCCTCCTCCAGCATGTCGTCGAGCGAGGCCATGCGCGCCACCGGCGCGACCGGGCCGAAGGGCTCCTCGTTCATCACGCGCGCCTCGCGCGGCACCTCGCCGAGGACAGTGGGCGCGAAGAAGGCGCCCTGATTGCCGATGCGCTCGCCCCCGGCCAGAAGCTGCGCCCCGGCCGCGGTCGCGTCCTCGACGAAGCCCTCCATCACCTCGATCCGGCGGCGGCCGATGAGCGGGCCCATGACGGTGCCGTCCTCGAGGCCGTGGCCCACCTGAACGCCCTTCGCCGCCTCGGCGAAGGCCTGCGTGAAGCGGTCGTAGGCCGCGTCCTCCACCAGAAAGCGCGTGGGCGAGACGCAGACCTGCCCGCCGTTGCGGAACTTCCCCGCGGCGGTCATCTTCGCCACCTTCTCGACGTCGGTGTCGGCGAAGACCATCACCGGCGCGTGCCCGCCGAGCTCCATCGTGCAGCGCTTCAGCGTGTCGGCGGCGAGGCGCTGCAGGTGCTTGCCCACCTCGACGCTGCCGGTGAAGGAGATCTTCTTGGGGATCGGCGAGGCGATCAGATGCGACGAGACCTCCGCGGGCACGCCGAAGACCACGTTGAGCACGCCCTCGGGCAGCCCGGCCTCCTGCAGCGCGCGGGCGATGGCGACGGCGGTGGCCGGCGTCTCCTCGCTCGGCTTGATGACGAGCGAACAGCCCGCGCCGAGCGCGCCGGCCACCTTGCGCATGACGTTCACCGCCGGGAAGTTCCAGGCCACGAAGGCGAGCGCGGGGCCCACCGGCTCCTTCCGGACTTCCTGACGCATGCCGGGAGCGCGCGCGGGCACGGTGCGGCCGTAGGCGCGCTTGCCCTCCTCGCCGTACCATCGCAGCACGTCGATGGCGAAACCGAGCTCGAGCCGCGCCTCGCCCACCGGCTTGCCCATCTCGAGCGTCAGGTTGCGCGCGATGCGCTCCTTGTCCTCCTCCAGCAGGCGCGCGGCGCGCTCCATCACCTTCTGGCGCTCGAGCGCGGGCGTCGCGCGCCAGACCTCGAAGCCGCGCCGGCTCGCCTCGAGCGCGGCGTCGAGATCGGCGGTCGAGGCGTGCGGCACATGGGCCAGCACCTCGTCCGTCGCCGGGTCGATCACCGGCTCGCTCGCTCCCTCGGAGCCGGCCCGGAACTCGCCCCCGATCAGCAGTTCGAGCGGTTCGTCGTAACTCATCCTCGCCTCCCTCGCGCACAATCTCGTCGGCGTGCGTAGCAGATGCGCGCAGCGGACGCACGATGTCGCAGGGGGCGCGCCCGGGCAAGCGGCGCCGCGCGGGGCGATCGGATCTCTGGGCCGCGCCGCAGCCCTCGCTCGACGTCCGCCGCGCGCGGCGCCGTTGACGCGATTGCCCCGGGATTTGCGAGCGCCCGCGCCCGGGCGGGCGCGACCGACGGACTTGGCCGACAACCTGCACTTCGCGGCGAGCACCCGCGCCCGGGCGGGCGCGACCACCTTGGCTCCTGAGGACGCGCCCCTGATCGAACCGACCGCGTCGCGCCGCGGACCTTCGGCGGCCCCCGACACGGACCGGCATGGCGGAAGGGGCGTACGCACCGCGCAAGACACCGGACGGCCGCCCACGGCGCCGGACCTGAGCGTTTGGCGAGAGGCGCACCCTGCCACGACCGCGCCGCCTGCGCTGCGGCGAGGCGCGAAGGTCCTGTCGCCCGCCTGTAAGACCCTCACGCCGCCGCGAGGCCGGGCGCCCTGCCGCACGCGCCAGCAATTTGCGAAAGTTAATGGTGCTGCCGGAGAGATTCGAACTCTCGGCCTCTCCCTTACCAAGGGAGTGCTCTACCCCTGAGCTACGGCAGCCCGCGCCGGCCCGTCGGCCGGTGACGGGCGCGTCCTAGCCACTTCGGACTGCACGCGCAAGCGCAATCTGGACCGTCGGCGGCGGGTGCTGTAAGGGGCGTGCATGAGCGGTCGATCCAAGGATCAGCGCCCGCGGCCGCAGGCCGGGGATGCGCGCAAGGCGCGGTTGTCGGACGCGCTGAAGGCCAACCTCGCGCGGCGCAAGGCGCAGGCGCGGGCGCGCGCCGCGGGTCCGGACGACGACGGCGGTGCCGGGGCGGATACGTCCGGCGAACGAGACGAGTGACAATGGATTCCATCGTGGTCACGGGCAACGGCCCGCTTTCGGGCCAGGTCCCCATCGCCGGGGCCAAGAACGCCTGTCTGGCGCTGATGCCGGCCGCCCTGCTGACCGAGGAGCCGCTGACGCTGACCAACGCGCCGCGGCTCTCGGACATCCGGACGATGAGCGCGCTGCTCGCCTCGCTCGGCTGCGAAGCGGCGCCGCTGCAGGGGGGGCGCGTGCTCGCCCTCTCGGGGCACGGGCTGACGGGCCACGTGGCGCATTACGACATCGTGCGGAAGATGCGCGCCTCGATCCTCGTGCTCGGGCCGCTGCTCGCGCGGGAGGGGGCGGCGGTCGTCTCGCTCCCCGGCGGCTGCGCGATCGGCGCGCGGCCCGTGGACCTGCACCTGCGCGCGCTCGAGGCGCTCGGCGCGGAGATGGAGCTCGCCGAGGGCTACGTGCACGCTAGCGCGCCGACGGGCGGGCTCCGGGGCGGGCGGATCGAATTTCCCTTCGTCTCGGTCGGCGCGACCGAGAACGCGCTCATGGCCGCGACGCTCGCGCGCGGGACGAGCGTGATCGAGAACGCCGCCTGCGAGCCCGAGATCGTGGATCTCGCGCGGTGCCTGCGCGCCATGGGCGCGCGCATCGCCGGCGAGGGCACGAACCGCATCGAGGTCGAGGGCGTCGAGCGCCTCGGCGGCGCGACGCATCGCGTGGTGGCCGACCGCATCGAGCTCGGCACCTACATGCTCGCCCCGGCGATCTGCGGCGGCGAGGTGGAGTGCCTCGGCGGCGGGCTCGAGCTGCTGCCGGGCTTCGCCGAGACGCTGGACGCCGCCGGCGTCACGCTGCGCGAGACCGCGGGCGGCATCGCCGTCGCGCGCGGCGAGGGGCGCATCCGCGCCGTCGACGTCGCCACGGCGCCCTACCCGGGCTTTCCGACCGACCTGCAGGCGCAGATGATGGCGCTCCTCTGTCTCGCCGACGGGGTGAGCGTGCTCGAGGAGCGCATCTTCGAGAACCGCTTCATGCACGCGCCCGAGCTCATGCGCATGGGCGCGCGGATCGAGGTGCAGGGCGGCACGGCGACGGTGACGGGCGTCGAGCGGCTCAAGGGCGCGCCGGTCATGGCGACCGACCTGCGCGCGAGCGTTTCCCTCATCCTCGCCGCGCTCGCCGCGGAGGGCGAGACGCGGGTGAACCGGGTCTATCACCTCGACCGCGGCTACGAGGACGTGGAGGCGAAGCTCTCGGCGATCGGCGCGCGGATCGAGCGGGTGAGCGAATGAGCGAGGACGCGCGCTACGCCGATGGCCGGGACCGGCCGATCGACCTCGGCGCGGTGGACGCCGACGACCTGAAGGTGATCTCCGCGCTCGCGCAGGACGCGGTCTTTCCGGCGACCGAGACGCGCTGGGAGCCGCGCCGGCGCCGCTTCGCCGTGCTGCTCAACCGCTTCCGCTGGGAGGATCGCGCGGCAGCCGAGGCGCGCGGCCGCCCCTTCGAGCGGACCCGCGCGCTCCTCGTCGTCGAGCATGCGGAGCGCGTCGCGAGCCTCGGGGTGGATCGCGGCGATCCCGACACGGTCCTGTCGCTGCTCGCGCTCGACTACGAGGGGCCGCCCGAGGGGCCCGGCGCGCTCACCCTCGTGCTCGCCGGCGATGGGGCGATCCGGGTCGAGGTGGAGGCGCTCGAGGTGCGGCTGCGCGACGTCACCCGGCCCTATGCGGCGCCCTCGGGCAAGGCCCCCGACCACGGCGCCTGAGGCGGCCGGCGGCGGGAGGGGGCGCTGCCCCCTCTTGGCCTCGCGGCCAATTCACCCCCGGAGTATTTCTGCCAAGATGATGGGCGGGGCGCGCGCCCGGGCCGATCCTGCGGACGGTGCGGTTGAGGGAGGCGGCGGCACCGGCGCTCAGCGCGCCTCGGCGGCGTCGTCGAGGCGGAGTTCGACGCGGGTGCGGCCCTGCCAGTGGTTGAGCTCCAGCCGCCCGGCGACGTGGAAGCGCGCGCCGCCGTGCGGCTCGAGGCGGGGGCCGAGGGGGCCGTCGAAGGCGCCGAAGGCGATGGCGCCGATTCGTCCGCCCTCGCCGTCGTCGAGCTCGAGCTTGAGGTGGGACTCGCCCACGCGCCGGGCGTGGCGCACCGCGAGCGACGGGAAGGCGAAGCGCGGCGCGGGCGCGCCGGCGCCGTAGGGACCCGCCGCCTCCAGCGCCTCGACGAGCTCGGGCGTCGCGGCGCGTGGCATCAGCATCGCGTCGAGCTTGAGCGCGGCGGCGCGCTCGGCGCCCGCGCCCTGCCGGGCGAGCAGCTCGGAGAGCCGGGCCATGGCCTCCTCCAGCCGGTCCCCCGCGACGGTCAGGCCGGCGGCCATCCTGTGCCCCCCGCCCTTGATCAGGAGCCCCTCGCCGGCGAGGCGCTGGACGGCGGCGCCGAGATCCACGCCCGCGACCGAGCGGCCCGAGCCCTTGCCCTCCGTCCCGTCGAGGCCGATCACCACGGAGGGGCGGTTGGTCATTTCCTTCAGGCGCGACGCGACGATGCCGACGACGCCGGGGTGCCAGCCCTCGCCCGCGGCCCAGACGAGCGGCGCGTCGAGCCCGCGCGCCTCGGCCTGCGCGAGCGCGGCGTCGCGGACCGCCGCCTCGATCGCGCGGCGCTCCTCGTTCAGCGCGTCGAGCCGCGCGGCGAGGGCCTCGGCCTCCGCCGGGTCGTTCGTGGCCAGGAGGCGCGCGCCGAGGTCGGCCTGCCCGACGCGACCGCCCGCGTTCACCCGCGGCCCGAGCGCGAAGCCGAGCGCCCCGGAATCGGGCGGCCGCGACAGCCGCGCGACGTCGGCGAGGGCGACGAGGCCCGGGCGCTCGCGCGCGCGCATGCGGTTGAGGCCCGCGCGCACCAGCGCCCGGTTCACGCCGCGCAGCGGCGCCACGTCGGCGACGGTGGCCAGCGCCACCAGATCGAGCATCGCCATCAGGTCGGGCCCCGCGCGGCCCGTCCCGCGCAGCTGTCGCCCGGCCTCGACGAGCATGAGAAAGACGACCGCAGCGGCGCAGAGGTGGCCGAGGTCGCCGGCCTCGTCCTGCCGGTTGGGGTTCACCACGGCGTGCGCCTCGGGCAGGGTCTCGCCGGCGAGGTGGTGGTCGAGGATCACCACGTCCGCGCCCTCGGCCGCGGCGACGGGCGCGTGGCTGAGGGTGCCGCAGTCCACGCAGAGGATCAGGTCGTGCGCAGTGGCCAGCTTGCGCATGGCGGGGACGTTCGGGCCGTAGCCCTCGTCGATGCGGTCGGGGACGTAGAGCGTGGCCTCGCGCCCCGCGTGGCGCAACCAGTCGAGAAGGAGCGCCGCGCTCGCGCCGCCGTCCACGTCGTAGTCGGCGAAGACGGCGATGCGCTCGCCCCGGTGCACCGCCTCGAGGAACCGCGCCGCGGCGCGCTCCATGTCGTGGAGGCTGCGCGGGTCGGGCAGGAGATCGCGCAGCTTCGGCGCGAGATAGGCCTCCGCCTCCTCCGGCGCGACGCCGGCGCGTGCGAGCACGGCGCAGAGGGGCAGGGGGCGGGCGCTCGCCTGCGCGAGCGCCTCCGCGGCGCGCGCGGTCTCGGCCGACGGGCCGCGCCAGCGCCGTCCCGTCAGCGACGCCTCGACCCCGAGATAAGCGCGCGCGTCGTCCAAATCCCTCGCGCGGGGCGCGGCGGGGCGCCCCGTCCTTCCTGTTGCGGCCCGGGTGCCGGGCGCGGCGTTCAGCCCCGCGGCGCCGGCGTCTTGTAGCGCATCCGGCGCACCGAGCCGGTCTTGGAGCGCATGAGGATCGTCTCGGTGGTGAGCCAGCCGGGCTCGCGCTTGATCCCCGGCAGGAGCGATCCGCCGGTCACGCCCGTCGCGGCGAAGATCACGTCGCCGCCGGCCATGTCGTCGCGGGTGTAGACTCGGTCGAGATCCGCGAGACCGGCCTTCGCCGCGCGCGCGCGCTCGTCGTCGTTGCGGAAGGTGAGCTGGCCCTGGATCTGCCCGCCCATGCACTTGAGCGCGGCGGCGGCGAGCACGCCTTCCGGCGCGCCGCCGCGGCCCATGTACATGTCGATGCCGGTGACTTCCGGCTCGGCGCAGTGCATGACGCCGGCCACGTCGCCGTCGGTGATGAGCCGGATGGCGGCGCCGGTGGCGCGCACCTCGGCGATCATCGCCTCGTGGCGCGGCCGCTCGAGGATGCAGACGGTGATGTCGGAGGGGTCGCAGCCCTTGGCCGTGGCGAGCGCCGAGACCCGCGTCGCCGGCGGCATGTCGAGATCGACGATCCCCTCGGGATAGCCCGGTCCGATGGCGAGCTTGTCCATGTAGACGTCGGGCGCGTGCAGGAGCGTGCCGCGCGGGCCCATGGCGATGACGGTCAGCGCGTTGGGCATGTCCTTGGCGGTGAGCGTCGTACCCTCCAGCGGGTCGAGGGCGATGTCCACCGCCGGCCCGGTGCCCTTGCCCACCTCCTCGCCGATGTAGAGCATCGGCGCCTCGTCGCGCTCGCCCTCGCCGATGACGACGACGCCCGAGATGTCGAGGCTGTTGAGCTGGTCGCGCATCGCGTTGACGGCGGCCTGATCGGCGGCCTTCTCGTCGCCGCGGCCGACGAGGCGGGCCGAGGCGAGCGCCGCCTGCTCGGCCACCCGCGCGAGCCCGAGCGAAAGCGTGCGGTCGTCGAAATCGAGGGCGGTCATGTCGCTGTCCCGTCGGTTATCGAAATGTGTCCGGCGGTGTAGCCGCCGCCGCGAGGGCTGACAAGCGATCGGACGCCGATCCTCGAGAGGGAAAGGGACGGCGCGCCCGAGGGCGGCGTTGCGCCCGGGTCGGCGGCGTCGAGGGGGCGCTGCCCCCTCTTGGCCTGACGGCCAATTCACCCCCGGAGTATTTCGACCAACATGATGGGCATCCTTCCGACCAGCCCCATCATCTTGGCCCAAATACTCCGGGGAGCGCGAGGGGCAGCGCCCCTCGCCGGAACGACATGCCGGAGCGCGTCACGCCGAAGGCGTGTCCGGTTCGATGCCGCTGCGGCGGGTCAGCCCTCGGCGAAGCCTCCGTAGCGGCCGCCATAGAAGAGGAGCGGCGCGCCCTCGCGGGCTTCGGCGCGCAGGACGCGGGCGACCACGATCAGGTGGTCTCCGCCGTCGTGCTCGGAGGTCTTTTCGCACTCGAAGCGGGCGAGGCAGCCGTCGATCACGGGCACGCCCTCGGCGTTCGCGTGCCAGGCGAGGCCGTCGAAGGCGTCGCCGGAGCGCGCGAAGCCGCGGCAGACCTCGAACTGTTCGGCGCCCATGACGTGGATCGCGAAATGCCGGGCGGCGGCGTAGAAGGGGAAGCGCCCCGAATTCCGGGCCGGCGACCAGAGCACGAGCGGCGGGTCGAGCGACACGCTCGCGAAGCTGTTGGCGGTGATGCCGAGCGGCCCCGTGGCCGTGGCGCAGGTGACGACCGTGACCCCGGTGCCGAAGCGCCCCAGCGCGTCGCGCAGGGCGCGTTCCTGTCCCGGGCCGGGGACGAAAGTCTCTTGCGTCGCGGTGTCGGGCATGCCCCGCCTGCCTCCGTCTGTCGTGATCGCTCGGACAGATAGCCTCCCGTCGTCGCGGGCCAAGCCCCTGATCAGACGTCGAGCCAGATCGTCACCGGCCCGTCGTTGACGAGGGCGACCTGCATGTCGGCGCCGAAGCGGCCGGTGGCCACCGGCACCCCCTCGCGGGCGAGGGCGGCGGCGGCGTGCTCGTAGAGGCGTTCGCCCTCGGCCGGGTCGGCGGCGGCGGAGAAGCCGGGGCGGTTGCCGCGCGCCGTGTCGGCGGCGAGCGTGAACTGGCTGACCACCAATGCCGCGCCGCCGGTGTCGCGGAGCGCGCGGTTCATGCGGCCCGCCGCGTCGGCGAAGATCCGGAGCCGCGCGATCTTCGCGGCGAGCTTCTCGGCCTCGGCCTCGGTGTCGCCCTGCATTGCGCAGACGAGCACGAGCAGGCCGGGCCCGATCTCGCCCAGAACCGCGCCCCCGACGCTCACCCGCGCCTCGCTCACCCGTTGCACCAGTGCCCGCATGTCCCGCCTCTCGTCCGCGGGCGGGACGGTGCCCCGTGGCGTCGGGGGATGCAAGATGGGCGGGAGAGGTTGATCCGCGTCAATCACATTTCGCGCGGCGCCGGCAGACTGAGGGCGTTCGCAATCGAAAGACGGGAGATTCGCCATGGTCGAGAAGTCGACTCCTTCGAGCCTCTGGCCCGCGCTCTACGACCCGTTCCGAAACCTCGGCGCGCGCGTGGCGGAAATGCTCGCGCCGGCCTCCGACGCCTCGGGCGGGGAGAGCGCCTACACGATCACGATGGAACTGCCCGGGGTCTCCGAGGACGACATCGAGGTGAACGTGGACGCCGGCGTCGTCACCGTGAGCGGCGAGAAGTCCTCGGAGCGCGAGGAAAGCGGGGACACCTGGTTCTTCACCGAGCGCCAGTACGGCAGCTTCACGCGCTCCTTCCGCCTGCCCGCGGATGCCGAGCAGGACAAGGTGGAGGGCCACATGAAGGACGGCGTGCTCACGATCACCGTGCCGCGCAGGCAGTCAGAGCCCGACGGCGGCAAGAAAAAGGTCGCCATCCGCAAGGGCTGAGGCCGCGGGGCGTGCGCGCTCGTCTCTCTGGTTCTGCGGCCCGCCAAGAGAAGCTTTGGCGAGCCGCAGGCCGGTACGAACTCGCAGTGTCGCGCTCGCACGTTAGACCCTAGGATCGCGGTGTGAGTATCCGTCTCGGTCAATGTGTTTTCTCGACCCAGAGGTGGTCTGCTTTAACGAGCGCGTTGGCGGTTTCGAGAAGCTTGCGCAATGAGGCGGATCAGAAAACAGAGCTGGGCGCTGTTTTGTTTTCCCGACGAATGCGACGATGGCGGCCTTTGTGGGCTTTCCGGGAGCTATGCTCGAAAATGGGTGATGGG
>NZ_QOHR01000023.1 GCF_003385555.1 Rhodosalinus sediminis | reverse complement strand
AGCACCTTGCCGAAAAGGTCAGGTAGTGCTCCGGTTCGACTCCAGCGTTGTACGACCGAGCCACTTCGCCAAGACTTCGAGGGGATATCCGCTGCCGTAGCTTTGCCCGACGCCGGCCGCGGCCCAGCCGCCGAGTTGGTCGATGATGTCGGGCGGGCACTCCACCGCGCGGAGCCGGTCACGCATTGAATGGCGAAACGAGTGAACGACCTTTCCTGATCCGCCAACGCGCGGCTTGATCCACTTGTTGAGCTGCGCACTCGTGGCGTTCCCTTTCGTCGTCGTCCCGTCGCAGATCTCCGGGAAGAGGAAGCGGCTTTCGGACGCTGCGATAGCACGTTCAGCCGCCCACAAGCTGGCCCCCAAAAGCGGGACCACGCGCGCACTCGATGCGGTTTTGAGCGGCCGCCACGGGTGCGGCTGTACCTTCACGTGCGGAATCTCAGCGTCGAGGACGACGTCCGCGACAGCCAGACCGGCAGCCTCGGACAGCCGTAGCCCCGTGTCGCTGATCAATGCCAGCAGCCACCGCGGCTCGTCGTCCAGTTCCCTCGCTTCCCTTTGCAGGTGCCGGAGTTCGGCTTCGGTGAACGGAACCCGCTTCTTGACGGGTTGCGCGTTGCCGCACTCGAGGCCGGCGAAGACATTTTCATACGGCAGGCCGTGCTCGGTCAGCATCAGCTTCACGCCGGTGCTGATCACGGACAGGTTCCGCTTCACGCTCTGTGGCGCCATACCGCGCGCGAGGAGCTTGTCGCGGAACTTGACGGCGTCGGAGCGCTCAAACTGGCTGAGGGCTTTATGGCCGCAAATCTCGCGCAGGTAACGGTACGCGCGTTCGACCATCTGCTCGAAGGACTTCGGCTTTCCCTGACCGCGGCGATCAAGGTACAGCGCCTTGATCTCGTCTGGCCGCGGATCAAGCTGCTTACCTTTCCCGCCCTTCAGGAACCGCTTCAACACGTCCTCACGTGACTGCTCGCGGAACCGCGCCCATTGGTCTTCGAGGTCGAGCGCCAGCCGTGCGGCCTTTCGTCTGGCTACCGCCGGGTCCCGTGTGCCGAGCGCAAGCTGTACTCGGCTGCACCTGTAGAACCCCCGCACGTCGGGCGGGACGCGCCGCTGGAAGTAGAAATGTCCTCGCTTCGTGTAGAGGAACTCACCGATCTGCTGCTTCGACATGGACGACCACCCGGACTACCTGACCTTTTCGGCAAGGTGCTCGGGAAGCCGAAGAGCCGCATTTTATCCTGACTTAACAGGACCTTGGCGGACACTTGCATCAGCACGAGGAGAAGCGATTGGCGCACCGGGGAGGATTCGAACCCCCGACCCCTTGATTCGTAGTCAAGTGCTCTATCCAGCTGAGCTACCGGTGCGCGGTGAGGGGCAGATAACGTCCGGCGCCACGGGGTGCAAGCGGAAATCCGGGCGCTGACGTTCAGTCGAGTTCGCCCTTCGGCAGCCGGAGGGTGAAGCGGGTGCCCTCCGGCCCGGTGTGGCCGAGCTCCAGCCGGCCGCCGTGGCCGCGCACGAGTTCCGCCGCGATGGCGAGGCCGAGGCCCGAGCCCCCCTTGCGCGCGCCGCCCTGGAAGGGGGTGAAGAGGTGCTCGCGCGCCTTGTCGGGCAGGCCGGGGCCCGTGTCCGTCACCTCGATCACCCAGGCGGCATCCTCCTCGCGCGCGGCGATGCCGATCTCGCCGCCCTCGGGATGCCCGGCGAGCGCCTGGCGCGCGTTGCGCACGAGGTTGGCGAGCGCGCGGTAGAGCTGCTCGGGATCGGCGCGCAGGGTCATCGTGGCCGGCACGTCCTCGGAAAAGCTGATGTCCTGCGTGTCCTCGACGGCGAGGCGCTCGCTCTCGACCACGTCGGAGACGAGCTCGGCCAGCGCCACGCGGGCGAGCGTGGGCGGCGGCTCCTCCGCGCGGCCGAAGGCGAGCACGTTCTCCGTGAGCCCGATCGCCCGGCGGATCGAGTTGACGAGCTTCGGGGCGAGGCGCTTGACCTGCGGGTCCTCGCTCGCTTCGATGCGGTCCACGAAGAGCTGCGCGGAGGTGAGGATATTGCGCAGGTCGTGGCTGATCTTGGCGACGGCCGAGCCGAGCTGCGCGAGGCGCGCGCGCTGGCGCAGCGCCTGCGTCAGCTCGCCCTGCATCAGCGCGAGCGCGGCCTCGGCCTCGCGCATCTCGCGCACGCCGCGGCCCGAGGGCGCGACGATCCGCGTCGCGTCCTCGGGCGCGGCGGCGTAATGGCGCATGTGCCCGACGAGGCGGCTGATCGGCTTCACGAGGATCGCACGCACGGCGAGGAACAGGAGCCCGCCGGTCACCGCCGAGATCACCGCCGAGAGCGCGAGGATGCGCAGCCCATAGTCGATCATCGCCGCGCGCAGGCCGCCGGTGCCCATGGTCACCTCGATCAGGAGGCCCGCGTCGCGCAGCGGCGCCCCGATCACGCGGATCACCCGCTCCTCCGGGTCGGCGAGACGCGCCATGGCGTCGCGGATGAGCGTTACCGCGGAGGGCGCGCGCAGGTCGAAGGTCGCGTGCACCGGCGCCGGGATCGGCGAGGAGAGCACGAGCTCGCGCGCCTCGTCCCGGCGCAGCACCACGTTGTAGACGCCCGCGTTCCGGAGAAGCTCGCTCTCGAGCTCGGGCTCGATCATGTCGGTGGCGAGCAGCGAGAGCGAGGCGATCTGCGCCCGCTCCAGCCGGGCGAGGAGGAAGCTCTCGCGGTAGCGCGCGACCGAGGGCACGAAGATCAGCACCTCGGCGATCATCACGAAGATCACCGTCAGGATGAGAAAGCGCCCGGAGAGCGTGTTGAGCATGGCCGACCCGCCTGCGCGCGTTCAGGGCAGCCAGGCCTGCACCGCCCTCACCACGCGTTTCACGAGAGCACTATCAAAGAGCCGCGGGGAGAAATAGGCCCCCGCGGCGCGTTTCGAGACCTCGGCGATGGTCGGATAGGGCGCGACCATGTCGGCGACGGCCTTCATCTTCAGCCCGCCCGCCTGCATCAGCGCCCAGAGCGTGATCTGCTCGCCCGCCTGGTGGCCGACGATCGTCGCGCCGACGGGGCGGCCCTTGACGACCATGACCTTGACGAAGCCCTCGGTCCTGCGCTCGGCCAGCGCGCGGTCGTTGCCCGAATAGTCGAAGCGCGCCACCTCGAGCTTCGGCCCATGCGCCGCGCGCGCCTCGGCCTCCGTCAGCCCCACCTGCGCGAGCTCGGGGTCGGTGTAGGTGACGCGCGGGATGTGGTCGGTGCGCGCGGTCGCCGGCAGGCCGAAGAGCGCCTGCCGGATGACGATGCCGGCGTGATAGGCGGCCAGATGGGTGAACTGCATGCCGCCGGCCGCGTCGCCGATGGCGAAGACGCGGGCGTTCGTGGTGCGCAGCCGCGCGTCGACCTTGACGCCGGTCTCCGTGGTCTCGATCCCCGCGGCGTCGAGGTTCAGCGCGTCGGTGTTGGCCCTGCGCCCCACCGCGATCAGGAGGTGGGTGCCGGGAAAGCGCCGCCCGTCCGCGGCCAGAACCTCCAGATCGCCGGCCGCGCCGCGGACCTCGGCCGCGCTCACCCCCTCCTCGATCGCGACGCCCTCGGCGCGCAGCCGGTCGAGGACGACGGCCGCGGCCTCCGGGTCCTCGCGGCCCAGCGCCTGTGCGCCCTCCAGCACGGTGACGTCGCTACCCAGCCGCCGGTGCGCCTGCGCCATCTCCATGCCGATCGGCCCGCCGCCCACGATGATCAGGTGACCGGGGCGCGCGCGCAGATCCCAGAGCGTCTCGTTCGTGAGATAGGGGACCGTGTCGAGCCCGGGGATCGGCGGCACCGCCGGCGACGAGCCGGTGGCGATCACGATGCGCCGGGCGCGGATGCGCGCCTCGCCCGCGTCGACCTCGCGGTCGGAGACGAAGCGCGCCCAGGCGCGGATCACCCGCACGCCGAGGCCCTCGAAGCGCTCCTGGCTGTCGTGGGGGGCGATGCGGCCGATCACCTCCTGCACGTGGCCCATGGCGGCGGCGTAATCGACCGTAGGTGCCACGTCAGCGATCCCGAAGGACGACGCCTGCGCCTGCCCGTGCGCGACCTTCGCCGCGGCGAGGAGCGACTTCGAGGGCACGCAGCCGTAGTTCAGGCAGTCGCCGCCCATCTCGCCGCCCTCTACGAGCGTGACGTCGGCGCCCATCTGCGCCGCGCCCGCCGCGACCGAGAGCCCGCCCGAGCCCGCGCCGATGACGAGGAGATCCGTCTCGATCCGCATCTCAGATCCCCGCCTTGCCGCGCACGGCCCGCAGCACGAGCGGCAGCGCCGCCAGCGCCGCGAGCCCGAGGAGCGGCAGGAGGATCCGCGGCTCGAAGATGATCCCGAGGTCCGGCGTCTCGCCCCGGGCGAAGACCTCCGAGAGCCCCGCGCCGACCGAGGTGTAGACGAGCGCGCCGGGCATGATCCCGAAGAAGGTGGAGACGACGAAGCGATGCGTCGGCACGTTGACGAAGGCCGGCACCAGATTCGCCGCGAAGAAGGGCACCGCCGGGACGAGCCGGATGAGAAAGAGCATCGGCCACTGGTTCGCGTCGATCCCGGCCTTCATCCGCCGCACCAGTCCCTCCGAGGCGTCCATGCGCGCCGCGAGCCGCGCGCCGAAGCCCCAGCGCGCGGCGAGGAAGATCGCCGTCGCCCCCGCCGTGGCGGCGAGCACGTTGAAGAGCGTCCCCGGAAAGACCCCGAAGAGGAACCCGCCCGTCAGCGTCGCCACCGTCGCGCCGGGCAGGGAGAAGGCGACGATCCCGACGTAGGCCGCCACGAAGGCCGCCGCGGCCGCCGCGTAATGCGCGTCACGAAGCGCGAGCAGCGCCTCGCGGTTCGCGGCCAGCGTCTCGAAGGTGAGCCGGTCGCGCAGCAGGACCGCGCCCGCCGCCGCGACCGCGAGGATGACGAGGATCGGCAGACGGCGCAGCCAGGGGCGGTCGGTGGCGGGTCGGGTCATGTCGCTCACGGTCGGGCCTCTCATGGGGTCGCGTGTGCCCGGCAACATGCGCGACCACGACCCCGAGCGACAGGGCCATCACGCGCCCTTGATGCAAGGTGACGGAAGCGTGCCCGCGGACAGGGCGCGCGGAGCGATCCTGTAACATGCGCGCGGCCCCATGTTACAGCGCGCGCGGGTTTGACACCGGCCCGGGGCGCGCCTATAGAGCGGGCTTCGGATATCGGGCGTGGGCGCCGCGTCGCCCCCGGCCCGCCCGGTCCGGAACAGTCCCGGACCGCGACAGACAGACGGAGCGCCCGCCATGAAACGCACTTTCCAGCCCTCGAACCTCGTGCGCAAGCGCCGCCACGGCTTCCGCGCCCGCATGGCCACAAAGGCCGGCCGCAAGGTGCTCAACGCGCGCCGCGCCCGCGGCCGCAAGAAGCTCTCGGCCTGATCTGGCGGAGCCGCCGCGCATGACCCGCGCCGCGGCCACGACCGACGCCCCGGCCCCGCTCGCGCAGCTGCGCAAGCGCTGGCAGTTCACCGCCGCCGCGCGCGCGCGGCGGCAGGCCGTCACCGGCATGGTCGTGCAGGCGCGCGACCGCCGCGACGGCCGGCCCGAGGTGGGCGTCGGCATCACCTGCTCCCGCAAGGTCGGAAACGCCGTAACCCGCAACCGGGCGAAGCGCCGGCTGCGGGCTTTGGCGCGCGAGGTGCTGCCCGACGCGGGCCGGCCCGGCTGGGATTACGTGCTCATCGGGCGGCCGGGCGTGACGGTGGAACGCCCCTTCGACGCGCTGCGCGACGATCTGCGCACGGCGCTCGACCGGCTGCACGCGCCGCGCCGCGCGAAGGGGGCGGCATGAGCCCCCTCGCCCGCCTCTTCGCCCTGCCCGTCCGGGCCTATCGGCTGATCTTCTCGCCGTGGGTCGGCTTCAACTGCCGCTATCAGCCCACCTGCTCGGTCTATGCGCTCGAGGCGCTCGAGACGCACGGCGCGCTCCGCGGCGGCTGGCTGGCCGTCCGCCGAATCGGGCGCTGCCACCCCTGGGGCGGCTCGGGCATCGACAACGTGCCCGACCCGGACGGGGCCGAGCCCCCCACGCGGCGCGAGTGACCGCGCCTTCCCTCGGGTGTCCGGCTCTGGCAAGACGGCACGCATGACGGACGAAGCCACCCCCACCGCCGACGACGGCGAGATCCACGCGCTCTTCGCCGGCGCGCCGCAGACGACGGAGTTCCGCAAGCTGCGCAAGCGCGTCGTGCGCCAGACCCGCGAGGCGATCGAGCACTACGGCATGGTCGTGCCCGGCGCGACGGCCGATCAGGGCGGACGCGGCGCGCGCTGGCTCGTCTGCCTCTCGGGCGGGAAGGACAGCTACACGCTCCTCGCCGCGCTGACCGAGCTGCAATGGCGCGGGCTGCTGCCCGTCGAAATCCTCGCCTGCAACCTCGATCAGGGGCAGCCGGGCTTCCCGGCGACCGTCCTGCCAGAGTTCCTGAGCGCGCGCGGCGTGTCCCACCGGATCGAGTATCAGGACACCTACTCCGTCGTCACCGACAAGGTGCCCGAGGGGCGGACCTATTGCGCGCTCTGCTCGCGGCTCCGGCGCGGGCATCTCTACCGAATCGCGCGGGAGGAGGGCTGCTCGGCGGTGGTGCTCGGCCATCACCGCGACGACATCCTCGAGACCTTCTTCATGAACCTCTTCCACGGCGGACGGCTCGCCACCATGCCGCCCAAGCTCGTCAACGACGAGGGCGACCTCCTGGTGCTGCGCCCGCTCGCCCATGTCGCCGAGGCCGACTGCGACCGCTTCGCGCGGGCGATGGGCTACCCGATCATCCCCTGCGACCTCTGCGGCAGCCAGGACGGCCTCCAGCGCCAGCAGGTCAAGGCGATTCTCGACCAGTGGGAGGCGAACAGCCCCGGCCGGCGGCAGGTCATGTTCCGCGCGCTGATGAACGCGCGGCCCTCGCATCTGCTCGACCCGAAGCTCTTCGACTTCGCCGGGCTCGCCGCCGCGTCGGAGGGCGCGCCCGCCCCTGCGGATTTCGGCGAAATACCCGCCTTGCGTTAACCCGACGCTCAGACCTGCGGCCACAGGTTGCAGACGTGCGGCGCGCTGCGCCGCGATCGTCAGCCTGGGGTCCGCGTCATGTCGCTTCGTTCCGCCTTCGCGCCGGCCACCCTGCGCCGCCGCCTGCGCCGCGCGCTGGGCGAGCCGTCGGCGCTCGCCTTCATTCCCGCGCTCTCGCTCACGGCCTTCTGGACGGGCGGGGAGGGCGCGCTCATCGCCACGGCGCTCGGCCTGCCGGCGCTCTTCGCCCTCGCCGGCGGGTTCGAGGGGGCGGCGCCCCCCGACGCGCGGCCGCGCGACCCGGTGACCGGCCTGCTCCTGTCGGACGGGCTGACCGCGGCGCTCGCGGCGGCGCGCGACCGCGCCGCCGGCGCGGGGCTCGGCACGGCCTGCCTCCTGATCGAGATCGACGAGATCGAGGCGCTGCGCGACCGCTACGGCACGGAGGCCGAGGAGCGCCTCCTGCGCGCGGCGGGGGACCGTCTGCGCGCCGTCCTGCGAGACGGCGACGAGATCGCCCGCCTCGGGGGGGCGCGCTTCGGCGTGGCGCTGCAGCCGGCGCGCCGCCTCGACCTCGAGGCCGGCCTGCAGATCGCCGCCCGCCTGCAACGCGCGCTCGAGGAGCCGGCCGTCGTCGACGGCGCCGCCGTCTATCTCACGGGATCGGTGGGCTTTTCGCTCTCCCGCCGACTGCCGGAGGCGGACGCGCCCGGCCTGCTGCGCGCCGCGGCGGCCGCGCTCGCCGAGGCGCAGGCCGCCGGCCCGGCGGCGGTGCGCGCGCACGCCCCCGGCATGGCGCCCGCCGTCACGCACCGCGCCGATCGCGCGGACGCGGCCGCCGCCGCGCTGGAGGCCGGGCGCATCGTGGCGTGGTTCCAGCCGCAGGTCTGCACCGACACAGGCCGCGTCACCGGCTTCGAGGCGCTCGCGCGGTGGAGCCAGCCCGACGGCGGCGCGATCCCGCCGGCCGAGTTCCTGCCCGCGCTGGAGGACGCGGGCCTTCTCGCCCGGCTGGGCGAGCAGATGCTGCGGCAATCGCTGACCGCCCTCTCCGCCTGGGACCGGAGCGGGCTCGACGTGCCGCGCGTCGCCGTCAACCTCTCCGCGGCCGAACTGCGGGACCCGCGGCTCGCCGATCGCATCGCCTGGGAGCTCGACCGCTTCGGCATCGCGCCCGGGCGCCTGACGCTCGAAGTGCTCGAGACCGTGATCGCCGGCGCGCCCGAGGACGTCACCGCGCGCAACGTCAACGCGCTCGCCGAACTGGGCTGCGGCATCGACCTCGACGATTTCGGGACCGGGCACGCCTCCTTCGCGTCGCTGCGCCGCTTCCGGGTCGGGCGCATCAAGATCGATCGCTCCTTCGTGGCGAAATGCGACCGCGACCCGGACCAGCAGCGCCTCGTGACCGCCGTCCTCTCCATGGCCGATCAACTCGGCCTCGCCACGGTGGGCGAAGGGGTCGAGACCGGCGGCGAACACGCGCTGCTGGCGCAACTCGGCTGCGACCACGTGCAGGGCTTCGCCATCGCGCGGCCCATGCCCTTCGACGACACGGCGGAGTGGATCGCGCGGCACGGCGCCCGGCTGGACGCGGCCCCGCGGATCGGCCGCGGCGCGGGCTGACCCGGGCGGCCCCGCGCGCGGCGGAGCGGTTCGCGCGGCCCCCGCCGTTGCGTCGCAGGGCGGCGGGCCGCCGCGCCCCGGCTTTGTCCTTGACCTTTCGCCTCGGGGTCTGTTGAACCCCTCTCTGACTTTCCGCAAGATTTCCAGCCACCGGGGCGGCGCTTCATGGACGACCAGAACAAGAACCTTCTGCTGGCGACGGCGCTGAGCTTCGGCGTCATCCTCGTCTGGTTCCTGCTGTTCCCGCCGCCCGACACGCCGCCGACGGACCCGAACGCGACCGGCACCGAGACCTCGGCGCCCGCCGAGATCGCGACGCCGACGCCGGACGCCGCGCCGGGGCCGGAGCCGGGCACGCCGGGCGCGGGCGAGGCCACCGAGACCGCCGGCACGGACGCCCCCCGCCTCGCCATCGAGACGCCGCGCCTGTCCGGCGCGATCTCGCTGCGCGGCGGGCGGATCGACACCCTCGCGCTCAAGGACTACCGCACCGAGATCGACGAGGACGCGCCGATCGTCGAGCTGCTGCGCCCAGCCGGCGCGGATCAGGCCTATTACGCGCTCTACGGCTGGGCGCCCGGTCAGGGCCTCGCGCTCGAGGACGTGCCGGGCCCCGACACCCGCTGGCAGGTGGCCGAGGGCGAGACGCTCGCCCCCGGCCGCCCCGTGACCCTGACCTGGCAGAACGACGCAGGGCTGACCTTCACCCGGCGCATCTCGGTGGACGAGGACTACATGTTCTCCGTGACGCAGTCGGTGACCAACTCGGGCGGCGCCTCGGTCAGCCTCGCGCCCTACGGCATCCTCGCCCGGCACGGCGAGCCGGAGAACCTGAAGAATTTCTTCATTCTCCACGAGGGCGTCATCGCCATGGCCGACGGCACCCTCACGGAAATGAGCTACGGCGACGTCGAGGACCTCGAGGTGGACCCGGCCGAGGGCGCGCGCGCCGAGGTCATGCGCGTGGGCGAGAACGGCTGGATCGGCTTCACCGACCACTACTGGATGACGACGCTGATCCCGTCCTCGGGCAGCCCCTTCAAGGCGGCCGCGAAATACGACGAGCGCCGCGGCATCTACCAGACCGAGGCGGTGCTGCCGACCGAGACGCTCGCGCCCGGCGAGACGGCGGAGGTCTCCACCCAGCTCTTCGCCGGCGCCAAGGAGTGGGAGGCGATCCGCGACTATCAGCGCACGGGCGTCGACCGCTTCATCGACTCGATCGACTGGGGCTGGTTCTTCTTCCTGACGAAGCCGATCTTCTGGCTCCTGCACGAGGTCAACCTGCTGATCGGCAACATGGGCTGGGCGATCATCGGGCTGACGCTGATCATCAAGGCGGTACTCCTGCCGCTCGCTTACAAGTCCTACGTCTCGATGGCGAAGATGAAGGAACTTCAGCCCGAGATGGAGAAGATCAAGGAGCGCGCGGGCGACGACCGCCAGAAGCTCCAGCAGGAGATGATGGAGCTCTACAAGAAGGAGAAGGTGAACCCGGCCTCCGGCTGCCTGCCGATCCTTCTGCAGATCCCGATCTTCTTCTCGCTCTACAAGGTGATCTTCGTCACGATCGAGCTGCGCCACGCGCCGTGGTTCGGGCCGTTCAACGACCTCTCCGCGCCCGATCCGACCTCGATCATGAACCTCTTCGGGCTGATGCCCTGGGCCGCGCCGCCGCCGGAGTCGATCCTCGCGCTGATCTTCATCGGCATCCTGCCGATCGTGCTCGGTGTGTCGATGTGGCTCCAGCAGAAGCTCAACCCGGCGCCGACCGACCCGACGCAGCAGATGATCTTCGCCTGGATGCCCTGGGTCTTCATGTTCATGCTGGGCAGCTTCGCGAGCGGGCTGGTCCTCTACTGGATCGCGAACAACCTCATTACCTTCACGCAGCAGTACGCGATCATGCGCAGCCAGGGCTACAAGCCCGACCTCGTCGGCAACATCCTGTCGAGCTTCCGGCGCAAGCCCCGGACCGAGGAGAAATGACCGCGCGGCTGACCGGGATCTGGCGCCACCCGATCAAGGCCCACGGCCGGGATGCGCTGGAGCGGGTCGGCCTCACCCCCGGCGCGACGCTGCCCTGGGACCGCGCCTGGGCCGTGGCGCATGAGGCGGCCGCGGCCGACGGCAGCGCCTGGGCGCCCTGTTCGGAGTTCACGCGAGGCGCCAAGGCGCCGGCGCTGATGGCGATCACCGCGGAGCTCGACCCAGCGACGGAGACGGTCACGCTCCGCCACCCGGAGCGGCCCGCGATCACCTTCCGACCCGATCACGACGGCGCGGCCTTCCTCGACTGGGTGCGCCCGCTGATGCCCGAGGGCCGCGCGGCGCCCGCGCGGCTCGTCCGCGCGCCCGGGCGCGGGCGCGGGATGACGGACACGGATTTTCCCTCCATCTCGATCTGCAATCACGCCTCGCACCGCGCGGTGGAGGGGCGCCACGGGCGGCCCCTCTCGCCCCACCGATGGCGCGGCAACCTCTGGGTCGAGGGCCTCGCCCCGTGGGAGGAGTTCGACCTCGTCGGGCGCGAGATCCGCGTGGGCGCCGCGCGCCTGCGCGTGGTGGAGCGCACGGGCCGCTGCCGCGCCACCACCGCCAACCCGGAGACGGGGCGCGTGGACATCGACACGCTCGCGCTGCTGCGGGAATGGGGGCACGAGGATTTCGCCGTCTACGCCGAGGTCGTCGAGGGCGGCGAGATCGCCGTGGGCGACAGGGTGGCCCCGGCATGAGCGCCCTGCCCTTCCCGCTGGCCCACGCCCCCGACCCGGCCGCCGAGGAAGCCGGGCGCAAGCTCTTCGCCGGGCCGTTGGACTTCATGAAGGGCGTCGTGGCGATGGACGGCCTGCCGCCCGGCGACCGCCCCGAGGTCTGCTTCGCCGGGCGCTCGAACGTGGGCAAATCCACGCTGATCAACGCGCTCGCCGGGCGCAAGGCGCTCGCGCGGACCTCGAACACGCCGGGGCGCACGCAGGAGATCAACTTCTTCGCGCTGGGGGACAGCCATTACCTCGTGGACCTGCCGGGCTACGGCTACGCCAAGGCGCCGCTCGCGGTGGTGGAGCGCTGGCAGCGGCTGCTCAAGGCCTATCTCGCCGGGCGGTCGAACCTGCGCCGCGCCTTCGTGCTGATCGACGCGCGCCACGGCGTGAAGGCCGTGGACGAAGAGATCATGGCCCTCCTCGATCAGGCGGCGGTGACCTTTCAGGTGGTGCTCACCAAGGCCGACAAGGTGAAGGGCAAGGACCGCGAGCGCGTGCTGGAGCAGGTGCGCGGCGCGCTCGCCACGCATCCGGCGGCCTTTCCCGAGCTGGTGCTCACCTCGTCGGAGACCGGCGACGGCATCGCCACGCTACGCGCGATCGTGGCCGACCTCGCCTGACGCGAAAAGGCGGCCGGTCGCGCCTTGCGCGCGGCGGCCGCGGCGGAGATAACCCGGCGCGAGGAGGGACCCCCATGCCGAAAGCCAGCGCCCGCGACTGGATCGCCACCGCCCGCACGCTCAGCCAGGCGCTGCCCTACCTGCAGCGCTACGACGGCGCCGTCGTGGTCATCAAGCTCGGCGGCAACGCCATGGGCGACGACGCCGCGATGGAGGAATTCGCCCGCGACGTCGTGCTGATGCGGATGGTGGGCGTGAACCCGGTCGTGGTGCACGGCGGCGGGCCGATGATCAACGCCATGCTGGACCGCCTCGGCGTCGTCTCGGAGTTCGTGGGCGGCAAGCGCGTGACCGACGCCGCGACGATCGAGGTGGTCGAGATGGTGCTCTCGGGGCGGCTGAACAAGCGCATCGTGCACGCCATCGGCGCGCAGGGCGGCCGCGCCGTGGGGCTCTCGGGCAAGGACGCGGGTCTCATGACCTGCGACCAGACGGACCCGGCGCTCGGCTTCGTGGGCACGCCGGCGGAGGTGAACGCGGATCTCCTGCGCGATCTCTTCGACAAGGGGATCGTGCCGGTGATCGCCCCCATCGGCGCGGGCCGCGACGGCGAGACCTTCAACGTCAACGGCGACACGGCCGCAGGCGCCATCGCCGCGGCGCTCGAGGCGGACCGGCTGCTGCTGCTGACGGATGTCGCGGGCGTCAAGAACGCCGCCGGCGAGGTGCAGGAGCAGCTCTCGGCCGAGACCATCCGCGAGATGACCGAGGCGGGCGTCATCGCCGGCGGCATGATCCCCAAGACCGAGACGGCTCTCGCCGCGATCGAGGGCGGCGTGCGCGGGGTCGTGATCCTCGACGGGCGGGCGCCCAACGCCTGCCTGCTGGAGCTCTACACCGAGCACGGCGCCGGCACGCTGATCCGCCCGGCGCACCGGATGGAGGGCTGAGATGCGCCGCCTGATCCTCGTCCGGCACGCGAAATCGGACTGGAGCGCGGCGCTCGAGGATCACGCGCGCCCGCTGAACAAGCGCGGGCGGCGGTCGGCGCCGCTGATCGGCGGCTGGCTGCGGGAGAGGGGGTACCTGCCGCAGGAGGTGATCTGCTCCGACGCGGCGCGCACGCGCGAGACCTTCGCGGGCCTCGGCATCGACGCGCCGGTGAGCTACACGCGGCTCCTCTACCATGCCGAGGCGCCCGAGATCCTCGAGGTGCTGCGCGGCGCCTCGGGCGCGACGGTCGCGCTCATCGGGCACAATCCGGGCATCGGCGCCTTCGCGGGCCGGATCGTGGCGCGCCCGCCCGCGCATCCGCGCTTTCACGACTACCCGACCGCCGCGACGCTGGTCGCCGAGTTCGACATCGACCGCTGGCGCGACGCCGATTTCGGCACGGCCCGCGCGGTGGACTTCGTCGTCCCGCGCGAGCTGGAGTAGCCCGCTCATCGCGCCCCTGCGGGCGCTCTTCGCGCGCGACGACGCCCGCGAGGGCGGAGGAGCGCCCCGCGCGGGCCCGTTCAGTGACCGAGGATCTGGCTCAGGAAGAGCTTCGTGCGCTCGTTCTGCGGGTTGCCGAAGAAAGCCTCGGGCTCGTTCTGCTCCACGATCTGGCCCTGATCCATGAAGATCACGCGGTTCGCCACCTGCCGGGCGAAGCCCATCTCGTGGGTGACCACGAGCATCGTCATCCCCTCCTCGGCGAGCTCGATCATGGTGTCGAGCACCTCCTTGATCATC
The DNA here is from genome assembly GCF_003385555.1 of Rhodosalinus sediminis. Classification (GTDB taxonomy): domain Bacteria; phylum Pseudomonadota; class Alphaproteobacteria; order Rhodobacterales; family Rhodobacteraceae; genus Rhodosalinus; species Rhodosalinus sediminis. The sequence continues at coordinate 25,564 of NZ_QOHR01000023.1, read as the reverse complement.
TCCGGGTCGAGCGCCGAGGTCGGCTCGTCGAAGAGCATGATCTTCGGCCGCATGCAGAGCGAGCGCGCGATCGCCACGCGCTGCTGCTGCCCGCCCGACAGCTGGCCGGGATACTTGTCGGCCTGCTCGGGGATCTTGACCTTCGTCAGGAAGTGCATCGCCGTCTCTTCCGCCTCTTTCTTGGGGATCTTGCGGACCCAGATCGGCGCGAGCGTGCAGTTCTCGAGGATGGTCAGATGCGGGAACAGGTTGAAGTGCTGGAACACCATGCCGACGTCCGAGCGGATGGTGTCGATGTTGCGCAAGTTCGTCGAAAGCTCGGTCCCGTCCACCACGATCTGCCCGCGCTGGTGTTCCTCCAGCGCGTTGATGCAGCGGATCAGCGTCGACTTGCCGGAGCCCGACGGCCCGCAGATCACGATGCGCTCGCCGCGGTAGACCGTGAGGTCGATGTCGCGCAGCACGTGGAACTGGCCGAACCACTTGTTCATGCCGGAAATCTCGATCGCCACCTCGTCGGAGACTTTCATCCGGCTCCGGTCGGCCGGCGCGAGGCCCTCGGTCTCGGGCGGGGCAACATCCACCATGGTCTGGCCTTTCCTTATCGGCGGTCGGTCTGAAGCTGACGCTCCAGCCACTGCGAGTATTGCGAGATGCCGTAGCAGACGACGAAGAAGAGCGCCGCGGCGAAGCCGAAGAGCTCCCAGTAGACGCCGTTCCAGTCGGTCGAGGCGAGGATCGGCCCGCGGATCATCCCCACGAGGTCGAACATCGCGATCACCGAGACGAGCGTCGTGTCCTTGAAGAGCCCGACCGCCACGTTGACGATGCCGGGGATCGAGATCTTCAGCGCCTGCGGCAGGATGATGAGCCGCATCGCCTGCGGATAGTCGAGCCCCAGCGCGGAGGCGGCCTCGTACTGCCCCTTCGGCAGCGCGGCGAGGCCCCCGCGCACCACCTCGGCGATGTAGGCGGAGGCGAACATGGTGATCATGATGATCACGCGCAGGATCAGGTCGAAGGTGGAGTTCGGCGGCAGGAAGTAGGCCAGCACCACGTTCGCCACGAAGAGCAGCGTGATCAGCGGCACGCCGCGGATGAACTCGATGAAGACGATGCAGATCCACTTGACGACCGGCATCCCCGACTGCCGCCCCAGCGCCAGCGCGATCCCGATCGGCAGCGAGAGCGAGACGCAGACAGTGCCGAGGATCAGGTTCAGCATGAAGCCGCCCATGTTCCGCGATTCCACCGCCTCGAGCGTGATCGGCGCGATCGCCGTCAGCGTCGGCGTCACGAAGCCCGCGACCCACCAGAAGACGAGCGCGGCGGCGATCGCCCCGAAGAAGCCCATCGCGAAGCTCTGCGCGACGAGGCGCTGAAAGACGAGATAGCCGACGACGAAGCCCGCCGCCGCCATGACCGGCACCCAGACCGAGCCGCCCCAGACGAGGAAGTAGGCGAGGAAGGGATAGACGGCGGTGAAGGGCAGCAGGCTGCGCGGCGCCTTCGGGAAGAGCACCGGCGCGAGCGCGACGAAGAGCAGGACGAAGGCCGTCGCCGGGCGCCAGTAGGCCTCCTCCGGGTAGGTCACGCCGAAGACGAGCTGCGCCCAGCGCTCGCGCACCACGGCCCAGCAGGCGCCGGTCGCGCCGTCGAGGATCTCGCGGCACTCCCGCAGGCTCCCGGCGTCCCAGACGCCGTTGAAGACCCAGGGCATGCTGGACGACAGCAGCCACCAGATCGCCCAGAGCGAGGCGAGCGTCAGGATCGCGTTGGGGACCGAGGAAAAGAGGTTGTCACGCAGCCACTTGACGATCCCCGCCTCGGCCACCGGCGGCGGCGCGGGCGGGATCGGCTCCTGCCGCACGAAGGCGAGCTGCGCGGCTTCGGCGTGGGTGTCGCTCATCGGGAGGGCTCCTGCGGCGCCGGCATGTCAGCGCTCCTTCAGCTTCACGGCGTTGTTGTAAAGGTTCATCACCGCCGAGATCGACAGCGAGATGAGGAGGTAGAACAGCATCAGGAGGAGCACCGATTCGATCGCGCGGCCCGTCTGGTTCAGCGTGATGCCGCCGAGCGTGCCGGTGACGTCCATGTAGCCCACCGCGATGGCGAGCGAGCTGTTCTTGGTTAGGTTCAGATACTGCGAGATCACCGGCGGGATCACCACGCGCAGCGCCTGCGGCAGGACGACGAGGGACATGACCCGCCGCGGCCGCAGCCCGAGCGCAGCCGCCGCCTCGGTCTGCCCGTGGCTCACCGAGAGGATGCCCGCGCGCACGTTCTCGGCGATGAAGGCGCCGGTGTAGATCGCCAGCGCGAACCAGAGCGCGATCAGCGAGCCACGGATCTGGATGCCGTCCTGAAAGTTGAAGCCGCGCAGCTCCGGATACTCGAGCGTGACCGGCCCGCCGAGCAGGGCGTAGGCCGCGAGCGTGGGCAGGATCAGGATCGCCAGCGTCGGCCAGACCATCGGCAGCAGCCGGCCGGTCGCGTAAAGGAGCCTCGTCGCGTAGCGCCGGTAATAGATCGCCCCGGCGATCGAGGCGAGGAAGACCGCCGCCAGCGCGCCCGACCCCGCCCCCCAGATCGGCTTGGGAACATAGACGCCGCGGTTGGTCAGCGCGATCGCGTCGAAGAGCATGGTGGAGGACGGATCGTCGCCGCGGAAGGCCGAGGGCGGCGGCAGCGCCGCCGTCATCACGAAGAAGATGATCAGGATCCAGATCAGCACCGGAACGTTGCGGAAGATCTCGACGTAGACGGCCATCAGCTTGGCCACCAGCCAGTTCTTCGAGAGCCGCAGCACGCCGGCGAGCACGCCGAAGATCGTCGCCGTCACGCAGCCGAGGAAGGCGACCAGCAACGTGTTCAGCACGCCGACGAAGGACGCGCGCAGGTGCGGGTCCTGATTCTCGTAGGGAATCAGGCTCTGGTTGATGTCGTAGCCGGCCGGCGTGCCCAGAAACTCGAACGAAATGTCCTGCCCGAGGATCGCCAGGTTCCGCACGAGGTTCCAGCCCAGGTAGGCCATGAACACGATGAGCAGCAGGAGCGCGACGAACTGGAAGGTGTAGAACCTGTACCGCTTGTCGTTCAGCAGCATCGAGAGGCGGAACGACTCGCGCGGCGGCTCCGTCACTGAGGTCATGGGCAGGGTCCTGTCGACGCATTGGCCGCGATGACGGCGCAAGCGCCGCGCGGCCGGAATTATCGGTGTCGTCGCGGGTGGTGAGAGCGGGAAGGGCGCGCGCGGCGCCCTTCCCGGAGCGCGGTCGCCTTACCGGAACGGCGGCGCGTACATCAGGCCGCCCTCGGTCCACTGGGCGTTGAGCCCGCGGGACAGGCCGACCGGCGTGTCCTCGCCGATGTGGCGCGCGAAGATCTCGCCGTAGTTGCCGCCGGCCTTGATGGCGTTCACGGCCCAGTCGGACGAGAGGCCCATGACCTCGCCGAAGTTGCCCTCGGTGCCGAGCAGGCGGTTGATCTCGGGGCTGTCGGTGCCCTCGGCCAGCTCGTCGACGTTGGCCGACGTCACGCCGTATTCCTCGGCCGCGATCAGCGCGTAGAGCGTCCAGCGCACGATGTCGCCCCACTCGTTGTCGCCGTGGCGCACGACCGGGCCGAGCGGCTCCTTGGAGATGACCTCGGGCAGGATGACGTGCTCGCTCGGGTTCTCGAAGGCCGCCCGCGTCGCGGCGAGGCCCGAGCCGTCCGTGGTGTAGACGTCGCAGGCGCCGGCGAGATACTGCTGCTGCGCCTCGGCGTTCGTCTCGATCGGGACCGGCTCGTAGTCCATGTTGTTCGAGCGGAAGTAGTCCGCGAGGTTGAGCTCGGTCGTGGTGCCGGTCTGGATGCAGATGGTCGCGCCGTCGAGCTCCGTCGCCGAGGACACGCCCAGCTCGGCCGGAACCATGAAGCCCTGACCGTCGTAGTAGTTGATGCCGGTGAACTCGAACTTGAGGTCCACGTCGCGCGTGAAGGTCTGCGTCGTGTTGCGCGACAGCATGTCGATCTCGCCCGAGGCGAGCGCGGTGAAGCGCGTCTTGCCGGTCAGCGAGACGTATTCGACGGCCGAGGGATCGCCCAGCACGGCCGCGGCCACCGCCTTGCACACCGCGACGTCGAAGCCTTCCCACTCGCCCTCGGCGTTCGGCGCCGCGAAGCCGACGAGGCCGGTGTTGACGCCGCAGTTGAGCGTGCCGCGCGCCTGCACGTCGTCGAGCGTCGCGGCGCTCGCCACGCCCGCAGTCATGCCGACGCCAGCGACCGCGGCGAGAAATACGGATTTCTGCATGTTGTCCTCTTCCTGATTGTCCGCCCTGTCGTTGCCCGGGGCCGCGCCCCGACGGGCCTGATCGGTTGTCGTTGATCTGGGCAAACCCCTCGCCCAAGCAGTCCGAGTTTGGTCGGATTCCGCCGCATGGGTCAAGTCGCGCGTCCGCCGCGGGACCGCGACTTGCACGCTTTTCCGGCAGGCGCCGAAACCGGCGGCAGCCTCGTCACGCCGCCGCATCGCCCCGCGCGAGGTGCAGGAAACGCGCGGCGCGCAGGAAGGCCGCGCGCCGGGTCTCGGCCTGCGCCGCCGCCTCGGCGTCCTCGCCCCATTGCTCGGCCTGCCACGTCTCGTCGATGCGCGAGAGCGCCCAGAGCCGCTCCGGCGGCGCCGCGCCCCGCTCCGCCGCGAGCCCCAGCACCAGCGAGCCCGAGAGCGTCACCAGATCGTCGAGCGCCGTCAGCTCGAAGGGGCCGAGCGCCTCCAGCGCGGCGCGCAGCGCGCCCACGCTCTCGGGCGGTTGCGCCACGTGCATGACGCCGGCCGCGCGGACGAGCCGCGCGCCGAGATGCTCGGCCGCCCAGTCGAGCATCGGGTCCCAGGCCTCCGCCTGCCGCGCCGCGAGCGCTTCGGGCCCCTCGGCCCGGTAACAGAGGAGATCCGTCTCGCCGTACTCGGCGAGCGCGCCGATCACCTCCGCGCGCGCCGGCGCCACCCGGTCGAGCGCGGTGTTCGCTGCGCGCGTCAGCGGCATCGCCGCGGGATCGATCACCTCGGGCTGGTCGCGCCATTCCCCGGCCACCGCCTCGGCCAGCGGGCGGGAGGGCAGCACGAGGGCCGCCCGCGCCGGCGTCCGCACCAGCCGCCCGTCGAGCGCCACGCCGTGCCCGCCCTCGGCCTCCACCGCCTCGGCGGCGGTCCAGAACCGCCGCGCCGCCCAGTCCGTCATGCCACCTCCCAGAGTGCGTCGATGAGCCCGGGCAGCTCCGCGAAGCGCGCCGCCTGCGCGTCCGCGCCGCCGAGCGCCGTCTCCGGCTGATAGCCCCAGCGCACGCCGACCGAGCGCACGCCCGCCGCGCGCGCCATCTCGATGTCGTAGCGCGTGTCGCCCACCATGATCGCGCGCTCCGGCGCCACGCCGGTCTCGTCGAGCGCCGCGCGCAGCATCGCCGGATGCGGCTTGGAGGGGTGGTGGTCGGCGACCTGCTGCGTGACGAAGTGATGCCCGATCCCGTGCGCCGACAGCACCGCGTCGAGCCCCCGCCGCGACTTGCCCGTGGCGAGGCCCAGCAGCACCTCCGGCGCGGCCGCCAGCCGCTCCAGCGCTTCCCGCGCGCCCGGGTAGAGCGGCGCGCTCTCGGCCGCGCCGCGCCGGGTCCTGAGATCGGCGAAGGCCGCGCGGTAGCGCCGCACGAGCTCCGCCTGCGCCGCGGCGTCCGCCTCGGGCGCGAGCCGCGCCATGGCGTGATCGAGCGAAAGCCCGACGACGTCGAGCACCGCCGCCCGCCCCGGCACCGAGAGGCCGAGCCCGCCGAAGGCCGCCGCCATCGCGCCCAGGATATCGCCCTGGCTGTCGACGAGCGTGCCGTCCACGTCGAACACCACGAGCCGCAGGTCGCTCATGCGCCGTCCTCCGCGAAGGGGTCCTCGGGCGCGTCGGCCTCGCGCCAGCCGAGCGTCTCCCAGGTGCGGCGCATGTGCGCGGGCAGCGGCGCGGTGAAGGAAAGCCGCGCGCCGGTGACCGGATGCGTCAGCGCGAGGGACCGCGCGTGCAGGTGCAGCTTGCGGCTGATCTCGCCGCCGAGTTGCGCGCCCCAGCCCTCGCCCTGGTTCTCCTGCCCGCGTCCGCCATACTTGCCGTCGCCCACGATCGGGTGGCCGATCCCGGCCATGTGCGCGCGCAGTTGGTGCGTGCGCCCGGTGACCGGCACCAGCGCGACCCAGGCCGCGCGCTTCGCGAGCCCCTCGATCACCGCGAAATCGGTGACCGCGCGCTTGGCGCCCGGCGTCGCCTCCACCTCGTCGGGATGGACGAGGCGCATCTTTTCGCCCTCGCCGCGCGCGCCGTGCCCCGCCGCCTTGACGAGGCCGTAGCGGATCGTGCCCATCGCGGGGCTCGGCACCCCGGCGACCGCGGCCCAGTAGATCTTGCGCGTCTCCTTGGCGCGGAAGGCTGCCGTCAGCGCGGCGGCCACCCGGCGGCTGCGCGCCATGAGCAGAAGGCCCGAGGTATCCCGGTCCAGCCGGTGGACGAGCCGCGGCGCCTCCGCCGCGCCGAAGCGCAGCGCCTCCGACAGCGCGTCGACGTGGCGCGTCTGGCCGCTCCCGCCCTGCACGGCGAGGCCGGGCGGCTTGTTCAGCACGAGGAGATGCTCGTCGCGCCAGAGGACCGCGGCGCGGATCATCTCGGCGTCGCGCGCGCTCGGCCCGGCGGTTTTCGGCGCGGGCGGGCCGGCCGCGGGGAGCGGCGGCACGCGCACGCTCTGCCCCTCGGCGAGGCGCGTCGCGGGCTTCACCCGGCCGCCGTCCACGCGCAGCTCGCCCTTGCGGCACATCTTCTCGATGCGCCCCTGGGTGAGCTGCGGGAAACGCCGCTTCAGCCAGCGGTCGAGGCGCTGCTCGGCCTCGTCGCGCCCGATGGTGACGTGCTCCACGCTCACGCCAGAACGCTCCGCGCCGCGGCGAGCCCGGCGGCGACCGCGGCCAGCGAGACGAGGACCGACGCGCCGACGTAAAGGAGGGCGAGCGCCCCCTCCCCCCGCTCCCAGAGCGCGATCGCGTCGAGCGAGAAGGCGGAGAAGGTCGTGAAGCCCCCGAGCAGCCCGGTCACGAGGAACGGCCCGAGACGCGGCACCGCGGCCTTCGCCAGCGCGACCACCAGAACGCCCATCAGGAAGGCGCCGAGCACGTTGACCACGAGCGTGCCCCAGGGAAAGCCGGCGCCCATCACGCGCGCCGCGGCGAGCCCGGTCAGATACCGCGCCACCGCGCCCGCCGCGCCCCCGAGCGCCACCTGAAGGAGGGTCCCCGCCATGGCGGTTCTGTCGCCCGCACCCCTGCGCCTGTCAAGCGGCCCGCGCGCGGCCGAAAATTCTTCGTATGAAGAATTTTCGCCGCCGCCTCCGCCGCCCGGGCGAATTTTCGTACGAAAATTCGCCGTGCTCATCCGCCGCGCCGCTCCGCCCGGCGGCGTGCGAACCAGTCGAGGCGCTTGCGCAGATCGCGCTCGAAGCCGCGCTCGACCGGGTCGTAGAAGCGCTCGCGCGCCATGTCCTCGGGGAAGTAGTCCTGCCCGGAAAAGGCGTCCTCCGCGTCGTGGTCGTAGGCGTAGCCCGCCCCGTAGCCCTGCTCCTTCATCAGCCGCGTCGGCGCGTTCAGGATGTGCTTGGGCGGCGCGAGCGAGCCGGTCGCCTTCGCCGCCTTCCGCGCGGCCTTGTAGGCCGTGTAGGCGGCGTTCGACTTCGGCGCGAGCGCGAGATAGACGAGCGCCTGCGCGAGCGCGAGCTCGCCCTCCGGGCTGCCGAGGCGCTCGTAGGTGTCCCAGCCCTGCAGGCAGACCGCCTGCGCCTGCGGGTCGGCGAGGCCGATGTCCTCCACCGCCATCCGGGTGATCCGCCGCGCGAGGTAGCGGGGATCCTCGCCCCCCTCCAGCATCCGCGCGAACCAGTAGAGCGCGGCGTCCGGGTCCGAGCCGCGCACCGACTTGTGCAGCGCCGAAATCAGGTTGAAATGCGCGTCGCCCGACCTGTCGTACTGCGCCGCGCGGCGCGCCAGCCGCTCGGACAGCTGGCGCACGTCGAGCCGCCCCTCGACGGGCCAGCCCATGACCTGCTCGATCAGGTTGAGCGCCGCGCGCCCGTCGCCGTCGGCCATCTCCAGCAGGGCCTCGCGCGCCGTCCCGTCGAGCGGCAGCGCCCGGTCGAGCGCCGCCTCGGCGCGCTGCGCGAGGCGCTCCAGATCGGCGAGCGAGAGGCGCTCGAGCACCATGACCTGCGCGCGCGAGAGCAGCGCGGCGTTGAGCTCGAAGCTCGGGTTCTCGGTCGTCGCGCCCACGAGGAGGATCGTCCCGTCCTCCATGTGCGGCAGGAAACTGTCCTGCTGCGCGCGGTTGAAGCGGTGGATCTCGTCCACGAAGAGGAGCGTCCCCTGCCCCGCGCGGCGGCGATCGCGCGCGGCGTCGAACACCTTGCGCAGCTCGGCGACGCCGGTGAAGATCGCGCTGATCTGCACGAATTCGAGCGCCGTCTCGCGCGCCAGAAGCCGCGCGATCGTCGTCTTGCCGACGCCCGGCGGCCCCCAGAGTACGAGCGAGGAGAGCGCGCCCGAGGCCAGCATCGCGCCGAGCGGGCCGTCCGGGCCGAGGAGCGTCTCCTGCCCGATCACCTCGTCGAGGGCCTGCGGGCGGAGCCGGTCGGCGAGCGGGCGCGGCGCGCCGTCGCCCTCGCCCGGCGTCCCGGGCGCCTCGTCCGGCCCGGCGGCCGGGGTGTCGAAGAGATCGGCCACCGCGCTCAGGCCCGGAAGCGGATGGCGACGCGCCGCGCGCCGCGCTCGACGACGATCTCGTGCCAGCCGCCGGTGGCGAGCGCGCGGCGCACCTCGGGCGGGGTGGCGACCTCGCGCCCGGAGACGGCGCGGATCACGTCGCCTGCCTCGAGCCCGGCGCGCGTGCCGTAGCGGCCCGGATCCGTGACGACGACGCCCGGCGCGCCGAGCGGCAGGCCCATCTCGGCGATGACGGCGGGGTTCACCCGCGCGAGCGCGAGGCCCGGCAGCGCCGTGTCGCGGCCCAGCGTGAGCGGCGCGCGCGGCGGCGTCTCGGGCGGGGGGGCGAGGCGCACGGTCACCGACCGCGCGCGGCCCTCGCGCCAGAGCTCCGCCGTGACCTCGGCGCCCGGCCCGGCGACGGCGAGGCGATAGGCCATGCCCGCGGGGCCGTTCACCTCCGCCCCGTCGAGCGCGAGGATCACGTCGCCGCGCCGCACGCCCTCGGCGGCGAAGGGGCTCGCGGGGTGCAGCTCGGCGACGACCATGCCGCGCGGCCGGTCGAGGCCGAGCGCGCCGGCCATGTCGGCGTCCACCGGCTGCCCGCGCATCCCGGCCCAGGGGCGGCGGAAGGTCTCCGCGCCCGCGCGCGCCTCGGCCACGAAGCGCGCGACGAGGTCCGCCGGGATCGCGAAGCCGATGCCGATGGAGCCGCCCGAGCGGCTGAGGATCGAGGTGTTGACGCCGACGAGCCGCCCGGCCGTGTCCACGAGCGCGCCGCCCGAGTTGCCCGGGTTGATCGGCGCGTCGGTCTGCACGAAATAGCCACGCCGGTCGCCCGTCGCCGGGCCAGAACGCGCCACCGCCGAGACGATGCCGGAGGACACGGTCTGTCCGACGCCGAAGGGGTTGCCGATGGCGAGGACCAGTTCGCCCACCTCCAGCGTGTCGCTGTCGCGCAGCGGTAGATGCGGCAGGTCGGCGGCCCCCTCGAGGCGCAGGATCGCGAGATCGGCCGCCGCGTCGGCCAGAACCACCTCGGCGGAGAACTCGCGCCGGTCGTTCAGCACCACGCGGATGTCCGTGGCGCGGCCGACGACGTGGTAGTTGGAGACGACGAACCCGTCGGGCGAGAGGATCACGCCGGAGCCGAGCGAGTTCTGCACGCGCGGCCGCTCCGGCGCGAAATCGCGGAAGAACTCCTCGAACACCGGGTCGTCGAAGAGCGAGCGGCGCTCCTGCACCACCCGGCGGGCGTAGATGTTGACGACCGCGGGCGCGGCCGCCCGCACGACCGGCGCGAAGGACAGGTCGATCTCGGCCTGCGTCCGCGGCGCCTGCGGCTCGGCGGCGAGGGGCGCGGCGGCGAGCGCGAGGATGGCGACGATGGCTCGGATCATGGGGCGCAGCCTCCCTCGGTGGGGGTCGATATGCGGCCCGCCGCGTGCCATTGCAAGACGGCGCAACGCAAAGCGCGCCCCGGCGGTCTCCCGCGGGGCGTGCGATGCTCGGCCGGCCGGGGGGATCAGTCCTCGGCGGCCTCCTCCTCGGCGAGGCGGGCGCGGTCGGCGGCGCCCTTGGCCTCCGGGTCGCGGTCCACGAGCTCGACGATCGCCATCGGCGCCATGTCGCCGTAGCGGAAGCCGGCCTTCAGCACGCGGACGTAGCCGCCGGGCCGGTCCTGATAGCGCGGGCCGAGCACGTCGAAGAGCTTGGCGACATGCGCTTCGTCGTTGAGCCGCGAGGCCGCCTGACGCCGCGCGTGCAGATCGCCGCGCTTGGCGAGCGTGACCAGCTTGTCGGCGACGCGCTTGAGCTCCTTCGCCTTGGGCAGCGTCGTCTTGATCTGCTCGTGCTCGATCAGCGAGCCGGCCATGTTGGCGAAGAGCGCCTTGCGGTGCTCGTGGGTGCGGTTGAGCTTGCGGTATCCGTGGGCGTGACGCATCGGGTGTCTCCTATCGCTTTATGCTTTGTCCGGCGGCCCGTGCGCGCGGGCCGCTCTCCTTGGGGCCTCGGCCCGCGGCTCAGAAGTTCTCTTCGTACTTCTTCGCCAGGTCCTCGATGTTGTCGGGCGGCCAGTCCTCGACCTCCATGCCGAGGTGCAGGCCCATGCCCGAGAGCACTTCCTTGATCTCGTTGAGCGACTTGCGGCCGAAGTTCGGCGTGCGCAGCATCTCGGCCTCGGTCTTCTGGATGAGGTCGCCGATATAGACGATGTTGTCGTTCTTGAGGCAGTTGGCCGAGCGCACCGAGAGCTCCAGCTCGTCCACCTTCTTCAGCAGGAGCGGGTTGAACTCCAGCCCGTCCTCGTCCGCGTCGCGGCCCGAGCCCTCGGGCTCCTCGAAGTTGACGAAGATCGAGAGCTGATCCTGCAGGATACGCGCCGCGTAGGCGACCGCGTCCTCCGGCGTGACCGCGCCGTCGGTCTCCACCTTCATGGTCAGCTTGTCGTAATCGAGCACCTGCCCCTCGCGGGTCGGCGTCACCTCGTAGGAGACCTTCTTGACCGGCGAATAGATCGCGTCGATCGGGATCAGGCCGATGGGCGCGTCCTCGGGCTTGTTCTTGTCGGCGGGGACGTAGCCCTTGCCGGTGTTGACCGTGAGCTCCATGTAGACGTCCGCGCCTTCGTCGAGGTGGCAGATCACGTGGTCGCGGTTCAGGATCTCGATGCCGGCGCTCTCGGAGATGTCGCCGGCGGTGACGACGCCCGGGCCCTTGGCCGAGATCGACAGCCGCTTCGGCCCCTCGACCTCCATGCGCAGCGCGACGCCCTTGAGGTTCAGCACCACGTCGGTCACGTCCTCGCGCACGCCGGCGATCGAGGAGAACTCGTGCAGGACGTTGTCGATCTGGACCGAGGTGATGGCCGCGCCCTGAAGCGAGGACAGGAGCACGCGGCGCAGCGCGTTGCCGAGCGTCAGGCCGAAGCCCCGCTCGAGCGGTTCGGCCACGAGCGTCGCCTTGCGCGCGGAATCGTCGCCGGGCTTGACCTCGAGCGCGCTCGGCTTGATCAGCTCGGACCAGTTCTTGTGGATCATGGGTGTCTCCTCAATTCCTGTTCCGGCCCCATGTCCGAAGGCCGGAACGCCCGAGGTTGAATGACAAAGGCAGGACGGCGCGAGGCCCGCGCCGTCCTGCCGGAAATCTGGTCCGTCAGACGCGCCGGCGCTTCGGCGGCCGGCAGCCGTTGTGCGGGATCGGCGTCACGTCACGGATGGAAGTGATGTTGAAGCCGATCGCGGCGAGCGCGCGCAGCGCCGATTCGCGGCCCGAGCCCGGCCCCTGCACCTCGACGTCGAGGGTGCGCATGCCGTGCTCCTGCGCCTTCTTGCCGGCGTCCTCGGCGGCGAGCTGCGCGGCGTAGGGCGTCGACTTCCGCGAGCCCTTGAAGCCCATTGAGCCGGCGGACGACCACGAGATCGCGTTGCCCTGCACGTCCGAGATCAGGATCTTGGTATTGTTGAAGGAGGAATTCACATGCGCCGTGCCGGTGGCGATGTTCTTGGAGACCTTCTTGGGTCCGCGGCGGCGGGTATCGCGTGCCATTGGTGACTGCCCTCCTTATTTCTTCTTGCCGGCGATCGGCTTCGCGGGCCCCTTGCGGGTGCGCGCGTTGGTGTGGGTGCGCTGACCGCGCACGGGCAGTTTGCGGCGGTGGCGCAGGCCGCGGTAGCAGCCGAGGTCCATCAGGCGCTTGACGTTCATCTGCACCTCGCGGCGCAGGTCGCCCTCGACCGTGTAGTTCTGGTCGATGTACTCGCGGATGGCGACGAGATCGGCGTCCGAGAGCTCGTTCACGCGGCGGTTCTCGTCGACCGAGACCGCCTCGCAGATCGACTGCGCCGTGGAATGGCCGATACCGTGGATGTAAGTCAGCGCGATCGGGATGCGCTTGTTTGTGGGGATGTTGACGCCGGCAATTCGTGCCACGTGGTCTGTCCTTTCGTTGCGAGCCCGTAACGCCAGGCCCTTTTTTCACAACCGACGGCCCGCGGCGGCAGCCCACGGGCCGAATGGAAGGTGGTCCTGCAGTGCCGCCCGCGCAGCGACGCCGCGCGAGTCGATTCCCTGCCGAGACGCCGGTGCCTAGGAGACAACGGGAGGGGCGTCAAGCCCCGGACGACGCCGGCGCCCCCTTGCCGTCGAGCACCGCGTCGATCTCCGCGGCGACGGCGTCGATCTCCTGCAGGCCGTCGACACGGAAGAGCGCGCCCTTGGCGTAGTAGTAGCCGATCAGCGGCGAGGTCTTCTTGTAGTATTCCATCAGCCGCTGGCGCAGGCTCTCCTCGTTGTCGTCCTCGCGCCGCTTGAACTCGGTCCCGCCGCACTTGGCGCATTTGCCGTCGGCCGGGATCGGCTTGGTCTCGTCGTTGTAGACCTCGCCGCAGCCGGCGCAGGTGGCCCGGCCGGTGATCCGGCGCACGAGGGCCTCGTCGTCGACCTCCATCTCGATCACCGCGTCGAGCCGCGCGCCGGTTTCGCGCATCAGCGCGTCGAGCGCGTCGGCCTGCGCCAACGTGCGCGGAAAACCGTCGAAGATGAAGCCGGGCGCCTCCGCGCCCTCGAGCTTTTCGCGGATGAGGCCGATCACGATCTCGTCGGTCACGAGTTCGCCGCGGTCCATGACCTCGGCCACGCGCTTGCCCATCTCCGTGCCGCTGGCGCGCGCCTCGCGCAGCATGTCGCCCGTCGAAAGCTGCACGAGACCGCGCGCCTCTTCGAGGCGGCGCGCCTGCGTGCCCTTGCCCGCTCCGGGCGGTCCGAGAAGTATGATGTTCATTTCCTGACCGGCGTCTTCTTGCCGCCCCGCTTCTGCTTCTTGCCGCGGAGCTGCGATTTCTGGATGAGCCCCTCGTACTGATGCGCGAGCAGATGGCTCTGGATCTGCTGGACCGTGTCCATCGACACGGAGACCACGATCAGCACCGAGGTGCCGCCGAAGTAGAAGGGGATCGAGTACTGGTTCCGCAGGATCTCCGGCAGCAGGCAGACGAGCGCCAGGTAGCCGGAGCCGAGGACGAGCACGCGATTGACGACGTATTCGAGGTACTCCGCCGTCTTCTTGCCCGGACGGATGCCGGGGACGAAGCCGTTCTGGTTCTTCAGGTTGTCGGCCACGTCCTCGGGCTTGAAGGCCACGTTGAACGTGTAGAAATACGCGAAGAAGATGATCATCGCCGCGAAGAACAGCAGGTAGAGCGGCTGCCCCGGCCCGAAGTAGGCGAGGATCGTCGACATCACCGGCCCGGACTGCTGCCCCGAGAAGGTGCTGATCGTCGTCGGCAGGAGGAGCAGCGAACTCGCGAAGATCGCGGGGATCACGCCCGACGGGTTGACCTTCACCGGCAGGTGGCTGGTCTGCGCCTCGGTCATCTTCATGCCCACCTGGCGGCGGGGATACTGGATCGTGATCTTCCTGAGCGATCGCTCCATGAAGACCACGAAGGTGATCGTCACCACGATCATCAGGATCACGCCCACGATCACCGCCGGGCTGATCGCGCCCGAGCGGCCGGAGGCGAAGAACTGCGCCAGCGCCGAGGGCACCTCGGCGATGATGCCCACGAAGATGATGAGCGAGATGCCGTTGCCGACGCCGCGCGCCGTGATCTGCTCGCCGAGCCACATCAGGAACATTGTCCCGCCGACGAGCGTGATGACGCAGGCCGCGCGGAAGAACCAGCCGGGATCGGTCACCAGATCGCCGGATTCGAGGCTGACCGCCAGCCCGTAGGCTTGCATCGTCGCCAGCAGCACCGTGCCGTAGCGCGTGTACTGATTGATCTTCTTGCGCCCCTGCTCGCCCTCTTTCTTGAGCTGCTCGAGCTTGGGCACCATCGCGGCGAGCAGCTGCACGATGATCGAGGCCGAGATGTAGGGCATGATGCCGAGCGCGAAGATGCCCATGCGCCCGAGCGCCCCGCCCGTGAACATCGAGAGCATGCCCCCGATGCCGGTCGAGGCCTGCGTCATGAAGTCCTGCAGCGCCTGACCGTCGATGCCGGGCACGGGGATGAAGGTGCCGATCCGATAGACGATCAGAAGGCCCAGCGTGAAGAAGATGCGCTGCCGGAGCTCCGTGGCGCGGGCGAGCGCGCCCCAGCTCGTGTTGGCGACCATCTGTTCGGCTGCGGATACCATGCGGCTCCCCCGGTGCGGGCGCCGCCGCCCGGCGCGCCATGGGCGCGGGCGGCGGGCGGATACTGTGGATTATCTATCGGGCGGGCCCGAAGGCCACAACCCGTTATTCCGCGGCGGCCACGTCCGCGAGCTTGACCGACCCGCCGGCGCTTTCCACCGCCGAGACGGCCGAGGCCGAGGCGCCGGTCACCTGCAGGTCGAGCTTCGCCGAGAGCTCGCCCTTGGCGAGCACGCGCACGCCGTCGCGCTTGCGCCGCACGAGGCCCGAGGCCACGAGGGCGTCCTCGGTGACGGGCTGGCCCGCGTCGAGTTTGCCGGCGTCGATGAACTTCTGCAGGTCGCCGATGTTCACCACCGCGTAACGCTTGCGGTTGGGCTTGTTGAAGCCGCGCTTGCCGAGGCGCTGGTAGATCGGCATCTGCCCGCCTTCGAAGCCCTTGATGGCCACGCCGGAGCGAGATTTCTGACCCTTGATGCCGCGGCCCGCGGTCTTGCCCTTGCCCGAGCCCGGGCCGCGCGCGATGCGCTTGCGGCGGTGCGTGGCGCCCTCGGCGTCGCGGAGTTCGTTGAGTTTCATGTCGCTTCTCCATTGCCGGATTCCGCCCCGAAGCGAAGTGACGGACCACGGCGTGTTTCAATCGTCGGATTCGGGACCTCCGCCCCGCTGGCTGCGTTTAACGGGCAATCGCGGCGCGATCAAGCGCCGCGCGCAGGCGGCGGGGAGGCGGCAGTGGCCATCGAGACGAGCGCGCCGGCCCTGATCTCGGGCGTCCTGAGCGTCGCGGCCTACGTCCCCTACACGGCCTCGACGCTGCGCGGACGGACGGTTCCGCAGCGCGCCTCCTGGTTCATCTGGGGGCTTCTGAGCGTCATCGCCTTCGCCTCCGTGCTGCATTCCGGCGGCACGCGCGGGCTCGTCTTCACCGGCGCGCAGATGGTCGGCACGAACACGGTGTTCCTGCTGTCGCTCTGGCGCGGCACGGGTTCGGTCGCGCGGCGCAGCGACGCGACGGTGCTCGGGTTTTCGGGCCTCGGGCTCCTGCTCTGGTGGTGGACGGACAACGCGGCCTGGGCGATGGCGCTGGCGATCGCCGTGGGTTCGGCAGGGGGCTCGCTCACGATCGCGAAGGCCGTTTCGCGGCCACGCTCGGAGATGCTGACGCCGTGGGTGCTGCAATGGCTCGCCGCGGGCTTCGGCGTGGCGTCGATCCTCGGCGCCTCGGCGATAGAGGCGGCCTATCCCCTCTACCTCTTCCTGCTCTACAGCGGCATCGCCGGGGCGACGGCCATCGGCCGGGCCCGGCGGCTGCGGCGGGAACGCACGCCCTGAGCGCACGAAAAAGCCCCCCGGCGCCGGGCGCGGGGGGCTCTTTCATCTGTTCCGGGCGCGTCAGCCGCGCTCTTCGACGACCTCGACCAGATGCGGGATCTTGGCGATCATGCCGCGCACCGAGGGCGTATCCTCGAGCTCGCGGGTCTTGTGCATCTTGTTGAGGCCGAGGCCGATCAGCGTCTGACGCTGCTTGGCCGGCCGACGGATGGGCGAGCCGATCTGCTTCACCACGATGGTCTTTGCCATGATCTCTCTCCCTTACGCCTCGGCCGCTTCGGGCTTGGGCGCATCGTCCTTGTGCAGGATCTCGGCGACCTTCTTGCCGCGGCGCTGCGCCACCATGCGCGGGCTCTGCTGCTTGCGCAGCGCGTCCAGCGTGGCGCGGATCATGTTGTAGGGGTTCTGCGTGCCGTTCGACTTGGCGACGACGTCCTGAACGCCCAGCATCTCGAAGACGGCGCGCATCGGGCCGCCGGCGATGATCCCGGTGCCCTGCGGGGCCGAGCGTATCATCACCTTGCCGGCGCCCCAGCGGCCGTTCTCGTCATGGTGCAGCGTGCGGCCCTCGCGCAGCGGCACGCGGATCATGCCGCGCTTGGCCTGCTCGGTCGCCTTGCGGATCGCCTCGGGCACTTCCTTGGCCTTGCCCTTGCCGAAGCCGACGCGGCCCTTCTGGTCGCCCACGACGACGAGCGCGGCGAAGCCGAAGCGCTTACCGCCCTTGACGGTCTTCGACACGCGGTTGATCGCGACGAGGCGATCGGCGAATTCGGGCGTCTCGTCGCGGTCCCGGCGGCCGCGCCCGCCCTGCGGTTCTCTAGCCATATCGCGTCTCCTCAGAACTTCAGGCCGCCGTCACGGGCGGCATCGGCGAGCGCCTTGATGCCGCCGTGATAGCGAAAGCCGCCGCGGTCGAAGTAGCACTCCTCCACGCCCGCGGCCTTCGCGCGCTCGGCGAGCGTCGTGCCCACCTTGGTCGCGGCCTCGACGTTGTTTTGCCCCGCGATGCCGAGCGACGCCTCCAGCGAAGAGGCCGCCGCCACGGTCCGGCCCGCGACGTCGTCGATGAGCTGGGCGTGAATGTTCCTGTTCGAGCGATGCACGCAGAGGCGCAGCCGCCCCGGGTTCATCGCCTTCACCTTGTTCCGGACGCGCAGGCGGCGCTTGCGGAACTGTTTCTGCTTGTCCAATGCCATGATCCCGCGCCCTATTTCTTCTTGCCTTCCTTGAGGAAGATGTACTCGCCCTTGTAGCGGATTCCCTTGCCCTTGTAGGGCTCGGGCCGCCGCCAGTCGCGGATGTTGGCCGCGACCTGGCCGACGAGCTGCTCGTCGTGGCCCTCGACGACGATCTCGGTCGGCTTCGGGGTCGTGACGGTCACGCCCTCCGGCACCGGGAAATCGACGTCGTGGCTGAGGCCGAGATTGAGCTTCAGGGTGTTGCCCTGCGCCTGCGCGCGGTAGCCGACGCCCTGCACCTCGAGCTCCTTCTTGAAGCCGTCGGTGACGCCCTGCACGAGGTTGGCGATATTGGTGCGGCTCATGCCCCACTGCTGGCGCGCGCGCTTCGAGTTGCCGCGGGGGGCGACGCGGATCGCGTCGTCCTCCTGCGTGATGGTCACCTCGTCGGTCGCCGTCCAGCTGCGGGTGCCCTTGGGCCCCTTCACCTCGACGGTCTGACCGGAGACGGTGGCGGTCACGCCCGAGGGGAGCGCGACCGGCTGTTTTCCGATACGAGACATCGCGAACCTCCTCAGAACACCGTGCAGAGCACTTCGCCGCCGACGTTCGCCGAGCGCGCGGCGGCGTCCGACATAACGCCCTTCGGCGTCGACACGATCGACACGCCGAGCCCCTGGCGCACCGACGGCAGATCGCGCACGCCCATGTAGACGCGGCGGCCCGGCGTCGAGACGCGCTTGAGCTCCTGGATGACGGGGCGACCGTCGGCATACTTGAGCTCGATGTCGAGCTGCGGATGCCCGCGCTCGTCGGTCGAGCGCGAGTAACCGCGGATGTAGCCCTCGCCGATCAGCACGTCGAGCACCCAGGCGCGCAGCTTCGAGGCCGGCGTCGAGACGCTGGTCTTGCCGCGCATCTGCGCGTTACGGATGCGGGTGAGCATATCTCCGATGGGATCGTTCATCTGACGCCCTCCCTCACCAGCTCGACTTCACGAGGCCCGGCGCCTGGCCGGTGGAGCCGAGTTCGCGCAGGGCGATCCGGCTGACCTTGAGCTTGCGGTAATAGCCGTGCGGCCGGCCCGTGAGCTGGCAGCGGTTGTGCAGCCGGGTGGGCGAGCTGTTGCGCGGCAGCTTCGCGAGCTTGAGCCGCGCCTTGAAGCGCTCTTCCATCGGCTTGGACTCGTCGTTGGCGATCTCTTTCAGCGCGGCGCGCTTCGCGGCGTACTTCTCTACGAGCCGCTGACGCTTCTTCTCGCGCTCGACCATCGCTTTCTTGGCCATGATGCAGTCTCCTTCGGCGCTCAGGCGTTGAAAGGCATGTTGAAATGCTTCAACAGCGCCTTGGCTTCCGCGTCGGTCTTCGCGGTGGTGGCGATAATGATGTCGAGGCCCCAGACCTCTTCGACCTTGTCGTAGTCGATCTCGGGGAAGACGATGTGCTCCTTGAGGCCCATGGCGTAGTTGCCGCGGCCGTCGAAGGAATTGCCGCTGATGCCGCGGAAGTCCCGGACGCGCGGCAGCGCGATGGTCACCAGACGATCGAGAAACTCGTACATCCGGCCGCCGCGCAGCGTCACCTTGGCGCCGAGCGGCATGCCCTCGCGGACGCGGAAGCCGGCGATCGACTTCTTCGCCTTGGTGACGACGGCGCGCTGACCGGCGATCAGGGAGAGATCCTCCTGCGCGGCCTTCGCCTTCTTGGAGTCCTTCACCGCCTCGGCGCCGCAGCCGATGTTGAGCACGATCTTGTCGAGCCGCGGGATCATCATTTCGTTGGCGTAGCCGAATTCCTCCTTCAGCTTCGCCTTGACCTCGCCGTCGTAGAGCGCGCGCAGGCGGGGCGTGTAGGTCTGGGCGTCAAGCATCGATCACGTCCCCCGTCGTCTTGGCGTAGCGGACCTTCTTGCCCTCCTCGACGCGGAAGCCGACGCGCGTGGCCTTTCCGTTCTTGTCGAGCATGGCGAGGTTCGAAAGGTCGATGGGCAGCGCCTTCGGAATGCGCCCGCCCTGACTCTGCGGCGACTGCCGAGTGTGGCGGACGGCCATGTTGACCCCCTCCACGACGGCCTTGCCTGTCTTGCGATCGACCGAGGAGATGGTGCCCGTCTTGCCCTTGTCCTTGCCGGCGAGCACGACGACCTTGTCGCCCGTCTTCAGTTTCGCAGCCATCAGAGCACCTCCGGGGCGAGCGAAATGATCTTCATGAAGCTCTTCGAGCGCAGTTCGCGCACCACCGGACCGAAGATCCGGGTGCCGACGGGCTCGAGGTTGTTGTTGAGGATGACCGCGGCGTTGCGGTCGAAGCGGATGGCGGTGCCGTCCTCGCGGCGCACCTCCTTGGCGGTCCGCACGACGACGGCCTTGCGGACGTCGCCCTTCTTGACGCGGCCGCGCGGGATCGCCTCCTTCACCGACACCACGATGATGTCGCCGACACTGGCGTATTTCCGCTTCGACCCGCCGAGGACCTTGATGCACTGAACCCGGCGCGCGCCGGAGTTGTCAGCGACATCCAGATTCGTCTGCATCTGGATCATGTGGTTTCTCCCGACCTTTGGGGAGGGCGACGCCCTCGGTCCCCAGGGTTTCGATCAAACCGGGATGTGACCGCGCCCTACTGGGCGATCACCTCCCAGCGTTTCGTCTTGGACTTCGGCGCGCACTCGATGATGCGCACCTTGTCGCCGATCGAATACTGGCCGCCCTCGTCGTGCGCCCGGTATTTCTTGGATTTCTTGATGGTCTTCTGCAGCACCGGGTGCTTAAACCGACGCTCGACCGAGACGGTCACGGTCTGGGCGTTGGCCGTGGAGGTCACGGTACCCTGAAGAATGCGCTTGGGCATGTCGTCCCCCTCACTCGGCGGCCGCTTGCGCGGCCTTCTCGTTCAGCACGGTCTTCACCCGCGCCGCGTCGCGGCGCACGGCGCGCATCCGCGCGGTGTTTTCCAGGGCGCCGGTCGCCTGCTGGAAGCGCAGGTTGAACGCCTCCTTCTTGAGGCGGGTCAGCTCCTCGCGGAGCTGGTCCGGCGTCTTGTCTCTCAGTTCGCTGGCGTCCATCGCCTGATCGTCCTTCCATCAGAAGTCGCGGAACGCGGCCTCGACCGCCGTGCGCGCACGCACCGTCCCGCGCTTTTCCAACATGACACGGGCACCCGGCACGGCGGCCGGACGCCCGGAAACCCTTACCAGTCCTCGCGCGCGATGATGCGCGTCTTGATCGGCAGCTTCATCGACGCGAGGCGGAGAGCCTCCTTTGCCACATCGTCGGCGACGCCGTCAATCTCGAACATCACGCGGCCGGGCTTCACCTTGGCCGCCCAGAAGTCGACCGAGCCCTTGCCCTTGCCCATCCGGACCTCGGTGGGCTTCGACGTCACCGGCACGTCGGGGAAGATGCGGATCCAGACCCGCCCCTGACGCTTCATGTGACGGGTCATCGCCCGGCGCGCCGCCTCGATCTGGCGCGCGGTGATGCGCTCGGGCTGCGCGGCCTTAAGCCCGAAGGTGCCGAAGTTGAGGTCGGAGCCGCCCTTGGCCTCGCCCTTGATCCGGCCCTTGTGCTGCTTGCGGAATTTCGTGCGCTTGGGTTGAAGCATCTGTCACGTCTCCTCAGCGGCGGCCGGCGCCGCGGGGGGCCGGACCGTCCTGGATCTCCTGCATGCGCCGATCCCGCGCGCTCGGGTCGTGCTCCATGATCTCGCCCTTGAAGATCCAGACCTTGACCCCGATGATGCCATAGGGCGTTTCGGCCTCGATGCTGGCGTGATCGATGTCCGCCCGCAGCGTGTGCAGCGGCACGCGGCCCTCGCGGTACCATTCGGTCCGGGCGATCTCCGCGCCGCCGAGGCGGCCGGCCACGTTCACCCGGATGCCGAGGGCGCCCATGCGCATCGCGTTCTGCACCGCGCGCTTCATCGCGCGGCGGAAGCTCACGCGGCGCTCGAGCTGCTGCGCGATCGATTCACCGACGAGCGTCGCGTCGAGCTCGGGCTTGCGCACCTCGACGATGTTGAGGTGCAGCTCGCTGTCGGTCATCGCCGAGAGCTTCTTGCGCAGCGCCTCGATGTCGGCGCCTTTCTTGCCGATGATGACACCGGGCCGCGCGGCGTGGATCGTCACGCGGCACTTGCGGTGCGGGCGTTCGATGATGACCCGCGCGATGCCGGCCTGCTTCGCGTCCTTGCGGATGAACTCGCGGATGCGGATATCCTCGAGCAGCAGGTCGCCGTACTCCTTGGTGTCGGCATACCAGCGGGAATCCCAGGTGCGGTTGACCTGAACGCGCATCCCGATCGGGTTGGTCTTGTTTCCCATTAGGCCTGCTCCTCGATCTGGCGCACCTTGATGGTCAGCTCCGAAAACGGCTTGTTGATGCGGCCGAAGCGGCCCCGTGCGCGCGGACGCCCGCGCTTCATCACAAGGTTCTTGCCGACCCAGGCCTCCGCCACGACGAGCTCGTCCACGTCGAGGTTGTGGTTGTTCTCGGCGTTCGCGATCGCGGACTGCAGGCACTTCCGCACGTCCTGCGCGATGCGCTTCTTCGAGAAGGTCAGATCGGTCAGCGCGCGATCGACCTTCTTGCCGCGGATCAGCGCCGCGACGAGGTTGAGCTTCTGCGGACTGGTGCGCAGCATCCGCAGTTTCGCCATCGCCTCGTTGTCGGCCACGCGGCGGGGGTTCTTTTCCTTGCCCATCGCCTTATCTCCGCTTCGCTTTCTTGTCGGCCATGTGCCCGTAGTAGGTGCGCGTCGGCGCGTATTCGCCGAACTTCTGGCCGATCATGTCCTCGCTGACGAGGACGGGGATGTGCTTCTGGCCGTTGTAGACGCCGAAGGTGAGACCGACGAACTGCGGGAGGATCGTCGAGCGGCGCGACCAGATCTTGATGACGTCGTTGCGACCCGACTCGCGGGCCGTTTCGGCCTTCTTCAGCACGTAGCTGTCGACGAAAGGCCCTTTCCAGACGGAACGTGCCATGACTTAGCGGCCCTTCTTGCGAGCGTGGCGCGAACGCAGAATGAGCTTCTGCGACGCCTTGTTGGTGTTGCGGGTGCGGCGGCCCTTGGTGTCCTTGCCCCAGGGCGTGACCGGCGTGCGCCCGCCCGAGGAGCGGCCCTCGCCCCCGCCGAGCGGGTGGTCGATCGGGTTCATCGCCACGCCGCGCACCGCCGGGCGCCGGCCCTTGTACCGGCTGCGGCCCGCCTTGCCGATGTTCTGGTTGGCGTTGTCCGGGTTCGAGACCGCGCCGACCGTCGCCATGCACTCCTGCCGGACCATCCGCAGCTCGCCCGAGGACAGGCGAAGCTGCGCGTAGCCGCCGTCACGGCCGACGAACTGCGCGTAGGTGCCGGCGGCGCGCGCGATCTGCCCGCCCTTTCCGGGCTTCAGCTCGACGTTGTGCACGATCGTGCCGATCGGCATCCCGGAGAACGGCATCGCGTTGCCCGGCTTGATGTCGGCTTTCTTGCCGGCGATCACCTTGTCGCCCACGCCGAGGCGCTGCGGCGCGAGGATGTAGGCCTTCTCGCCGTCCTGATACTGGATCAGCGCGATGAAGGCGGTCCGGTTCGGGTCATACTCGATCCGGACGACGACGCCTTGGACGTCGTGCTTGCTGCGCTTGAAATCCACGATGCGGTAGAGCCGCTTCGTGCCGCCGCCGCGGCGGCGCGCCGTGATCCGTCCGGTGTTGTTCCGGCCGCCCTTCTTCGTCAGGCCCTGCGTGAGGGACTTGACGGGACGACCTTTCCAAAGGTCCGAACGGTCGATCAGCACCAGCCCGCGCTGGCCAGGCGTCGTCGGATTGTACGACTTGAGTGCCATGGTTCCTGTCTTCCGTCGTTACGGGCGGTCGAGGCCGCCTCTTGGGTCTCGGGCCGAGGGCCCGGCAGTGAAGGGCCCCGAAGGTCCCCGGTCGAAAAGACGAGACCCCGGTGGCCCGGGGCCTCGCGCGTGAGTCGGCGCCTGTTATCAGAGGCCGGTGGTCACGTCGATGGTGTTGCCCTCCTCGAGGGTGACGTAGGCCTTCTTGACGTCCTTGCGCCGCCCGGCGCGGCCGCGGAAGCGCTTCGTCTTGCCCTTGGTGATCGTCGTGTTCACCGCGCGGACCTTGACGCCGAAGAGCGCCTCGACCGCTTCCTTGATCGCTGGCTTGTTCGAGTCGATCGCCACCTCGAAGACCACGGCGTTGTGCTCGGACGCGAGCGTGGACTTCTCCGTGATGACCGGCTTGCGGATCACGTCGTAGTGTTGGGGTTTCACGCTCATTTCAGCCGCGCCTCCAGTGCTTCGGCACCCGCCTTGGTCAGCACGAGCGTGTCGCGCTTGAGGATGTCGTAGACGTTCGCGCCGACGCTCGGCAGCACGTCGAGCCCCTCGATGTTGCGCGCGGCGCGGGCGAAGCCCTCGTCCACCTCGGGCCCGTCGATGACGAGCGCGCGCTTCCAGCCGAGCGACGAGACCTTCCGGGCGAGCTCGGCGGTCTTGCCGCTGCCCTTCGCCTCGTCGAGGACCACGAGCGAGCCTTCCCGCGCCTTGGCCGAAAGCGCGTGCTTCAGGCCGAGGCGGCGGATCTTCTTGGGCAGCTCGTGCGCGTGGCTGCGCGGGGTCGGGCCCTTGTAGATGCCGCCCTTGCGGAAGATCGGGGCGTTGCGGTCGCCGTGACGCGCGCCGCCCGTGCCCTTCTGGCGGTAGATCTTCTTGCTCGAATAGCTGGTCTCCGAGCGGGTCTTGACCTTGTGCGTGCCGGCCTGCGCGCGCGCGCGCTGCCAGCGGACGACCCGGTGCAGGATGTCGGCGCGCGGCTCCAGCCCGAAGACCTCGTCGCCGAGGTCGACCGAGCCCGCCGTCCCGCCGTCGAGCGTGATGACGTCGAGTTTCATGTCACTCGCCTTCCTTGTTTTCGGGCGTCTCGCCGCTCTCCTCGGCGCTCTTCTGCGCCTCGATGTCGGCCTCGGCCTCCTTGAGCGCCTCGGCCTCCTCGGCGGCGGCGGCCTCCTCGGCGGCGCGGCGCGCCTCTTCCTCCTCGGCGGCGGCCTGCGCGGCGGCCTCCTCGGCCTGGCGCTTGGCCTCGTCGGCGGCGGACTTCAGCGCGGCGGGCAGGATCAGGTTCTCGGGCGTGGCCTTCTTGACCGCGTCCTTCACGGTGACCCAGCCGCCCTTCGGCCCGGGCACCGCGCCCTTGATCATGATGACGCCGCGATCGGCGTCGGTGCGCACGATCTGCAGGTTCTGCGTCGTCACGCGCGCCGCGCCCATGTGGCCGGCCATCTTCTTGCCCTTGAAGACGCGGCCCGGGTCCTGACACTGCCCGGTGGAGCCGTGGCTCCGGTGGGCGATCGAGACGCCGTGCGTCATCTCGAGGCCGCGGAAGTTGTGGCGCTTCATGCCACCCGCGAAGCCCTTGCCGATCGAGGTGCCGCAGACGTCGACGTACTGCCCCTCGAAGTAGTGGTCGGCGGTGATCTCCTCACCCACGTCGATGAGGTTCTCCGGCGCCACGCGGAACTCCGCCAGCTTGCGCTTCGGCTCGACCTTGGCCGAGGCGAAGTGGCCGCGCATCGGCTGGCTCACCCGCTTGACCTTCGCCGTGCCGGCGCCGAGCTGAACGGCGGAGTAGCCGTCCCTGTCGGGCGTGCGCTGCGCGACCACCTGCAGCTTGTCCAGCTGCAGAACGGTGACCGGCACCTGCCGCCCGTCGTCCATGAAGACCCGGGTCATCCCGACCTTCCTGGCGATCACTCCAGAACGCATGTCGGTGCCCTCCTCAGACCTTGATCTCGACGTCGACGCCGGCGGCGAGGTCGAGCTTCATGAGCGCGTCCACCGTCTGCGGCGTCGGATCGACGATGTCGAGGAGCCGCTTGTGCGTGCGGATCTCGAACTGATCGCGGCTCTTCTTGTTGACGTGCGGACCGCGCAGGACCGTGAAGCGCTCGATCTTGTTGGGGAGCGGGATCGGCCCGCGGACCTCGGCCCCGGTGCGCTTGGCCGTGTTCACGATCTCCTTCGTGCTCGCATCGAGCACGCGGTAATCGAAGGCCTTGAGCCGGATCCGGATATTCTGGCTTGTCACTGCCATCTGCCTTGCCTTTCGCAGTTGAGAGGTGGACCGGACCGGGGCCCGGCCCACGTCGAACCGATTG
>NZ_QOHR01000022.1 GCF_003385555.1 Rhodosalinus sediminis | reverse complement strand
TGGCGGAGGAGGTGGGATTCGAACCCACGATGCGCTGGCGCGCATGCCGGTTTTCAAGACCGGTGCAATCGACCGCTCTGCCACTCCTCCGCGCCGGGTCGGCATAGGCAGGGCGTGGCGATTCGGGAAGGGGCGGGGGCGCATGCGGGCTTTCCTCGCGGGCGGCGAGTGGATAATCTCCGCCACGACACGGCGGCGTCACGGGCTCTCGGGGTCCGGACGCGGCGTCGGGAGAACCCCGGACCGGGCGCACCCCGGCCGGCGGGCAGGCAAGGGACGCGAGAGATGAGACACGGCTGGACAGGCCGCGTGGCGCTGCTGGGCGCGGCGCTCGTGCTGGGCGGCTGCGGGGAGACCGGCGGCCTGCCCTTTCTCGGGGGCGAGCGCACGGCGGAGGCCGAGGCGGAGGCGCCGTCGGAGGCGGGTTCCGTCCGCCTCGTCGAGCGCGACGTGGAGGCGCCGGAGGTCTTTCAGGTCGCGGCCTCGGGGCTCTGGGACGGGCGGCCTTCGCTCGGCGGGGTCTGGGTCGCGCATCCGGATGTGGAGGAGCCCGAGCGGGTGATCATCCGCGACACCGGGTCGGAGAAATTCGTGATCGGCGCGCTCTTCCGCCGCGAGCGGGAGGTGCCGGGGCCGCCGCTGCAGGTGTCGTCGGACGCGGCCGAGGCGCTCGGCCTGCTCGCCGGGCAGCCGCGCGAGCTCGAGGTCACCGCGCTGCGGCGCGAGGAGGTCAGCGAGGCGCCCGAGGACGACGCGGCGGAGGATCAGGCGACGGAGGCGGCCCTGCCGGAGGCGGCCGAGGTGAGCGCGGCGCCCCTCGAACCGGTCGCCGCGGCGGAGGAGGCGCTCGAGGCCGGGGACGACGCGGCGGCCGGGGACGACACGGCCTCCGCGGACGACACGGCCGCCGAACCCGCAACGCCGCCGCGCTCCGCGCCGGAGCGGCCCTATGTCCAGATCGGCATCTTCAGCGTCGAGCAGAACGCGCGCAACACCGCCACGGCGATGCGGCAGGCGGGCATGGTGCCCACGGTCCGGAAGCAGGAGACGCAGGGCAAGACGTTCTGGCGCGTGCTCGTCGGGCCGGCGCCGAACCGCCGCGACCTCGAGGCGCTCCTTGACACGGCGCGCGAACAGGGGTTTGCCGATGCCTACGCGGTGCGCGACTGACCGCGCCCGCGTTGCAGCACAGGGGGTGCCGCGGATGACTGCCGACGCGCTGTTCCGACCGCTCCGCGCCGCCGCCGCCGCGGCGGCAGTCCTCGTGGTCGCCGGGCTCGCCGCCACGGCCGCGCAGGCCTTCGACACCCAGGCCGAGGCGGCCTATGTCCTCGACTACAACACCGGCACCGTGCTTCTCGAGAAGAACGCCGACGTGCCGCTGCCGCCGGCCTCGATGTCGAAGCTGATGACGCTCTACATGCTCTTCGAGGCGCTTCGCGACGTGGAATCGCTCACGCTCGAGACGCGCTTCACGGTCTCCGAGCGCGCGACGGCGATGGGCGGCTCCTCGATGTTCCTGCAGACGAGCGACCGGCCCACGGTCGAGGAGCTGATCCGCGGCATCGTCGTGCAGTCGGGCAACGACGCGACGGTGGTCGTCGCCGAGGGCCTCGCCGGGAGCGAGGAGGCCTTCGCGCAGCTGATGAATGACCGCGCCGAGATGCTCGGCATGACCGACACTCATTTCGAGAACGCCAGCGGCTGGCCGCATCCCGACCACAGGATGAGCATGCGCGACCTCGGCACGCTGGCGGCGCGGATCATCCGCGATTTCCCCCGGCGCTACGCCTATTTCGCCGAGGAGAAGTTCGAGTACGACGGGCGCGTGCCCTCCAACCACTTCAACCGGAACCCGCTTCTGGGGCTCGACATCGGGGCCGACGGGCTCAAGACCGGCCACACCGAGGAGGCGGGCTACGGCCTCGTCGGATCGGCGGTGCAGGGCGAGCGGCGGGTGATCTTCGTGGTCAACGGCCTGCCGACGCGCGAGGCGCGCGCGGCCGAGGCGCAGCGCATCCTCAACTGGGCCTTCCGGCAGTTCGTCGAGAAGGAGGTCGTCGCCGAGGGCCGCCCCATCGCCGAGGCGCCGGTCTGGATGGGCGCGGCCGAGACGGTGGGCCTCGTCGCCGCGGAGAGCCGCCGGATGCTCCTGCCGGTGCTCGCGCAGGACGAGGTGCCGGGCGAGGTCGTCTACGACGCGCCGGTGAACGCGCCGATCGCGGCTGGCGACGTCCTCGGCGAGCTGATCCTCAGCCCCGAGGGCCTGCCGGAGGCGCGGGTGCCGCTCGTCGCCGACCGCGACGTGCCGGAGGGCGGCTTCCGCCAGCGCGTGCGCACGGTGGGCGAGCTTCTGCTGGAGCGGCTGGGCGAGAGCGCCGGGGACGCGCTTTGAGCGGCGCGGGCCGGTTCATCAGCTTCGAGGGCATCGACGGCTCGGGCAAGTCCACGCAGGCGCGGCGGCTCGCCGAGGGTCTCGGGGCCGCGGGCCGCGACGTTGTGCTCACGCGGGAGCCCGGCGGCTCCCCCGGCGCGGAGGAGATCCGCGCGCTTCTCCTGACCGGCGCGCCGGAGCGCTGGTCGGCAGAGACCGAGATCCTGCTCTTCACGGCGGCGCGGCGCGATCATCTGGAGCGGCGCATCGCCCCGGCGCTCGCGGCGGGGCGCACGGTGATCTGCGACCGCTTCGCCGACAGCACCCGCGTCTATCAGGGCGCGACGCGAGGCGATCTGCGCGGGCTCGTCGACCAGCTGCACGCGCTGACGATCGGGCGGGAGCCGGATCTGACGCTGCTCATCGACATCGACCCCGAAACGGGCTGGCACCGGGCGAAGGCGCGGGCGGACGCCGAGGCGCGGTTCGAGGATTTCGGCGCGGAGATGCAGGCGCGGCTGCGCGCGGGGTTCCTCGCGCTCGCCGAGGCGGCGCCGGAGCGGATTCGCGTGATCGACGGGCGCGGGAGCGAGGCCGAGGTCGCCGCCCGCGTCGCGCGCGCGGTCGAGGCGTGGGAGGCGGCGGCGCCATGAGCGCCGAGCGCGCGGAGCTGCCCGAGCCCGACAAGCTCGCCGGGGCGCCGCACCCGCGGCACACGGCCGAGCTTTACGGGCAGGGCGCGGCGGAGCGCGCCTTCCTCGAGGCTTACGGCGCCGGCCGGCTGCACCACGGCTGGCTGCTGACCGGGCCGCGCGGGGTCGGCAAGGCGACGCTCGCCTGGCGGATCGCGCGGTTCCTCCTCGCGCAGGGGGAGGACGCCGGGGGCGGGCTCTTCGGCGCGCCGGAGGCGCCCGCGCGCCTCGACATCGATCCGGAGCACCCCGTGGCGCGGCGCGTCGCGGCGCTCTCGGAGCCGGGGCTCTTCCTCCTGCGGCGCGGCGCGAACGCGGCCGGCACCGGGCTTTCCGACGCGATCCGCGTGGAGGAGGTGCGCCGCCTCAAGAGCTTCTTCGCGCTTTCGAGCACCGAGGGCGGCGCGCGCGTCGTCATCATCGACGCCGCCGACGAGATGAACGTGAGCGCGGCCAACGCGGTGCTGAAGCTTCTCGAGGAGCCGCCCGAGCGCGCGACGCTCCTTCTGGTCAGCCATCAGCCCGCGCGGCTTTTGCCCACGATCCGCTCGCGCTGCCGCACGCTCGCGCTGTCGAGCCTCGGCGAGGACGATCTCGCCGCCGCGCTCGCGCAGGCGGGGGTGGCGCCCGAGGGCGGCGCGGGCACGCTCGCCGCGCTCTCGGGCGGCTCGGCGGGCGCGGCGGTGACGCTCGCGCAGGAGGGCGGCGCGGCGCTCTACGCCGAGCTCATGGGCGTGCTCGCCTCGCTGCCGCGGCTCGACCGGTCGGCGGCGCTCGCGCTTTCTGAGCGCGCGGCGGGGCAGGGGGCGGAGGCGCGGCGCGATCTCCTTTTCGAGCTGATCGACCATGCGCTCGCCCGGCTCGCGCTCACCGGGGCGCGCGGCCGCCCGCCCGCGCCCGAGGCCGCGCCGGGCGAGGCGGAGACGCTCGCCCGGCTCTCGCCGGACGCCGCCGCCGCGCGCGGCTGGGCCGAGCTCGCGCCGCGCGTGGGCGAGCGGCTGCGCCACGGCCGGGCGGTCAATCTTGACCCTGCCTCGCTCATCCTAGATACCCTCCACACCATCGCCAGACACGCCGGCTGAGGCCGCGTTCCCGCACCATGACCGCCGGACAGGACATGCCGCCGCGCATCACGGACAGCCATTGCCATCTGGATTTCCCCGGCCTCGTCGAGGAGGCGGGCGAGGTCGTCGCGCGCGCCAGGGCCGCGGGCGTGCACCGGATGGTCACCATCTGCACCAAGCTGCGCAACCGCGACGCCGTGCGCGCCCTCGCCGCGGCGCACGAGGGGGTCTTCTACGCCGCCGGCACGCATCCGATGAGCGCGGCGGAGGAGCCGATGGCGACGGTGGAGGAGCTCGTGGCGCTCGCCGAGGATCCGCTCTGCGTCGGCATCGGGGAAAGCGGGCTCGACTACCACTACACCGCCGAGAGCGCCGAGGTGCAGCAGGAGAGCCTGCGCCGCCACATCGAAGCCGCGCAGGAGACCGGCCTGCCGCTCATCATTCACGCCCGCGACGCGGACGACGACATGGCGCGCCTGCTCGCCGAGGGGCACGCGCGCAAGCCCTACGCCTGCGTGATGCACTGCTTTTCCTCCGGCGCAGGGCTGGCGCGGGCGGCGCTCGACCTCGGCTTCTACCTGTCGATGTCGGGCATCGCCGCCTTTCCGAAATCGCGCGAACTGCGCGAGATCTTCGCGGCCGCGCCGCTCGACCGCGTCCTCGTGGAGACCGACAGCCCCTATCTCGCCCCGCCGCCCTATCGCGGCAAGCAGAACGAACCCGCTTACGTCGTCCACACCGCCGCCGCGGGGGCGGAGGTCTTCGGCCTCTCCTACGCCGAGTTCGCCGCCGCGACGGAGGCCAATTTCGAACGCCTCTTCGAAAGGGCGGCGGCGTGAGCGGGGAACTGCGCTTCACCATCCTCGGCTGCGGCTCCTCGGGGGGCGTGCCGCGCCTCGGCGGGCACTGGGGCGAGTGTGACCCGGCCGAGCCGCGCAACTATCGCCGCCGCTGTTCCATGCTGATCGAGCGCGAAACGGAGGCGGGCACGACGCGCGTGCTGATCGACACCTCGCCCGACCTGCGCCAGCAGCTTCTGGACGCGGGCGTCGGCGCGCTCGACGGGGTGGTCTACACGCACAGCCACGCCGACCACGTGCACGGCCTCGACGATCTGCGGATGATCGTCTTCAACATGCGCCGGCGGCTGCCGGTCTGGGCCGACGGCGACACGCAGAACGATCTCTACTCGCGCTTCGGCTACGCCTTCATGCAGCCCGAGGACAGCCCTTATCCGCCGATCCTCGACATGCACACCATTCACGAGGAGGTGCGCGTCGAGGGCGCGGGCGGCGCGGTGGCGCTCACGCCGTTCAAGGTGAGCCATGGCGCGATCGACGCGCTCGGGTTCCGCATCGGGCCGCTCGCCTATCTGCCCGACGTCGCCGAGATCTACGACGACGCCTGGCCCGCGCTCGAGGGGCTGGACTGCTGGGTGCTCGACGCGCTGCGGCGCACGCCGCATCCGACGCATGCGCATCTCGACAAGGCGCTGGAGTGGATCGCGCAGGCGAAGCCCGCGCGCGCGGTGCTCACCAACATGCACATCGACATGGACTACGCCGCGGTGACGCGCGACACGCCCGATCACGTCACTCCCGCCCACGACGGGATGGTGATCCGCTACCCGCTGTGACCCGGAGCGCGCGCCCGTGCAGGCGCTGATCGAGGTCATCCTGCCCGTCTTCCTCGTGGCGGGTTTCGGCTACGTCGCCGTCTGGCGCGGGCTCTTCTCGGACGCTGCGGTCGACGGGCTCATGCGCTTCACGCAGAGCTTCGCCATCCCCTGCCTGCTCTTCCGCGCGATCTCGACCCTCGATCTCGGGCAGGAGGCGGAGGCGCCGCTGCTCCTGTCCTTCTACGCCGGCGCGCTCTCGGGCTTCGCCGCGGGGCTGCTGGGGGCGCGCTATCTCTTCCGCCGGGGGTGGGAGGACGCGGTGGCGGTGGGCTTCACCGGGCTCTTTTCCAACACGCTCCTCCTCGGGCTGCCGATCACCGAGCGCGCTTACGGGACCGAGGCGCTCGCGGGCAACTACGCGATCATCGCGATCCATGCGCCGGTCTGCTACGGCCTCGGCATCACCGCGATGGAGGTCGCGCGCGCGGGCCTGCGCCCCGGTGCGCTCGCCCGGCAGATCGGGGCCGCGCTCGGGCGCAATCCGCTGGTCATCGCGATCGTGCTGGGCCTCGGCGTGAACCTCGCCGGGCTCACGGTGCCCGTGCCGCTCGGCGACGCGCTGGACCTGATGGCGCGCGCGGCGCTGCCCGCGGCGCTCTTCGGGCTCGGCGGGGTGCTCTGCCGTTACCGCCCCGAGGGGGACATGCGGCTCATCGGCTACGTGGTCGCGGTCGCGCTCGTGCTGCATCCTTCGATCACCTGGACCCTCGGGCGGGCCTTCGCGCTCGACACGAGCGCGCTGCGCTCGGCGGTGCTGACCGCCGCCATGGCGCCCGGCGTCAACGCCTACATCTTCGCCACCCTCTACGGCCGCGCGCGGCGCGTCGCCGCCTCGGCGGTGCTGATCGCGACGGCGCTCTCGGTGCTCACGGTCTGGGTCTGGCTCAAGATTCTGCCCTGAGGCGCGGTGGGGGCGAAATCCCCCTCCACCTTGACGCCGGTCATGGTCGGCGCGCGCCGGCCGGGCGAAAAGCGCCGTGACGCAAGGGAAGGGAGCCCATCTCATGCCAGAGACCCGCATCCTCGTGGCGACCGACGGCTCGGATCACGGCGGCCGCGCCGTGGACACGGCCGCGGAGCTTTCGGCCGCGCTCGGCGCGCCGCTCACCATCCTGCACGTCCTGATGCACGGCCGCCCGGCGGCGGAGCTCGAGCGCATGGCGGAGGTGGAGCATCTGCTCCACGAGGCCGCGCCGCGCGCCGAGATCCCGCGCACCGACATCCCCGGCAGCTTCGGCCGGTTGCTCGGCGGGCCGGCGCCCGACGACCGCGCCGCGCGCCTGATCGCCGCTGTGGGCGACGCGATCGTGGCCCGCGCCGCGACGCGGGCCGAGGCCGCGGGCGCGCGCGAGGTCCGCACGCATGTCGTCTCGGGCGATTACGCCGACGCCATCGTGGACGCCGCCGAGGCGGAGGGTGCGCGGATGATCGTCCTCGGCCGCCGCGGCCTCGGGCGGCTCAGGGGCGCGGTGCTCGGCAGCGTGTCGCAGAAGGTGCTGCATCAGGCGCCCTGCACGGTGGTCGCGGTCCCCTGAGCCCCGCCCGACGTGCGGATTAACCCCGGTCAATGTCCCCGGTGCCGCGGTGCGGCATGGGTGGGGGCAGCGACAGGAAGGAGTGTGCCATGTCGGACAGCGGACGAATCGCCCTCGTCACCGGAGGCGTTCAGGGCCTCGGCGCCGCCGCCGCGCGCGCGTTGAATGAGGCCGGCTTCACGGTGGCCGTGACGCATTTCCGCGACGGCGAGGCCGCCGAGCGCTTCGCCGCGGAGACCGGCCTGCCCGTTCACGAATGGGACGTCGCCGATTACGACGCCTGCGCGGCCGGCGTCGCGGCGGTGGAGGAGGCGCTGGGCCCGATCGACGTTCTGGTGAACAACGCGGGCGTCAACCGGGACATGATGTTCCACAAGATGACGCGCGAGGCCTGGGATCAGGTGATGTCCGTCGATCTCGGCTCCATGTTCAACATGTGCCGGCAGGTGATAGAGGGCATGCGCGCGCGCGGCTACGGGCGCATCGTCAGCATCTCGTCGGTCAACGCCGCGCGCGGGCAGGCGGGGCAGACGAACTACTGCGCGGCCAAGGCCGGGATCGAGGGCTTCACGCGCGCGCTCGCCCGCGAGACGGCGCGCAAGGGCATCACCGTCAACGCCATCGCGCCGGGCTATGCGGACACGCCGATGGTCGAGAGCGTGCCGGACGAGATCATCGACCGCATCGTGGATCAGGTGCCCAAGCACCGCCTCGCGCATCCCGAGGAGATCGGCCGCGCGGTCGTCTATCTCGCCGCCGAGGAGGCGGATTTCGTCACGGGCACGACGCTGAACGTGAGCGGCGGCTTCCGCATGGGCTGAGGCCGCACGAGGGAGTCCGAGCGAGAAGGAGGCAGAATGGCCGAGGGCGACACCCCCAGCCGCCGCCGCAAGACCGCCCGGACCGGGCGCGGCGGGACGAAACGCGCCACGACGCAGACCCGCGAGGGCGGGCCGCGCCCCGCGTCCGCGCCGGCTGCGACGGAGCGGACGGAGGCGCCGGCGGACGGGCCCGCCGGGACGGCGGCGCCCGAGGCTGCCGAGGCGCGCGCGCCCGCGCGCAACGAGGCGGCCGTGACCGATCGCGCGCCCGCGGGCTCCGAGGCCGAGCGCGAGGATCGCTACGGCCTGACCGCCGAACCGCCCGAGTTCTGCGAGGGCGAGACCGCCGAGGCGGCGCCGGAGCCCCATCCGGGCCACGCCCTCGACCGGGTGGCCAAGGCCGCGCTCGCGCAGATGACCAACGGCGTCACGCCCTACGG
This sequence comes from Rhodosalinus sediminis, assembly GCF_003385555.1. Classification (GTDB taxonomy): domain Bacteria; phylum Pseudomonadota; class Alphaproteobacteria; order Rhodobacterales; family Rhodobacteraceae; genus Rhodosalinus; species Rhodosalinus sediminis. The sequence goes on along the minus strand of NZ_QOHR01000022.1, from coordinate 33,919 downwards.
CCTGTCCTCCAAGGTGCTGACCTGGTGGATCCACGCCGCCGGCTCGCCCGGAAAGCAGCTGGAGCTCGCCGAGCACGCGGCGCGCGCGTGGTCGCGGTTCCTGGGCTTCGCCGCGCACGCCGCTCAGGGCGAGGCCGCCGAGCCCTGCATCGAACCGATGGAGCACGACCACCGCTTCGACGACCCGGCGTGGGCGGCCTTTCCCTACAACGTGATGCAGCAGGGCTTCCTGCTCACGCAGCACTGGTGGTACCGCGCGACGAACGACGTGGACGGTCTCGACCGCCATGACGAACAGGTGGTCTCCTTCCTGGCGCGGCAGATGCTCGACACCGTGTCGCCGACCAACTTCCTCTGGACCAACCCGAGGGTCGCCGCCCGCACGCGCGAGGAGGGCGGGCGCAACCTGATGCGCGGGGCGCAGCACGCGCTCGAGGACTGGGAGCGCCTGCGCGACGGCCGCCCGCCCGTTGGCGCGGAGGATTTCGTGCCGGGCCGCGACGTCGCCACGGCCGAGGGCCGGGTCGTCCACCGCACGCATCTGATGGAACTGATCCAGTACACGCCGAAGACCGGGACGGTCGCCGCCGAGCCGCTGCTGATCGTGCCGGCGTGGATCATGAAATACTACATCCTCGACCTATCGCCGCACAATTCGCTGATCCGGCACCTCGTCGATCAGGGCTTCACCGTCTTCGCCATGTCTTGGTGCAATCCCACCGCCGAGGACGCCGATCTGGGGATGGAGGATTACGCCGCCGCCGTGGAGGAGGCGCTCGACGCCGTGCAGGCGATCGTGCCCGAGCGCAAGGTGCACGGGGTGGGCTACTGCCTCGGCGGCACGCTTCTGGCGGCGAAGGCGGCGCAGATGGCGCGCGACGGCGAGGACCGGCTGGCGAGCCTCACGCTCTTCGCCACGCAGACCGACTTCAGCGAGCCGGGCGAGCTTGGCCTCTTCATCAGCGAGAGCGAGGTCTCCTTCCTCGAGCACCGGATGCGCGAGCGCGGCTATCTCGACCGTCACGAGATGGCCGGGGCGTTTCAGCTCCTGCGGTCGAACGACCTGATCTGGTCGCGTTACATTCAGGAGTATCTGCTAGGCGAGCGCGAGGAGATGTTCGACCTCATGGCGTGGAACGCCGATTCGACGCGCATGCCCTACCGGATGCACAGCGAATACCTGCGCCGGCTCTTCCTCGAGAACCAGCTCTCGAACGGCAAGTTCGCGCTGCGCGGCGGGCCGGTCGCCGTCTCCAACATCCACGCGCCGATCTTCTGCGTCTCGACCACCCGCGATCACATCGCGCCGTGGCAGTCGGTCTACAAGCTGCATCTCCTCGCCGACACCGACGTGACCTTCGTGCTGACGAACGGCGGGCACAACGCCGGCATCGTCAGCGAACCGGGCCACGAGGGGCGCGAATACCAGATCCGCTGCACGCGGGAGGGCGAGCGCTATCTCGCGCCGCAGGCCTGGCGCGAGCGCGCCGAGCGCCGCGAGGGCTCTTGGTGGCCGGCGCTGACCGACTGGCTGCGCGAACGCTCCTCGGGCGAGAGCGCGCCGCCGGCGATGGGCGCGGAGCGCTACCCGCCGCAGGAGGACGCGCCGGGCACCTACGTCTTTCAGCGGTGAGCGCCCGGTGGGCCGATCGCCCGCGGCGATGAAACCTTTCGCCCCGCGGAGGCATTTCCTCACCGGAATATGTCTTTGCAGCGGCGGGGGACACATGAACCAAGAGCTGCGCGTCGATCCGGCGCATGGAGCCACGGGGCACCCGGGCACGACGCGGTCGGCGCGGCGCGCGGTTCTCGCCCGGTGCCGGTCGCGCGCCCGCGTCGTCGAGCGCGGCGCCGACCTCCTCGCCGAGGGCGGCGAGGCCCCCGGGGCGCTCTGGGTGCTGAGCGGGCGGATCGAACTGCGCAAGACCCTCGCCGACGGGCGCAGCGTGCTCTTCGACATGCTCTTTCCGGTCGACGTCGTCCATCCGGCGGCGGTCGACATGCGCTCCTCCGAGTTCGAGGCGACCGCCGCCGAAACCAGCCGCGTCGCCCTGTTGTCGCGCGACGCCTGCGCGCGCGTCGAGCGCGCGGGCGACGGCGTCGGCGATCTGGTCGGGCGGCTGACGGCGGCGGGGCGCGCGCGCCGGTCGGAGCGGCTGCTGCGCGTGGTGCAGGGCCGGGGCGAGGAACGGCTCGCCTTCCTGCTCTTGGAACTGGCGCTGCGCACCGACGCCCGCAGCGTGCTCGCCGAGCGGCCCTGCCGTCTGCGCCTGCCGCAACGGGCGATGGGCGAGATGGTGGGGCTTTCCACCGTCCACGTCTGCCGCGTGATGACCCGCCTCGCGGAGCGCGGGGTCCTGCGCGCCGAGCGCGGCGGCGTGGAGCTGCGCGACGTCGCCGCGCTCGCCGCGCTCGCCCACGCCGAGCCCGCAGCGCTCGCCGGCGCGATCCTCGCCTGACCGGAGGCGCCGGTGTGCGCGGCGGACGTCGCGCGACACTGTCCGGCGACGGTCCCCCGGTCGCGGTGGCGTGGGCAAGGCGCGAAAGCCTGGCACCTCGCGGCGATCGGGGGCAATCTGCCCCAATGTTTCGCGGGAGGGCAGGTCTTGGAGTACACCGAAGGGACGGCGGACCGGACCGCCGAGATCGCGGCGCTCGTCCGTGCGGCCTTCACGGATTCCGAGGGCGCGGCGGAGGGCGCGGCTGTCGGCGACCTCGCGCGGGATCTTATGGAAACGACGCCGCCCGGCGACATCTGCGTGTTTCTCGCCGAGACGGAGGCGCGCGTCGCGGGGGCGGCGATCTTCACCCGGCTGGCCTGCGCCGACCCCGACCGGCGCGTAATGCTCCTGTCGCCGATGGCCGTGGCGACCGGGCTGCAGGGGCAGGGCGTGGGGCAGGGACTCTTGCGCCACGCGCTCGACGCGTTGCGCGCGGCCGGCGTGGAGGTGGCTGTCACCTACGGCGACCCGGCCTTCTACGCGCGGCTCGGCTTCGCGCCCGTGGCCCCCGAGGTTGTCCCGCCGCCCCGGCCGTTGACGCAGCCCGAGGGCTGGCTCGCGCGGCCGCTCGGCGCGCCCGCGATCGCGCCCCTGCCGGGGCCGTGCCGCACGGTTCCGGCGCTCGACGCGCCGGCTTTCTGGTGACGCGACCCGTCGTGCCGGGCTGCGCCGCCCGGCGGCGTGACAGATCCGGAGCGCGGCGCTAGGGTCGCGCCCCGACGAAACAGACCCGGAAGCGCGCATGTTCGATCTTCTCATCCGTAACGCGGCGCTGCCCGACGGGCGCGTGGGCGTGGACATCGGCATCCGCTCCGGGCGCATCGCCGCGCTCGAGCCCGCGCTCGCCGCCGAGGCGGGCGAGGTGATCGACGCCGGGGGCCAGCTCGTCGCGCCGCCCTTCGTCGATCCGCATTTCCACATGGACGCGACGCTCTCGCTGGGGCGGCCGCGGATGAACGTCTCGGGCACGCTGCTGGAGGGCATCGCGCTCTGGGGCGAGTTGCGCCCGACGCTCACGCGCGAGGCGATCGTGGAGCGTGCGCTCGCCTACTGCGATCTCGCCGTGTCCAAGGGGCTGCTCGCCGTGCGCAGCCACGTCGACGTCTCCGACCCGCGGCTCGTGACGGTCGAGGCGCTCCTCGAGGTGCGCGAGCGGGTGGCGCCCTATCTCGACCTGCAGCTCGTGGCCTTCCCGCAGGACGGCTACCTGCGCAGCCCCGAAGCGGCGTCCGCGCTCGAGCGCGCGCTCGACATGGGCGTCGACGTCGTGGGCGGCATCCCGCATTTCGAGCGCACGATGGAGGCCGGGCGCGCCTCGGTCGAGGTGCTCTGCCGCATCGCTGCGGAGCGCGGCCTGCGCGTCGACATGCACTGCGACGAGACCGACGATCCCCTCTCGCGCCACGTCGAGACGCTCGCCGCCGAGACGGTGCGCCACGGGTTGCAGGGGCGGGTGGCCGGGTCGCACCTGACCTCGATGCACTCGATGGACAATTACTACGTCTCCAAGCTCCTGCCGCTGATGGCCGAGGCGGAGATGGCGGCGATCCCCAATCCGCTCATCAACATGATGCTGCAGGGCCGGCACGACAGCTACCCGAAGCGGCGCGGGCTGACGCGCGTGCCTGAGCTTCTCGCGGCCGGCGTTCCCGTGGCGCTGGGCCAGGATTGCGTGCTCGACCCGTGGTACGCGATGGGCACGGGCGACATGCTCGACGTGGCCCACATGGCCGTGCACGCCACGCAGATGGGCTCGGGCGAGGACAAGCGCCGGCTCTTCGCGGCGGTGACGGACACCCCGGCGCGCGTGCTCGGGCTCGAGGGCTACGGGCTCGAGGTTGGGTGTCACGCGGACATGGTGCTCCTGCAGGCGCGCGACCCGGCCGAGGCGATCCGGCTCCGGCCCAACCGGCTGAAGGTCATCCGGCGCGGCCGCGTGATCGCCGAGACGGCGCCCGAGCGCACGCGCCTCGCGCTCGAGGGCCGGCCCGGGGCCGTGGACCCCGCCGCCTACGCGCCGCCGGCGGCGTCCTAGGGCCGGGCGCGTGCCCGCCGGGCGTGGCAGTGGCGCGCGCCCGGGTGTGGTGAGGCCCGGCGTTTGGCCCCGACGGTGCCACGGGCGCGACACGGCGCCGGGGATCGTCGGCCGCCGCCGCCCCGCATGCAAAGCGCCTCCTGCGGCGGCAGGCACGTCAGACTTGCGTAAAACTTGTGCGAGGCGCTAGATCGCACGGACCGGACCGCTCGACGCCGCGCGCCGCGCTTCGCAAGTCTTGCGACCGACAGACAGCCGGGCGCCTCCGGCGTGCAACAGGGAGACCCGCGATGACCCGCATCCTCATGAACCGCCGCCGCCTGCTCGGCACCGCCGCCCTCGGCGCGGCCAGCCTCGCCGCGCCCTCGATCCTGCGCGCGCAGAGCACGCCGGTGAAGGTGGCGGGCTTGCATGCCTCGCCGGTGGAGAACGCCTGGAACTCGGTGCTGCACGCGGCGATGCGCGCCGCGCACGAGGACGGCGTGATCGAGTACGCCTTCTCCGAGGGGGTCTCCGGCACCGACTACCCGCGCGCGATGCGCGAATACGCCGAGGCGGGCAACGTGCTGATCGTCGGCGAATCCTACGCCGTCGAGCGCGAGGCGCGGCAGGTCGCGGCGGACTACCCCGACACGGCCTTCCTCATGGGCTCCTCGGGCGAGGCCGCGGGCGACAACTTCGGCGTCTTCGGCACCTGGAACTGGGAGGCGGCCTATCTCGCCGGGATGCTCGCGGGCGAGATGACCGAGACCGGCGTCGTCGGCTCCGTCGGCGCCATCCCGATCCCGGAAGTCAACATGCTGATCAACGGCTTCGCCGATGGCGTGAAGGCGGTGAACCCCGAGGCCGAGCACCTTGTGAGCTTCATCGGCACCTTCTTCGACCCGCCGAAGGCGCGCGAGGCGGGCCTCGCGCAGATCGACGCGGGCGCTGACATCCTCTTCGGCGAGCGCATCGGCACCGCCGACGCGGCGCAGGAGCGTGGCATCCCCGCGATCGGCTCGCTGATCGACTACACGCCGCGCTATCCGGACACCGTCTTCGCCAATGCGCTCTGGTTCTTCCGTCCGCTCCTCGAGGCCGCGCTCGCCGACGCGGTCGCCGGCGAGCCCACGGGCAAGAACTACACGCCCTTCAGCCTGATGGAGGACGGCGGCAACGACATATCCTATGTCGAGGGCGCCGCGCCGGCCGGTGCCGTGGCGCGCATGGAAGAGGTGCGCGCGGCGATCAAGGCCGGCGAATTCGAGGTGCCGCGCAACTTCGACGAGCCCGCCTGATGCGCCACGCCACCGCGCGCGGTGCCGTCCCCCGCGGGGGGCGGGCGTGACCCGCGTTCTCGAACTCGACGGCATCACCAAGCGGTTCGGCGCGACGCTGGCCAACGACGACGTGTCGCTGCATCTCGACCGCGGCGAGGTCGTCGCGCTCCTCGGCGAGAACGGCGCCGGCAAGACGACGCTGATGTCGATCCTCTTTGGCCACTACACGGCCGACGCCGGCGAGGTGCGCGTCGAGGGGCGCGCGCTGCCGCCCGGGCGGGCGCGCGCGGCGATCCGGGCGGGCGTCGGCATGGTGCATCAGCACTTCGCGCTCGCGCCCAACCTGACGGTGCTCGAGAACGTGATGACCGGGACCGAGCCGCTCTGGCGGCCGCGCTCCGACCGGGCGGCGGCGCGGCGCCGGCTGGCCGGGCTCGCCGAGCGCTTCGGCCTGCCGGTCGAGCCGGAGGCGCGCGTGTCCGATCTCTCGGTGGGCGAGCGCCAGCGCGTCGAAATCCTCAAGGCGCTCTACAACGAGGCGCGGATCCTCATCCTCGACGAGCCGACGGCGGTGCTGACCACGCAGCAGGCCGAGCGCCTCTTCGCCACGCTGCGCGAGATGGCGGCGCAGGGCCTCTCGATCATCTTCATCTCGCACAAGCTGCACGAGGTCATGTCGGCCTCGGACCGGGTGGTGGTGCTGCGCGGCGGCCGGGTCGTGGCCGAGCGCGCCACCGCCGAGACCGACAAGGGGGAGCTCGCCGAGCTCATGGTGGGCCGCAAGGTCGAGCGGCCCGCGCGCCCGCCCGCGCGCCCCGGCGCGGTGCTGCTGGAGGCCGCGGACCTGCACGTCGCGGGCAAGGGCGGCGCGGCGCTCAACGGCGTGGATTTCCGCCTGCACGCGGGCGAGACGCTGGGGATCATCGGCGTCTCGGGCAACGGGCAGACGACGCTCGCCGGCGTCGTCTCGGGGCTCCTCGCGCCGGAGCGCGGGGCGCTGCGCGTCCACGGCGCGGCGCTGCGCCGCCACGACGTGCCGCACGCCATCGCCGCGGGCATCGGCCGCATCCCCGAGGACCGCAACGCCGAGGGCGTCGTGGGCGACATGAGCACATGGGAGAACGCGGTGCTCGAGCGGCTCTGGGCGCCCGAATTCTCGCGCCGCGGCGTGGTGCGCCGGGGCGCCGCGCGCGCGGCGGCCGCGCGCATCCTCACCGATTACGACGTGCGCGGGGCGCGCGTGGACGGGCGCGTGCGCCTGCTGTCGGGGGGCAACATGCAGAAGCTGATCCTCGGCCGGGTGCTGGAGGCGGGGCCGGATATCCTCGTGGCCGCGCAGCCGAGCCGCGGCCTCGACGAGGGCGCGATCGCCGACGTGCATCGCCGCCTGATCGCGGCGCGGGAGCGCGGCGCCGGGGTGCTTCTGATCTCGGAGGATCTCGACGAGGTGATCGCGCTCGCCGACCGGATCCGCGCCATCGTGGGCGGGCGCCTCTCGCCCGCGATCCCGGCCGAGCGCGCCGACGCGCGGCGTCTCGGGCTGATGATGGCCGGCGACTGGACCGAGGCCGAGACGATCGAGCGGGAGGCGGCCGATGCGCTTTGAACGCCGCGAGAGCGCCTCGCCCGCGCTGACGGTGCTCGCGCCGCTCGGCGCGATCGGCGCGGCGCTGGTCGTCGCCGGGCTGCTGATCGCCGTGGCGGGGGCGAACGCCTTCGAGGCCTACGGGCTCATTCTCGAGGGCGCCTTCGGCTCGCGCCTCGGGGTCACCGAGACGCTGACGCGCGCCACGCCGCTGATCCTGACGGGGCTCGCGGCCGCCGTCGCCTTCCGCGCCCGGCTCTGGAATATCGGGGGCGAGGGGCAGTTCTACCTCGGCGCGCTGGCGGTGACGGCCTTCGGCCTCGTGCCGGGGATCGCCGGCGCCCCGGCGCCGGTGGCGATCCTCGCCTGCCTCGTCGTGGGGGCGCTCGCGGGGACGCTCCTCTTGCTCGTGCCGGTGACGCTGAAGCTGCGCTTCGGCGTCGACGAGGTGGTGACCACGCTGCTGCTGAACTTCGTCGCCATCCTCTTCGTCTCGATGATGATCGAGGGGCCGCTCCGGGATCCGCTCGCCTTCGGCTGGCCGCAGTCGATGCCTGCGCCCGACGCCGCGCTCCTGCCCAAGCTGCTCGAGCGGACGCGGCTGCACGCGGGGCTGCTGATCGCGCTCGCGCTGGCGGTCGCGGTCTGGTGGGTGCAGGCGCGCACGGTCTTCGGCATGCGCGCCCGCGCGGCCGGGCTCAACGCGCGCGCGGCGGGCTTCGCCGGCGTGCCGCTGGCGCGGACGCTCGCGCTGGTGGGTTGCCTTTCCGGCGGGCTCGCCGGGCTCGCCGGGGCGATCGAGGTGCTGGGCGTGAAGGGCTACGTGACCACGGATCTCTCGCCCAACTACGGCTATTCCGGCATCGTGATCGCGATGCTGGCCAATCTCAACGCGCTCGGCGTGATCGCCGCCGCGCTCTTCTCGGCGGTGATGTTCGTGGGCGCGGATTCGATGAGCCGCGCGCTCGGCATCCCCTCCTACATCGCCGACGTGACGGTGGCGCTCTCGCTGCTGACGATGCTCGTGGCGATCTTTCTGACGCAGTACCGGGTGCGGCGATGAGCGTGATCCTCGACATCCTCGCCTCCGTCGGCATGTGGGAGGCCGTGCTGCGCATCGCCACGCCGCTGATCCTCGGCACGCTCGGCGTGCTGCTCTGCGAGCGGGTGGGCGTGCTGAACCTCGGGATCGAGGGGATCATGACCTTCGGCGCGATGATCGGCTGGCTCACCGTCTATTCCGGCGCCGATCTCTGGACGGGCCTCGCGGCGGCCGCGCTCGCGGGGGCGGCCTTCGGGATGCTGCATGCGGCGCTGACCGTGCCGCTCGGGCTGAGCCAGCATGTCACGGGCCTCGGCATCACGCTCTTCGCGTCGAGCTTCTCCTACTACATCTTCCGCCTCGCCGTGCCGACGGCCAGCTCCCCGCCCACCGTCGAGCCGTTCCGCCCGCTGCCCGTGCCGGGGCTCTCGGAGATCCCGTTCCTCGGCCCGGTGCTCTTCAACCAGACGGCGCCCACCTACCTCGCCCTCGCGCTCGTGGCGCTGCTCGCCTGGGGCCTCTACCGGACGCCGCTCGGCCTCGCGGTGCGCATGACCGGCGAGAACCCGCACGCCGTCGAGGCGCAGGGCATCGACCCGATCCGCCTGCGCATCGGCACGATCATGGCCGGCTCGGCGCTGATGGGCGTGGCGGGGGCCTTCCTGACGCTCGCGGCGTTCAACTCCTTCTTTCCGACGATGGTGCAGGGGCGCGGCTGGATCTGCATCGCGCTCGTCGTTTTCGCGCTCTGGCGTCCCGGGCGCGCGCTGCTCGGCGCGCTTCTCTTCGCCTTCTTCGACGCCTTCCAGCTGCGCCTCCAGACCGCGGTCGAGGGCGTGCCCTACCAGCTCTTCCTGATGCTGCCCTACCTGCTGTCGATCCTCGCGCTCATCGTCATGGCGCGCCGCGCCCGGGTGCCGCAGGCGCTGATGCAGCCCTACCGCCGCGGCGAGCGCTGAGCGCGCGCCGGCTCCGCGGGCCGGCCGGTCGTCACCTGCCGTGTCGCTGACGCAACGTCGTGCGCTGTCTGGCGGGCGAGCCGGCGCGCGTGGGATAAGGGCCGCCCGCGCGCGGATGTGGTCCGGCGGGGATGATGCGCTGCGCGAAAGCGTGTGAATGATCGGAAGATCGCCAGGGCTTTCCAGCGCGCCCTGAATTGTAACGTCTGGATGATGAATTCGTGACAGCGTGTCGCAATGCGCGGTGAGTCAGCGCTGCGCTGGTTGCCTTGGCGAGGGATGAATAACCACCTGTTTTTATGACAAAATTAAGGAAGGGCATCTTGATTTGTAAATTTTTAAACAAATAACAATGAAATTTTGGTGAATTATTTGCGAACAAATTCTGAAATTAAAATCCAGCAAGTTGCCAAATAGCCACGCTGCCCTGCGTGCAATCAACGCCGGTCCTTTTGTTACAAAAGCGTCAAGCCCGCCGCTTAGGTGCCGCGCTGTACGCAGCAAATGGAGCAGCGCATGTACCGTATTCTTCTGGCGACCACCGCCCTCGTGTCCTTCACCGGGGCCGCGGCGGCCGAAATCACCTGGTCGGGCGAGGTCGCGCTCGGCTACAACGACGAGGAGCTCGTCGAGGACGGCGAGGGCGTCATCGCCACCGCCGAGATCGTGCCGAACCTCTCGGTCGAGCTCGACTACGGCCTCACCGCCGAGGCCGAGGCGACGATCCTCCTCCTCGATCAGGAAGGCGGCAGCGGGGTCGACACCGATGACCTCTCGGAAGACTTTGAAGCCGAATCCTACATCCTCAGCCTCTCGAACGAGTTCTTCGGCCTGTCCTTCGGCACGGTCGATTTCGCGCCCGATTCGATGTGGAAGTCGGCCGGCGACATGGAGTCCGACGGCTTCTCGGAAGCCGACGGCGAGACGGGCGTGCTGCTCACCGGCAGCTACGGCCCCGTTATGGCCGGCGTGTCGAGCGTGCTGCACACGGACGATTTCTCGACGGGCACGGGGTCCGGTGACTTCGACCAGCTCGGCGTCGCGGTGAACGCGGAGCTCGAGGGCTTCGACATCTCGCTCGCATACCAGGAGGAGGCCGAGAACGATTTTGATCCGGCTAACAACAACGACGATTTCGAGCCCAACGAGATCCTCGCCCTCTCGGTCGGCACCACCTTCGAGGGGCTCGACGTCCGCCTCGGCTACGCCAGCGACGAGACGGCCGACGAGAACTCCACCGGCCTCGAGCTCGGCTACGCGATCCAGGACGTTTCGCTCGGCGGCTACTTCGTGAGCGAATCCGAGGGCGACGACAACTGGGGCGTCTCGGCCGGCTACGAAAGCGGCCCGATCGCCGTCGAGGCCTACGTGACCGATGAGCAGGGCGCCTACCTCAACGGCGTCGAGGGCTCCTACGCCGTGACCGATCGGCTCATTGTGCGCGCCGGCGTGATCGACGACGAGGACCCTGCCGACGACGGCGGTTCCTACATCGGCGGCGAATACGACCTCGGCAACGGCGCGTCCTTCCTCGTCTCCTACGCGGATGCGGACAACGACGGCACGCCTGGCGAAGCTGGCTCGGCCGAGGATGAGCTCGGCGCGCCCGAGTACAAGCATGGCCTCACGGCGCTGCTCACGCTCGAGTTCTGATCCGGATCCGGCCGGTGCCCGCGCGGCGCCGGCCCCCGTATTCCCTCGACGGTCGGCTTGCGATCCGGCTTTCGACACCTTGGCCCCGGCATCCGCCGGGGCCTTTTTCGTCGAGGGCTCCGGTGGACGGCCCCGCCACCGCCCCTTCTTCTTGGCTCAAATATCCCACGGGGGTGCGGGGGTGTGAAACCCCCGCCTGCGCGCGGCCGGCCTCAGGCGCGCGCGCCGCCGTCGTCGCGCGTGGACCAGCCCAGCAGCCGGTAGGCCGGGCACCAGCCCAGGGCGCCCGACAGCGCCGGGATCGCGCCCAGCCAGAAGGCCCAGCGCCACGCCGCCTCGGGCACCAGCCAGAAGCCGGAAATCAGCGCGAGGCCCACGATCACGCGAACGATACGATCGAGCAGGCCGACGTTGGTCTCGAACATGACGTACCTCCTTCGCATCGTGTTTCCGACAGGGTAGAGGAAGGGCGGAGCCGGCCCCGATTCAAGGGGTCAGAGACGCGGGAGGCAGGCGTGCGCGAGGCGCCGAAACGCAAGCTGGGGCTCGCCCTCGGATCGGGGGGCGCGCGGGGCTGGGCGCATATCGGCGCGCTGCGCGCGCTCGACGAGATCGGCGTGACGCCGGACGTCGTCGCCGGGTGCTCCATGGGCGCGGTCGTCGGCGCGGCCTGGGCGGCCGGAAAGCTCGACGCGCTGGAGGCGTTCGCGCGCGGCATGACGCGCGCGGCCTTCCTGCGCCACTTCGATCTGCGGCTGACCGGCGGCGGGCTGGTGCAGGGCCGGGCGATCATGCAGGCGCTCGAGCGGATGGGCCTGCCGGACCGCTTCGAGCGGCTCGACCGCCCCTTCATCGCGGTGGCCACCGACATGAGCACCGGCCACGAGGTCTGGCTGCAGGAGGGCTCGCTCCTCGACGCGGTGCGGGGTTCCATCGCGATCCCCGGCTTCTTCGCCCCGCATCACGTGGACGGGCGCTGGCTGCTGGACGGCGGCGTGATCAATCCGGTGCCGGCCTCGGCCTGCCGCGCGCTCGGCGCCGACGTGACCATCGCGATCAACCCCAACAGTCACGCGAACGGGCGTATCTGGTCGCCCGACACCGGCGAGGAGAGCGTCTTCGACCGGCTGGGCGAGACGGGGCTGATCGAGCAACTGCCGCCCGCCCTGCGCGAGCTCTGGCGCGGGCAGGATCCGAAACCGGAGCCGCCCAACTACTTCGAGGTGGTCTCGGCTGCGATCGACATTCTTTCGGAATACGTGCGCAAGACGCGCGCGGCGGGCGATCCGCCCCATTTCGCGCTGGAGCTCGACCTGCGCCACATCACCTTCATCGAAATGTTCCGCGCCGAGGAAGCGATCGCCGCGGGGCGCGACGCGGTGATGCAGAACGCCGACGCGATCCGGCAGCTGCGCGACGGCGCCTGACGCCGGGCAGGCGCGCCGCCACGGGCGGCGCGCCCTCGGGCCTCAGCGGCTCTGGCAGGTGTTCATGCCGAAGATCGAGTAGGCCGGGCAGGTCGCGAAGATCCCGGTCAGGAGCGGCACGATGCCGATCAGGTAAAGCCAGCTCCAGGAGCCGCCGGGGTTGAGAAAAAAGGCCGCGATCAACGCGAGGCCCACGACGATGCGCAGCACGCGGTCGATGGTGCCGACGTTCTTGGTGAACATGCTTTCCTCCATTACGGATCGGCCACGGGGGCCTTGGCGCATGTATGCGGGATTCGGAATGCGCGCGCCTTGACCTGACGCAAATGCGGCTCAGCCGTGGCCGCGGCGCTCGAAGCGCGGCAGCATGGCCGAGAAGTCCCGCCCGGCGCCGTCCTCGCGCTCCACGAACGCTTCGTAGAGCCGCATCGCGGCCGCGCCCATGGGCGTGTCGGCGTCCGCCGCCTCCGCCGCCTGCATGGCGAGGCGCAGGTCCTTCAGCATCAGGTCGGCGGCGAAGCCGGGCGTGTAGTCGTTGTCCGCCGGAGAGGTCGGCCCCACCCCCGGCGCCGGGCAGTAGGTGTTCATCGACCAGCTGGAGCCCGAAGAGGTGGAGACCACGTCGAACATCGCCTGACGGTCGAGCCCGAGCTTGTCGGCGAGCGCGAAGGCCTCGCAGGTGACGACCATCGTCGCGCCGAGGATCATGTTGTTGCAGATCTTCGCCGCCTGCCCGTTGCCCGAGGGGCCGCAGTGCACGGCCTTCCGGCCCATCACGTCGAAAAGCGAGCGGGCTTTTTCGAAGCCTGCCGCGTCGCCGCCCACCATGAAGGTGAGCGTGCCGGCCTCGGCCCCGCCGACGCCGCCCGAGACCGGCGCGTCGAGCGCCGAGAGGCCCGCGGCCCGCGCCTCTTCGGCGACCGCGCGGGCGCTCTCCACGTCCACCGTCGAGCAGTCGAGGAACACGGCGCCCGGCGCCATGGCGGGCACGATCTCGGCCGCGACCTGTCGCAGGATATCGCCGTTGGGCAGCATGGTGACGACGACCTCCGCGCCGCGGGCGGCCTCGGCCGCGCTCGCCGCGGGCGTCACGCCGTCGACCGAGACCCCGGCGGTGTCGTAGCCCGTCACGGCATGGCCCGCCGTCGCGAGGTTCGCCGCCATCGGCGCGCCCATGTTGCCGAGCCCGATGAAACCGATCTTCATGGCTGTGCCTCCTCCTCCCCGAAATCGAGCGCCGCCTCCTCCAGCGGCGCGAGCATCCGCGCGACGTCCTCCTGCGCCAGCCCGCCGAGGGCGTGGCGCCAGCGCGGGGTCTTGTCCTTGTCGATGATCGCCGCGCGGATCCCTTCGAGGAAGTCGCCGTGCGCCATCGACCGATAGGTGAACCGGTACTCCTGCGCGAGCGCGTCGCGGATCGTGCCGCCGGGGCGCAGCCGGCGCAGCATCTCGAGCGTGCAGCCCATGGAAAGCGGCGCGTTGCGCTCGACGGCTTCCAGCGCGTCGCGGGCGAGCTCGCTTTCCGCCGCGCGCAGCGCCGCGACGATCGCGTCGAGCGTCCCGCCCGCGAAGAGCGCGTCGATCTCCGCCTGCCGCGCGGCGAGGCCGCTCTCGGGCGGCGCCTCGGCCACGGCCTCGATCGCGCTCACGTCCCCGGTCAGGCAGAGCTCGGCCTTCAGCGCCTGCCAGCCGTCCCCCGGCACGAAGCGGTCGGCGAAGCCTGCGTGGATCGCGTCGCCCGCCCGCATGCGCGCCCCGGTCAGGCCGAGGTGCTCGCCCAACCGCCCGGGCGCGCGCGACAAGAGGAGCGAGCCGCCCACGTCCGGGACGAGCCCGATGCCGCACTCGGGCATGGCGATCTTCGCGTTCTCGTCCACGATCCGGTGGCTGCCGTGGCAGCCGACCCCGACGCCGCCGCCCATGGTGAAACCGTGCAGGAAGCTCACCACCGGCTTCGCGAACTCCGCCAGCCGCGCGTTCATCCGGTATTCGTCGGCCCAGAAGCGGCGGCCGTAGTCGTAATCGCCCTCGGTCCCGGTGCGGTACATCTCCGCGATGTCGCCGCCCGCGCAGAAGGCGCGCTCGCCCGCGCCGTCGATCAGCACCAGCGCCACGGCGTCGTCCGCCGCCCAGTCCCGCAGCGCCGCGTCGATCGCGCGGCACATCTCCCAGGTGAGCGCGTTGAGCGCCCCGGGCCGGCTCAGCGTGATGCGCCCCGCGCGGCCCTCCCGGCGGATCAGGGTGTCGTCGGTCACCCGCGCGCCTCCAGCATCTGCCGCGCGACGATCAGGCGCATGATCTCGTTCGTCCCCTCGAGGATCTGGTGCACGCGCAGGTCGCGCACGATCTTCTCGATGCCGTAGTCGGCGAGATAGCCGTAGCCGCCGTGAAGCTGCAGGCACTCGTTCGCCACCTCGAAGGCCGCGTCGGTGACGTAGAGCTTCGCCATGGCGCAGAACTTCGTGGCGTCGGGCGCCTTCTCGTCCAGCTTCCACGCCGCTTGCCGCAGGAAGGTGCGCGCCGACTGGAGTTTCACCTCCATCTCGGCGAGCTTGAACTGCAGCGCCTGGAAGCGGTCGAGCGTCTGGCCGAAGGCGGTGCGCTCGCCCGTGTAGGCGAGCGCCGCGTCGAGCGCCGCCTGCGCGCCGCCGAGCGCGGAGGCCGCGATGTTCAGCCGCCCGCCGTCGAGCCCGGCCATGGCGTAGGAAAAGCCGCGGCCCTCCTCGCCCATCAGGTTCTCGTGCGGCACGAGACAGTCGTCGAACTGCACCTGCGCCGTGGGCTGCGCGCGCCAGCCCATCTTCTCCTCGAGCCCGCCGAAGGAAAGCCCCGGCGTGCCGTCCTCCACGATCACGGTCGAGATGCCCTTCGGCCCCTCGGCGCCGGTCCGGCACATCACCACGTAGGCGTCCGAATAGGAGCCGCCCGAGATGAAGGCCTTGGTGCCGTTGAGGACGTAGCCCTCGTTCGTCTTCTCCGCGCGGGTCTTGAGCGCCGCGGCGTCCGAGCCCGAGGCGGGCTCGGTCAGGCAGTAGGAAAAGACCTTCTCCATCGAACAGAGCGCGGGCAGCCAGCGCGCCTTCGTCTCCTCCGAGCCGTAGGTGTCGATCATGCCGCCGCACATGTTGTGGATCGACAGGAAGGAGCCCACCGACGGACACGCCATCGCCAGCGCCTCGAAGACGAGCGCGGCGTCGAGCCGACCGAGGCCGGAGCCGCCGTGCTCTTCGCTCACGTAGATCCCCGCGAGCCCCAGCTCGGCCACCCTCGGCCAGAGCTCGCGCGGGATCGTGCCCGCGCGTTCCCAGGCTTGCGCGTGGGGCGCGATGTGCTCCTGCCCGAAGGCGTGGGCCATGTCGAAGATGGCCCGCTGCTCCTCGCTCAAGGCGAAATCCATGCGCTGTCCTCCTCCTCCTCTGCGCGGGCGTAGTCCGGCATTCTTGCAGGACTTTTGCAAGGCGCAAGATCGGCGCCGTCCGCCCGGTCAGACGGGCGGCGCCGGCGCCCGGTCGGCGCCGCGCCGCGTTCCGGGCCCGCGAATTTTCGTACGAAAATTCGCGGTTAGTCCGCCCCTGTCCCGCGAAAACTTTTCGGACGAAAAGTTTTCGGTCAGTCCATCGCCTTGAAGTGGAACTCGCCGCCTTCCTTCAGCCCCGAGGGCCAGCGCGCGGTCACCGTCTTGGTGCGCGTGTAGAAGCGGAAGGCGTCGGGCCCGTGCTGGTTCAGGTCGCCGAAGGCCGATTTCTTCCAGCCGCCGAAGGTGTGATAGGCGAGCGGCACCGGGATCGGGACGTTGATGCCCACCATGCCGATGTTGACCCGGTTGGCGAAGTCGCGCGCGGCGTCGCCGTCGCGGGTGAAGATCGCCGTGCCGTTGCCCATCTCGTGATCCATGGCGAGGCCGAGCGCCTCATCGTAGCTCGCCGCGCGGACGGTGGAGAGGACGGGACCGAAGATCTCCTCGCGGTAGATGTCCATCTCGGGCGTGACCCGGTCGAAGAGATGCGGGCCGACGAAGAAGCCGCTCTCGTAGCCCTGAAGCTCGAAGTCGCGCCCGTCCACGACGAGCTCCGCGCCCTGCTCGACGCCCTTGTTCACGAGGCCGAGGATCTTGTCCTTCGCCTGCGCGGTGACGACGGGGCCGTAGTCCACGTCGCCCCCGGAGGTGTAGGGGCCGACCTTCAGCTTCTCGATGCGCGGCACGAGTTTCTCGATCAGCCGGTCGGCGGTCTCCTCGCCGACCGGCACCGCGACCGAGATCGCCATGCAGCGCTCGCCCGCCGCGCCGTAGCCCGCGCCCACCAGCGCGTCGGCGGCCTGATCCATGTCGGCGTCGGGCATCACGATCATGTGGTTCTTGGCGCCGCCAAAGCACTGCACGCGCTTGCCGTTCGCGCAGCCGCGCGCATAGATGTATTCCGCGATCGGCGTGGAGCCCACGAAGCCCACCGCCGCGATGCCGGGATGATCGAGGATCGCGTCGACGGACTCCTTGTCGCCGTTGACGACCTGAAGGATGCCGTCGGGCAGCCCCGCCTCCTGCATCAGCTCGGCGAGCATCAGCGGCACCGAGGGGTCGCGCTCCGACGGCTTGAGGATGAAGGCGTTGCCGCAGGCGATCGCCGGCGCGAACTTCCACATCGGGATCATCGCGGGGAAGTTGAAGGGGGTGATCCCGGCGGCCACGCCCAGCGGCTGGCGCATCGAGTAGAGGTCGATGCCGGGGCCCGCGTCGTTGGTGTACTCGCCCTTCAGCAGGTGCGGCGCGCCGATGCAGAACTCGACCACCTCGAGGCCGCGCTGCACGTCGCCCTTCGCGTCGGGCAGCGTCTTGCCGTGCTCGCGGCTCAGCGCCTCCGCGAGCTTGTCCATGTCGCGGTTGAGGAGCCGCACGAACTCCATCATCACGCGCGCCCGGCGCTGCGGGTTCGTCGCGGCCCAGGCGGGCTGCGCGGCGGCGGCGCTTTCCACCGCGGCGCCGAGCTCCTCGGCGGTGGCGAGCGGCACGCGCGCCTGCACCTCGCCCGTCGCGGGGTTGTAGACCTCGCCGTATCGGCCCGAGCGGCCCGCCACGCGCTTGCCGTCGATCCAGTGCGTCAGTTCCTCGGTCATTTCGTCCCTCCGTCCTCCGGTTCGGCGCGACCATAGCGGCGGGTGGCGCGACGCGACAGGGGGTCGCGCGCGAAACCGCCGCGGTCGCGCCGCGGCTTGACAGGACGGGGGCGAGCGCGGACGCTGACCTTAGGGAAGAGGCCAGCGACGGGAGGCGCGGCATGCAGGTCAAGCAGATACTCAAGCTCAAGGGCGACGCGGGCGTGGTCACCGTCGCGCCCGGCGCGACCCTCGCGGAGGCGGCGGCGCTGCTCGCCGAGCGGCGCATCGGCTCGGTCGTGGTCTCCGCCGACGGCGCGCGGCCCGAGGGGATCCTGTCCGAGCGCGACATCGTGCGCGAGCTCGCGCAGCAGGGCGAGGGCTGCCTGCGCCGCCCGGTCGCGGAGGTGATGACCCGCGACGTGAAGACCTGCGCGCGCGCCGATCCGGCCGATCACGTCCTCGCCAGGATGACGGAGGGGCGGTTCCGCCACATGCCCGTGCTGGAGGGCGGCGCGATGGTCGGCCTCGTCACCATCGGCGACGTGGTGAAAGCGCGGCTCACCGAACTTTCGATGGAGAAGGACGCGCTGGAGAGCATGATCATGGGCCATTGACCCCTTGCAATCCCGGCCCCGCTGCGGTTGCCTCCGCGGCGAACCGGGGCAGGGAGGCAAGGCAGATGCGCGTCGGGCTCTATCCGGGCACGTTCGACCCGATCACCTATGGCCACGTCGACATCATCCGGCGGGCCGCGATGCTGGTGGACCGGCTCGTGATCGGGGTGGCGATCAATCGCGACAAGGGGCCGCTCTTCGATCTCGAGACGCGCGTCGCCATGATCGAGGCCGAATGCGTCGCGCTGTCGGAGGAGACGGGCACCGAGATCGTCGCCCATCCCTTCGAGAACCTGCTGATCGACTGCGCCCACGACGTCGGCGCGACGCTCATCATCCGCGGCCTGCGCGCGGTGAGCGACTTCGAATACGAGTTCCAGATGGTCGGCATGAACCGCGCGCTCGACGCCTCGGTCGAGACGGTGTTCCTGATGGCCGAGGCGCGCCATCAGGCGATCGCCTCCAAGCTCGTCAAGGAGATCGCGCGCCTCGGCGGCGACGTGACGAAGTTCGTGCCGCCGGCGGTGGAGGAGGCGCTGCGCGCCCGCTTCAGCGGCTGAGCGAGCGGGCAGGGGGGCTATCCGCCCCCCTCTGCCGCGTGCCGCGGCATTCACCCCCCGAGAGTATTTGGGCCAAGATGATGGGGCGCGGTGGGAGGCGCGCGGCTCAGCGCCAGAAGGCCATCCACTCCACCAGCGCGAAGAGCTTGCGCATCGCGAAGATGAGCGCGCGCCCCTGCCACCAGATCTGATCCGCTGCCACGAGGGCGAGGATGGCGAGGCCGAGCCAGATCGCGATGCGCGTGGTCATGGCGCGGGCCGGCTCACTGCGCGAGCTGGCCCATCACCGCGGCCACGTCGGCCATGCGCGCCGAGAAGCCCCATTCGTTGTCGTACCAGGCGAGCACGCGCACCGTGCGGCCGCCGACGACCCGCGTCTGGTCGGGCGCGAAGATCGAGGAGGGCGTGGTGTGGTTGAAATCGACCGAGACCTTGGGCTCCGGGTCGTAGGAGAGCACCGCGCC
Source organism: Rhodosalinus sediminis (assembly GCF_003385555.1). Taxonomy (GTDB): domain Bacteria; phylum Pseudomonadota; class Alphaproteobacteria; order Rhodobacterales; family Rhodobacteraceae; genus Rhodosalinus; species Rhodosalinus sediminis. The sequence continues at coordinate 14,723 of NZ_QOHR01000022.1, read as the reverse complement.
GAGGTGGCCGGCGGCGGCCTCGCGCACCACCTCGTTGACGTCCTCCGCGGTCACGTCGCGCGCCGCCTCGAAGGTGAGATCCACCGCCGAGACGTTGGGCGTGGGCACCCGCATCGCAGAGCCGTCGAGCCGGCCCTTGAGCTCGGGCAGCACCTCGCCGATCGCCCTGGCCGCGCCGGTCGAGGTCGGGATCATCGCCATCGCCGCGGCGCGCGCGCGGTAGAGATCCTTGTGCCGGCGGTCGAGCGTCGGCTGGTCGCCCGTGTAGCTGTGCACCGTGGTCATGATGCCGCGCTCGATCCCGATGGCGTCGTGCAGCACCTTGGCCAGCGGCGCGAGGCAGTTCGTCGTGCAGGAGCCGTTGGAGATCATCCGCTCCTCGGCGAGGAGCTCGCGGTGGTTGACGCCGAAGACGACCGTGCGGTCCACGTTCTTCGCGGGCGCCGAGATCAGCACCTTCTTCGCGCCGCGCTCGAGGTGGACGCCGGCCGTGGCGCCGTCGTTGAACTGCCCGGTGCATTCGAGGACGACGTCCACGCCCTCCCAGTCGAGCTCCGCGGGCTCGTAGGTCGAAAAGACCTGCATCGGCCCGCGCCCGATGTCCATCGTGTCGCCCGAGACGGTGACCTCGCCGCCGAAGCGGCCGTGCACGCTGTCGTAGCGCAGGAGATGCGCGTTCGTGTCGATCGGGCCGGTGGCGTTGAGCTTGACCACCTGCACGTCGTTGCGCGCCGCTTCCGCGATATGCGCGAGGGTGCAGCGGCCGATGCGGCCGAATCCGTTGATTCCGAGCGTGACGGTCATGGGCGGTCTCCTGCGCTGCGCTTGGGCGTCCGTATAGTCGCGCGGCGGGCGGCGGGCAAAGGCAATACGCGTTTCGTGGCGGTATGTTAGCGATAAAGTCCTGTTAGCGTTAACCCTGCCGGGCCGCGCGTGACAGGCGGGGTCAGGCGGGTTTCGATGGAGGAGAGGGCGTGCCGACGCGCCGATCCGCGCGCCCCGGCTGCCGCGGCGGGACATGGCGCGCTCGGCCCGGGCGGGATCGCCCGGGCGTCCGAGTCCGCCGAGCGGCGGGTGCTTCCTTGTCATGGAAGCCGATGACGCTGAGCGCCGCACCCCGCGGCGGCCCCGTCGCGCCGTCGCCGCCGGGGCGCGGCCAAGGCGCTTGCAAGCGCCTTGGCCAAGGGCCTTGCAAGGCCCTTGCGCGCGCTCAGAGAAGCGCGCGCACGCGTTCGGCGACCGTCGCGGCGGTGATGCCGAACTTGTCGAAGAGCACCTCGGCCGGCGCGGAGGCGCCGAAGCTCTCCATGCCGACGAAATCCGCCTTCGCCTCGCGCCCGCGCTCGCCGAGAAGCCAGCGGTCCCAGCCGGCGCGCACGCCTGCCTCGACGCCGACGCGCACCGCGCCGCCCGGCAGCACGCGCCGGCGGTAGGCCGCGTCCTGATCGGCGAAGAGCTCCATGCAGGGCATCGAGACGACGCGCGTGCCGATCCCCTCGGCCTCGAGCTCGGCCTTGGCGGCCATCGCCACGTGCACCTCGGAGCCGGTGGCGATCAGGATCGCCTGCCGCTTGCCCTCTGCCTCGGCGAGGACGTAGGCGCCGCGCCGCACGAGGTTCTGCGCGCTGTGTTTCGCGCGCACCGCCGGCACGCCCTGCCGGGTCAGCGCGAGCACCGAGGGCGTGGCCTCCTGCGTGAGCGCGATTTCCCAGGCCTCGGCGGTCTCCACGAGGTCGGCGGGCCGGAAGAGCAGGGTGTTCGGCGTCGCCCGGTGGATCGCCAGATGCTCGACCGGCTGGTGGGTCGGCCCGTCCTCGCCGAGGCCGATGGAGTCATGCGTCATCACGTAGACCACCGGCTGCTTCATCAGCGCCGAGAGCCGGATCGCAGGCCGCGCGTAATCGGTGAAGACCATGAAGGTTCCGCCATACGGCCGCACGCCCCCATGCAGCGCCATGCCGTTCATCGCCGCGGCCATGGCGTGCTCGCGGATGCCGTAGTGCAGGTAGCGGCCCGCGCGATCCTCGGCGGTGAAGACGCCGAGATCGCCCGCGCGCGTGTTGTTCGAGCCGGTCAGGTCGGCCGAGCCGCCGAAGGTCTCGGGCGTGACCTGGTTCACCGCGGCGAGCACCGCCTCGGAGGCCTTGCGCGTCGCCATCTTGGCGGGCGCCTCGACGGCGGCCTTCTTCAGCTTGCGGATCGCCGAGGTCAGCTGGCGTGGCGCCGCGCCGGCGATGCGGCGGTCGAACTCCGCGCGCTTGCCCTTGCCGAGCGTCTCGAGCCGCGCGGCCCAGGCCTCGCGCTCGGCCGCGCCGCGGCGGCCGACCTCCTCCCACCAGGTCTTGACGTCGGCGGGGATCTCGAAGGGGCCGTACTCCCAGCCGTAGGCGGCCTTGGCGTCGGCGACGACCTGCGGGTCGGTCAGCGCGCCGTGGCCCTTGGCGGTGTCCTGCGCCGCCGATCCGAGGGCGATATGCGTCTTGCAGGCGATGAGCGAGGGCAGGGGGCTGTCCTTCGCGGCGCGGATCGCGGCGTCGATCGCCTCGGGGTCGTGGCCGTCCACCGTCTGCACATGCCAGCCGGAGGCGGCGAAGCGCGCGACCTGGTCGGTGCGGTCGGCCATCGAGACGGGGCCGTCGATGGTGATGCCGTTGTCGTCGAAGAACACCACGAGCTTCGAGAGCTTCAGATGCCCGGCGAGCGTCAGCGCCTCCTGGCTCACGCCCTCCATCAGGCAGCCGTCGCCGGCCATGACCCAGGTGTGGTGATCGACGATCTTGCGCCCGAAGCGCGCGCGCAGCGCCTCCTCGGCGATGGCGAAGCCCACCGAGTTGGCGAGCCCCTGGCCGAGCGGGCCGGTCGTCGTCTCGATGCCTTGGGCGAGGAAGTTCTCCGGGTGGCCGGCGGTCTTCGCGCCCCACTGGCGGAAGTTGCGGATCTCGTCGAGCGTGATCTCGGGCGAGCCGGTGAGATAGAGAAGCGCGTAGAGCAGCATCGAGCCGTGCCCGGCCGACAGGATGAACCGGTCGCGGTCGGGCCAGTCGGGCGCCGTGGCGTCGAACTTCATGTGCCGCGAGACGAGCACCGTGGCCACGTCGGCCATGCCCATCGGCATGCCGGAATGGCCGGAGTTGGCGGCGGCGACGGCGTCGAGCGTGAGCGCGCGGATGGCGGCGGCGCGGCGCCAGTGATCGGGATGGGCGGACCGGAGGGCAGCGATGTCCACGGAAGATACCTCGGTTGAAGGGGGAGCCGGGCCCTCTCTAGCAGCGCCGGGCGCGAGATCAAGCGCAGCGCCCGGACGCTTGAGCGTCGACGGGCGACAATCTAGAGACGCGTCGGGTACCATGGCGACCAGCCGCCCGCGGCGCGATTCGCGCGCACCGGCCCCGCGGCGCGGAAAGGGAGGGCGAGACCGATGTCCGAGATCGACGAGCTCGAAGCCCGCGTCTCCGCCGCGCTGGCCCGGATCGGGCAGGCGGTGGAGACGCTCGGCGCGCAGGCCGCGACGCCGCCCGCGGCCGACCCGGAGGAGGTCGCGACGCTGCGCGCCGAGCTCGCGGCGGAGCGCGAGGCCCGGGCGCGTCTCGAGGAGACGGTGCAGGCGGACCGCACGCGGCTCGCCGCGCTGCAGCAGGACGGCGACGCGCAGCGCGCGGCCTTCGCGGAGCTCGACGCGTCGCTGCAGCGCCTGCGCCGCGCCGCGCAGCAGCTGCGCGAGACCAACGACGCCCTGCGCGCGGCCAACGCCCGCGGGCTGGGCGACGCGGCGACGATCGACGCGGGACTCCGGGCCGAGCTCGAGGCGCTGCGCGCGGAGCGCGAGGCCGAGACGGCCGAGGTGCGCGCGATCCTCGCGGTGCTCGGCCCGCTTGCGGAAGAGGCGCTGGCCGCCCCGCCCGAGGCGGCGAGCGCGGAGCAGGAGGCGGGATGATGCCCAACGTGGAAATCGAGATCGGGGAGCGTGTCTTCGAGGTCGCCTGCCAGGAGGGGGAGGAGCAGTACCTCCGCACCGCCGCGCAGATGCTCGACGCGGAGGCGGCGCGGCTCGTGCAGCAGATCGGCCGCCTGCCCGAGGCGCGCATGCTGCTCATGGCCGGGCTGATGCTCGCCGACCGCACCGCGGGGGTGGAGGATCAGCTGCGCGAGGCGCAGGAGCGGATCGCGGCGCAGGAGGCGCGGATCGCCGAGCTCGAGGCGCGGCCCGCCGCGGCCCCGCCGCAGGCGACGGCGGCGCTGAGCGCGCTGGCGGAGCGGGCCGAAGGGCTCGCCGCCGAGGCGGAGGCGCGCACGGCGGACGCCGCCACGGCGCGGGGCGACCGCTCCGCGGGGTAGGTCGCCCGCGCACGGCGGCATCGCGGGACAACGCGCGACTTCCCCGGGATGCCACGGCACGCGGAGGCCCGTGATATCGCGCGCCGGGCTGCAGCCCCGCGGTCGTCCGTCAGGCCGGCGCCGCCGCAGGCGCCGAAATCCGAAGCGTGACGAGCTCCGGAAAGAGCCGCAACAGCGCGGTGCGCCCGACGCGCGACGGCGCGGACGTGGCGAGATCGTCGAGGGTGGCGCCGCGGACCGGGCACCCGTTGACGCGGATCGTCGTCGGCCGGTCGAAAATGGCGTGGACGAAGAGCATGTCGCCCCCGACGACGGGCGCGATCCCCGGCCGCCCGAGGAGCGCGCGGGCCGGGACCGGCGGCCCGTCCGCGTCCGGCTGGATCGGCTGCTCGGGCGAAACCGTCACCTCGGCCGACGGCACCCCGGGGCCGAGCGCGCCGCGCCGCAGCCGGATCGGCGCCTCAGCGGTCGTCCGCGCGCGCAGGCGTCGCCGGCCGACCCACCGGACCAACGCCCCGTCGGCGAAGCGGAGGCCCGGGCGCAGGGACCCGAGGGGACGCGATCCCGCCGGGCCGTCGATGCGGGGCTGCGCGGGCGGTGGCCCGGCCGCGCCGGCGGGGATGGGCAGGACGATCGGCATTCGGCTCCATCTCTTTCCTGACGCGGGCGCAGCCCCTGCGCGTCCTTATCAAGGGGCCGCGACGGCCCGAGGCACGCGGTCCCGGTCGGCGCCGGTGCTCCGGGCGCCGCCGTTACAGGGCGATCAGCCGGGCCTCGTGCTTTTTCAGCACCCGGCGGGCCGCCTCGAAGCCGCTGCCCACGGTGCCCTCGGTCGCGAGTTCCGGGAACAGCTCGAGGATTTCCGAGCGCTGCGCCTCGCCGATGCCCTGCAGGCTATAATCCCCGGGCTGGAAGCTTTCGGTCCATGCGCCGTTGGAGAGCACGACCTCATGACGCTCGCACATGATGTGGACGTAGGTCGCCCCGAGCCGCGTGACCTGATCGATCCCGGGCAGGCCGGTCAGGTGCTTCGCCGCCACGAGCACCTCGCTCTCGTCGAAATAGAGCGGCATGTGCGCATTGCCGATGAGCACCCGGTGGTTGGGGCTGACCATCAGGTCCTGCTCGGGCAGGCCGTTGCCGAGCGCCCCGGCCCGGATCAGGATCGGCCGCAGATGCGGCGCCCGTGCGAGCGCATGCGGCGTGAGCGTCTTCGACCCGGTCCAGGCGAGCTCCTGGATGCCGTTGTCGCGGGTGATCACCCGGTCGCCGGGCGCGAGCTCCTCCACCAGCCGCGCGCCCTGCGGCGTGGCGATGAGGCTGCCGGGGGTGAAGCAGATGTGGAATTCCTCGATGTTGGTATATGTCGCGGTTCCGGTGACGTGGTCCTCGTTGTCGAGGAACTCCACCCGTCCGTCGTAGCCGTTACCATCGCTGTCTTTTTCTTCTTTGATCAGGCGGAACCGGCCACTGCCACGCAGATCCAGCTTGTCGAAATCGTGGCCCCCGGCGCCGCCATGGATCTCGTCGCCCGGCGTCGCGCCGAGGATGGTGTCCTGGTCGGCGCCGCCCTTGATCGTGTCGGCGCCCTCGCCGCCGGTGAGCTCGTCGCGACCGTGCCCGCCCTTCAGCGTGTCGTGACCGTCACCGCCGGTGAGCGTGTCGTCGCCGCTCCCGCCGAAAAGCTTGTCGTCACCGTCTCCGCCGGCGAGTTCATCGTCGCCGGACCATCCGACGAGCTTGTCGTCACCGGCCCCGCCAGTGAGCGTATCGTCGCCGCTTCCTCCGAAAAGCGTGTCGTCACCGGCCCCGCCAGTGAGCTCGTCGTCGCCGCGGCCGCCGACGAGCCAATCGTGCCCCGCGCCGCCCGACAGGGTGTCATCGCCATCCTGTCCCTTGAGGAGGTCGTTGCCGTCTCCCCCGTCGAGGCTGTCGGCACCGTCTCCGCCTTTCAGGATATCGTGCCCCGCGCCGCCCGACAGGGTGTCATGGCCCTCACCGCCGTAGAGCTTGTCGTTGCCGCCCTGGCCGTGCAGCGCGTCATTGCCGTGGCCGCCGAACAGCGTGTCGTCGCCCGGGTGGCCGGGGTCGGGCAGCGGGGCGCTGTAGTCCGTGTGCGCGTTGTCGAGCGTGGCGCCGGAGGTGCCGAGGTCGATCTCGACCACCACGTCGTCGAAGTCCGGTTCTTCGCCGTAACCCTCGAGGCCTTTCAGATCCTCGAAGCCAAGGCGCACAGGGGTATCGTCCCCGCCGCTCACAAGTCTGGTGTGAAGCTTGCCGTCCTCGTTGAGGTCGAGGTTGTCGCCGTAGGCCGAGGAGTAGAAGGTCCCCTGCGGGCTCACGATGCCGACGCCGACCGTCACCCCGGCCGAGGAGGGCGTGTAGGTGAAAGTGTAGTCGATCTTTTCCTTGACGTTGTCCGTCAGATCGAAGCGGTTGAACGTCTCCCCGGTCTCGGGATCGATTTCATAGACGAAAAGGCCGTTATCGAAGCCGGCGTTGCTTTTCGTGACCGTGATGTGGATGGGCCCGGGCGCGACTGCGGCACCGTCGCCCTTGAGCACGTCGTCGCCCGCGCCGCCGTCGATGCAGTCGTCGCCCGCGCCGCCCTCGACGGTGTCGTCGCCAGCGCCGGCGTAGATCGTGTCGTCGCCCGCGAAGCCGAGGACGCTGTCGTCGTCGCGCCCGGCGGCCGGGTCGATCGCGTCGCCGGCGTCGACGCGGTCGCCCTCCGGGTCGTCGTCGTAGTGGGCGTCGATGCGATCGGGGTGGTCGCTGCCCTCGACGATGCCATCGGGCGCGGGGGGCGAGTTGGAATTCTCGCCGCCTTTATTGTTCCCCTTGCCCCCGTGATGGTTCGAGGGGCCCGTATGCTTATGTCCGTCGTCGCTGCTCATCGTCCATCCCCTCCGTATCGGCGGGGCCGTGTCCGTCCGCCCCTCGGGTCGCCGTCGCTCGACCCGTCGTTCCCCTTCGTCGTCGCGTCCGCGTGACCCGGCCCCGCGGCGCAGCATGGCCGACGGTCGCCCCTCGCGCCGGCCACTGCTACGTCTTTCGACATGCACTTCTTGTTACTCCGGCGGCATGGTCGGAAAAAGGAAAAAGATGGCCGAAAATGGACATATCGGGCGTGAGGGCGCCGTCCGTGGCACCGGCGGAGCGCGTGGATTGTTTCCGGGAAGCGCCCGGTATTGGATGGTGACCGGCCCGTTAGCCGCTTGTCGCACCAGTGTTCGCCGCGCCGAGGGGTGGTACTGTCCGCGAATGTGCGACAATACGACTGCGGTGAAATGGGGCCTAACTGAGGCGCGCGCGGTGGCGCGCCCGCGGCCGCTGTTCGTCGCGCTGCATCAATTGACGGCGCGCTGCGGGATTGACGCCGACTCGGCGCGCCCCGTCCGCGCCGGCGGCGAAGGCCGCGATTCGGATGCCGGGGCGCGCGCGCTCGCGCCGGCGTCCCGCTGATTCGGCCTCGAGGAGGGTTCGACGATGGACACTCTCCCGGTTCTCGCGCTCGCCGGTTTCGGCAGCCTCGCGGCCGGCGCCATGACGGCCGTCGGCGCGCTGCCGGTGCTCGTCGGGCGCATCCCGTCGCGGGGGATGCGCGATCTCTCGCTCGGCTTCGCGGCGGGCGTGATGCTCGCGGCCTCCTTCTTCTCGCTCATCGTCCCCGCGCTCGAGGCGGCCGGGGCGGACCTTGCGGGCGACGCGGCGCCGGCGGCGATCGTGAGCGTGGCCATCCTGCTCGGCATGGGCGCCATCGCGCTTCTGAACGAGCGCCTGCCCCACGAGCATTTCCGCTCCGGCCGGGAAGGGCCGGAGGCGACGGCGCTGCGCCGGGTCTGGCTCTTCGTCATCGCGATCACGATTCACAACGTGCCGGAGGAGCTGGCGGTCGGCGTCGGCTTCGCCGCCGAGGGCGTCGCGGGCGGGGCGCCGCTGGCGCTCGGCATCGGCCTGCAGAATGCGCCCGAGGGGCTGGCGGTGGCCGTGGCGCTGCTCGGCGAGGGGTATCCGAAGCGCCGCGCCTGGGCGGTCGCGGCGCTCACCGGCCTCGTGGAGCCGCTCGGCGGGCTGATCGGCGCGGGCGTGATCGCGGTGTCCGAGCCGCTGCTGCCCTGGGGGCTCGCCTTCGCCGCGGGGGCGATGCTCTACGTGATCAGCCACGAGATCATCCCCGAGACGCACCGGTGCGGACACCAGCAGAAGGCGACGGCGGGGCTCGCCGTCGGGCTGGTGCTGATGCTCTTCCTCGACGTCTGGCTCGGGTGAGCGCGGGCGCTCGGCCGGGGTCTGGCTCGGGTGAGCGTCGGCGCTCAGCCGGGGTCTGGCGGGCCGTCGGCCGCGCCGCACCGCACGTGCGGCCGCGCGGCCGGTGCGGCGAGGCGGCCGCGTCCCAGCAGCGCCGGCCCCGCGATCCTCTCGAAGGGACCAAGCGGGCCGGCAGAGGCACGCCGCGCGCGCTGTCCGCGCTCAGGCGCGGCGGCGCCGGCGGCGGCCGCCCTCCGCGCCACCGCCGCCGGTGTTGAAGGCGACGCGGGGCAGGGGGGCGACCGCCGCGAGCTCGGGGAAGGGGTCGACTGCGTGGGGGATCGCGTTGGCGGCGACGAAGTGCTCCTGGAAGCGGGGCTCGATCGCCGTCTCGACCTTGACGATCTCGCGCACGCGCCGCTCGATCTCGGCCCGCGCGGCCCGGTTGAGGAGCGCGATGCGCGCGCCCGTCCCGGCGGCGTTGCCCGCGCTCGTCACCTTGTCGAGGGGCACGTCGGGGATCATGCCGAGCACCATCGCGTGCCGGGGCGAGATATGCGCGCCGAAGGCTCCGGCGAGCACCACGCGGTCCACCCGGTCCACGCCGCGCTGATCCATCAGGAGCCGCGCGCCCGCGTAGAGCGCCGACTTGGCGAGCTGGATGGCGCGGATGTCGCCCTGCGTGACCATGATGCGCGGCCCGCCCTCGGCGCTCGCGTCGTGGAGGACGTAGGCCTGCGTGCGCCCGTCGCTCACGCAGCGCGGCGAGCCGGTCTGCGCGGCCGAGCCGATCAGCCCGCTTTCGTCCATCAGCCCCGCCATGCGCAGCTCGGCCACCGCCTCGATGATGCCGGAGCCGCAGATGCCGGTGACGCCGCCGGGGCCGACCGCCTCCGCGAAGCCCGGCTCGTCGGACCAGAGATCGCAGCCGATCACGCGCACGCGGGGCTCCTTCGTCTCGGGGTCGATGCGCACCGCCTCGATCGCGCCGGGCGCGGCGCGCTGGCCCGCGGCGATCTGCGCGCCCTCGAAGGCGGGGCCGGTCGGCGAGGAACAGGCGAGCACGCGGGAGGTGTCGCCGAGCAGGATCTCGGCGTTGGTGCCCACGTCCACTATGAGCGTCAACTCCTCCGCGCGCCACGGCTCCTCCGAGAGGGCGACCGCGGCGGCGTCGGCGCCCACGTGCCCCGCGATGCAGGGCAGGACGTAGGCCCGTGCGCGCGGGTTGATCGCGCCGAGCCCGAGGTCGCGCGCCTCGAGCTCGAGACTGTCTGAGGTGGCGAGCGCGAAGGGCGCCTGCCCGAGTTCCACCGGATCGACGCCGAGCAGCAGGTGATGCATCACCGGGTTGCAGACGAAGACCGTCTCGACGATCAGCGCGGGGTCGATCCCGGCCTCCCCGGCGATGGCGGTGGCGAGGGTGTCGATCGCCTCGCGCACCGTGGCCGTCATCTCCGCCGCGCCGCCCGGGTTCATCATGGCGTAGCTCACCCGGCTCATCAGGTCCTCGCCGAAGCGGATCTGCGGGTTCATGATGCCGGAGGAGGCCTTCACCTCGCCGGTGTCGAGATCGGTGAGATGCGCCGCCACCGTCGTCGAGCCGAGATCGACGGCGAGCCCGTAGAGCCCGCCCTCGTGCAGCCCCGGCCAGATCTCGAGGAGGCGCGGCGTCGCGCCCGAATGCGGGCTGTGCACGGCGACGGTCGCCTGCCAGCCGCCCTTGCGCAGCGCGGGCTGGAGTTTCGCCAGAAGCGAGACGTCGCAGGTGATCTCGGGGATGTCCCACTGCGCGGCGAGGGCGGCGGCCACCCGCTGCAGATCGCCGGCGGGCTCGTGCATGTCGGGCTCGGCCACCTCGATCAGGTGGAGGCGCGTCGCCGGGTCCATCTCGATCGCGCGCAGGGTCGCCGACTTGCGCACCACCTGCCGGTGGACCTGGCTCTCGGGGGGGACGTCGATCACCACGTCGCCCATGACCCGCGCCTGACAGCCGAGGCGCCGGCCGGGCTTCAGCCCGCGCTTGGCGTCATACCGCGCCTCGACGGCGTTCCACTCCGAGAGCGCGTCCGGGGCCGCGGTAACGCCGTGCTTGGAGAAGGTGCCGTAGGCGGGCGCCACCTGGCATTTGGAGCAGATGCCGCGCCCGCCGCAGACCGAGTCGAGATCCACGCCGAGCCGCCGCGCGGCGTCGAGGACGGGCGTGCCGGCCGGCACGCGCCCGCGCTTGCCCGAGGGCGTGAAGACGACGAGGGGGTCCTGGGTCATGGGCGCGCTGTCCTGTCTCCGGTCGCTCGCGGTCAAATTACCGCGCGCCGCCGCCGCGGCCCGCTCAGCCGCGGCATGCGGGCGCATGCGAGCGTCATCCGGGCGCCCTCGGCGCGGCGGGCAAGGCGTTTGCAAACGCCTTGCAAGGCGCTTCGAAGCGCCTTGCGCTCACCGCGCGCCGCGGGCGTGAAAGATGAAGCCGAGCACGTTCAGCAGGAGTTGCGCGGCGAGGATGGAGGTGACCTGCCCGGCGTCGTGATCCGGCGCGACCTCCACCAGATCGATACCCGCGATCTCGTGCTCGCGCGCCACGATCTGCAGCATCTCCAGCACCTCGTAATAGTGAAAGCCGCCGTGGCTCGGCGTGCCGGTGCCGGGCGCGATCGAGGGGCAGAAGCCGTCGATGTCGATCGTTAGATAGACCCTTGCGCCCGCCGGCACCCGCGCGGCGACGCCCGCGGGCCCGAGCGCCCGGGCCTGGCGCACCGAGAGGATGTCCGAGCCCATCGCGCGCGCCGCCGCGTAGCCCTCCCGCGCGGTCGAGCTCACGTTGCGGATGCCCACCTGCGTCAGCCCGGAGACATGCGGCTGCTCGGCGGCGCGGCGCATCGGGTTGCCGTGCCCGTGGCGCACGCCGTGGCGCTCGTCCACGAAATCCAGATGCGCGTCGATCTGCAGCACGTGGACCGGCGCGCGCCCGGCGAAGGCGCGGATCGCCGGGATGGTCACCGAGTGGTCGCCCCCGATCACCACCGGCAGCGCGCCCGCGTCGAGGAGCGCGCGCACGCCGGTCTCGATGTTGGCGTGGCTCGCCTCGGTGTCGGTGTGCACGATGTCGGCGTCGCCCGCGTCCACGATCCGCACCGCGGGCGGCAGATAGGTCACGTCGTCCTCGTGATCGTAGGCGCCGGCGTGGCCGAAGCTGAAGAGGGTCGAGGCCTCGCGCACCGCGCGCGGGCCGAAGCGCGCGCCGGGGCGGAACTGCGTGCCGCCGTCGAAGGGCGCGCCGAGGATCGCCGCATCGGCCTCGATCGCCGCCCAGTCGGTGACCACGGGGCGCTTGCCGAAGCTCGCAATCCCCGTGAAGGGCAGATCGAGCCGCCCCGTCTCGTAGCCGTGTCCCGCCATGCGCCCCTCCCTCGCCGTGCCGTGAGCCTGCCCCGCCGGGGCCCGCGCGTCCAGAGGCCTTGCGCCGGGCGGTGCGCCGGCGACGCCGCGGCGCGGCTGCTCCGCCGGGGTTCTCGCGGCCAGAGGCCCTGCGCCGGGTGGCGCGCCGACGCCGCCGCCGCGCGGCTGCCCTGCCTGCGCACGCGCGTCCATAGACCGCTTCGCCCGCGCCGCCCGGGCCGGTGCGTCCCGCGCGGCGGTGGTCGCGCAGCCGGGCGGGGCGATGAGCGCCTGTCCAATCGGCCGGGCACGGGCCGTGCCGGCGCTTGGCCGGGCGGGGCGGTGCGCCCCTGTCCATGCATCGAGGCCCTCGCGGCGCTGTCATGGGCTGTCCGCGCGCAATGGGCCACTGTCCATGCAAAAAGGCTCTCGCCGCGCTGTCATGGGCTGTCGACGCGCGATGCGCACTTGCGCCGGGCCTTGCCCTGCCTGCCCGTCAGGCCCCGCGCACCACAGGGCGCCGCGCGGCCGGCAGCCCCGGCAGGCCAGGGTCGCGCGCCGCCCCGACGCAGAGACGCGGGCCCCAAGGGCGTCCCCTGCGCTTGCCCCGCCGCCGCGCGACGCGCCGGCGGTACCGCCCTGCGCACCCGCGCCGCCCGGGGCGGGCGTCGGGGCTTCCCATTCCCCCGTATCCGTGCAACAGGGACGCGCCAAACGATCATCCGCGGGAGCTTAGCGATGGAGATTCGGGAGGCGCTGACCTTCGACGACGTGCTGCTGGTGCCGGGCGCCTCCGAGGTGCTGCCGAGCGACGCCGACACGCGGACCCGGGTGACGAAGGCGATCTCGCTCAACATCCCGCTCCTGAGCTCGGCGATGGACACGGTGACCGAGAGCGACATGGCGATCACCATGGCGCAGGCCGGCGGCCTCGGGGTCATCCACCGCAACCTCGACGTCGAGGAGCAGGCCCGCGCCGTGCGCCGGGTCAAGCGCTTCGAGAGCGGCATCGTCTACAACCCGATCACGCTCAGCCCCGACCAGACGCTCGCAGACGCCAAGGCGCTGCAGGCGCGCTACCGCGTCACCGGCTTTCCGGTGGTCGACGCGGCGGGTCACGTCATGGGGATCGTCACCAACCGCGACATGCGCTTCGCCACCGACGACGCCACGCCGGTGCGGGTGATGATGACCTCCGAGAACCTCGCCATCCTGCAGGAGCCTGCCGACCGCGAGGAGGCCAAGAGCCTGATGAAGGCGCGGCGCATCGAGAAGCTCCTCGTCACCGACGCCGACGGCCGCCTGACGGGGCTTCTCACGCTGAAGGACACTGAACAGGCCGTGCTCAACCCGACGGCCTGCAAGGACGACCTCGGCCGACTCAGGTGCGCCGCGGCGACGACGGTGGGCGACGCCGGCTTCGAACGCTCCGAGGCGCTGATCGACGCGGGCTGCGACCTGATCGTGATCGACACCGCCCACGGCCACGCCGCCGCGGTGAGCGAGGCGGTCGAGCGCATCAAGCGCCTCTCGAACGCCGTGCAGGTCGTCGCGGGCAACGTCGCCACGGCCGAGGCGACGCGCGCGCTGATCGACGCGGGCGCGGACGCGGTGAAGGTCGGCATCGGCCCGGGCTCGATCTGCACGACGCGGGTGGTGGCCGGCGTCGGCATGCCGCAGCTCACCGCGCTCATGGACTGCGCGGCGGAGGCGGGCGACGTGCCGGTGATCGCCGACGGCGGCATCAAGTTCTCCGGCGATCTCGCCAAGGCGATCGCCGCGGGCGCCTCCTGCGCGATGGTGGGCTCGATGCTCGCCGGCACGGACGAGAGCCCGGGCGAGGTGGTCCTCTACCAGGGCCGCAGCTTCAAGACCTACCGCGGGATGGGCAGCCTCGGCGCCATGGCGCGCGGCTCGGCGGATCGCTACTTCCAGAAGGACGCGGCCTCCGACAAGCTCGTGCCCGAGGGCGTCGAAGGGCAGGTGCCCTACAAGGGCCCGGCCGGCGCGGTGATCCACCAGCTCGTCGGCGGCCTGCGCGCCGCGATGGGCTACACGGGCACCCCCACCGTGGACGCGATGCGCGGCGGCTGCCGCTTCGTGCGCATCTCCGGCGCCGGGCTCAAGGAGAGCCACGTTCATGACGTGCAGATCACGCGCGAGTCTCCGAATTATCGTATGGGATAATCAAGGACTTAGAAGGAAATTCTGCATCAGTTGCAGGTTGGAATAGGGCAAGGACAGGACAGGACATACCCAGAACAGGACAGCATTTACTGAAGCAAACTGATGTAGAGTCCGGGCATCCATCGAGCGTGTCGGCTGGCCGCGATCAGGGGCGCGGCGTCTCGGAGCGGAGATCGTCTCGCGGGGCCATCGACGCGCTGGGCGCGACAGGCTCCCGATGCCTCTCCCGGACCAACCCGCACCGCATCAGCGCTTGCGCTCTGTCCTGAAGCCCGGTCGGCGCCGGGCGCTTTTCGCGCCCCCTCAGTCGCTCCTTCCTTCAGCTTTGACGGCCAACCCCCGGCCCGGGCTCCGGACCGGGGGCTTTGCTCAGACTGCGCGGCAGAGCGCTGCGAGGTCGTGGAGCCGCGCGATGTTCCAGCGGATCGCCGCGTCGAGGTCCGGTCGCGGTGGAAATCCTGCTGGCAACACCACGTCGTCGCGTCCTTGCGCCGCGTCGAGGCACTCTGCGAGCGCCTCGAGTTTCGCAGCCAGCGTTATTGGCTGAGCCGGCGTTTGTGAACCGGCATGGAAAAAGG
>NZ_QOHR01000021.1 GCF_003385555.1 Rhodosalinus sediminis | reverse complement strand
GGGTCCTTTTTCCATGCCGGTTCACAGAGATCCGCGCCGAATGGGCGCGCGACCCGCAGCGCTTCCGCGCGCCCCCGCTCTGGGAGGTGTCGCATATCCTCGTCGCCTGCGACCCGCGCGACGCGGCGGCCATGGCCGCGGCGGAGGCGCGCGCCGCCGACCTCGCCCGCCGCGCGCTGGAGGTGCCCCGCGGCTTCGCCAGGCTGGCCGAGGCGCAGAGCGATTGCGGCTCGAAGGCCGCGGGCGGCGCGCTGGGCCAGATCGGGCCGGGCGACACGGTGCCGGAGTTCGAGGCCGCCCTGCGCCCCCTCGCCGAGGGCGAGATCACGGTCGTGCCGGTGCCCACCCGCCACGGCTGGCACGTTATCCGCATGGACGCCGTGGCCGAGGGCGCGGTCCTGCCCTTCGAGGCGGTGCGCGCAAGGATCGCGGCGGCCATGGAAAAGGCCGCCTGGGCCCGGGCCGCCCGAGACTACGTCACCCGACTGGTCGCCGCCGCCGAGATTTCCGGCGCGGATCTCCGACCGCTTTAGCGCCCCGGGAGGGCGGCTCCATGACCAGCCACGCCCGAGACCCGAGACGCGGGGACTGCCGCTCTCCGACGCCGCCGCGGCTCCTGAGCGATCCGCTGGGCGTCCTGCACGAGGACCACCTGCGCGAGCGCCACGTCTGCGCGATCCTCGACAGGCTCGCCGCCGGGGAGACCGTCGCGCGGCGCGACCTCGATCAGGCCGCGGGCTTCCTCGGGACGGAGCTCGCCCTCCACATCGCCGACGAGGAGGCCGACCTCTTCCCGCTCCTGCGGCGGCGCTGCGCGCCAGAGGACGAGATCGCGCCGGTCCTGGTGAGGCTGGAGGCCGATCACCTGCACGCCGGTGTCGACACGCCGGGGATCGTCGCGGCGGTGCGTGCGGGGCCGGATCGCCTCGACGCGACCGGGCGGGAGGGGCTGCGGCGTTACGCCAACCACGCGCGCCGCCACCTGATCCTCGAGAACGCCATCGTCCTGCCTTTCGCGCGGCTGCGTCTCGCGCCCGGCGACCTCGAGACGCTGGGCGGGCGCATGATGCGCCGCCGCGGGATCATGGCCCCGACCGTGGCGCGCGACGCGGGCGACGCTGCGGACAGCGGACCGGAGACCTGGGAATGACGGCGATCGACCGACTGATCGGGCCGGGCTGCGGCTGCGACGCGGGGGAGGGCGCCGGGGCCGCGATCTCCCTCGACGCGGCGTTGGAGCGCATCGCGGCCCACGCCGCGCCCGTCGCCGGGACGGAGGCCCTGTCTCCGGCCGCGGCGGCGGGCCGGATTCTCGCGCGGCCGGTCGCGGCGCGCGCGGCGGCGCCGCCCTTCGACAACGCGGCGATGGACGGCTACGCCGTGGCCACGCGCGCCCTCTCGGGCGAGGGCCCCTGGTGGCTCGCCGTGACCGATCGGGTCACCGCGGGGCAGGGCGCGCCGGCCCCGCTCCCGGGCGCCATGGCGGCGCGCATCTTCACCGGGGCGCCGATCCCGCCGGGCGCGGACGCGGTCGTGATGCAGGAGCACGTCCACCGCGAGGGCGACGCCATCCGCATCGACGCGCGCCCGGCGCCGGGCCTCAACCTCCGCCGCGCGGGAGAGGACATGGCGGCCGGTCAGCTCGTGCTCGACGCCGGCCGCCGGCTCGGCCCGCGCGAGATCGCCGCGGCCGCCGCGGCGGGGGCGGACAGGCTGCACGTGCGCCGGCCCCTGCGCGTCGCGCTCATGGTCACGGGCGACGAGGTGCAGCCCGCGGGCGTCGCGCGCGCCGCCGCCGCCGCCATCCCGGACGTCAACACGCCGATGCTCGCCGCCGCCCTCGCGGGACCGGCGGTCGAGCTCGTCGCCGTCGCCCACGGCGGGGACGATCGCGCCGCGCTGACGCGCCGGATCGCCGACCTCGCCGCGCGGGCCGATCTCGTCGTGACCACGGGCGGCCTCTCCGTCGGCGAGGCGGATCACGTCGCCCCGGCGCTCGCGGCCCTCGGGGCGGAAGTTTGCTTCGCCGGCGTCGCGATCAAGCCGGGCAAGCCCGTCGCCTTCGGACGCCTCGGCGCGGCGACGTGGCTGGGCCTGCCGGGCAACCCGCTCGCCGCCTTCGTCAGCTGGCACCTCTTCGGGCGGGCGCTCCTGCGCCGGCTCGCCGGTCAGACGCATCCCGTGCCGGCGCGGCGCCATGTGGTGACAGCAACTGCGATCCACCGCACCCCGGGGCGCTGCGAGATCAGGCCAGCGGCCATCGCCGGCTGCGACGCCGAGGGCCGCGAGATCGTCCGCTTCGAGGCGTCCACCCAGTCGGGCCGGGTCGCGGGGCTGCCCGGGGCCGACGGGCTGATGTTCCTTCCGGCCGAGGCCGATCACCTGCCGGCGGGCGCGCTGGTCGAGTTCGAGCCCTTCGCCGAGACATGAGGAGAGACGCGATGACCCTCGCCTGCACCATGGCGCCCGGCCGCGGCGACACCGACCTGATCCTCGCGGGGCTCGCCGCCGATCTCATGGCGCGCGGGCTGAGGCTCTGCGGCACCGTGCAGATCAACTCCGGGCGGGCCGACGCGGGCCCCTGCGACATGGACGTGCGCGTGCTGCCCCAGGGGCCGGTCCTGCGGATCAGCCAGGACCTCGGCCCCGCCGCGCGCGGCTGTCGCCTCGACCCCGAGGCGCTCGAGGCGGCCGTCGCGCTGGTCTCGGCGCGGCTCGACGCGGGGGCCGACCTGCTCATCGTCAACAAGTTCGGCAAGCACGAGGCCGAGGGGCGCGGTTTCCGCGACGTGATCGCGGAGGCCATAGCGCGCGATGTGCCGGTCCTCGTGGGGCTGAACGGGCTGAACCGCACGGCGTTCGACGCGTTCGCCGGCGGTCTCGCAACCCATCTGCCCCCCGAGCCCGCGGCCCTCGCACGATGGGCCGCGGACGTCGTCCCGGCCGCGGTCACCTGATCCGGGGCGGTTCCACTCCACGCCCCGGGCACGGCCCCTGCGCGTTCGTCCAGCCGTCCCCGCGCGGCCTGTTCTCCGAGGTCCGGGGAAATGGCCGGCGGGCCCGCGAAAGCCGGTCAGGGGCAGGCTGCGACACGACACCCGGCGGCCGCCGGCAGGACAAGCGCGACAGCCGGTCGCCACGTCCCCGCGCGGCGGACCGGGGGGGCGGCGGTGCCGTGACCCGCGCCCGGCCTCTTCGCGTTCGATCAGGCGAAGTCCCGCCCGCACGGCCGCGGGCGCGCCCTGATACCGCCCCGCGTCGCGGCCTCTGCCGAGAGAGGGCCAAGCCGCCCCTTTCGCGGCACGACCGCGCCGCCGGAGCGCGTCCCTGCGGCCGGGCCCGTCCGCGACGCCCTCCTATCCGGGGGCGCCGGGCGAGGGCAGGGCGAGGGTCGCCGTCAGGCCGGGATCGGCGTCGGACAGGGTCAGCCGCCCGCCCGCGGCCTCGCCGATCTCGGCGGCGATGGCGAGCCCGAGGCCTGTGCCCGTCTCGTCGGCGTGGCCGTGGCGGGCGCGCAGCGCCGTGCGGCGCTCGGGCGGGATGCCCGGACCGTCGTCCGTGACGCCCAGCAGGACTCGTCCCTCCTGCGCGCGCGCCGAAAGGGCCACCCGTGACCGGGCGTGGCGCGCGGCGTTCTCGGCGAGCGCGCCGAGCGCCTCGGAGAGGTCCGCGGGGTCGAGGGCGACGCGCGTGCCCGCCGGGATGTCGATCCGCCAGTCCAGCCGCGCGCCATTCGGCGTGCGCCGCAGCACCGCGACGAGCTTCTCCGCGACGTCGCGCGCATCGGCGCTGGCGTCGCCGGCCCGGGCCGCGGTGCGGGCGCGGGCCAGTTCGCGGTCCACGATCCGGCGCATGGCGCGGGCCGTTTCCTCGATCTCCTCGGCCTCGCTCTCGGCGCCGGTGGCGCGCAGGCGCGCCGCCTCGCCCATCAGGGCCTGCAGCGGCGTCTTGAGCCCGTGGGCGAGGTCGGCGGCGCGGGCCCGGGCGCGGGCGCTTTCGGCCTCGCGCGCGGCGAGCAGCGCGTCGATCTCCCCGGCGAGCGGGCGCAACTCCTGCGGCCAGTCCGCGCCCATGCGCTCTGCCCGGCCCGCGCGCAGCGCGGCGACCCGCGCCCCCAGCCCGCCGAGCGGCCGCAGCCCGACCCAGAGCTGCGCCCAGCCCGCCGCCGTCAGCGCCAGCGCGAGCAGCCCGAGATAGGGGAGGAGATCGGCCACGAAGGCGCGGCGGGCGGCGTCGAGGTCCGCCGCCGACATGGCGACCGCCGCGCGGGCGGACCCGCCGCCGAGCCGCGCTGGCAGCGTGACGGACCGCTCGAGCACCAGAAGCGCATCCCCGTCCGGCCCCGGCAGGTGGTGGACATGCACCCCGCCAGCGCCCAGCGTGTCGGCCGGAAGCTCCAGCGCGGCGTCCCAGAGCGCGCGGGATCGCTCGACGCCGTCCGGGCCTTCGATCTGCCAGTAGAGCCCGCCGTAGGGCCGGTCGAAGCGCGGATCCGCGGGATCGCGCGCCACGGTCAGCCCGTCCGGCCCCCGCTCCAGCCCCGCGAGGACCTGGTCGAGCTGCACGCCCATCTCGGCGACCGCGCGCCGCTCCACATGCGCGCCGAAGAGCTGCGACAGGCCGAAGGCCGCGAGGCCCAGCGCGCCGAGAACGGCCAGAGCCCCGGCCAGCGCGAGGCGCAGGCGCAGGCTCACGCGGTCTCCAGGAAAGAGCCGAAGCCGCGCCGCGTGCCGATCACGCCGCGCCCCAGCTTCCGCCGGAGCCGCGCGATCACCGCCTCCAGCGCGTTGGCCTCGCGCGCGTCGTCGTCGCCGTAGAGGTGCTCCAGAAGTTCCGTCGGCGGGACGGGCCTTTCGCGGTTCTGCATCAGGTAGGCCAGCAGGCGATATTCCAGCGCGGTGACCTGCACGGGCACGCCGCGCACCGCGACGCGCATCCGGTTGGTGTCGAGGCTGAGCGCGCCGGCCTCCTGCAGCGCGCCGGAATGGCCGCCGGAGCGGTGCACCAGCGCCCGGGCGCGGGCTACGAGCTCCTCCATGCGGAAGGGCTTGGGCAGGTCGTCGTCGGCGCCCGCCTCGATGCCTTCCACCCGTTCCTGCCAGGTGCCGCGCGCCGTCAGCACGAGCACCGGCATGGCGCGTCCGTTCGCGCGCCAGCGCTTCAGGACCGCCAGCCCGTCCATGCCCGGCAGGCCCAGATCCAGCACGACGAGGTCGTACGCCTCGGTGTCGCCGAGAAACCATGCGTCCTCGCCGTCGCCCGTCACCTCCACCCGGAAGCCCGCGGCCGTCAGCGCGTCGGACGGATCGGACGCGATGCGGGGATCGTCCTCGGCCGCCAGCGCGCGCATGTCAGTCGTCCTCCTCGCGTTCCAGCTCCAGAACGGTCGCGCTCGCGGCGTCGATCTCCATCTCGTAGAGCCGCCCCTCCGGCGTCACAAGCTCCAGCTCGTAGAGCCAGCGCCCGTCCTCGCGCTCCAGCTCTAGCGCGATGACGCGCCCGGGGCGCGCGGCCGCCGCGGCGGCGAGGATCTCCGGGAGCGGCAGTATCTCGCCCGCCTGCAGCGCCCGCCGGGCGCGGTCGTGGCCGTCGTCGTCGGCCAGCGCGGGACCGGCCAGAAGGCAGAGGAGGAGGAGGCTGCGGCAGGGGCTGGGGTATCGCATGGCCCGCATATCTACCGCCGCGACGCTGACGACACACTGACGCCGCGGATCAGCCCAGCGTCAGGCGACCCGGTGCAGAAGCGGGGCACCGGCGGCCATGGGGGCCGCCTCACCACGGGAGATACGACATGAGACGCAGCATTCTCTTCACCGCGGCCCTCGCCACCGGCCTCGCCGCGCTCGGCGCCGCCGCCCAGCAGCAGGATGCCGCCGGCGCGGCGCGACAGCCGGTGCAGGACCGCATGAGCGTCGCCGAGATCGCCACCATGCTCGAGGGGCAGGGCTACACCCTCCGCGAGATCGAGCTGGAGCGCGGCCGTTACGACGTCGAGATGATCGACGCCAACGGCCTGCGCGTCGAGGCTTACCTCGACCCGGTCACCGGCGGGGTCCTGCCGTATCGCGACGACCGGGACCGCGACGATGACGACGACGCGGGGTATGACGATTGATGGCGGAGACGGCGGACACCGGAACGGTGCGGGTCTGGGACACCCTCGTCCGCGCCATGATCACGGGCGCCAAGCGGCGACCGCGAGAGACCGCGCCGACGCCGGAGTGAGCACCCGCCCGTCGCGGTCCGCGCCGCGACGGGCGCGATCTTGCGCGGCGGCCCTCGGCCGCGCGCCCGGTCGCCTCGATCGACGGGGCGGTCAGGGAGACGGCCGGGCCCCTCGCCGTGATGCCCTGCGCCGGGCCGTGGTCGGACCCCGGCGGCCGGCCCCGGCGCCCCGGCGATCGACTGCCGCCACCCGCGCCTGCGCGCGGAGAGCGGCGGCTGGCGTCATCACGCGCGACCGCCACCTGCACAGGCGGCGCGTCGCGCCGGTCAGGCCGGGCGGTGGCCGGTCGCCAGCTTCGTCATGCCGGGGATGAGCGGCCCGACCTCGACCCGCTCGAAGCCCGCGGCGCGCATACGCTCGGCCAGCCAGCCGTCCGAGAGCGAGCGCGCCTCGGGCGTGAAGGCGGTGTGCTGAAGCTGCCAGAGCGCGGTGTTCTTCGGGCCCGAGCGGTCCTCGTCCACGATGAAGTCGTGCACCAGAAGCCGCCCACCGGGCGCGAGGTGGTCGCGGGCGCGGGCGAGCAGCGCCTCGTGCGTGTGATCGGGCAGCCCCGACAGCAGGTAGGACATAAGGATCGCGTCCTGCCCGCCGGGCCACTCGGCCTCCAGCGCGTCGCCGTCGCGGAAGGTGATCCGCTCCGAGAGCCCCGCGTCCGCGACATAGGCGCGGCCGAGCTCGGCGACGTTCGGGAAATCCACCACCGTCGCGCGCAGCTCGGGGTTGGCGCGGGCGAGCGTGATCGCGAAGGCCCCCGTGCCGCCGCCCACGTCGAGGAGATGGCGCACATCGCCGAGATCCACCTTCCGCGCGAGGCTCCGCGCCGGGCCGAGCGAGCCGGCGTGCTGGCTCTCGGAGTAGAGCCGCGCCTCCTCCGGATCGGAGAACCACGCGGCGTAGGAGCCGATCGCGTCCTTCGAGAGCCGCCCGGCGAGGGCGTCGCCGATCTGATCCATGACCGGGTACATCTGCCGCCCGACCTGCAGGCGCAGGTAGTCGCCGAAGTCGTATTTCGCCCCGCGCACGAGGAAGGCCTCGGCGGCCGGCGAATTGGCGAAGCCCTCGCCCCGCCGCTCGGTCAGGCCGAGCGCCGTCAGCGCCGTGAGCAGCGTGCGCGCGCGCTCCTCGGGCAGGCCGGCGGCCTCGGCGATGGCGGGGATGTCCCGCGCGCCGCCGGAGAGGCTGGTGAAGATCCCGAAATCGAGCGCCGCGAACAGCGCCTTGGACCCCATGTAGCCGAAGGCGATCTCGGAAATCTCCTCGGCTTCGGTCAAGCTGGTCATGTCCCGCTCCTGTCGGTTCTGGTCCTTGTTGTGTCGCACATGGGGCACGGGCTTACCCGATCGGGCGCGGGATATCCATGCGGGCGGGCGACAGGCGCGGATCAGGACAGGTCGTCGGGACTGCGCCCCGGGCGCGAGCGGTAGGCCGGCAGGCGCCAGCCGTAGCGGATCGTCCCGCCGCGCAGGATGAGCGCCGCGGCGAAGCCCCCGCCCGCCGTGACCCAGAGCGGCAGGCCCGCCCGGTCGAGCAGAAGGAAGGTCGCGGCGCCGAGCGCCGCCGCGGCGACGTAGATCTCCTGTCGCAGGAGGACCGAGGGCTCGCGCGCGACCACGTCCCGGATGATCCCGCCGAGCGTGCCCGTCAGCACGCCCATGACCACGGCGACGGTGGCTGATCCCGTCACGGCGAGGCCCTTGTAGGCGCCGAAGACGCCGTAGGCGGCGAGCGCCATGGCGTCGAGCCAGAGCAGGAGCCTGTAGCGCGACTCGAGAAGATGCGCCGTGAAATAGACGAGCACCGCCGTGGCCGCGCAGGCGAGAACATGCGCCGGGCGCTCGACCCAGAACACCGGAACGCCGAGCATCAGGTCGCGCGCCGTGCCGCCGCCGATGCCGGTGACCGCCGCGAGGAACAGGAAGCCGATCACGTCGAGCTGCTTGCGCGAGGCCGCGAGCGCACCGGTCGCCGCGAAGAGCGCGACGCCGACGAAATCCAGCGCTTCGATCGGGCTCATCGGCCTGCCTCCTGCTGCATTCGGCGTCGGGATACGCGATCGCGCGGCGCCGTGCCATGGCGCCCGGTGGACCCGACCGGGCGGCGCGGTTGCGCCGCGGCGCGCGCGACGGCATCAGGGCCGCGTCAGATCAGGAGATGCCCCGATGGCCCGACTCGCGCACAGCATGATCCGCGTTCTCGACGAGGCGCGGTCGATCGATTTCTACCGCCGCGCCTTCGGGCTCGAGGTGGCGGACCGGCTCGACTTCGACGACTTCACGCTGGTCTACCTGAGCAACGCCGAGGCCGCCTTCGAGCTCGAACTGACCGTCAACAAGGGGCGTGAGGCGGCGTATGATCTCGGCGACGGTTACGGCCATCTCGCGGTCACGGTGGACGATCTCGACGCCGAGCACGCGCGTTTCACCGAGGCGGGATTCGCCCCGCGCCGCATCGTGGACTTCGCGCCCGGCGGCACGCGCATCGCGCGCTTCTTCTTCGTGGCGGACCCGGACGGCTACCAGATCGAGGTGCTCGAGCGCAGCGGCCGCTTCGCCTGAGCACCCCGCTCAGCGCGGGCGCCGGCCGCGACCGAGCCGCGGCAGCGCGTAGGGCACCCGCGCGCGATAGGCCGCGAAGCGCGCGCCGTAGAGCGCGGCGAAGCGGCGTTCCTTCAGGCGCGGCGCGGCGAGGCAATAGGCCGTGTAGCTCAGCGCGAGCGCGAGTTGGTCCGGCGTCCAGACCGGCACCGTCCAGAGGGTGAGCGCGAAGGCGACGTAGATCGGCTGCCGGATCACGCGAAAGAGCCCGCCCGTCGGCATGTCGGGAAAGACGGGCCGGACGTTCCGGGCGAGCGACATCCAGCCGAGCGCGCCGGACTGCACCTCGGCGCCGGCGTCGAAGCTCGCCTTCACCAGCATCGCCCAGGCGCCCGCGTAGAGCGCCGTCATGCCCCAGAGCGGCGCGCCTTCGGCGCGCCACCAGACGACGCCGCTGGGCGTCCAGAGCGCGAAGAGCGCGAGAAGCTGCGCCGAGGCGATGATCGCGTAGCTCGTCGTGGCGAGCGTGCGGCCGTGCGGGGCCGGGGCGAGGCGGGCCAGCACGCCCCGCCCCCGCGCCGACAGCAGGACGGAATGTGCGAGCGGAAACTGCAGCAAGAGGAGCGCGTTCGCCGGGATGTGCCATGGCTCTGGCACGCGGCCGAAGCTCTCGCTCATGCCGAAATACATCGCGGCGATCATGGCGAGCACCGCCGCCGCGAAGATCAGGTGGCAGACGATCCCGTAGGTATAGGCCAGCGCGATGCGGCCCGGCCCCGGCGGCGGACGGAGCGCGCCGAGCGCGAGGTCGAAGAGGCGTTTCGCAGGGGATGAGGGCGGCAGTTGCATCGGTCCGGGACATAGGCCGATCCCGTGCCCGCGTGGGCGCGGCAGCATGTCGCGGCGCGGGGGCGTGCGCCGGCGGGCGTCCGCCGCCTTGCCGTCCGGCGGAACCGCCCGCCCCTGCGCGCGCCCGTCGATACCGTCGCGCCGCTCGGCCGCGCGGCGCTCAGAAGCGCTCCGCCCGCAGCACCTCGCAGTCGGTGACGCTGACGACGCCGATGTGACGCTCGACCACCTCGAAGGCGGCCTCGAGCAGCGTCTCGAGCCGCTCGGGCCGGATGATGCAGACGACGGAGACCATGCCCCCCGCGCGGCTCACCTGCCCCTCGCGGCTCCACTGCCCGGAGCGGCCCGAGCCGCCGAGCACCGGCAGGATGGTGAAGCCGGTCACGCCGGCCTTGATCAGGGCCGCGGTCAGGCGGTCCTCCATGACGGCCTCGATGGTGATCTCGACGCGCTTGGCCTTTTGGGTCTGCATGGGCTCAGCCTCCGGTCAGGGCCCGGGCTACCGCGAGATAGATGGGGATGCCGAGCGTCAGGTTGAACGGGAAGGTCACGCCGAGCGACAGCGTGAGATAGATCGACGGGTTCGCCTCGGGCAGGGCCACGCGCATCGCCGCCGGGACCGCGATGTAGGAGGCCGAGGCGGCGAGCGTCATGAAGAGCATCACGCCCCCCGGGCTCAGCCCCAGCAGGAGCCCCGCCGCCAGCCCGAAGGCCGAGCCCACGAGCGGCATCAGCACGCCGAAGGCGAAGAGCCCCGGCGTCAGCACCGAGCGCGCCTCCCGCAGGCCGCGCCCCGCGACGAGCCCCATGTCGAGAAGAAAGAGGCAGAGTACCCCCTGGAAGGGCGCCACGATGAAGGGCGCGATCATCTCGAGCCCCTCTTCGCCGGTGATCCAGCCGATGACGAAGGACCCCACCAGGAGCACGATGGAGCCGTTGAGCAGGATCTCGCGGACGAGGCCCTCCTCCATCTCGGCCTGCGTCTTGCCGAAGCGCGCTATGATCCAGAGCGCGGAGAGGATCGCCGGCGCTTCCATGACGGCGGCCACGGCGACCATGTAGCCCTCCGAGGAGAGCCCGACGGAGGTGATCACGGAACTCGCCGCGACGAAGGTCACGATGGAGATCGAGCCGTAGTGCCCGGCCACCGCCGCGGCGTCGGTCACCGAAAGCCGGGTCATCCCCTTGAGCAGGCCGAAGGCCACGACCGGCAACAGGAAGGACAGGACGACGCCGGCCACCAGCGACAGGACGAGCGTCGCGTCGATCCCGTGCGAGGCGACGCTCGCGCCGCCCTTGAAGCCGATCGCGAACAGGAGATAGATCGACAGCCCCTTGGCGACCGCTTCGGGCACCGAGAGATCGGAGCGCGCGAAGGCGGCGGCGACGCCGAGCGCGAAGAAGAGGATGATCGGCGACAGGAGGTTGTCCGCCGCGAGCGCGAGAATGCCGTCCATCTGCGTGTCCCCTGCGTTTCGGGTCGCGGGGTCATACGTCGCCACTGGCCCGGGGTAAAGCCGACCGCTCCCCCGGGCGCCGCGCCGCGCGCCGGTTGGGCCGCTGCCGGGCAGCGGGTGTCCTGCCGCCGAGCGGGCCGGGGCGTCCGGGCCTCGCGCCGTGAGTGCCCCACGGCGCGCCCCCGGACCGGCCCCGTGGGACGGTTCGCCGCGGGAAGGCCGGCCGCGGTGCGCGACGGTCACCGCCCGGGCGCGGCTCAGTCGGCGGGGCGGATCATCCGGCGCATCACGTCGCTCTTCAGGGCGAGCTTGTGCACCGGGATAGCCGCGACGTGCAGCGCCACCAGCGCGAGCAGCGCGATCTTGAGGACATTGTGCGCCCGCGCGGCCGGAGCCACGTCCGCGAACCACGCCAGCGCGCCGCTCAGCGCCATGCCGATCAGCAGCGCGTAGAAGGCCCAATGCGCCACATGGGCGAGCGTCGCGAGCGGGGCGGGCTCCTGCGCCGGGGCCGCCGGGGCGCCGCGGCCGAGCCGCAGGGCGAGGCGCCAGACGACGAAGGCGAGGATCAGCCCGCCCCCCGCCACATGGGCGAGGATCAGCGGATCGAAGGCGACGGTCTCGCCCGCGCGGATCGCGTCCCACGCCCCCGAAATCGCGTCGTGAAAGAGGTATTGCCCGGCGACGAGCGCGGCGACGGCCCAATGAAGGGCGATCTGCGTCGCGGAGTAGCCGGCGGGTGCGGTGGTGTCGGTCATCGTCTCTCCCCTCGTGCCATGGGCAGGCGCGCCGCGCGCGCCTGCCGTGCTGGCCGCGTGTTATTCGCCGGCGGTCTCGCGGGCGTTGACCTGCATCAGGTCGCGCCGGGCCATCATCTGCGCCGGAAAGGCGAGTTCGTCCGGGCTGATCCGCGCGTCGCCGTCGGCGTCGAGCCGGGCGAAGGGGCGATCGGCCATGCCGCGCGCGATCTCCGCGAAGAGCGCGGCGAACTCCGCCTCGCCGAGCGCGCCGTCGCCATCGGCGTCGTGGGCGGCGTGCAGCGCCTCCGCCCCCGAGCGGGCCTCTTCGAGCGTCACGGTGCCGTCGCCGTCGGTGTCGAGCGCCGCGTAGGCCGGCGTCTCGGTCAACGCGCCGAAGCCGGCGGGGCCGTCGCCCTGTCGGTCGCGCCGCGCCTGCCGGCCCATGCCGCGCCGCGCCGCCTCGGGGGCCCGGCAGTCGCGCGCAGCCATCATCGCGCCGCCCGGGCGCTCCATCGTCATGCGCGCTGCGCCGGGGCCCCGGTCGCCGGGACCGGCGAGGGCGGCTGCGCCGAGAAGCGTGCCGGCGGCGAGCGCGCCGAGGGTCAGGAGGGTCTTGCGGGTCATGTCGTCACCTCATCGGGTCCGTGTTGCGATGGGGCTAATCTGCCCGCGCCCTGTCGCGGAACGATCCCGGCCAGCCCGGAGAAATGTAACGCCGCGTCCCGGATCGGGCCTTTGCGACAGACTGCGACAGAGCGACTGTCCGCGCGCCGCGAAACCGCGCTATGACGGTGCCATGACCGCCCGAGAGAGCCCCCCGCGCGTCCTCGTCGTCGACGACCACCGCGAGATCCGCGACGCCGTGACCCGCTACCTTCAGAAGAACGGCCTGCGCGCCGAGGCCGCCGCGAGCGCCGCCGAGATGGACGCGGCGCTCAGGGCCGGGCGCGTCGATCTGGTGGTGCTCGACGTGATGATGCCGGGCGAGGACGGGCTCTCGGCCGCGCGCCGCCTCGCCGCGGCGGGCGGGCCGCCGATCCTGATGCTGAGCGCGTTGTCGGAGGAGACCGACCGCATCGTGGGGCTGGAGATCGGCGCCGACGACTACCTCGTGAAGCCCTTCAACCCGCGCGAGCTTCTGGCGCGGGTCAAGGCGATCCTGCGCCGCGCCGAGCGTCCCGAGCCGCTGGCCGGGCGCCTCGGCGGGCGCCGGCTCGCCTTCGCGGACTGGGTGCTCCACACCGACACGCGGGCGCTCACCCACGCCGACGGGCGCGAGGTCGCGCTCACCAGCGGCGAGTTCCGGCTGCTCACCGCGCTTCTGGAGCGCCCGCGCGTCGTGCTCTCGCGCGAGCGCCTCCTCGACCTGACGAGCGGGCGCGAGGCCGACGTCTTCGACCGCAGCATCGACAACCAGGTGAGTCGCCTGCGCCGCAAGATCGAGGACGACCCCGCGCAGCCGCGCCTGATCGCCACGATCCGGGCGGCGGGCTACAGCCTCGCCGCGGACGTGCGGGAGCTGTCGTGAGACGCCTCCGGCCCCGCGGTATCCTCGGGCAGCTCGCCCTCCTGATCCTCGCGGCCTTTCTCGCCGCGCAGGCGGCGAGCGTCTGGATCTTCGCCGGGGAGCGGGGCGAGGCGCTCCGCATCGCGCAGCGCATCGAGACGGTGGAGCGCGCGGGCACCGTCGCGCGGCTGCTGGAGCGCGCCGAGGGGGACGAGCGGGCGCTGGTGCTGGAGGCGGCGGGCACGCGGCTGCGCCGCTTCACGCTCGCGCCCGAGCCGCTGGTCGGGCCCGAGGCGGCGCTCCATCCGCGCCTGCGCGCGCGGCTACTCGGGCGCCTCGGCCTCGACCCGGGGCGCGACGTGCGGCTGAGCGAGGGGCCGGCGGCGCCCCGGCCCGGCCCCGGCGGGCGGCTGCACGGGCGCCTCGCGGAGGCCGGGATCGCGCCGGTCGAGATGCGCCTGTCGATCCCGCTCGACGAGGGCGCGTGGCTCAACGTCACCTCGCGGGTCTGGCGGCCGGGCGTGCAGCTGCCGCCGGCGATCCTCGGCACCACGCTCGTCTCGCTCGCGCTCCTGATGGGGGCGCTCTGGCTCGGGCTGCGGCGCATCACGGGCCCGCTCCGCCGGCTGGCGGAGGCGGCGGACGCCGTGGGGGCGGACGCGCAGCCCGTCGAGATGCCGCGCGACGGCCCGCGCGAGGTGCAGGCGCTCGCCGAGGCGCTGGCGCGGATGCAGCGCCGGCTCGCGGGGATGATGGCGGATCGCACGCGGATGCTCGCCGCGCTCGGCCACGACCTGCGATCGCCGATCACAGCGCTGCGGCTGCGCGCCGAGATGGTCGAGGACGCCGAGACCCGCGAGCGCATGACCGCGACGCTCGACGAGATGCAGGAGATGGTGGAGGCCACGCTGGCCTATGCGCGCGGCGTCTCGCCCGATCAGCCGCCCGAGCCGGTGGACCTCGCCGCGCTGCTCGCCGAGCTCGCCGGGGAGCTCTCGGAGACCGGCCCGGCGGTCACGGTCGCCGCGCCGGTGCCGGCGGTCCTGCCGCTCCGCCGGCTTGCGGTGCGGCGCGCGCTGCGCAACCTCCTTGAGAACGCGCAGCGCTACGGCGGCGGGGCGCGCGTGCGGCTGGAGGCCGAGGCGGGCGCGGTCCGCGTCGTGATCGAGGACGACGGTCCCGGCCTGCCCGAGGCCGATCTGGAGCGGGTGTTCGACCCCTTCGTCCGGCTGGAGACCTCCCGCTCGCGCGAGACCGGCGGCACGGGCCTCGGCCTGCCCATCGCCCGCGCGATCCTGCGCGCGCACGGCGGCGACGCGCACCTCGCCAACCGCGCCGCCGGCGGCCTGCGCGCGATGGTCACGCTGCCCCCGGCCGCGTCCGGGCCGCCCGACGGCGACGCAAAGTCGCCCACCGCCTGACGCTAGTCGGGTCGCGGGGCCTGCGGCGCGCGATGGCGGCCGTCGCGCGGCGTCATTGGCGGGCCGCACAGGCCCAAGCCGCGCCTCGCACCGGCGCCGCGAACGGCGGCCCGCGACACCCTGCCGCAGGCGTTTCCGCGGCGCAGCGCGCCTCTGGATCAAAAACGACTCCGCTCATGTCGCAGCGCAGCAAGCCGCTCTCCGGAATGGATTTATCTGCTTCGTCGTGACCGGGGCGCGCCCCGGTCGCGGACTGTGACGACGACGCAGGCACACCACCCGGAGGCAGGGACATGGCGTTCGACGAAGCGCAGCTGGCCGCGGTCGCGGCCTCTCTCAGCGTGATGGCGTATCTTCCCTACGGCTGGGCCGTGCTGCGCGGCCGGGCGCGTCCGCAGCGGTCCTCCTGGCTGATCTGGTCGGTGCTGAGCGCGGTGGCCTTCTTCGCCGTGCTGGGCTCCGGCGGGACGCGGGGCCTGCTCTTCACCGGATCGCAGATGGCCGGTACGGCGGCGATCTTCCTCCTGTCGCTCTGGCGCGGCGCGGGCTCCGTCTTCAACCGATCGGAGGGGGCGATCCTGAGCCTCTCGGCGCTCGGGCTCCTGCTCTGGTGGGCGACGGACGACGCGGCCTACGCCATGGCGCTCTCCATCGCCATCGGCGCGACGGGCGGGTCGCTCACGGTCCTTCAGGCCTATCGCCGGCCGGGGTCGGAGGCGCTCCTGCCCTGGGCGGTGCAGACGCTGGCGGCCGGGTTCGGCGTCGCCTCCGCGCTGGGCGGCAGCATGCTGGAACTCGCCTATCCGGCCTATCTGCTGGCGCTTTATGCCGCGATCTTCGGTGCTGGGCTCGCCGGGCGGTCGATCTACGGCCTGCCGCCGGGCGGCGCCGCCTGAGGCGCGACCGCGGCCGGGGGGCCGCGGGCGGCGCCATGGCACGGGAGAGCCCGGCGGAGCGATTCGCCCGGCCGCGCCGCCCCCGGCACGCGTCCCTGCGCACCATGCGCCGCACCCGCTCGGCGCTGCGCTTCAGGCGCACCGCAGACGGTTCGACGGTTGCACTTCCCCGGGGAAGGCTGTAGCGACGGAGGCGGGACACCCCTCCCCAACGAGGGGCGCATATCTGGAAGGATACCATGCCTGCACCCGTCAAACCGGCCGCGCGGCCGGCGAATCCGCGTTTTTCCTCGGGCCCCTGCGCCAAACCCCCCGTCTTCTCCCTCGACAAGCTCGCCGACGCGCCGCTCGGGCGCTCGCACCGGGCCGCTGCCGGCAAGGGCAAGCTCAAGGCGGCGATCGAGGGCACGCGCGAGATCCTCGGCGTCCCCGCCGACTACCGCATCGGCATCGTGCCCGCCTCCGACACCGGCGCCGTTGAGATGGCGATGTGGTCGATGCTGGGCGCGCGCAAGTGCGAGATGATCGCCTGGGAAAGCTTCGGCGCGGGCTGGGTCACCGACGCGGTCAAGCAGCTCAAGCTCGACGCCACCGTGCGCGAGGCCGACTACGGCGAGATCGTGGACCTCGCGCAGGTCGATTTCGACGCCGACGTCGTCTTCACCTGGAACGGCACGACCTCCGGCGTGCGCGTGCCCGACGGCGCGGCGATCCCGGACGACCGCGCCGGGCTGACGATCTGCGACGCGACCTCGGCCGCTTTCGCGCAGGACCTGCCGTGGGAGAAACTCGACGTCGTCACCTTCTCCTGGCAGAAGGTCATGGGCGGCGAGGCGGCGCACGGGATGCTGATCCTCTCCCCCCGCGCGGTCGAGCGGCTGGAAAGCTACACGCCGCCCTGGCCGCTGCCGAAGATCTTCCGCATGACAAAGGGCGGCAAGCTCAACGAGGGCATCTTCGAGGGGGCGACCATCAACACGCCCTCGATGCTCTGCGTGGAGGATTACCTCCTCGCGCTCGACTGGGCGCGCGAGATCGGCGGGCTCGAGGCGCTGAAGGCCCGGGCCGACGCCAACGCGCAGGCCGTCTGGGACTTCTGCGAGGCGCGCGACTGGATCGAGAACCTCGCCAAGGACCCGGCGACGCGCTCGAATACCTCCGTTTGCCTGAAGTTCACCGACGAGCGGATCGCCGACGGCGCCGCCTTCGCCAAGGCCGTCCAGAAGCGGCTGGAGGCCGAGGGCGCGGCGCTCGACGTGGGCGCCTACCGCGACGCGCCGCCGGGGCTCCGGATCTGGTGCGGCGCGACGGTGGAGCGGTCGGACATCGAGGCGCTGCTGCCCTGGATCGACTGGGCCTATCACACCGAACTGGAGGCGCAGGCCGCCGCCGCGTGATGGGCGCGCGGGGCGGGGCGGCGCGCGCCGGGCCTGCCCCGCGCCGCCGCGCCCGGTCCGTGCGCCGCGTGCCGCCCGCCTGAGGGCGCGCGCCCCTTCTCCGACATCCCCCGGGACGCGGGCCCGCGTCCCTCCCGACACCCCTCCGGCGCGCGCGCGTCTGCGCGGTCCCCGGACCCCTGAACAAGGACAGACCAATGGCTCCCAAGGTTCTCGTTTCCGACAAGCTTTCCGAAACCGCCGTGCAGATCTTCCGCGACCGCGGGATCGACGTCGACTTCATGCCCGAGGTCGGCAAGGACAAGGAAAAGCTGCAGGAGATCATCGGCCAGTACGACGGCCTCGCCATCCGCTCGGCGACCAAGGTGACCGCGAAGCTCCTCGAGGCGGCGGACAACCTGAAGGTCGTGGGCCGCGCCGGCATCGGCGTGGACAACGTCGACCGCGACGCGGCCTCCAAGAAGGGCGTGATCGTGATGAACACGCCCTTCGGCAACTCGATCACCACCGCCGAGCACGCCATCGCGATGATGTTCGCCGTCGCCCGCCAGATCCCGGAGGCCAGCGCTTCCACTCAGGCGGGCAAGTGGGAGAAGTCGCGCTTCATGGGCGTGGAACTCACCGGCAAGACGCTCGGCGTGATCGGGGCGGGCAACATCGGCTCCATCGTCTGCGACCGCGCCCGCGGCCTGCGGATGAAGGTCGTGGCCTACGATCCCTTCCTCAGCCAGGAGCGCGCCGACAAGATGGGCGTCGAGAAGGTCGAGCTCGACGAGCTGCTCGGCCGGGCGGATTTCATCACGCTGCACGTGCCGCTCACCGACCAGACGGAGAACATCCTCTCGCGCGAGAACCTCGAGAAGACGAAGAAGGGCGTGCGCATCATCAACTGCGCGCGCGGCGGGCTCGTGGACGAGCAGGCCCTCGCCGACCTGATCGAGGCGGGCCACGTCGGCAGCGCCGGCATCGACGTCTTCGCCGAGGAGCCGGCCACCGAGAACCCGCTCTTCGGTCTGCCGAACGTCGTCTGCACCCCGCACCTCGGCGCGGCGACCTCGGAAGCGCAGGAGAACGTGGCGCTGCAGGTGGCCGAGCAGATGTCGGACTACCTGCTGACAGGCGCGGTGCAGAACGCGCTCAACATGCCCTCGGTCACCGCCGAGGAGGCGAAGGTCATGGGGCCCTGGATCGAGCTCGCCGGGCATCTCGGCGCCTTCATCGGGCAGATGACGGACGAGCCGATGCAGGCGATCAACATCCTCTACGACGGCGCGGCGGCCGAGATGAACCTCGAGGCGCTGAACTGCGCGGTGATCGCCGGCATCCTCAAGCGCGCCAACCCGGACGTGAACATGGTCTCCGCCCCGGTCGTCGCGCAGGAGCGCGGAATCAAGACCTCGACCACCAAGCAGGGGAAATCCGGCGCCTTCGAGGGCTACATCAAGGTCACCGTCGTCACCGCGAAGCGCGAGCGCTCGATCGCCGGCACGGTCTTCTCGGACGGCAAGCCGCGCTTCATCCAGATCAAGGGCATCAACATCGACGCTGAGGTCGGGCGGCACATGCTCTACACCACCAACGAGGACGCCCCCGGCATCATCGGCACGCTGGGCCGGACCCTCGGCGACAATGGCGTGAACATCGCCAACTTCACCCTCGGCCGGAAGGAGGCGCAGGGCGAGGCGATCGCGCTTCTCTACGTCGACGAGCCCGTCCGGGCCGAGGCGGTCAAGGCGCTGCAGGACACCGGGCTCTTCGGGCAGGTCAAGCCGCTGGCCTTCGACGTGGCCTGACGCCGGCCCTCATCGGCCCGGATCGGGCCTCTTCGGGCGCCCCGCGCCGCGAGGAGGCCCGGCCCCGGGCCGACGCGCGGCGCGCGCAGGCCGCCGAGTTCACGAGCGAGTCGCATGGACCCTCACGCCCCTCTCTACGCCGTCGGCGATATCCACGGTCAGCTCCCCGAGCTCGAGCGCGCGCTCGCCCGGATCGAGGCGGACGGCGGGCCGGAGGCGCCCGTCGTCTTCCTCGGCGATCTGGTGGACCGAGGCCCGGATAGTCGCGGCGTGCTCGACAGGCTGATCGCCGGGATCGAGGCCGGCCGTCCCTGGACCGTGGTCAAGGGCAACCACGACGAGATGTTCGAGCGCTTCCTGACGCTGAACACGCTCGATCATCACCGCATCGTCTCGGGTGTGAACTGGTTCGCCGACCGCCTCGGTGGGCGGGCGACGCTGCGCTCCTACGGCGTGGACCCGGACGCCGCCCCGACGGCGGAGGCGCTCCTCTTCGCGGCGCGGGAGGCGGTGCCGGCGGGGCACCTGCATTTCCTGCAGAGCCTGCCGCGCTGGCATCAGGTGGACGGGTATCTCTTCGTGCACGCCGGCATCCGTCCCGGCGTGCCGTGGCCCGAGCAGGACCCGGAGGATTTCCTCTGGATCCGGCAGCCCTTCCTCGACCACCCGGGGCCCTTCCCGTGGCTGGTCGTGCATGGCCACACGCCGGGCAAGCGGCCGGTGCGCCACGCGAACCGGGTCAACATGGACGGCGGCGCGGGCCACGGGCGCGCGCTCATCCCGGCGGTCTTCGAGGGCGGCGATGCCTGGCTGCTGGAGGAACGCGGGCGGGCGGCCTTCTAGACGCCGGCCCTGACGATCGCCTCGGCGAGGATGGGCACCGTCGCCTCGTTCAGGCCGGCGATGTTCATCCGGCTGTCGCCCACCATGTAGACGCCGTGATCCTCGCGCAGGCGCTGCACCTGTTCGGGCGTCGCGCCGAGGCGCGAGAACATGCCGCGATGCTCGGCGAGGAAGGCGAAGCGGTCCGAGCCCGCGCGCGCCCGAAGCTCCGCCGCGAGCGCCTCGCGCAGGTGGAGCATCCCGGTGCGCATCTCCTCGAGCTCGGCCTCCCAGTCGGCGCGCAGCTCCGGGTCGGTGAGCACCATGGTCACCGCCCGCGCCCCGTGATCCGGCGGGAAGGAGTAGTTCTGCCGGTTGAGGTAGGCGAGGTTGTCCTGAACCGCCGCGACGCGGTCGGTGTCCTGTCCGGCGGCCATCAGCGCGCCGGTGCGCTCGCGGTAGACGCCGAAGTTCTTCGAGCAGCTGACTGCGATCAGTGTCTCGGGCAGGGAGGACGCGATCAGCCGCGTCGGCCCCGCATCCGCCGCGAGCCCGTCGCCGAAGCCCTGATAGGCGAGGTCGATCATCGGCGTCGCGCCGGTCGTGCGCAGCACCGAGACGATGTCGCGCCAGGCCGCCGCGCCCGGGTTCGCGCCGGTCGGGTTGTGACAGCACCCGTGCAGGAGCACGATGTCGCCCGGCCGCGCCCGCTCCAGATCGGCGAGCATGCCCTCGCTGTCCACGGTGCAGGTGGCGTCGTCGAAATAGCGGTAGGGCACCGTCTCGATCCCGAGGTGCTTGAGGATCGAGAGGTGGTTGGGCCAGGTCGGATCGGAGACGAATACGCGCAGCCCCGGGTTGGCCATGCGCGCCAGTTCGAAGGCCTGACGCACCGCGCCCGTGCCGCCCGGCGTCGCCGCCGAGGCGACGTGCGGCCGCGAGAGCGCGTCGCCGAGCACCAGATCGATCATCGCGTCGTTGAAGGCCGGATCGCCCGTGAGCCCAACGTAGGATTTCGTCGTCTGCTCCTCCCAGAGGCGCTTCTCGGCGGCCTTGATCGCGCGCATCACCGGGGTCACGCCCTCGGCGTTCTTGTAGACGCCCACGCCGAGGTCGATCTTCTCGGCGCGCGGATCGTCGGCGTAGAGCTTCATCAGCTCGATGATCTTGTCGGGCGGCTGCTGGCTGAGCGTCTCGAACATCAGGCGTCTCCGGTGGCGACGGGCAGCGTGGGGAAGCGGCCCCATTCGGCCCACGAGCCGTCGTAGAGCGCGTGGTCGGCCTTCCCGAGCCGCGCCAGCGCGAGGTTGACGATCGCCGCGGTCACGCCGGAGCCGCAGCTGGTGATCACGGGTTTCGACAGGTCCACGCCGGCGGCCTCGAAGGCGGCGCGGAGCGCGGCCGGGTCCTTCATCGTGCCGTCCTCGGTCAGAAGCTCGGTGAAGGGCAGGTTGCGCGAGCCCGGGATATGGCCCGCGCGCAGCCCCTCGCGCGGCTCGGGGGCCTCGCCGCGGAAGCGGTCGGCGGGGCGGGCGTCCACGATCTCGTGGTCGCCGAGCTTCACCGCCGCCGAGACCTGCGTGACGTCCTTGACGAGGTGGTTCTGCTTGCGCGCGGTCATGTGCCGGTCGCGCACCACGGGGGGCATGTCGTCGAGCGGCCGGCCCTCGGCCTGCCACTTGGGCAGACCGCCGTCGAGCACCGCCACGTCGTCCTGCCCCATCAGCTTCAGCGTCCACCAGACGCGCGCCGCCGAGAAGAGCCCGGCGCCGTCGTAGACGACCACCTGATGCCCGTCGCCCACGCCCATGCCGCGCAGGCGCGACATGAATTTCTCGACCGGGGGCGCCATGTGCGGAAGCTCCGAGCGGGCGTCGGCGATCTCGTCGATGTCGAAGAAGCGCGCGCCGGGGATGTGCCCGGCCTCGTATTCGGCGCGGGCGTCGCGGCTCTGATCCGGCATGTACCACGACCCGTCGAGCACCCGCAGGTCGGGATCGTCGAGATGCGCGGCGAGCCAGTCGGTCGAGACCAGCGTCTTCGGATCGTCCGTCACCCTGCACCTCCTCCGCCGGGGCCGTCGTGTCTGCCTACGACAGGGCGCGGCGCGCGGCAAGAGCGCCGCCGCGCGCGGCCGCCGGACCGGCGCCGCCATGGCGACCGGGGCCGGTCGCGCGCGGGGGGGCAGTCGGTTGGGCGCCCTGCGGGCGGCAAGGCCGCCGCATCCGAACGGTCCGCCCGGCGCCAAGTTTCGCCTGCCGCGCGGCGGGCGGCGACCGCCCCCGGGCATCTGCGGGCTTGTCAGGCGGACGTGGCGGCGCTATTAACAAACGATCGTTTGGTAAAAGAGGACCAGGGGAACGCATGGACGGTCAGGGCGCCGATGACCTCGTGTACGATCCGTCCGACCCGGCGGTGATGGCGGACCCGTTTCCCGTCTACGCGCGCCTGCGCGATGAGGACCCGGTCCACTGGAGCCCCTCGGTCAAGTCCTGGATCGTCACGCGCTACGACGACGTGCGCGATCTGCTGCTCTCCGACCATCTGTCGGTGAACCGGCTCGTGCGCTTCTACACGGCCCGCCCGCCCGAGGAGGCGGCGCTCCTGCGCGACCTGATCCATTACCTCAACCTGTGGCTGGCGTTCCGCGACCCGCCCGATCACACGCGCCTGCGGCGGATCATGCGCCACGCCTTCA
This sequence comes from Rhodosalinus sediminis, assembly GCF_003385555.1. Taxonomy (GTDB): domain Bacteria; phylum Pseudomonadota; class Alphaproteobacteria; order Rhodobacterales; family Rhodobacteraceae; genus Rhodosalinus; species Rhodosalinus sediminis. The sequence continues at coordinate 28,429 of NZ_QOHR01000021.1, read as the reverse complement.
CCGCCCCGGCGATCGAGCGGATGCGCCCCAACATCGTCGAGATCACGGAGATGCTGCTCGATCGTCTCGAGACGCGCGGCGCGGCGCGCGTCGATCTGATCCGGGAGTTCGCGCTGCAACTGCCGGCCTTCGTGATCATGGACCTGCTCGACGTGCCGCGCGACCGGCTCGACGACTTCAAGGCATGGTCCGACGACATGGCCGTTTTCATCGGCGGCGCCCGCAACGCGACCGACAAGTACACGCGCGCCGCGCGCGGATGCCGCAAGATGTCGGCCTATTTCCGGGACCTCGTGGCCGAGCGCCGGCGCGATCCGCGGCCGAGCTTCCTCATGGACCTGATCGAGGCGCAGGACGACGGCGACAGCCTGACCGACGACGAGCTCGTGGCGACCTGCATCCTCGTTCTCTTCGCCGGGCACGAGACGACCACGAATCTCATCGGCAACGCGGCGCTCCTGTTGCTGCGCCATCCCGATCAGCTGGCGTCGCTGCGCGCGGACCCGGGGCGCATTCACGGCGCGATCGAGGAGGTGCTGCGCTACGACGGGCCGACGAACGCGCTGGTGCGCGAGGTCGCGGAGGATCACGTGCTGCACGGCCGCCACCTGCGGGAGGGCGACCGGGTCTTCGTCATGGTCAATTCGGCCAACCGCGACCCGCGCCAGTTCTCCGAGCCCGAGCGCTTCGACATCACCCGCACGCAGAACCGGCACCTGACCTTCGGGCAGGGGATTCACCTCTGCCTCGGGGCGAAGCTCGCGCGGGAGGAGGGGCGCGTCGCCGTGCAGGCGCTCTTCGAGCGGTTCCCGGAGCTGGCCCTCGATCCGGAGGAGCCGCCCGAATGGCTCGACGCGATGGTGCCGCGGGGCACCCGGCGCCTGCCCGTGCGCCTGAAAGGTTAGCCGCCACTCACGGCTGGGCGCGTCGGCGGCATGGTTCGCGGTCGGCGCGCCCCTCGGGTGGCCCGACAGGGGAGGCGAGGCGATGAAATACGCGATCTTCCGCCGGCACGGGCGGCCCGAGGAGGTGCTCGAGGTGGTCGAGGCGCCCGATCCCCGCCCCGGCCCGGGCGAGGTGCGGGTGCGCAACCGCGTGATGACGATCAATCCGGCCGACCTCTTGACCGTCGAGGGGCGATACGGCGCCGAGCCCGTCGCGCTGCCGGCGACCCCGGGCGTCGGCGCCTACGGCATCGTGGACGCGGTGGGCGACGGGGTGACGCGGCTCGCGCCGGGCGACGCGGTGCTGCCGGCGGGGCAGGGACTCTGGGCCGACACGGTGGTGCTCGACGCGCGCATGGCGCCGCGCGCGCCGGAGGGCGCCGACCCCGAACAGGCCGCCCTGATGCGGGCCAATCCCGGGACCGCCCGGCTTCTCCTGACCACGATCGCCGACCTCGCGCCGGGCGACTGGATCGTTCAGAACGCCGCGAACTCCAACGTCGGGCGGATGGTGATCCGCTTCGCCCGCGAGATGGGGGTGCGCACCGTCAACATCGTGCGCCGGGAGGACGTCCGCGCCGCGCTCATGGCCGACGGCGCCGATGCCGTGATCGTGGACGGCGGCGACACGGACCTCGCCTCCGCCGTCGCCGGGGTGGCCGGCGCCCCGCCACGGCTCGCGCTCGACGCGGTGGGCGGGGGCGCGACGGCCGAGCTCGCCGCCGCGGTGGGCGCGCACGGTCGGGTCGTTGTCTACGGCCTCTTGTCCGGAGAGGACAGCCGCGTGGGCGCGCGCGATCTCGTGTTCCGGGACGTGCGCGTGCAGGGCTTCTGGCTCGCGGAGTGGTACCGCACCGCGTCGCCCGAGGCGATGCGCGACCTGCACGGCTTCCTCGCGCGGAAGCTCGCCGAGGGCGTGATCCACACCGATGTGGAGGCGCGCTACCCCCTCGACCGCCTGCGCGACGCGGTCGCCCATGCCGCGCGGGGCGGGCGCGCGGGCAAGATCCTTCTGACGGGAGAGAGCGCATGCGCGACGTCTACGTGATCGCCACGTCCTGCACGGCCTTCGGCAAGCGTCCGGAGGACGGGTTCAAGGATCTCGCCCGGGAGGCCTATCTCGAGTGTCTGGCCGATGCCGGCTGGGAGGACGGCGCGCCGATCGAGCAGGCGTGGTTCGGCAACTGCGGGATGGGCACCTTCGGTCAGCGCAACATCCGCGGGCAGGTCTGCTTCACGCCGCTGGTCCGGGAGGGGCTCTTTCCCGAACGGGTGCCGATGATCAATGTCGAGGGTGGATGCGCGACCGCCTCGATGGCGTTGCACGGCGCATGGAAGGACGTGGCATCGGGCGACATGGAGGTGGCGCTGGCCATCGGCGTCGAGAAGACCTTCGTGCCCGACGATCCCGCCCGCACGCTCGAGATCTTCGAGGGGGGCATCGATCAGCTCGATCCCGGGGATTGGCACGCCTACTACCGCGCGCGAGGGGAGGAGGCCGGCAAGCCCTTCGAGCCGAACGGCGGCGGCGGAACGGTCTTCATGAACACCTACGCGATGCAGGCCGCCTGGCACATGCGCCGCCACGGCACCACGCGCGAGCAGATCGCCGTCGCCGCGTCCAAGAGCCACCGCCACGGGGCGCTCAACCCGAAGGCGCAGTACCGCTTCGAGGTGTCCGTCGAGGCGGCGCTGGCCGACCGCGAGGTCTCGTGGCCGATCACCCGCGCGATGGCCGCGCCGGTGGGCGACGGGGCGGCGGCGGCGATCCTCGTGTCCGGCGACGCGCTCGCGCGGATGCCGGAGGCCGTGCGGCGCCGGGCCGTGAAGGTGCGCGCCTCGGTGCTCAGCGGCGGCAAGTACCGCGCCGCCGACGAGCCGGGCCTGAGCCGCGTCGCCGCGCGCAAGGCCTACGACAGGGCGGGGCTCGGCCCGGCGGACGTGGACCTGCTGGAGGTGCACGACGCGACGTCCTTCTGCGAGATCTTCCAGCTCGAGATGCTGGGCTTCGCCGAGGACGGCGGCGGCGGCCCCCTGGTCGAGAGCGGCGCGACGGCGCTGGGCGGGCGGTTGCCGGTGAACCTTTCCGGCGGACTGGTGTCCAAGGGGCATCCGGTGGGCGCCACCGGCCTGTCGATGATCCACGAGCTCGCGCTGCAGCTCCGCGGCGAGGCCGGGGCGCGGCAGACGGAGCGCGCGCGGATCGCGCTCGCCGAGAACGGCGGCGGCGTCATCGGCTTCGACGAGGCGGCCTGCTCGGTGATTCTGCTGGAGGCGCCCGAAACACGCTGAGACGCGGCATGCCCTGCGCCGCGCGATCAGCTGGCGCGCGCGGTCACGGCTCGTCGGTGATCCGGCGGCGGCCGGCGGCGCCCTCGTCGAGCAGCGCGCCGGCCTCCGGCGTCGTCATCAGGTCGCAGAAGAGCGTGCGCTCCAGCGCGAAATCCTCGGCGTCGCCGGTCACGCCCCGCCGGGTCAGCCGCTTGATGTGCGCCAGCGCCCGTGCGGGCTTCGCCGCGAGGCGGGCGGCGAGGGTACGCGCGGCGGCGACCGCGTCCGCCCCTCCGTCGAGGGCGAGCCCGCTCGCCACCATCTCCTGCGGGGTCAGCGTGTCGCCCGTCAGCGTCATCTGCAGCGCGCGCGACAGCCCCACGAGCGTCGGCAGGCGTTGCGTGCCGCCGGCCCCCGGCAGCAGGCCGAGGTTGATTTCCGGCAGGCCGAAGGCATGGTCGCCGGCCTCGACCACCCGCAGATCGCAGGCGAGTGCCAGTTCGAAGCCGCCGCCCATCGCCGTGCCGTTCAATGCGGCGACGTGGACCGTCGTGCCCTCCTCCATCAGGCGGAGCGCGCGGTGGATCGGCGCCTCCTTCACCGGGCGATCCATGGAGAAGGTCATGCCCCGCGCGGCCATCGACCGGGCCTGCGGCGCGAGCGCCTTCAGGTCGTAGTGCCGGATGAAGACGCCGGGCGTGCCACCGGACAGGACGCAGACGCGCACGGCGGGGTCGGCCTCGACGCGGGCGACCGCGTCGAGCAGCGCGTCCTCCATCGTCCGGTCCATGTATCCCGCGTCCGGGTTCGAGACGACGATCCGCGCGACCGGGCCCTCGAGGTGCAGCATCGCTTGTCCGTTGGTCATGGCCGGTCGCTCCCGTTTCGGTCGAGGGGATGCATTCGCGCTCGAAAATCAAACATACACTTGGTAGAACACGCGGCGAGAGGGCGTCTTGCCGTCCGCTGCGCGCGCGGGGCCGGACGGCGGTCGCCCGTGCGCCGACGAAGGAGACCATCTTGGACAGGCAGGAGGCAGACGCGGGCCGCGGCCCCGCCCCCGGTGACAGGCCGCGCCGCCGCAACAAGCGCGAAGAGGTACTCCTCAAGGCGGCCGAGCTGATCGCGCGCCACGGCATCGACGGTACCTCGATGCGCGACATCGCGGCGGCGGTCGATATGCTGCCGGGGTCGCTCTACTACCACTTCGCGTCCAAGGAAGAGATGCTGCAGGCCATTCACGAGCGCGTCGTGGCCGACATGACCCGGCGTGTCGAGGCGGCGGTGGCGCGCGCGACGCGCCCGTGGGACCGGCTGGAGGCGGCGGCCGTGGCGCATCTCGAGGGGCTGATCGCCACCGGCAACATGATCACCATCATCTCTCCCGATTTCGCCGAGGACCGGCGCGCGCTCAACGCCACGCTCAAGGCGCAGCGCAATACCTACGAGGTCCTGTTCCGCGATCTCTTCGAGGCGCTCGGCCTGCCCGAGGGCGTCGATCCGGCGCTGCTGCGGCTTCAGCTTCTGGGCGCGCTGAACTGGGTGCCGGTCTGGTTCGACCCGGCCGCCGAACGGGCGCCGGCCGAGATCGCGCGCGCCTTCGTCGCGACGCTGCGCACGGCCTACGGCGACCGGGCGCAGGGCTGAGGCGCGTCCGGGGCCGGTCACGCGCACGGCCTCAGCTCGCGGCGTCGCGCCAGTAGGGCGCGCGCAGCTCCTTCTTGACGACCTTGCCGAGCGCGTTGCGCGGGAACGCCTCGCGGAACTCGACCCCGACGAGGCGCTGCGTCTTGGCCAGCCGGGCGTTGGCCCAGTCCCGGATGGCGTCCGGCGTCGCGGTCGCGCCCTCGGCCGGGATCACCAGCGCGAGGCAGCTCTCCCCCCATTTCTCGTGCGGCACGCCGATCACCGTGACGTCCCGGACATCCGGATGCGCGCCGACGATCTCCTCAACGTCGGTGGGAAAGACGTTGAAGCCGCCCGAGATGATCATGTCCTTCTTGCGGTCCACGATCCGCAGGAAGCCGTCCTCGTCCAGAACGCCGATATCGCCGGACCGCACGAAGGTGCGCCCGCGCTCGTCGCGCCAGATCAGCTCGGCCGTCTGCGCGTCGCGGCCGTTGTAGGCCTGCATCAGCCCCGCGCCGTAGCCCGCGATCTCGCCCGGCGTGCCGCGTGGCGCCTCGTTGCCCGCATCGTCGAGGATGCGCACCTCGAACCCGAGGACCGGCGTGCCCACCGTGTCGAACTTCGCCTCGTGCTGGTGCGGCTTCAGGATGCTCGCGAAGCCCTCGGAGAAGCCGTAAAGCTCGTAGAGGCCGGGGGACAGGCGCGCGATGATCCGGCGCTTGGTCTCGCGCCGGAGCGGCGAGCCGGCGGAGAGGACCGTGCGCAGGCTCGACAGGTCCGCTGTTTCGAGCTCCGGGCGTTCGAGGACCATCACGTATTGCGCCGGGACCATGAAGGTGTGCGTGATCCCCTCCCGCGCGACCGTCTCGAGGAACGCCCCGGGATCGAAGGCGGGCATGACGTGCAGCGTCCCGCCCGCGAAGAGCGTGGGCAGCATCATCAGCCAGGTGCCGTTTGAGTAGAGCGGCGTGGTGGTGAGCGCCCGGCTTTCGGAGCCGAAGCCCATCTCGACCGCGTTGGAAAAGGCCCAGTGCAGACGCGCGCGATGCGTCTGCACGATCCCCTTGGGCAGGCCCGTCGTGCCAGAGGAATAGATGATGTTGAAGGCGTCGGTCGTCGCGTGGCGCACCTCCGGCACGGTGTCGGGGGTGGTGCGGTAGATCTCCTCGAGCGCGGGCCAGCCGTCCGCCGTGAAGCCGGAGGCCACCCATGTCCCGACGTCCGTGCCCGCCCCGGCGAGCGCATGGGCGCGCTCGGCGAACTCGGCCGAGACGAAGGCGGTGCGCGCGCCGCAGTCCGCGAGCAGGCTGCCGAGCTGCTCGGTGGTCAGCAGCCCCGAGAGCGGGACCACGCAGCCGCCGGCGCGCACGACGCCGAACAGGCACTCCAGCATCTCGACCGAGTTGCCCATCATCACGGCGACACGGTCGCCCTTCGCGAGCCCCGCCTGCCGGAGGAAGGTCGCGACGCGGTTGATATTGGCGACGAAGGCGCCCCAGCTCCGCCGCTCCGCGCCGCAGATCACGGCCGGCTTGTCGGGGTAATGTCTGGCGTGCGCCGCGAAGAGATCGGGCAGATAGACCTGTGCGTCGTCGATCACGTCGGTCATGGCGGTCAGCGCTCCTCCCCTGGTCGTCCGGGCGGCGCCCGCCGCGTCCGCCCGGCGCGCCGCCGATCCTCCCGCGGCGGCACCTGCGACAGCGTAGCGCAGATCGTCTGGTGTGCCAAACGGTTGTTTGTTAGTCTGCGCCCAACGGGGAGGGCGCCGCATGTGGCCGACGGACAGGACCGGACCCGCGCTCCGGGCGCATCTGTCGGAGCGTCTGGCGCTGCCGCTTTTCGTGGCGCCGATGTTCCTCGTCTCAGGGCCGGAACTCATCATCGCCGCGGCCCGCGCCGGGGCGCTCTCGGCCTTCCCCTCGATCAACGCGCGCACGGGCGCGGCGCTCGTGGCGTGGCTCGAGCGGATCGCCGAGGGCGCCCGCGGCGGCGCGCCATGGGGCGTGAACCTGATCGTGCACCGCTCCAACGCGCGTCTGCAAGACGACCTCGCAGCGACGGTGCGGGCGAGGGCGCCGCTCGTCGTGGCCTCGGTCGGGCCGCCGGACGACGTGGTCGCGGCGGTGCACGCCTACGGCGGGCTGGTCTTTTCCGATGTGGCCAGCGTGCGCCACGCGCGCAAGGCCGCGGCGGCGGGGGTCGACGGCCTGGTGCTGTTGACGGCGGGGGCCGGCGGCAACACCGGATGGCTCAACCCCTTCGCCTTCGTCGCCGAGGTCCGGCGGTTCTTCGACGGGCCGCTCGCGGTCGCGGGCGCGGTCGGAACGGGCCGGGCGCTCCATGCGCTCGAAGTGCTCGACGCCGATCTGGGCTATGCCGGAACGCCCTTCATCGCCACCGCGGAGAGTCGCGCGGCGGCCGACCACAAGGCGAGCGTCGTGACCACCGGCGCCGACGGCGTCACCCAAAGCAGCCTCGTCACCGGCATTCCGGCGAATTTCGCGCGCGAAAGCCTCGTGCGGGAGGGCGTGATCGCCCCCGACGGTACGCCGCTCCATGAGGGCGCGCTCGACATCGCCTCCTGGAAGACGGTCTGGAGCATGGGCCACGGCTGCGGCGGGGTCTCGGCCGTCCGCCCGGCGGAGGAAGTGATCGCCGGCATGGCCAAGGAGTGGCGCGCCGCGCGTCAGATGGCGCGGCCCCGGCCCGCCCAGTAGGGCGCGCGGATCTCGCGGCGCAGCACCTTGCCCGTCGCGTTGCGTGGCAGGCTCTCGCGGAACTCCACCGTTTTCGGCGCCTTCAGGCTGCCGAGCCGTGCCTTGCAGAGTTCGATGAGGGTGTCCGGCGCGATCTCGGCGCCGGGGCGCGGCTCGATCACCGCGGTCACCGCCTCGCCCCAGTCCGGATGCGGCACGCCGATCACCGCGGCGTCGAGCACGTCCGGATGCGACAGCAGCGCGCGCTCGACCTCCGCGGGAAAGACGTTGAAGCCGCCGGAAACGATCATGTCGGATTTCCGGTCCACGAGCGTCACGTAGCCCTCGGCGTCGGCCACGCCGATGTCGCCCGTCAGGTACCAGCCGTCGCGGAAGGCCGCCCGCGTGGCCTCGGCGTCGCCCGCGTAGCCCGGCGTCACGCCCCAGCTGCGCACGGCGACCTCGCCCGGCGTGCCGGGGGCCACCGTCGCGCCCGTATCGTCGACCACGCGCACCCGGCGCAGGATCGAGGGCCGGCCGATGGAGGCGAGGCGCGCAGGCGCCGCGTCGTCCGCCCCCGGCGCATGGTCCTCCGGCGGGAGGAAGGAAATTGGTCCGAGCGCCTCCGCCTGCCCGTAGAAATTGCTCATCACCGGGCCGAAGGCGGCCACCGCGTCGCGCAGCTTGTCCTCGGCCATGGGCGCGGCGGCGTAGACGAAACGGTGCAGGCTCGAATAGTCGTGCCGCTCAAGCGCCGGGTCGGCGAGCATCCGGTAGATCAGCGTCGGCGGCAGGAACAGGATCTGCGCCCGCTCCGCCTCGATCGCGGCGAGGATCTCGCCCGGCGCGGGACCATCCATCAGGATGTGCGTGCCGCCCGTGACCGTCAGCGCGAAGATGAAGGTGCCCGCGAAATGCGTCATCGGCGCGACCACGAGGTTGCGGACCGGCCCGTGCACCTCGAGCGCGTGAAGCATGTCCATCGAGGCGACGAGGTTCGTCAGATGCGTGTGGCGCACGGATTTGGAGCGGCCGGTCGTGCCGCTCGTGGCGTAGAGCGTCCAGAGATCCTGCGGGTCGTGCGGCACCTCCGGCGCCGTGGTGCCCGGCGGCGCCATCCAGTCCGAGAGGGCGGGCGCGCCCTCGGCCGCGCGGTCGAGACAGACGGCGAGGGAAAGGTCCGGGCAGACGCGGCGCACCTCGGCCAGCTCCGCCGCGAAGGCGGAGTGAAAGACGATCGCGCGGATGCCCGCGTCGCGCAGGATCTGCGCGTTCTGCGCGACCGCGTTGCGCACGTTGACGGGCACCATCACCGCCCCGGCGCGGAAGAGGCCGAACATCGCCTCCAGCCCGCGCCAGTCGTTGGGCATGTAGACGCCGACGCGCATGCCGGGGGCGATCCCGTCGCGGCCGAGCGCGGCGGCGATGCGGTGCGTGGTCGCCCGGCTCTCGGCGTAGCTGCGCGCGACCGCGCCCTGCCGGACGAAGATGCGCTCCGGCTCGAGCTCCGCCGCACGGTCGAAGAAATCGATCAGCCGCATGCGCGTTATCCCATGGTGCGGGGCAGGAGCGTCGCGATCGACGGGACGGCGAGCAGAAGCGCCAGAACCGCCATCTCGATCACGATGAAGGGCAGAACCCCCCGGAAGAGTCCGGCGGTCGTGACCCGCCGTTCGGCCGCCGCCAGCACAGCGTAGAGGTTGAGCCCCACCGGCGGCGTGATCGCCGCGATCTCGATCAGCTTGACGACGATCACCGCGAACCAGATCGGGTCCATCCCGAGCGCCTGCGAGATCGGATAGAGGAAGGGCACCGCGATCACGAGGAGCGAGACCGAGTCGAGGAACATCCCCAGCAGCAGGAACAGCGCGACGGTCATCGCGAGAAAGCCCGCCACGCCGAGCTCCGTCGAGACCACGAGCGCGCGCAGGTCGCCGATGAACCCGCTGATCGAGAGGAAGCGGCTGAAGATCAGCCCGCCGATGATGACGAGGAAGATCATCGCCGTGATCCGGGCCGATTCGAGCAGCCCGTCCCAGAGCTGTCCCCCGTCGATGCGCCGCATCGCGAGCGCGATCGCCAGCGCCCCGGCTGCGCCGACCGCGCCGGCCGCCGAGGGCGGGAAAAGCCCCGAGTAGATGCCGCCGATGACGAGGAGCATCAGGAGAAGCACGCTCCAGACCCGGCCGAGCGCGCGCAGGCGCTGCGCCCACGAGACCTGCTCGGTGATCGGCGGCGCCCATTCGGGGCGAAAATGCAGGAAGACCCGGAGCCCGGCCATGTAGCTCGCCGCGGTCAGGACGCCGGGCAGGATGCCCGCGATCAGCAGCGCGCCCACCGGCTCTCCGGTCAGAAGGGCGAAGAGCACCATGGCGATGGAGGGCGGGATCAGCCCGGCGAGCGTGCCCGCCGCCGCGATGCAGCCCGCCGAGACGCCCGGATCGTAGCGAAAGCGCAGCATCTCGGGCAGCGCCATCCGGGTGAAGACGCTCGAGGCGACGACGGTCGAGCCGGAGGCCGCGGCGAAACCGGCCTGCGCGAGGATCGTGGCCATGAAGAGCCCACCGCGCACGCGGCTCAGCATCGCCTGCGCGGCGCCGTAAAGGTCGCCGATGATCCCCGCGCGCCCGGCGATCGCGCCCATCAGCACGAACATCGGCACCACGACGAAGGTGTAATCGCTCGCCAGCGTGTAGGGCGCGCTCTTGAAGGTCGTCAGAACGAAGGTCGTGCCCACGCTGAAATAGAGCCCCGCCGCGGCGACGCCGGCCAGCGCGAAGCCCACCGGCACGCCGATGGCGAGCATGGCCAAGAGGACCGCGAAGGCGACGCCGCCCTGTTCCAGCCCGCTCATGCGTCCTCGGCCCCGTGCAGCAGGCGGCGCGCCGTCTGCAGCAGGAAAACGCCGATGGTGATGACCGCGCCCACGGCGCAGGCCACCTTCGCCGGCCAGATCGGATAGCCCAGCGTCGCCGCCGAGGTCTCGCGGATGGCGACGCTGTCGGCGGCGAGGTCGACGGCGCCGTAGGCGATCAGGCCGAAGACGAGCATCCCGGTCGCCTGGCTCGCCCACCAGCTCAGCCGCAGGAGCGGCCGCGGCAGGTGGGGCAGAAACAGGTCGACCTTGATGTGCGCATGCGTGCGCTGCACCAGCGGCCAGGCGAGGAAGATCGCCGCCGCGGCGAGCGTCCCGGACATGTCCACCTTGAACGGCAGGAACACGCCGAACACCTCTCCCGAGACGATATCGACCGCGCCCACCAGCATCACCACGAAGAGCGTCGCGCCGCAGACCGCGATCGCGGCGCGTTCGATCAGGGTCGCGCCCGCGCCCGGCGTCAGCCGGGCGCGGAGAGAGGACGCGGCCCGCCGGCGCGCGCGGGGATCGTCGTCGCCCATCACTCCTCGAAGCTTTTCGCGGCCTCGCGCTGCATTTCGACGATGGGCGCCACGGCCTCGGCCATGCCGGCCTCGTCCATGTCGTCCTGCCAGACCGCGATCATGTCGGGCGACTGCGCCACGAAATCCGCCATGTCCGCGAGCTCGACGATCTCGCCGCCGGCGTCGCGGAAGGTCTGGATCGCCTCCGCCTCCGCGCCGTCGAGCCAGTCGAGATCGCGGGCCATGGCGTCCTCGGCGACCTCGGTCATCAGGTCGCGGACGCTTTCGGGCCAGGCGTTCCAGCGGTCCGCGGGTGCGTAGAGCTGGAAGGTGGTGAAGGTGCCGGTGTTGATGTCCGACAGGTAGGGCGCCACCGATTGCAGCGAGAAGAACGGCACCCATTCGATCGGACCGAAGTTGCAGTCGAGCGTTCCGCGCTGCAGCCCCTCGCGGATCTCCGGGGCCTGCACGCGCGTCGGCACCATGCCGTAGCTTTCCATCCAGATGGGCACGTAGGCGCCGCCCACCGCGCGCACCCGCAGCCCTTCGAGGTCGGCCGTCTCCTCGATCGGGGTGTTGCAGAGCAGCCGATAGGGCGAGGTCACCGTCCACTTGATCGGGTGCAGGTTCAGCGCGTCGAGTTCGGCGCGCGTCGGCTCGGCGGCGTAGACCTGCCCGGCGAGCGCCTGCGCCGTCTCCGCATCCGCGGACACGCGGTTGAGCAGACCGGCCGCGACGGAGGTCAGCGGCATCTCGGAGGCGTGCACCGCCTGCGCGAAGACGCCGAGGTCGACGGCGCCCGAGGCGACGAGATCCTTGACCTCCAGCAGCCCGCCCAGTTGCCCCGACCAGAACAGCTCGATCTTCACGGCACCGTCGGAGCGGCGCTCGACCTCCTCGGCCCACCACTTGTCCCACTGCGCGGCGGGCCAGCTTTCCGGTAGCGGGTGCGCCATGCGCAGCGTAACGTCTGGATAGTCCTGCGCGGCGGCCTGATGCGCCGCGAGCGCCACGGCGGCGCCCGCCGCCGCGCGGATGAACGTAGTCAGCATTCTCTCCTCCCGTTCGTTTTGTCGGGAACTCCCGCCTCCCGCGGGTCTCGGACCCCGTGGAGCTCCTTGACCTAACGATCGTTTGGTGAGCGCATATGTCAAGACTTATGTGCGACGCCACGTCGCGCCGGGTCAGGGCGTCCGGACTGCGGGCGCCTCGCCGGCGGCGGCGTCGCCGCGTGTCCTGCTGGTGGGACGTGCGCTTTGGCACCGCCGGGGCTTGGCCGTCGCGGGGTCGCCCCGGCGGCCGCCTTGGGCGCATGGGTTCGGGCACGCCGTGCCGGCGGCGCGACGCCGCCGCCCCGCCGGTCGGATGCGCCCGCCCGCCGCGGCGCCGCGGCCTGTCCTGCCGTCGGGGCAGTGGCGATGCGGGCCGAGGGTCCATCGGACCCCGCCGCGCTCAGCAGCGCGGCATGCCCATCCGGATCAGCTGTTCGCCGCTCACGCGGTAGTAGCCCCGGATGCGGTGGCGCCCGGTCTCGAGAAACCAGTCGCGCAGGCGCTCGTCCGGGTAATGGGCGGCCATGATGCGGGACCATGCCTCGAACCGCTCGGGCGCCAGCGGGCGACCGTAACTCGTCGGGCCGTGAAAGCCGAAGGTGACGTCGGGCTCGACGCAGACGTTCTCGACGCCGAGAAACATCGTGCAGCTCGACAGGCAGACCCGCCCCCGGATCTCGACGCGCGCATCCTGCGCCCGCAGGCGCGCGACCTCCCGCATGCGTTCGGCGAGCAGGCCGCCGCGGTCGTTGCGGACGACGACGACGGTGCCTTGCGCCTGGCTGTCGATCGGCACGAACCACAGGGCGCCCGCGAGCGCGCAGGCCGCGGCGCGCGCGGCCAGTGATCTGACGGACATATCGCGTTCCTCTCACCCTTCGGGCGTCGCCCGAGCGGCAGCGCAGTCCGCGTGTCAGCGTCTGTCGGCCGCCGCTGCGAGCGTCGCCCACTCCCGGGGAAGAGGATGCGCGGGCCAACCTAATAAGTGGTTGAAATTAAATTTTTTTCGATAGTTTAATGATCTTTCCGAACCGGAGCCGCGCATCGGAAAAGCATGACTGACCGACCGCGGCGGTCCGTCCCGTCGCGGCGCGGCCAACCAGCCGCGCGAGGCCGCGCGATGGCGCCCCGCAGGACCGCGCGGCGTCTGGTTACGGAGGATCAGAGCGCGTGTCCCCGCCGCAGGCGGAGGGACCGGCGCGCGCGCCGTGCAGTGGCCTGGGGGCGCGCTCAGGCGCGAGAACGTCCGGCGCGCCGCCGGCGGCCCTCAGGCCAGGTCGACGACGAGGCGGTTGACCGGCATCGCGAAGCGCGGCGGGTCGTCCGGGGCCATCCCCGCGAGAAGCGCGGCGAGGTCGGCGAGCATGCGCGCCCGCGCCTCGGGGGCGAGCACGAAGGCGGCGTAGAAGAAGCCGGCGGCCTCCTCCGCGAGCGTTTCGGCGGGCGCGGACATGGTGACCACGCCCGTCTCGACCCGGACCGAGGCGCCGGGAAAGGCCGCGCGCGCCAGCGCCACAAGGTCGGCCGTGCCACGCACGCGCGGATCGCCGAGATCGACGGCGCCGTAGCGCGGCAGGGCGGCCTGGACGTGGCCGTAGATCAGGTCGTGGACATCGGCGTAGCCCGGCGCCGCCTCCATCGGACCGTCGACCAGCGCAGCGAAGCGGCCGCCGGGGGCGAGGACGCGCGCGACTTCCTCCAGCACCGGGGCCACCGGGTCCATCAGCGTCAGCGCCCAGTGACAGAGCGCCACGTCCACCGCCCCGTCCGCGAGCGCGTCGAGACGCTGCGCCTGCGCCTCGATCAGCCGGGCGCGCCCCTCCGGCAGCCGCGCGCGGGCGAGGGCGAGCTCGTCGGGCGACATGTCCACCCCGACGAGCCGCAGGGCGCCCGGCAGCGTGGCGTGGCAGAGCTGCAACAGCGGACCGGACCCGCAGGCGAGGTCCAGCACCACCCCGTGGCGCTCCGGGTCCACCGCCTCGGCGAGCCAGGCGTAGCTCGTGCGCCCCTCCGCGTCGCGGCAGCGCATCGCGCAGCTCTCGGTGAAACCGGCGTGGTCGTGGTGGATCCGGCGCAGATGCGCGCGCAGGGCGTCCGGCGCGGGGGCCGCGCCGCGCGCGAGCGTGTCGGTCCAGTCGGTGCGCAGGGGCGCATCGGTCATCTCGGGCCTTTCGAAGGGGCGGAGCGGCTCAGCCGCTCACGGTCATCAGCCAGACGCGCTGCGGAAACCGCCAGCCCTCCGGCCGGCGGCACGCGGCGAGGTAGTCGGCGAGCGGCGCGGTGTCCTCCATCTCGGAAAGGCGCACCCGCGTGTCGAAGACGCAGCGCTGCAGGTAGCCCTCGACGGCCGCCGTGTCCCCGGGGCCGGCCGCGCTGTCGTAGAGCACCTCGCGCACGTCGACCTCCGCGCCCTGCGCGCGGAGCGCCTCCGCGATCGTCTCGGCCGGGACATAGGGCGCCGCGCCCGCGGGACCGAAGGCGGCGAGGAAGCGGCGGTGGAAATCGATGTAATGCCCGGCCGCCGCGCTGTGCGCGATCACCCCGGTGCCGCCGGGGGCGATGGCGGCGCGGAAGCGCGCCATGGCGACGGGAAGCTCGGCCTCGGGGATCGCGTAGAGCGCATGCGTCGCCCAGACGATGTCGTAGCCCCCGGGCGGCGGGGCGAAGTCCTGCAGCGTGGTCTCGTGCTCGGCCACGGCGCGGAAGGGCGCGGGGAGCGCGGCGCGCGCCTCGGCGATGGAGAAGGCCGAGGGGTCGAGGAGCGACGTCTCGACCGGGCGGAGGTCCGCCTCCGCCAGCCCGGCGTGGCGCGCCAGCGCGACCGGGAACTTGCCCGATCCGCAGGCCACGTCCAGCAGGCGCAAGGGCCGCGCCCCCGCGCGGGCCTGCGCGCCCTCGAAGAGCGCGCGCCAGTTGCGGGCCTCAGCGAGGTGGCGGTAATCGTCGGTGGCGAGGCGGTAGAACGCCTCCATCCCCGCGCGCCCCGCCTCGGACCAGTGGGCGGAGCTGCGCGCCAGAAGATCACTCATCGCGCGGCCTGCCCACCGGCCCGCCGGCGGGCGCGGTCACGGGCCAGCAGACCGGGTTAAGCGGGCTCGCCGCGACGTCGCCCGGCCCGACGCCCGGCATGAACTTCTGCCAGTCGCCCGAGACCATGGTGGGCGCGTCCACGATCCGTGCGCCGTCGGCGTAATAGGTGTTGGCCAGCACGACGCGCGAGCGGTCCGTCCGGTTGCGCGCGGCGGTGTGGAAGTTGAGGTTGTGGTGAAAGCTCACCTCGCCGATCTCGAAGGGCGTCTCGTCCACGGCGACGTCGTGGCGCGCGAAGGTCTCGGCCACGCCGCGGTCGTAGTTGGTGCCCGATTTCTCGAAGGCGACGGCGTCGACCAACTTCCAGACGTCGATCGGATGCGCGAAGGCCAGCGGCCCCATCGCGAGCGGGATCGCCTGCGCCGGTGCCCATGCGGTGACGACGTCGTGCGTGTCGAGCGGGAAGTGGTGATCGTCGAAGTGCCACGGCGTGCGCCCGCAGCCCGGCTCCTTCGAGAGGACGTTGTCGTGGTAGAGACGCACCGCCGGGACGCGCAGGAGATCGGCGCAGATCTTCGCCACGCGCGGCGAGAGCACGTAGGCCCGCAGCAGCGGGTTGTCGGGCCAGACCATCTCGAGGCTGAGGAAACGATCCTGCACCCCGCCGTCGATGTCGGCGCCGAACTCTTCCTCCAGAAGGCGCACGAGCTCGGCGCGGAGCTTCAGAACGGCGCCGGGCGAAAAGACGCCCTTGAGCTTGATGAAGCCGTTTTCCTGAAAGAAGGCGACGTCCGCCTCGCTCAGGGGATAGGGCTCGGCCAGTTCGGCGATCACCGCCTCGTCGGAGGGAAGCGGCACGTCCGGCAGGGGCGGCGCCGCCTCGAACTCGGTGATCTCGGCGTCGTTATCGGCGAGGCTCACGTACCAGTCCCACCAGGCCTGGTTGTCCTTGTCCCACGGCTGGCTGACGTCGGTGTCCGGGGTCCCGGCGTCGGGTGCTGCGTCCTGCATGCGCGTCTCCTCTGTCCGTGAAAGATTTAACGCCGCCGATGCGCAGGGCAAGGCGCGCCGGATCGGGTTCCCGCATCGTGGCGCGCCGACGCGATGAACGAGGGCATAGGACGGGGCCGGGCGGCGGGTCCTGGACGTGCGGCGCGACAGCCGGCCGGGATGGTGCGGGCGGCGGGACTCGAACCCGCACGGGCGATGCGCCCTAGCGATTTTAAGTCGCTTGTGTCTACCGTTCCACCACGCCCGCACGGCGCCGGCGGGCCGTTCCCGGCCCGCGCCTCGTCATATCCCGGCGCGACGCCGGAGCCAATGCGTGTCCCGGGCGAAACGCGCGGGGTCTGCGCCTTCGCGTCACGCTGCGGGGCGCTCAGAGCTCCTCGCCCTTCAGAAGGCTCCGCTCGGGCAGCCACGGGTTGAGCGCGAGGGCGGCGCGGAGAACCTCCTGCGCCTCGGCCTCGCGGCCGAGCGCGGTGAGCGTCAGCGCCTTGCCCGAAAGCGCGCCGAGGTGGCGCGGCGACCGCTCCAGCGCCGTGTTCAGGTCGTCGAGCGCCGCCGTGAAGTCCTGATTCAGGTAGTGGACGAAGGCGCGCTGGTTCCAGCCCTCGGCCCAGTCGGGGCAATAGTCGATCAGCCGGTCGAAGGCCTGCCGCGCGCCGAGCAGGTCCCAGCTTTCGCGCATGCGCATGCCGCGCGTCAGCACCGCCTGCGCCGCCTCGTCCGGCGCGTCGGTGTAAAGCTCCCAGGCGCGGTCGTTGAGCGGCTGCGCGGTGGCCGGGTCGGGCGCGGCCTGCATCCGGTCATAGAGGTCCGAGAGCGCCACGGAATGATCGGGCGGCGGCGGGCAGTCGGCCAGCGCCGGGCCGGCGGCGAGGAGGAGGGGCAGGATCACGCGCATGACCCCATCCTCCGCGCGGAGGGGGCGGCGATCAAGCCTCCTGTCCGCCGGCGTCCACCGGGCCGCTCTCCTTGACCGCCTGCATGGCGACGTAGGTCGAAGTATGCGCGACATGCGGCAGGGTCGAGATGCGCTCGGCCAGCACGGCGCGATAGGCGCGCATGTCGGGCGTGCGCACCTTCAGCAGGTAGTCGAAGCTGCCGGCGATCAGATGCGCCTCCTCGATCTCGGGGATCGCGGCCACGCCGGCGTTGAAGGCCGAGAGCGCCGCCTCGCGCGTGTCGGCGAGCTTCACCTCGACGAAGGCGACATGCTCGCGGCCGAGGCGGATCGGATCGAGGATCGCCCGGTAGCCGCGGATCACGCCGGCCTCTTCCAGCCGGCGGAGGCGGGCCTGCACCGGCGATTTCGACAGCCCGACGCGGCGGGCGAGCTCGGTGACGCTCACCCGGCCGTCGCGGGCGAGTTCGTCCAGAATCGCCCGGTCGAAGCGGTCGAGGGCGGCGACGCCGCCCTCCGGTCGATCGTCCTGCATATTGCCCCCATTTCCGTCCCGATGGCCTGCCCTGCGCAGCTTATCGGGCGATTCGCCTTCCGTCACGATGATACACTCGCCATATATCAAGGGAGGTGCCCCATGCCCCGCGACACCCGTGACCTGCGCGCCGCCGTCGACGCGGCGACCTACGCCGACGAGGAGGAGGTGCTGGCGCGCGTCGTGCGCGAGGCCGCGCTTTCGACCGAGGATCGCGCGCGCATCTCCGCCGCCGCGGCGGCGCTCGTCCGCGATATCCGCGCCACCACGCGGCCCGGGCTGATGGAGGTCTTTCTCGCCGAATACGGCCTCTCGACCGACGAGGGCGTCGCGCTCATGTGCCTCGCCGAGGCGCTTCTGCGCGTGCCGGACGCCGAGACGATCGACGCCCTCATCGAGGACAAGATCGCGCCCTCGGACTGGGGCCGGCACATGGGGCAGTCCACCTCGCCGCTGGTCAACGCCTCCACATGGGGGCTGATGCTGACGGGGCGCGTCCTGCGCGAGGACCGGGCGCCGGGACCGGTCGCCGCCCTGCGCGGCGCGGTCAGGCGGCTGGGCGAGCCGGTGATCCGCACCGCGGTGGGGCGCGCCATGCGCGAGATGGGGCGGCAGTTCGTCCTCGGCGAGTGCATCGAAAGCGCGATGAAACGCGCCTCCGCGCAGGAGGCGAAGGGCTACAGCTATTCCTACGACATGCTGGGCGAGGCCGCGCGCACCGACGCGGACGCGCGGCGCTACTTCGACGCCTACGCGCAGGCGATCGACGCGATCGGCACGGCGGCCACGTCGGGCGACATCCGCGACAACCCCGGCATCTCGGTCAAGCTCTCCGCCCTCTCGCCGCGCTACGAAGAGGCGCAGCGCGCCCGCGTGATGGAGGAGGTCGCGCTGCGCCTCCTGTCGCTCGCGCAGCGGGCGAAGGCGGCGGGCATCGGGCTGAACGTGGACGCGGAGGAGGCGGACCGCCTGTCGCTCTCGCTCGACGTGATGGAGCGGGTGCTCGCCGACGACGCGCTCGCCGGCTGGGACGGCTTCGGCGTCGTGGTGCAGGCCTACGGCCAGCGCGCCGGCCCGGTGATCGACTGGCTGCACGACCTGGCCGAGCGGCTGGATCGCCGCTTCATGGTGCGGCTGGTGAAGGGCGCCTATTGGGACACCGAGATCAAGCGCGCGCAGGTCGAGGGGCTCGAGGGCTTCCCCGTTTTCACCGCGAAACCGGCGACGGACGTCTCCTACCTCGCCTGCGCGCGCAAGCTCCTCGGGATGACCGACCGGCTCTATCCGCAGTTCGCCACGCACAACGCGCATACGGTCGCGGCGATCCTCGACATGGGCGAGGACCGCGACGCCTTCGAGTTCCAGCGCCTGCACGGCATGGGCGAGACGCTGCACGAATTGGTGCGGGCCCGCGAGGGCACCCGCTGCCGCATCTACGCCCCCGTCGGCGCGCACCGCGACCTCTTGGCCTATCTGGTGCGGCGGCTTCTGGAGAACGGCGCCAACTCCAGCTTCGTCAACCAGATCGTGGACGAGGAGGTGCCGCCCGAGGATGTAGCGAAGGACCCCTTCGACGCGCTGGCCGAAGAGCGCCCGCGCATCCCCACGGGGCCGGAGCTTTTCCTGCCGGAGCGCGTGAACTCGATGGGCTTCGACCTCGCGCATCCGCCGACGCTCGCCGCGATGGACCGCGCGCGCGACCCGTGGCGCGCGCACGTCTGGGAGGCGGGGCCGCTGCTCGCCGCCGAGGCGCGGCCCGCCCCCGCGCAGGAGATGCGCAACCCCGCCGACCCGGGCGATCTGGTGGGCCGCGTCGCCTGGGCGAGCGACGGGGACGTGAACGCCGCGCTCGACGCGGCCCGCGTCTGGGACGCGCCGGTGGCGGAGCGGGCGGAGGTGCTGCGCCAGGTCGCGGACCTTTATGAAGAACACTACGGCGAGCTCTTCGCCCTCTGCGCCCGCGAGGCGGGCAAGATGGTGGGCGATTCGGTCGCCGAGTTGCGCGAGGCCGCCGACTTCCTGCGCTACTACGCCGCCCACGCGCCCGACGCCGCGCCGGTGGGCCGCTTCGCCTGCATCTCGCCCTGGAACTTCCCGCTGGTGATCTTCACCGGACAGGTCGCCGCCGCGCTCGCGGCGGGCAACGCGGTGCTGGCGAAACCGGCCGAACAGTCGCCGCTGATCGCGCACCGCGCCGTGCGCCTCTTCCACGAGGCGGGCGTGCCGCGCGCGGCGCTGCAACTCCTGCCCGGCGCGGGAGAGGTGGGCGCGGCGCTGACCGCCGACCCGCGCGTGGACGGCGTGGCCTTCACCGGCGGCACCGACACCGCGCAGCGCATCCGCGCGGCCATGGCCGACAATCTCGCCCCCGGCGCGCCGCTCATCGCCGAGACGGGCGGGCTCAACGCCATGATCGTCGATTCCACCGCGCTCCCCGAGCAGGCGGTGCAGGCCATCGTCGAAAGCGCCTTCCAGTCCGCGGGGCAGCGGTGTTCGGCGCTGCGCTGTCTTTACGTTCAGGAGGACGTGGCCGAGAGCTTCACCGAGATGCTGACCGGCGCGATGGACGCGCTGCGCCTCGGTGATCCGTGGGACCTCTCGACCGATGTGAGCCCGGTGATCGACTCGCAGGCGCAGCGCGAGATCACAGGCTACATCGACGCGGCGCGCGCCGAGGGCCGGGTGATCCACCAGCTCGAGGCGCCCGGGGGCGGCACCTTCGTCGGTCCCGCGCTGATCCGCGTGGAGGGCATCGGCGCGCTGGAGCGCGAGGTCTTCGGCCCCGTCCTCCACCTCGCCACCTACCGCGCCGAGGACCTCGACCGGGTCGTGGAGGCGATCAACGGCACGGGCTACGGGCTGACCTTCGGGCTGCAGACGCGGATCGACGACCGGGTGCAGCACGTCGCCGACCGGGTCCGCGCCGGCAACATCTACGTCAACCGCAACCAGATCGGCGCCATCGTCGGCAGCCAGCCCTTCGGCGGCGAGGGGCTCTCGGGCACCGGGCCGAAGGCCGGCGGGCCGCATTACCTGCCGCGCTTCACGCGGGCCGAGGCGCCCATGGCCGGGACGCCATGGGACGGCTCGGAGGACACGGCGACGCTCGCCCGCCGGCTGGCCGAGGCCGCGCCCGCCGATCCGCCGCGCCGCACCGAAACGCTGCCCGGCCCTACGGGCGAATCGAACCGCCTCTCGACGCTGCCCCGGCCCCCGGCGCTCTGCCTCGGCCCCGGCGTGGAGGCTGCCGCCGCGCAGGCCGAGGCGGTGCGCGCGCTGGGCGGCGTCGCGGTCGAGGCCGCGGGCGGCGTCGCGCCGCAGGCGCTCACGCGGCTCGAGGGGCTCTCGGTCGTGCTCTGGTGGGGCGACGCGGAGACCGCGCGCGCGCTCGACCGCGCGCTCGCCGCGCGCGCGGGGCCGCTCCTGCCGCTGGTGACCGGCCGGCCCGATCCGGCGCATGTCCTGACCGAGCGCCACGTCTGCGTGGACACCACCGCCGCCGGCGGCAACGCGGCGCTGCTGGCCGGCGCGTCCTGAGGCTTAGCGCCGCCAGCGCCGCCCGGCGCGGGGCACCCGCGACGGGCGCCAGCGATAGCGCGCCTCCGGGTGCGGCGGCTCGCCCTGCGTGCGCCGCCAGTACCCCGGACCGCCACGGCGGAGCCAGAGCGGCAGCGTCAGCACCAGCCCGACGAAGAAGCCCCCCGAGTGCGCCCAGTAGGCGACGCCCCCGGCGGCGGCGTCCGCGCCCACGCCGCCGAAGAGCTGCAACGCGAACCAGACGCCGAGCATCAGCCAGGCCGGCACCGGCAGCACCTTGAAGAAGATGACGAGGATGATCAGCACGTCCACCCGCGCCCGCGGGAACATCAGGAGATAGCCGCCCATCACGCCCGCGATCGCGCCCGAGGCGCCGACCATCGGCACGTCCGACCAGGGCGCGGCGAGCGTCTGCGCCAGCGCCGCGCCGATCCCGGAGGCGAGGTAGAAGCCGAGAAAGGGCACATGGCCCATCTCGTCCTCCATGTTGTCCCCGAAGATGAAGAGAAAGAGCATGTTGCCGGCGAGATGCAGCAATCCGCCGTGCAGGAACATCGAGGTCAGAAGCGTATGCGCCGCCTCGCCGGTCATCAGCCGCGCGGGCGTCATCGCCCAGTCGTAAAAGAAGGCCTCGAGCATGCGCCCGTCGCCGAGAAGCCCCGCGTAGGACAGGAATATCCCGATGTTCGCCGCCATGAGCGCATAGGTCACGACGGGCGTGCGCCCGGATGGATTGTGATCGCGGATCGGGAACATGCGGCGAAGCTGTGCCGGCCCGCGGGGGAGGTCAAGCGAAAGCCGCGCCCGCGCCGCGATATGCCGCGATGCGATGGCCGTCGGGGTGCCGCCGGCCTGCACGGCCTGCAACGTCCGGACGACGCGGCCGCCGGCGCAGGCGGGTTCCGCCATCTCCGCGGCGGGCGATTCCTGACCTGCCGCGGCGCGCCGGCCCGGCGGGCGGGGTCCGCATCCGTCACGTCAGCCGTGGAAATTTCCTCTTGCAGAGCCGCCGCGGTTTTTCTAGACCGACGCACGTAGCGTGGCCCGTTCGTCTATCGGTTAGGACGCCAGGTTTTCAACCTGGAAAGAGGGGTTCGATTCCCCTACGGGCTGCCAGTTCAGCTTAACATGACGAGCTCTGGCTGACGAAACGCGTCAGTCCGAGGTATGGCGGCACGGGGCACCTTGTGCGTTCGGCCTGCGCGTGACGGGGGCTCCCGGTGAGGGTGTGTCGGTGGCGCGAGCACGCCGCAGGGACGCGGCCCGCTCCCGCGGTCGTGGCTCTGGCGCCCCCACCTACGACGCTGGGGGCACCTCGGCTCGGGCGGCCTCGGTTCGCCCGCGTCGCGCCGTTGGCGCGGCGGCCGGACGGGCCGGCGCCCGACGCGTCACGCGATCTTCCGGACCACCTCGGCGGGCATTTCGGTCCGCACGTCGGTCGCCATGAACTCCAGCATCACGCGGATGCGGTCGTTTTCGTTCATGCGCTCGATGCGGCCCACGACGTCGGCGAAGGGGCCGGCGATCACGCGGACCCGGTCCCCCGGGGCGAGGCCGCGGTCGGGGCCGAGGAGGCCGTCGTCGTCGCACCGCGTGCGGATCCCGTCGATCAGCGCGTCGGGGAGCGGCGTCGGGCGGCGCGGGTCGGTCTGCACCAGCCGCGTGAGCCCGCGGGTGGAGTTGATCTGCCGCCAGTGGCCGGCCTCGGGCACGAAGCGGATGAAGAGGTAGCCCGGAAAGAGTGGCCGACGCACGTCGGCGAGGCGGCCGCGGCGGCGGCGCGTCTCGATCAGGGCGGGGCAGAAGACCTCGAAGCCCTGCCGGGCGAGGTTGCGCTCGGCCTCGGTGAGGCCGTTCGGCTTGAGCTGGGCGGCGAACCACTGGGGGCGGGTCATGCTGTCACTCTTCCTGGACCTCTGGCGCGGCCGTCAGGCAAGGCCGGGCCTCCGAAAGCCGGACGTTGTCGATCTCCACGCGCGCCCCGCGCCGCCGGTGCCGCGGGCGCGACGACAATGGCGCCGCCCACGCGACGCCCCGTCTGGTCCGGTGAGGACCCCGGCCGTGCCTCCAAGGCTGCGGACGCAGCCCCCTGTCGCCGCGGGAGAGCACGCCGCGCGGTGGCGCGGGGTGGGGTTACTGCGTGTCCGACGAACTGGAGCCGCCGGCGACGGCCGCGGCGACACCGGCGACCCCGGCGATGGCGGCGGCCGGCGCGATCAGCGGCACGAAGCCCGTCGCGGGGGCCGCAGCGCCCGCGCCTGCACCGGCGCCGGCCACCTCGCCGCCCGTGGTCTGCGTGGTGATCTCCGGATCCGGCGTCGCGGGGCCCGCCGCGCATTGAACCGCGATGCGTCCGTCCGGCAGCCGTTCGGCGGACACGATCCCGGCGTTGCCGCAGACGCCCGCCTGGCGCGCGATCTGCAGCGCCGTCTGGCCCTGCGCCGACGCCGCGGAGCCAAGCGACACGGCGAGCGCGAAGGGAATAATGAACACGCGCATGATGATCCTCTAGTATCTTTGGCTATTTTACTACCACAGGATAATATATCCGACAAAGAGATTGCGCCTGCGCGCGCCGCGCGGCCGACGCGCCGGCCGGTCCTGCGTGTTTCGGCGGCGCTTCGCGGTCGGGTCGCGCCGCACCGGCTTGCCGCGGGTGGGGCGACGCGGCATGGCTTCGGAATGGACACGCTCTTTTTTGTCACCGCCAAGCTTTTCTGGACGCTCGCTCAACCGGCGAGCTGGCTCGTGGGGCTCTTCGTCGTCGCCCTCGCCCTCGCGGCGCGCGGGCGGTGGCGGGCGGCGCGCGGCTGGCTCGCGGCCGGCACGATCGCGCTCCTGCTGCTGGGTCTCGTACCGCTCGGCGCGCCGGTGATCCGTCCGCTCGAATCGCGCTTCCCCGCCGCGCCGGAGGTGAACGCGCCGGTCGGGATCATCGTCCTCGGCGGCGGAGAGGATGCGGCGCTGACCGCCGCGACGGGGGTCGTGCAGGTCAACGAAGGCGGCGACCGGCTGCTCGCGGGCCTCGCGCTCGCGCGGCGGCACCCGGACGCGCAACTCATCTTCACCGGCGGCAGCGCGCGCGTCGCGGGCGGCGGCGTCCCGGGCGCCGAAGCGGTCGGGCGGCTCTTCGCGGCGGTCGGCCTCCCGCCGGAGCGCGTGACGCTCGAGGGCCGCGCGCGGAACACGGCCGAGAACGCGCGCCTGACCGCGGCGCGCGTCGCCGATCCGGCGGCGGGGCCGTGGCTCCTCGTGACCTCGGCGTTCCACATGCCGCGCAGCGTGGGCGCCTTCTGCGCCGCCGGCTGGCGCGGGATCGTGCCCTATCCGGTGGATCACCGCCCGCCGGCGCGGATGCGGCCCGGCTGGGATCTCGCCGGGCATCTCGGGCAACTGGAAACGGCGGTGAAGGAATGGATCGGCCTTCTGGCCTACCGCGTCACGGGCCGCAGCGACGCGCTGCTGCCCGCCGGGTGCTGAGGCGGTTCTGGCGTCCGCGGCCCGGGCCGCCTATATCGGCGCGGTGCTGACCGCCCTCCGCCATCTCTTAGGCCGACGCCCGCGGCGCGCGGGGCCCGCCGCGGCCCCGGAGCTCGCGCCGCCGCGGCCGGATCGCCCCTTCATCGCGGTGGGCGACGTCCACGGGCGCGCGGATCTCCTCCGCGCGTTGGAGGCGCAGCTGGCCGATCTGCCGCCCGACTGGCCCCTCGTCTTCGTCGGCGATTACGTCGACCGCGGCGAGGAGAGCGCGGCGGTGCTGCGGCACCTGATGCAGGAGGCGCCCCGCCCGCGGGTCTGCCTGATGGGCAACCACGAGGACATGCTCCTGCGCTTCCTCGACGCGCCGGAGGCCGAGGCGCGGCGCTGGCTGCGCAACGGCGGGCTGCAGACGCTGGCGAGCTTCGGCGTCGGCGGATCGCCGACGCAGGCGCCCGTCGCGGCGCGCGACGCGCTGGTGGAGGCGATGGGGCCGGAGGTGATCGACTGGCTGCGCGCGCGCCCGCTCCACTGGCAGAGCGGCGATGTCGCGGTGGTCCATGCCGGGGCCGATCCGGCGCTGCCGCTCGCGGGCCAGCCGCGCGAGGTGCTGCTCTGGGGGCATCCGGATTTCGCGCGGGGCGCGCGGGACGACGGGCTCTGGATCCTGCACGGGCACACCATCGTCGAGGCGCCGCGCGCCGAGGGCGGGCGCATCGCGGTCGACACCGGCGCCTTCGCGACGGGGCGGTTGACGGCGGCCGTGGTCGAGCCGGGCGGGGTGCGCTTTTTGGGGACGGGCGGCTGAGCCCTCAGGTCTCGTAGTAGCGCGCGCCGTAGCGGGAGTATGCGCCGTAGCGCCCGCCGTAGCCGTAGCGCTTCATGCCGGCCGGGTCGATCTGGCTCAGGACGAGGCCGGTAACCGGCACGTTCACCGTCTCGAACTGGCGCAGCGCCTCGGCCACCTGGGCGTGGGTCGTGCTGTCCCAGCGGACGTTGAAGACGATGGCGTCGGCGCTCTGCCCGATGACGCGGGCGTCCGGCACGACGAGCACGGGCGGCGTGTCGATGATGATGTAGTCGTAGGTCTCGCGCGCCGTCTCGAGCAGGGCGTGGAACTTCTCCGAGGCGAAGAGATCGGCGGCGTTCACCTTGGTCTTTTCGCCCATCAGGACATCGGCACCGAGGCGCGGCTCGTGCACGATGACCTCCGAGAGCGGCTTGTCCTCGCCAAGGACCGCCATCAGGCCGCCGGTCGGCGCGTGGTCGAGATACTGCGAGAAGGTGCGGCGGCGGATGTCGCCCTCGAGCAGGAGCACCTTCTTGCCCAGCCCGGCGAGGTTGTGGGCGAGCGCGATGGCGGTGCTGGTCTTCGATTCGTTCGGGACCGAGGAGCCGACCATGATCACCCGCGGCGGCGCATCGACGTTCGACATCAGCACCGAGGTCCGCAGGTTGCGGATCGCCTCCGCCGCGGCGGAGGTCGGCTTGTCGTTCAGGTAGTCGATGAGCTTTCCGCGCGCCTTGATCGGCATGAGCGGGATCTGCCCGATCACCGTGTAGCCGGTGCGCTTCTCGAGGTCCTCGGCGGTGCGGAAGTGATTGTGCAGCGCCTCGCGCAGGAGGATCAGCCCGGCGCCCACCATGAGCCCGAGGATCCCGGCGAGGCCGAGGATGCGCGCGCGCCGCGGTTCGACCTGCCGCGCGCCCTCGGCTTCCTCGAGGAGGCGGCTGTCGGCCTGCTGCAGTCCGCGGCTGACGGTGGTCTCCTTCAGGCGCGAGAGGAAGGTCTCGTAGAGGGCGCGGGTCGCCTGAAGCTCCCGCTCCATCTGTTGCAGCTGGATCAGGTCGCCGCTCTGGCGTTCGACCCGCGCCTCGAGACTGGCGAGCGCGTCGCGCAGCGAGGCGAGCTGGCTGGCGGCCCGCGCGCGCTCGGCCGTCGCGCGGTCGACGAGTTCCGCGGCGCGCTCGGCGAAGGCGGCGCTCTCCGGGCCCTCGCGTTCCGCGATGCGCTCGAGCAGTGGGTCGTCGGCGAGCGAAAGCAGCGCCTCCGGCCCCGTCTCGCGCGCCTCGGCGAGCGCCGCGCGCCGCGCCTCGGCCTCGGCGAGGGCCGCTTCGGCCCGGTCCACGCGGTCACGCTGATCGCGGACCTGCGCGGTGAGCGCCGCGACGGCCTCGGGCGTCGCCGCCTCGCTCTCGGCGCGGAGTTCCTTGACCGCGTCCTCCTGCGCGCGGAGCTCCACCTCGAGCTCGCGCACGCGCTCCGAGAGCCAGTCGACCGCCTGATCCGTCGCCTCGAACTTCTGCGCGATCTGGTCCTCGATGTAGATGGCGGCGAGCGCGTTCACCATTTCGGCCGAGATCTCGCGCGAGCCGGTCGTCGCGCTGATCTCGAAGATGTAGGTGTTGCGCTGCTGCGCGACGGAGATCGCCTGCCGCGCCGCGCCGATCGCGCCGCGCCGGATCTCCTCCTCCGTGGGCGGCGGCGCGGTCTCGGCGGGCAGGCCGATCGCGTCGCGCGCGCGGTCGATCACCGCGCCGACGCTCCAGCGCGGGTCCTCGCGCAGGGTCGGGTTGAACTCCGGCGTGTCGGTCAGGTTCAGCTCGTCCACCAGCTCAGCGATGAGGCGGCGGGAGCGGATGACCTCGAGCTCGGTGTTGAGCGCCGAGGTCTCGGTCGAGACGCCGGAGACGACCTGCTCCAGGTCGACGACATTCGGGCCCTGCACCTCCAGCACGAGCGACGATGTCGCGCGGTACTTCGGCTCGGCCACGGCGAAGGCGTAGTAGCCGGCGACGGCGACGAAGAGCGCCATGGCGAGCGCGATCCACCATTTGCCGCGCCAGAGCGTGCCGGCCAGCGCCAGCAGATCGATCTCGTCGTCGTCAGGCTCGGCCGGCTGTGCGGCGGCTTGCCGCATGGACGGCCCGATGGAGGGCTGTCGGGTCACGGGCTGTACGTTCATCAGACTACACCGTTCATGCGCCTATACCGTCCACGAACAAAGGACAATCTCTGGAAGCGAAGGATTGTCCACAATCGTGGACCTCGCCTGCGCGCCGGGGCTCAGCTGCCCCGCCCGGTGAAGACGATGACGAGCGTGCGCCAGAAGATGAACGCCTCGAGCCGCCATCCCGCGTTGAAGATGTAGTAGAGGTCCGCGCTCACCTTGCGACGCGTGCCGAAGATGCCCTGGACGTAACCGACTTCCGTCTGAGCGAGACCGCTGATTCCCGGGCGCACCATGTGCCGCTTGCGGTAGCCGGGCACCGTCTCGAGGTAGACCTCGGCGTGATCGAGGAAGTCGGGCCGCGGGCCGATCAGGCTCATGTCGCCCTTGAGCACGTTGAGCATCTGCGGCAGCTCGTCGAGGCGCATGCGCCGGATGAACTCCCCGAGGGGCGTGATGCGGTCCACCTCGAGCGGATCGTCCGCACCGCGCTCCCCCGCGCCGGCGGGCAGCATGCTGCGGAACTTGATCGCCTCGAACGGCTGGCAGTGCAGGCCCATCCGGGGCTGACGGAAAAAGAGCGGGCCGGGGTTGAAAATCGGGTTGAGCAGGAGAAGCAGAAGCGCGCTCGCCGCGACGATGGGCAGGAGCAACACGCTCACGACGACGTCGATCCCGCGTTTCGCCTCATAGAAGCCGCGCGGGTGCCCGGCCGCGCCGTGGCTGGACGCGGCGGCCCGCCGGGTCACCCCGCGCCAGTCCCAATCTGCAAACGAACGCTCGTCACTCATGGCGTCGCTGCCTTTCGCTGCGACGAGTTGGAAACTCGTTCAGAACCAATGTGGCGGACAGGTATATCCTTAGGAGTACCTATGGTAACTTTAGATAGTAGTGACTATCAACAAAGAGTAAACCTTGAATGATCGATCAATCTTAAGGAACATCTGAAAAACCTCGCCCTCTGAGCGGTTTGAGGTAGACTGGCTGGGACAGCAGAGGACGCGCCCGATGCCCAAGCAG
>NZ_QOHR01000020.1 GCF_003385555.1 Rhodosalinus sediminis | reverse complement strand
GGCGACCTGACGCATCCGATGAAGGGGCCGCTGCGCAGCCTGCGGGGCGGCGACGCGGCGCTCCACCGCACGGCGCTCGCGCTGGTGAAATCCGCGCATCTCCTGCCCGCGGCGGTGGTCACCGATCTGACCGACGGGCCGGGCTTCGCGCGGGAGCATCGGCTCACCCTCCTGCCCGCCGCGCTCGCCGAGCCGCGGCTGGCCGAGACCGGGCCGCTCGCGCCGGTGGCGCAGGCGCGCGTGCCCGTGGAGGCGGCGGGCGCCGGGCGGCTCCATGTCTTTCGCCCCGGCGACGGCAGCGAGGAGCACTACGCCTTCGAGGTCGGCCAGCCGCGGCGCGACGCGCCGGTGCTCGCGCGGCTGCACTCGGCCTGTTTCACCGGCGACGTGCTCGGCAGCCTGAAGTGCGACTGCGGCCCGCAGCTCAGGGGCGCGCTCGCGCAGATGGGGGCGGAGGGCGCGGGCGTCCTCCTCTACCTCAACCAGGAGGGGCGGGGCATCGGCCTCGCCAACAAGCTGCGCGCCTATTCGCTGCAGGATCAGGGCTTCGACACGGTGGAGGCGAATCACCGCCTCGGCTTCGAGGACGACGAGCGCGACTTCCGCATCGGCTCGGACATCCTCCGCCGCATGGGCTTTTCGGAGGTGCGGCTGATGACGAACAACCCCGCCAAGCTCACCATGATGGAGGAGCAGGGCCTCACCGTGGTCGAGCGGGTGCCGCTCTCCGTCGGGCGCACGGCGGAAAACAGCGGCTACCTCGCCACCAAGGCGGCGAAGTCGGGGCACCTGCTGTGACGCCGCGCGATATGGTGCTGACGCCGCGGGGGCTCCGGTTCATGGGGCGGCGCTGGCCCTGCGCGATCGGGCGGGGCGGCGTGACGGACGCCAAGCGCGAGGGCGACGGCGCGACGCCGCGCGGCGTGCATCGGATCGTGGGGCTCCTCTATCGCCCCGACCGGATGGCGCGGCCGGTGGACTGGGCGGTGCCGATCCGGCCGGGCGATCTCTGGTCCGACGACCCGGCGGACCCCGACTACAACCTGATGGTCCGCGCGCCGCACGCGCATGGCCACGAACGGCTGCGCCGGGCCGATACACTTTACGATCTGGTGATCCTGACGGACTGGAACTGGCCGCGTGCGCAGCCGGGGCGCGGCTCGGCGATCTTCCTGCACGCATGGCGGCGGCCGGGTTATCCGACGGCGGGCTGCGTGGCGCTCGACCCGCGCCACCTCAGGCGCATCGCCGGGCTGATCGGCTACGAGACGCGGCTGATCGTGCCCTGAACGCCCGCCCAAGGCGCGTCCGTCTCGCAAGGAGCGCCCGCACGGGCGCGACGCGCGCTCAGCCCGGCCGCGCGCCGAAGATCGCCGAGCCCACGCGGACATGCGTCGCGCCCAGCGCGATCGCCTCCTCGAAGTCGCCCGACATCCCCATCGACAGCCCGTCGAGCCCGTTGCGCGCCGCGATCTTCGCCAGCAGCGCGAAATGCAGGCTCGGCGCCTCGTCCACCGGCGGGATGCACATGAGCCCCCGGACCGGCAGGCCGAGGCGGCGGCACTCCGCCACGAAGCCGTCGGCATCCCCCGGCAGGACGCCGGCCTTCTGCGGCTCCTCGCCGGTGTTGACCTGCACGAACAGCTCCGGGCAGTGGCCCAGCTCGTCCGCGAGCCGGGCGAGCGTCGTGGCGAGCTTCGGCCGGTCGAGGGAGTGGATCGCCTGCACCATCTCCATCGCCTGCCGCGCCTTGTTGGTCTGGAGCGGGCCGACGAGGTGCAGGGCGATGCCCTCATAGCGCGCGCGGAAGGGGGGCCAGCGGGTCGCGGCCTCCTGCACGCGGTTCTCGCCGAAGACGCGGTGGCCGGCGTCCAGCACGGCGGCGACGCGGTCCTCGGGCTGCTGCTTCGAGACGGCGATCAGCGTCACGGACCCCGGCGCGCGTCCGGCGCGCGCCTCGGCCCGGGCGATGCGGTCGCGGATCGTGTCGAGCGTCATCGGTCCCCCCTCGCGGCACGGGGCACGGGATGCCACCGCGCCCGCCGAAAGGAAAGGGGCGAAAGAAAAGGGGCGAGCCCGAAGGCCCGCCCCCTGTCGCCTCAGATCCGGGTCGGATCAGAAGCTGAACTGAACACCGAGGTCTGCCTTGGTGATCGTCTCGTCGTCGAAGAAGTTGCCCATCGTCGCGACACCGCCGCGGACGGATGCGCCGCCGCCGAGGTCGTGCACGAAGCCGGCGCCGAACTGCGTCACGCCGTCGCCCTGGTCGAGCGCTTCGTCGTTGTTGATGAAGCCGCTGACCGTGGTCGCCGCGGCAACGTCGAAGGTCGCGCCGATGTGGTACACCATCGCGTCGTCGCCGACCGGGTGGAAGCCATCAGCATTACCGTCGCCGTCGAGGTCGGCCGCGACGTTGCTGTAGTCGTTCGACGCGATCTTGCCGATGATCGTGGCCGGGCCGACCGGGCCGGAGGCCGTCAGCACCCAGTTGGTGTAGGCGTTGCCGCTGGTCTCGAAAGCAGCACCACCAGTTGCGGTAGCATCACCAACAACCTCGTCGTTCACGTCCTGGAAGCCGCCCGCGAGGGTCCAGCCGTTGACGTCGTAGGCGAGGAACGCGGCGAGGCGGTCGTCGCCGTCCGTGACCGAGCTGCCGCCGGTCTCGTCCGTCGAGTACGAGAGGTGAGCCGAGAGGGCGCCCATCGAGTACTTGACGTCGATGCCCTGACGGCCCTGGCCGCCGGAGGAGTAGGCGTCAGCCGCGTAGTTGAACACGACGTTCTCGTAGCCGAGGCCGTTCAGGCCGACCGAGTCGGTGTACATGCCCGGCATGAACTCGAACGCGCCCTGCGTGTTGCCGACCGAGACCTCGAGGCCCTCGTAGGCGACGTAGAAGCGCGGCTGGTTGAACGTGTTGAGATCATCCTCGTCGATGTTCAGACGGGTCTGCGCACCGAAGGACAGGCCGGCGTCCGACTCCGTCGTCGCCGTCACGATGAGACGCATACGGCTTTCGATCTGCGTCTCGGTATCGCGGTCCTCGACGTATTCCATACCCCAGCGGGCGTAGCCGCCGAAGGTGACATCCGCTGCGGCCATCCCGGCCGTCGCGACCAGTGCGGTCGTCGCGAAAAGAAGCTTTTGCATGGTTTTTCCCTCGACTTTTGTCGTCTTGCGCCCCCAGGCCGGACCCCGGTCTGGGTATGGCTCGTCTTTGGCGCGTTTCGGGGGCTTCGCGCAAGCGGCAGGACCGGCGTTGCGGCAAAGCGGGCGCGGATGGTGCAGCATTGCCACACATGGCCCGGCGTCCCCGGCGAGCCCCCGCGCGCGGGCGCCTCGGGGAAAGTCCTTGCCCGCGCGTCGCCGCTTGGGTAGGTGTGCGGCGATGTCTGGGACGGGGCGGCCATGACGCGATCGCGCGCACTACGGATGCTTTTCGCCGGGGCGGCGCTCGCCGCGCTGACGGCCTGCGGCCAGCGGGTCGGCCCCGCCGGCGGCGCGACGGACGAGACCGGCTCCGGCCCCGCGGCCAGCAGCAGCCTGCCGGTGGGTCACCCCGAGTACGTCGGCCCCCAGCGCTCCACCGTCTGGGATCTCTTCGGCCCGCAGCGCAACGACACCACGGTCGCCGTCAACCGCTACATCTGGAACGGCGCGCTGGAGGTGCTGAGCTTCCTGCCGGTCGAGTCGGTCGATCCCTTCACCGGCGTCATCACCACCGGCTACGGCACCCCGCCGGGCGGCGGCGCGGCCTATCGCGCGACGGTCTATGTCTCGGACCCGGCGCTCGACGCGCGCTCGCTCAAGGTGGCGTTGCAGCGCCGCTCGGGCCCGGTGGACGCCGCCACGCAGCGCGCGGTGGAGGACGCGATCCTCGCCCGCGCCCGGCAGCTGCGCGAGCGCGACAGCCGCTTCTGATCCCGGTCAGTCGCGCGGCGGGCGCGGCGTGAGGCGGGCCAGCCGATCCACCCAGTCGAGTTGCGCGGGCAGGGCGACGCGGCGCAGGTCGTAGGCCCCGGCGACATGCGCCCGCGCCGCCGCCCCGAGCCGCGTGCGCAGGTCCGGGTCGTCCAGCAGCGCCTCCACCCGATCGAGGAGCCCCGCCCGGTCGAAGAAATCCACCAGCAGCCCCGTCTCGCCGTCGGTGATCGCCTCGCGCACGGGGGCGACATCGCTCGCCACGATGGCGGCGCCGGCGCTCATCGCCTCGAGCAGCGACCAGCTGAGCACGAAGGGGTAGGTGAGATAGACATGCGCGCGGGAGACCCTGATGAGTGAGAGAAAGCGCTCGTAGGGCACCCGGCCGAGGAAATGCACGCGCGCCCAGTCGGCGTCGGCGATCCCGCCGCGCACCTCGTCGATGAAGATCTGCTTCCACGTGCGCCCCTCGGGCGGGCGCGCGCCGTAGCTCGTCCCCTCCCCGCCGAGGAGGACGACCTGCGCCGCGGGCCGGCGGCGCAGAAGCTCCGGCAGGGCGCGCATGAAGACGTGATAGCCCCGGTAGGGCTCGAGGTTGCGGTTGACGAAGGTGATCACCTCGTCGTCGCGGGTGAGCGTCCGCCCGCTCTCCAGCGCCAGCCGCGCCTCCGGGTCTGGGGCGACGGCGTCTGTGTCGATCCCGTCGTGCGCCACGGTGATGCGCTCGCGGAACGGGGCCGGGAAGGTGTCGGCCTGAAAGCGCGTCGGGCTGAGGCCGGCGTCGCCCACCTCGAAGTGCAGGCGGTTGTTGAGGTTCTTCATCCGGAGGCGCAGCGGCTCGCGCGGGCCTTCGGTGCCGGGAAACTCCGGGTCGAAGCCGGTGTGCGGATAGCCCGCCTCGTGGTAGAGTTCGCAGTAGAGGCCGAGCCGCGCCTCCGGCCAGACGTCCTTGAGAAACAGGCTCTCGCCCCAGCCGGGGTGGGCGAGGATCACGTCAGGCATGAGCCCCTGCTCGCGCAGCTTTGTCGCCGCGCCGTGGCAGGCCTCGGCCCGCACGAGCTTCGTCTCGAAATCGACGAGCCACGGGTGCACGTTCTGCCCGTTGCCGCGGTGGAGCGTGTAGGGCAGGACGCGCACCCCCTGCCAGGTCACGGGCTTCGTCACCTTGAGCGTCAGCGCCACCACCCGGTCGCCGCGCGCCGCGAGCGCGGGGGCGAGGTGCTTGTACTGCCCCGGAAAGTTCTGATGGATGATCAGGATGTCCATGCCCGCGCCCGCCGCCCGTGCTTTGGTCCCCGGCATAGCGCCGCGGGGGCGGCGGGCCAAGCGCGCGGGCGCGCGCTTTTCGGCCCGCGGCACTGGACCCTCGGGCGGGCCTCGCCTATCACCCGGGGCGCAGTCGAGACCGCAACCGAGGACCGCCCATGGCCCGCTACGCGCCCGCCGAGATCGAACCGAAATGGCAGAGGGCGTGGGATGCGGCCGGCGCCTTCGTCGCCGCGCCCGATCCCGCGCGCGAGAAATACTACGTCCTCGAGATGTTCCCCTATCCCTCGGGGCGCATCCACATCGGGCACGTGCGCAACTACACGATGGGCGACGTGGTCGCGCGCTACAAGCGCGCGCAGGGCTTCAACGTGCTGCACCCGATGGGCTGGGACGCCTTCGGCATGCCGGCGGAGAACGCCGCGATGGCCTCGGGCGGGCACCCCAAGGACTGGACCTACGGCAACATCGCGCAGATGCGCGACCAGATGAAGCCGATGGGCCTCTCGATCGACTGGAGCCGGGAGTTCGCCACCTGCGACCCGGAGTATTACGGCCAGCAGCAGGCGCTCTTCCTCGACTTCCTCGAAAAGGGCCTCGTCTACCGCAAGGCGGCGGTGGTGAACTGGGACCCGGTGGACATGACCGTGCTCGCCAACGAGCAGGTGATCGACGGCAAGGGCTGGCGCTCGGGCGCGGCCGTGGAGCGGCGCGAGCTGGTGCAGTGGTTCTTCCGCATCTCGGACTATTCCGAGGAGCTGCTCGACGCGCTCGACACCCTCGACGACTGGCCGGCCAAGGTGAAGACCATGCAGGCCAACTGGATCGGGCGCAGCCGCGGCCTGCAGTTCGCCTTCTCGATGGTCGAGGAGGCCGAGGGCCACGACCGGATCGAGGTCTACACCACCCGGCCCGACACGCTCTTGGGCGCGAGCTTCGTCGCCGTCTCGCCGGACCACCCGCTCGCCCGCGCGCTCGAGCGTCACGACGACGGCATCGCCGCCTTCAACGCCGAGTGCCGGCGCATGGGCACCTCCGAGGAGGAGCTGGAGACAGCCGAGAAGAAGGGCTACGACACCGGGCTCAAGGTGCGCCATCCCTTCGACACGAGCTGGGAGCTGCCGGTCTGGATCGCCAACTTCATCCTGATGGACTACGGCACCGGCGCGATCTTCGGCTGCCCGGCGCACGACCCGCGCGACCTCGACTTCGCGCGGAAATACGATCTGCCGGTGATCTCCACCTTCGCGCCGGTCGAGGACGACGGCCAGCCGCTGGCCGAGGACGGCGGCCCCGCCTTCGTGCCGCCGAAGTCCGAGCGCGTGATTTACATCCGCGGCTTCGCCGGCGAGACCGAGCAGACCGGCGAGGAGGCCGTGGAGGCCGCCATCCGCTTCTGCGAGGACAACGGCGTGGGCCAGGGCGTGACCAAGTACCGCCTGCGCGACTGGGGCCTCTCGCGGCAACGCTACTGGGGCTGCCCGATCCCGGTAGTGCATTGCGACGACTGCGGCGTGGTGCCGGAGAAGAAGGAGAACCTGCCGGTCACGCTGCCCTACGACGAGGACGGCGCGCCCATCGACTTCTCGGTGCCCGGCAACCCGCTCGACCGTCACCCGAGCTGGGCGCGGACGGAGTGCCCCGCCTGCGGCAAGCCCGCCCGGCGCGAGACGGACACGATGGACACCTTCGTGGACAGCTCGTGGTATTACGCGCGCTTCACCGCGCCGCGCGCCGAGGCGCCCACCGACCCGGAGGAGACGCCCTACTGGATGAACGTCGACCAGTACATCGGCGGCATCGAGCACGCGATCCTGCACCTCCTCTACTCACGCTTCTTCGCCCGCGCGATGCACATCTGCGGCCACCTGCCCGAGAGCGCGAAGGAGCCGTTCGAGGCGCTCTTCACGCAGGGCATGGTGACGCACGCCATCTATCAGACGACGGACGCCGAGGGCCGGCCCGTCTATCACTTCCCCGACGCGGTGGAGAACCGCGACGGCCGTATGGTCCTCAGGGACACCGGCGAGGAGGTGGAGGTCGTCCCCTCCGCCAAGATGTCGAAGTCCAAGAAGAACGTCGTCGATCCGGACACCATCATCCGGCAGTACGGCGCGGACACCGTGCGCTGGTTCGTCCTCTCCGACAGCCCGCCGGAGCGCGACGTGGAATGGACCGCCGCGGGCGCCGAGGCCGCGCACCGCCACCTTTCCCGCGTGTACCGCATCGTTTCCGAGATCGCGGAGAAGCCCGCCGAGGAGGGCGCGCCAGCGGCCGACGAGGCGCTCCTGCGCGAGATGCACAAGACCATCCACGAGGTCACCGGCGGCGTGGAGAGCTTCGGCTTCAACGCCGCCATCGCGCGGCTCTACGCCTTCACCAACACGCTCGCCAAGAGTGAGGCCGGCGGCGCCGCGAAGCGGCAGGCCGCCGCCGCCCTCGCGCAGCTGATGTCCCCGATGACCCCGCACCTCGCCGAGGAGCTCTGGGCGACGCTCGGCCACGAGGGGCTGATCCTCGACGCGCCGTGGCCCGTCGCGGACGCGGCGATGCTGGTCGAGGACGAGATCACGCTGCCCGTCCAGATCAACGGCAAGCGCCGGGGCGAGATCACCGTGCCCCGCGATCTCGGCAAGGAGGAGGTCGAGAAGGCCGCCCTCGAAAGCGAGCCGGTGGCGCGCGCGCTCGACGGGGGCGCGCCGAAGAAAGTGATCGTCGTGCCGGGCCGGATCGTGAATGTGGTGCTCTGACCGCCGCCGCCTGCTCGCCCTCTCGGCCGCGGCGCTCGCCGCCGGCTGCGGCTTCGCGCCGGTCTACGGACCGGGCGGCGCGGGCCGCACGCTTCAGGGGCAGGTCGCGGTGCCGGCGCCCGAGACGCGCCTCGGCTACCATTTCACCCGCCGGCTGGAGGCGCGCCTCGGCCGCGCCGAGGCGCCGCGCTACCGGCTCGAGGCGCCCCTCACGGTGGAGCGCGAGGGCCTCGGCACCACCGCCGACGGCCGCACCACGCGCTATCAGCTTCTCGGCCGCGCGGACTGGCGGCTGCGCCCCGCGGCGCCCGGCGCCGAGCCCGTCGCCGAGGGGCGCGTGCGCGGCTTCACCGGCTATTCCTCCACCGGTTCGCCGCTCGCCGCCCGCGCGGCCGAGCGCGACGCGGAGGAGCGCCTCGCCACGCTTCTCGCCGACCGGCTGGTGGAGCGGCTGTTGATGTCGGATCTCGGGGCGGCCGCGCCATGAAGCTCGCCGCGCGGGAGGTGGCGCGCTACTGCGCCGCGCCCGACCCGCAGGCGGCGGGCCTCCTGATCTACGGCGCCGACCCGATGCGCGTCGCCCACCGCCGCCAGCAGGCCGTCGCCGCGCTGATCGGGCCGGAGGGCGAGGGCGAGATGCGGCTCACCCGAATCGCGGGGGCGGACCTGCGCCGCGATCCGGCCGCGCTGATGGACGCGATCAAGGCGCAGGGCTTCTTCCCCGGCGCGCGCGTCGTGCTCGTGGAGGACGCGGGCGACGGGCAGGCCGAGGCGATCGCCGCCGCGCTCGACGCCTGGCGCCCGGGCGACGCGCAGATCGTCGTCACCGCGGGGCAGCTCAAGCCCGCCTCGAAGCTCCGCAAGCTCTTCGAGGGCCACCAGAGCGCGCGCGCCGCCGCGATCTACGACGACCCGCCCGGGCGCGAGGAAATCCAGGCCGAGCTCGTCCGCGCCGGGCTCTCCGGCGCCTCGGGCGAGGCGCTCGACGCGCTCTTCGCGCTGGGCCGCACGCTCGAGCCCGGCGATTTCCGCCAGACGCTCGAGAAGCTCGCGCTCTACAAGCTCGACGACCCGGCGCCGCTCTCGGCCGGGGAGGTGTCGCGCCTCGCGCCCGCCTCCACCGAGGCGGAGGCCGACGCGGTGATCGAGGCCGCCGCCGAGGCGCGCGAGGGCGAGATCGGCCCGCTCATCCAGCGCCTCGCCGCGCAGGGGGTGACGCCCGTCCGCCTCTCGATCGCGGCCGGGCGGCACTTCCGCGCGCTCTACCGCGCGGCCTCCGATCCCGAGGGGCCGGGCAAGGGCATCGCGCGGCTGCGCCCGCCGGTCTGGGGGCCGCGGCGCGACCGGATGGAGCGGCAGGCCCGCGCCTGGGGCGCCGAGCGGCTGCAGGCCGCGCTCGAGGTGCTGGCCGAGACCGACCGCACGCTGCGCTCGGCGAATCAGACCGCGCCGCAGATGGCGCTGATGGAGCGCACGCTCCTGCGGCTCGCGCATCTGCGCGGGCGGCGCTGAGGCTGGACAATCGCGCGCCGCCGGGTTTGGCTCGGCCCGGGGAGGACATGCCATGTACACCGTGATCGGCGACCTGAAAAGCCGCGCCTTCCGCGTGGTCTGGATGCTGGAGGAGCTGGGCGCGCCCTACACGCACCGAGCGGCCGCGCCGGGGTCGGAGGCGGCGCGCGCCGTGAATCCCTCTGGCAAGGTGCCGGTGCTGATGGCGCAGGACGCCGCGCTTACCGATTCGACGGCGATCCTGACCTATCTCGCCGACCGTCATGGGCAGCTGACCCATCCCGCCGGCACGCTGGAGCGCGCGCGCCAGGACGCGATGACCTTTCGCATCCTCGACGAGATCGAAACGCCGCTCTGGACCGCCGCGAAGCACAGCTTCGTCCTGCCCGAGGCGCAGCGCGTGCCGGCGGTGAAGGACAGCCTGAAGTGGGAATACGCCCGCGCGCTCGCGCGGCTGATGGACGATCTGACGGGCGATTACCTCGCGGGGAGCGCGCCGACGGTGCCCGACCTCCTGCTCGCGCATTGCGGCGGCTGGGCGAAGGCGGCGGGCTTCCCGGCGGACGAGCCGCGCTTCGCCGCCTATCTCAAGCGGATGCGCGCGCGCCCGGCCTTCCGCGCGGTGGCCGGGCAGCTCCAGCCGGGCTGAACCGGCCGAAAATTCTTCGTACGAAGAATTTTCGGCCCCCCGAGCGCCGACGGCCCGCGCCCCGGCTGCGATTTTTCGTACGAAAAATCGCCCCGCTCACGTCCGCTCGATCGCGATGGCGGTGCCCTCGCCGCCGCCGATGCAGATCGCGGCGATGCCCCGCTTGAGGCCCCGCGCCTCGAGCGCGTTCAAGAGCGTCACCATGATCCGCGCGCCCGAGGCGCCGATCGGGTGGCCGAGCGCGCAGGCGCCGCCGTTCACGTTCACGATGTCGCGCGGCAGGCCCATCTCGCGCATGAAGGCCATGGGCACCACCGCGAAGGCCTCGTTGACCTCCCAGAGGTCCACGTCGCCCACGCGCCAGCCGAGGCGCTCCAGCAGCTTGCGCGCGGCGGGCACCGGCGCCGTGGTGAACCAGCCCGGCGCCTGCGCGTGGCTCGCGTGACCGAGGACCCGCGCGCGCGGCGTCATGCCGGCGGCCTCGGCGTGTCCGCGGTCGGCCAGCACCAGCGCCGCCGCCCCATCGGAGATCGAGGAGGCGTTCGCCGCCGTCACCGTGCCGCCCTCGCGGAAGGCGGGCCTGAGTTCCGGGATCTTGTCGGGGCGGGCCTGCGCGGGCTGCTCGTCGGCCTCGACCACCGTCGCGCCCTTGCGCGACCGGAGCGTGACGGGCGCGATCTCGCGGGCGAAGGCGCCGCTTTCCTGCGCGGCGAGCGCCCCCTCCAACGAGCCGATGGCGTAGGCGTCCTGCGCGTCGCGGGTGAACTGGTAGTGCTCGGCGCAGTCCTCGGCGAAGGTGCCCATGAGGCGGCCCTTGTCGTAGGCGTCCTCCAGCCCGTCGAGGAACATGTGATCGACCGCCTGCTGGTGCCCGATCCGCGCGCCCCCGCGCATCGACGGCAGGAGATAGGGCGCGCGGCTCATGCTCTCCATGCCGCCCGCGGCGACGACCTGCGCATGGCCGAGCGCGATCTGATCGTGGGCGACCATCGCCGCCTTCATGCCCGAGCCGCACATCTTGTTGAGCGTGGTCGCCGGCACCTCCTCGCCGAGGCCGGCGGCGAAGCCCGCCTGCCGCGCCGGCGCCTGACCCTGACCGGCGGGCAGGACGCAGCCCATCACCACCTCGTCGACCGTCGGGCGCCCCGCCGCCTCCAGCGCGGCGTCGAGCGCGACGCCGCCCAGTTCCGCCGCCGGCGCGCCCGAGAGCGCGCCCTGCAGCCCGCCCATCGGCGTGCGGGCCGCGCCCGCGATTACGACCTCTGCCATCGTGATCCCTCCTCTCTCCGGGGACGGGATACCGGATGGTAAGGTTTCCGGTCCAGTCTCGCGCCGACTTCGACACCGGGAGGGAGGACCGCCCCATGCAGCTCGACAGCCGCGACGACGGCGCGACGCGGATCGTCGCCGTGCGGGAGCCGCGGATCGACGCCGCGGTGGCGATCCGGTTCAAGGATCTCATGCGCGCCGAGAGCGGCGATGCGCCGCCCCGCGTGGTGCTCGACCTCGGGGCGGTGGAGTTCATCGATTCGAGCGGGCTCGGCGCCATCGTCGCGGCGATGAAGCAGATGGAGGACCGCACGCTCGAGCTCGCCGCGGTCACGCCGGCGGTGGACAAGGTGTTCCGCCTGACCCGGATCGACCGGATCTTCACCATCCACCCGAGCGTCGAGGCCGCGCTCGCCGCGCCGGCGGGCTGACCGGCCGGCCCGCGTCGTCGGAGGGTCGGGGCCATGCCGCGCACCAAGGCCGAGCCGCTCGTCGCGCTCTCCTGCCGCGGCCGCCTCTCGGAGGTCCGGCCGGCGCTCGCCGATCTGCGTGCCGCGCTCGCCGCGCAGACCGGTGGCGCCTGCGCCGAGGGGCTCGATTCGGTCGAGATCGCCGTCGCCGAAGTGCTCAACAACATCGTCGAGCACGCCGGGCCCTCGGATCGGCGCGGCGCCATCCGGATCGAGGTGCGCGCCGGGGCCTGCGGCCTGCTCGTCCGCGTCAGCGACGACGGCCGCCCGATGCCGAACGGCGCGCCGCCCTGCGCCGCGCTGCCGGCGCTCGACGTGCCGTGCGTCGACCTGCCGGAGGGCGGCTTCGGCTGGGGCCTCGTGCAGGCGCTGACGGCGGAGCTGCACTACCGCCGGGCGGCAGGGCGCAACGAGCTCGCGCTGCGCTTCGCCTGTCCGGGCGGCGGCGTCGCAGAGCCGCCCGATGCCGCGAAAACGCCCGATTGAGTCCCCGAGTGTGCCAGATTGCCCGGTCATGCAGGGCCGCGTAGCTGCACAGGCTTCCCTCGGTGCCGCGCCGTCAATAGCCCCCACCTTGTGCGCGGCACCGAGGTTCTCCCAACGTCATCCCGAGCATTGCGTCCGCCGGCGCGCGCGCCTAGCACTCGATCAGGCCGAGTGGAGGAGCAGATGCGCGATTTCCAGACCCCCGGGCGCTCGCCCGTCTTCGCGAGCGAGGGCATGTGCGCCACCTCGCATCCGCGCGCGGCGCTGGCGGCGGTGGACATCCTGCGCCGCGGCGGGAACGCGATGGACGCGGCCATCGCGGGCGCCGTGCTCCTCGGGATCTGCGAGCCGCACATGACCGGGCTCGGCGGCGACGCCTTCGCGCTCTGGACCCGCGCGGGCGAGGACGAGGTGCGCGCGCTCAACGGCTCCGGCCGCGCGCCCGCGGCCGCCACCGCGGACGCGTTGCGCGCGCGCGGGCTCGACGCCGTGCCGGTGGATGGGGCGGAGGCCGTGACCGTGCCGGGCGCCGTCGCCGCCTTCGACCATCTCGCCACGACCGAGGGGCGGCTCGGCCTCGGCGCGCTGCTCGCCCCGGCGATCGAGGCGGCGGAGGCCGGCGTGCCGGTCGCCCCGCGCGTGGCCTTCGACTGGACGACCGCAGCCGCGCGGCTCTCGGGTGCGGCGCGGGATCACTTTCTCGTGGGCGGCGCGGCGCCCGCGCCGGGGACGCTGTTCCGCGCGCCGGGACAGGCCGAGGTGCTGCGCCGCATCGCCCGCGACGGCGCCCGCGCCTTCTACGAGGGGGAGGTCGCCGAGGACATCCTCGCCACCCTCGCGGCGCGCGGCGGGCTGCACACGGCGGAGGATTTCGCCGCCGCCGCGCCGACGCCCGCGCAGCCGATTTCGGGGCACTACCGGGGCCGCGAACTCGTCGAGCATCCGCCGAACGGGCAGGGTGCGGCGGCGATCCTGCTCGCGCAGATCCTCGAGGAGTTCGACCTCGCTGCGCTCGATCCCTTCGGCCCCGAGCGCGCGCATATCGAGGCGGAGGCGTGGAAGCTGGCCGAGGACGCGCGCAACCGATTCGTCGCCGATCCCGAGCGGGCGGAGGCGGCGCGGCTCACCGATCCCGGGACCGCGCGGCGCCTCGCCGGGCTGATCCGGCCCGACGCGGTGCTGCCCGACGTGGCGCCGCTGACCGAGGCGATCCACCGCGACACGGTCTATATCACGGTGGTGGACCGCGACCGCATGGCCGTCTCGCTGATCTGCTCGATCTTCCACGGCTTCGGCTCCGGCCTCGCCTCG
This sequence comes from Rhodosalinus sediminis, assembly GCF_003385555.1. Lineage (GTDB taxonomy): Bacteria > Pseudomonadota > Alphaproteobacteria > Rhodobacterales > Rhodobacteraceae > Rhodosalinus > Rhodosalinus sediminis. The sequence goes on along the minus strand of NZ_QOHR01000020.1, from coordinate 38,721 downwards.
GAGCGCTTCGGCATCCTGCTGCACAACCGTGGCGCGGGGTTCACGCTCACGGAGGGCCACCCGAACGAATACGGCGGCGGGCGGCGGCCGATGCACACGATCATCCCGGCGATGCTGCGCGAGGGCGGGCGCGTGACGATGCCCTTCGGCGTCATGGGCGGCGGCTATCAGCCGACCGGGCACGCGCGCGTCCTGTCGAACATCGCGGACTACGGGATGGACCCGCAGGCTGCGCTCGACGCGCCGCGGGCCTTCGCCGACGCCGGCGCGCTGCAACTCGAACGGGGGTATCCCGAGGCGACGCGCCGCGCGCTCGCTGATCTGGGGCACCGGGTCGTGACGCCGGACCAGCCCCTCGGCGGCGGGCAGGCAATCCGCATCCGGGACGACGGCGTGCTCGAGGGCGCCTCCGACCCGCGCAAGGACGGCTGCGCGCTCGGCTACTGAGCGGAGGGGCGCGCCGCATCCGCGGCGTCGGGCCGGGGCGGGCCGCCGCGCTCGCGGCGCACCGCCTCGGGCTCAGTTCAGCTGCACGTCGAGCGGGTAGTGCCCGTCCTCGAAGGGGCCGAAGAACTCGGGGATGTCGGGGTGATCGACCGGCTCCCCGGAGTAGTCGGCCACGAGGTTCTGCTCCGAGACGTAGGCGATGTAGAAGCTCTGATCGTTCTCGGCGAGCAGGTGATAGAAGGGCTGTTCCTTGGCCGGGCGGCTGTCCTCGGGGATGGCCTGATACCATTCCTCGGTGTTGTTGAACTCGGGGTCGACGTCGAAGACGACGCCCCGGAAGGGGTGCCGCTTGTGGCGCACCACCTGGCCGAGCCCGTATTTTGCACGTGTCATGCGCATGTCCTTCATCCTTGGGGTCTTCTAGCGCCGCGGGCGGCGGTTTGTCCATGAGCGCGGCCGCGGCGCACACGAAACAGTCTGTGACGGGCGATCCGACAGTCGCCGCCGCCGGGCGCGGCGAAACGCGGATTCCCCCGCGCGCCGCGATCGGCTATACTGAACGAAACCGACGGCACGATCGGTCTTCGAAAGGACACGAGGCAGATGAGCAGACTCCTGATCGCGCTCCTCGCGGCGCTCGTCGTCGGATCGTGCGGCGGCAGCTATTCCGCGCCCCGCAACCTCGATGACGCCTGCGCGCTGACGCGGGAGCGCCCGCACTACTACCGCGCCTTCCGCGCCGCCGAGCGCGAGTGGGGCGTGCCGGTGCATGTGCAGATGGCCACCATGCACCAGGAAAGCCGCTTCATCGGCGACGCGCGCACCCCCTTCCGCTACGCGCTGGGCGTGGTGCCCATGGGGCGGCAGAGCTCCGCCTACGGCTACAGCCAGGCGCTCGACGGCACCTGGGAGGATTACAAGCGCGCCACCGGCAAGCGGCGCGCGCGGCGCGACGACATCCGCGACGCTGCGGACTTCATGGGCTGGTACATGACCCTCTCGCGGGAGCGTAACGGCATCCCGCTCTCGGACGCGCGCAACCAGTACCTCGCCTATCACGAGGGGCACGGCGGCTTCGCGCGCGGCAGCTACAACGCGAAGTCGTGGCTCCTGCGCGTGGCCGATCGCGTCGACCGGCGGGCCCGGCGCTACCAGGCGCAGCTGGCGACCTGCCGGTAGGATCAGCGCCGCCCGCCCTCGGGCGTGTTGAGCTGGATGTTGAAGAGCCGGTCGGGCAGGTCCGCGCGCATCTGCATGTCGTGCAGCATGACGGTCGTCACGCCCCCCTGCGCGTCGATCACCTGCCACTGGCGCAGGGCGACCGGCGGGCCGGTGAAGACGAGGCGCAGGCGCCCGGTGTCCGGGCGCTCCGGGTCCTGCGCGGTGACGACGGTCGCGCCGCCCTCGGTCTCGCGGTGTCCGGTCACCATGCGGGCGCGGGTGAGATCCACCGTCTCGGCGAGGATCAGGTTCAGCGGCGTGCGGTCGAGCGGATAGGTCTCGGGCCGCGCGTCGCCCTTGTCGTCGAAGATCGCCACCGCGCCGGCGGCGGCGAGGACGAGCGTCTCCTGCGGGGGGTCGTATTCGAAGCGCATGCGCCCCGGCCGCGCGATGTAGAGCGTGCCGGTCTGCTCGCTCCCGTCGGCGGCGATCTGCGTGAAATCGGCCTGCACGGTGCCGAGCCCGTTCAGATACCCGGAGATCGCGCCGAGCGACAGCTTCTCGGCCGCCGCCGGCCCCGCCGCGAGGAGGGCGACCGCCCCCGCCGTCAGTGTCCGCTTGATGCTCATGGCGCCAAGATAGGGGCGCGGGCGGCGGCATGCACCACCCGGCCGGTCACTTTGCCGCGACGGCGCGGGGGTCACTGCGGTTCGGGCAGCAGGATCTCGCGCTTGCCGACGTGGTTGGCCGGGGTCACGACGCCCTGGTCCTCCATCTGCTCCACGAGGCGCGCGGCCTTGTTGTAGCCGATGCCGAGCTTGCGCTGGATGTAGGAGGTCGAGCACTTGCGGTCCTTCGCCACGATGGCCACCGCCTGATCGTAGAGCGCGTCCTCGCCGTCGGTGTTGCCGCCGAGGCCGAGCACCGCGTCGATGTCGCCGGATTTCTCCTCCTCCGGTCCCTCGACCACGCCCGAGACGTAGTCGGGCGGGCCGAAGGCCTTGAGGTGGTTGACGACCTCCTCGACCTCCTCGTCCGAGACGAAGGGCCCGTGCGCTCGCGTGACGCGCCCGCCGCCGGCCATGTAGAGCATGTCGCCCATGCCCAGAAGCTGCTCGGCGCCCATCTCGCCGAGGATCGTCCGCGAGTCGATCTTCGAGGTGACCTGAAAGCTGATGCGCGTCGGGAAGTTCGCCTTGATCGTGCCGGTGATGACGTCCACCGAGGGGCGCTGCGTCGCCATGATCAGGTGGATGCCGGAGGCGCGCGCCATCTGCGCGAGGCGCTGGATGCAGGCTTCGATCTCCTTGCCCGCGACCATCATCAGGTCGGCCATCTCGTCCACGATGACGACGATGTAGGGCATCTTCTCGGGGGCGAATTCCTCGGTCTCGAAGACGGGCTCGCCGGTCTCGTCGTCGAAGCCGGTCTGCACCGTGCGGCGGAACATCTCGCCCTTGGCCTGCGCGTCGGCGACGCGGCTGTTGTAGCCGTCGATGTTGCGCACGCCCATCTTCGACATCTTGCGGTAGCGCTCCTCCATCTCGGCGACGACCCACTTGAGCGCCACGACCGCCTTCTTGGGGTCCGTCACCACGGGCGAGAGGAGATGCGGAATCCCGTCGTAGACGCTGAGCTCCAGCATCTTCGGGTCGATCATGATCAGCCGGCATTCGTCCGGCGTGAGCTTGTAGAGCAGCGACAGGATGAAGGTGTTGATCGCCACCGACTTGCCCGAGCCGGTCGTCCCCGCGATCAGCAGGTGCGGCATCTTGGCGAGGTTGGCGACGATCGATTCGCCCCCGATCGTCTTGCCGAGCGCGAGCGGCAGCTTCTGCGTGCCGTCGCCGAAGTCGCGGCTCGCCAGCAGTTCGCGCAGGAGCACCATCTCGCGCCGGTCGTTGGGCAGCTCGATCCCGATGACCGAGCGCCCCGGCACCGTCGAGACGCGCGCCGAGAGCGCCGACATCGAGCGCGCGATGTCGTCGGCGAGGTTGATGACCCGGCTCGCCTTCAGCCCCGGCGCGGGCTCGAGTTCGTACATGGTCACCACCGGGCCGGGGCGGACGCTGACGATGTCGCCCTTCACGCCGTAGTCCTCGAGCACGTTCTCGAGCATGCGGGCGTTCTCGGCGAGCGCGTCCTCGCTCAGGTAGTGGCGTTCGATCGAATCCGGGTTGCGCAGGAGCGCGAGCGGCGGAAGCTCGAAGGCCGTGTCCTCCTCCGCCTCGGCGAAGCGCAGCGCCGGCTGCGCCTCTTCCCTGGCGCGGCGCGAGGGGGCGGGCGCCTTGCGCGCCTGCGGTTCCACCACCGGGCGCGGCGGCTCGGCGGCCGGGATGCGGGCGTGCACGACGGGCGCGCCTTCGGCGCGCGGCGCCTCGACCTCCGGCGCCTCGAACTGCGGCGTTTCGACCTCCGCCGCTTCGGGGGCCGCGCCCTCCGCCTTGGGCTCCGGCGCGGTGAGCGGCGGCTCGACCGGGCGCGCGGGACCGCTCAAGGGGGGGTCCTGCCGCGGGGCCGCGGAGTCGAGGACGAGCGGATCGGGGCGCCGGCCCCGCCCGCGGGTGAGCGGCGCCTCGCGCACGATAGCGGGCGCGCCCTCGCGCCGGGCGCGGCTGCGCACGGCGTCGGCGATGCGCGCGCGGATGTGGTCCTCTCCGGGCGCCTCGGCGTCGTCCTCGGGCGGCGTCTCCTCGATGAGCTCGGGCTCCGGCATCGGCTCGGCCCGGCGGCCGATCGCGGGCATGCGCGCCAGCAGCCCGCCGCCGGCGCGGGGCGCGGCGTCCTCGCGCGTCTCCCGCGCGGCCTGCGCCTCGGCCCGGGCCTCCGCCCGGTCGGCGAGCGCCGCGCGCAGCCCGAGCAGACCGGCCCCCGTCGACCGCCCAGCGCGCGCGAGCGCCGAGAGCAGCGCGGCGTAGACGACGACGATGCCGAGCACGAGGAACCGCCCGATGCCGCGCAGTTCGCGCCACGAAAAGCCCAGGACGAAGGCCCCCATCGCCACGAGCGCCGCCGCCATCCCGGCCGAGACGAGCCGCAGGCCGAGGCCGGGGCCGACGGGCACCGCCGTCAGCATCGCGGCGAGCGCGGTGTCCCCGAAGAACCCGCCGAGGCCGAAGGCATGCGTCCAGCCCGCGCCGGGCACCAGCGTCGCGGCGTAGACCGAGAGCGCGGCGATCCAGATCGGCGCGAAGACGAGACGGCCGAGCGCCCGCTCGCCGCCCCGGTGCAGGCAGAGGCGCAGGCCCCAGCCCGCGGCGACCACGGCGATGCCCCAGGCGCCCATCCCGACGACCAGCACCAGCGGCGCGGCGATCGTGGCGCCCGTGCGGCCGAGCCAGTTGCGCACCTCGCCGTCGGTGGCGGCCATCCAGCTCGGGTCGTCCGGGTGGTAGGACGCCAGAAGCGCCGCCATCGCCGCCCCGAGGGCGATCAGCGCGAGCCCGACGAGCTCCTTGCCGCGCTTTTCCAGCGCGTCCGCCGTTTCGCTGTCGAGGAGCGGGTCGCGCCCGCGCGCCTGATACGCCATGGTCTCCCCTCTCGCCTGTGTCAGTCTTCGAGCACGCGGCGGATCGCCTCGAGCCCGCGCAATACCTCGGCCTCCGGCGCGACGAGCGCCGCGCGCAGGTAGGCCGCGCCCGGATTGCCGCCCTCCGCGTCCTGCGCGAGATAGGCGCCGGGCAGCGCCCGCACCCCCGCCTCGCGCCAGAGCCGGAGCGCCGCCTTTTCGCCGTCGCCCGTCTCGAGCCAGAGGAAAAAGCCCGCCTCGGGCGCCGTGTAGCCCGGCAGATCGCCGAGCACCTCGTCGGCGAGCGCGAACTTGCGGCGGTAGAGGCGGCGGTTTTCCTCCACGTGGTCGTCGTCCTCCCAGAGCCGGGCCGAGGCGTGCTGGATCGGCAAGGGCAGGGGCGCGCCCGAGTAGGCGCGCAGCTGCTTGATCCGGGCGAGGCTTTCCGGCCCGCCGGCGACGACGCCCGAGCGCAGGCCCGGCACGTTCGACCGCTTGGAGAGCGAATGAAAGACGACCACGCGCTCCGGGTCGGCCCCCTTCGCCGCGGCGATCTCCAGTGCGCCGGTGGGCGGCGTCTCGCGGTAGATCTCGGCGTAGCACTCGTCGGCGAGGATCTTGAAATCATGCGCCTCGGCGAGGTCCAGCAGCCGGTCCCAGTAGACCGCGTCGGCCACCGCGCCCTGCGGGTTGGCGGGCGAGCAGATGTAGACCGCCGCCGTCCGCGCGAGCAATTCCTCGGGCAGGGCCGCGAGATCGGGCAGGAAGCCCGTCTCGCGCGTGGCGGGGACGAAGACCGCCTCCGCCCCGATGGAGCGCGCGGCGACCATGTAGACCTGGTAGAAGGGGTTGGGCATCAGCACCGCGGCGCGCTGTCCGGCCTTCTCGGACGGCAGGAGCGCCATCGCTGCATTGTAGAGCCCCTCGCGCGTGCCGTTGAGCGCCATGATCTGCGCGTCCGGGTCCAGCGTCACGCCGTAGCGCCGCTCCAGATAGCCCGCCGCCGCTTGCCGGAGCGCGGGCGTCCCCTCGTTCGGGGGGTAGCGGCCGAAGCCCGCGGCCTCGGCGGCGATGACCTCGCCCAGCCAGTCGGGGAAGGGGTGCTGGGGCTCCCCGATCGCCATCTGAACCACTTCGCCGCCGGGCGGGTGGTCGTCGAGAAGCGCCCGCAGACGCGGGAACGCATAGGCCGGGAGGGAGCCGAACCGCTCGGGATACATGCCTGCACTGCCTCAAGATCGGGGTCGTCGCGCCCCTTTGGCCAGCAGGATACCGGCGCGGCGGCGCGGCGTCCAGAAAAAGACCGAAGCGCCACAGGCTTGTGGCGGGCGCGCCATAGCGCCCGGGCGTCAGGCGAGCGCCGCCTCCGCCGCCGCGCTGAGCCGCAGGAGCGCCGCCTCGCCCATCGGCCGGCCGAGAAACTGGATGCCCGCCGAGGGCACGCCCGTCGGCAGGGTGAGCCCCGGCAGCTTCATCAGGTTGCCGATCCGCGTGTTGCGCAGCGTCAGCAGGTTCTCGGTCCGGTAATACGCGCTCTCGGTCTCGAGCCGGTCGAGCTGCGGCGGCGCGATGGCGACCGTCGGGCAGATCACCGCGTCGAAGCCGGCCGTCGCGTCGGCCCAGGCGCGGCGCGCGGCCATCATCCGCTCCCAGGCGGCGAGGTAATCGGCCGCGCGCGTCTCGGCGCCCCCTCGGAACCGCGCGAGGATCTCGGGGAACATCGCGTCGGGGTTCGCCTCGATCACCTCGCGCCATGCGGCGTAGGCTTCGGAGGTGTAGAGCAGCGCCGAGTCGCCCATCGGCCCCTCGAGCGCGGGCACCTCGATGGGCACCACCTCGGCGCCCGCGGCCTCGAGCCGGGCCCGCGCGCGGGTGTAGCCCTCCTCGGGCGCGTCGCGCAGGTCGTCGAAGGCGATGGTGCGGATCTCGGCGAGGCGCGCCCCGTCGAGCCGCGCGCCGCGCAGGTCGGGCGCGCGCGTCCCCTCGAGCGCGGCGAGCAGGAGCGCCGCGTCCTCCACCCGCCGGGCGAGCGGCCCCACCGTGTCGAAGCGCGCGGCGAGCGGCACGACCCCCTCGAGCGAGAGCCGCCCGGCGGTCGTCTTGAGCCCGACGAGATCGTTCCACGCCGCCGGCACCCGCACCGAGCCGCCGGTGTCCGAGCCGATCGCCGCGGGGGCGAGGCCGAAGGCCACGCTCGCCGCCGCGCCCGACGACGACCCGCCCGAAACGGCGCCCGCGTCGTTCACGCAGGGCGGCGTCGCGGTGACCGGGTTGTAGCCGAGCCCGGAGAAGGCGAGCTCGGAGAGATGCGTCTTGCCGAGGCAGACGAGGCCGAGCGCGGTGGCGCTCTGCAGCACGGCGGCGTCGCGCGCCGGCACGCGCCCCTTCAGGAGCGCGCTGCCCGCCTCCGTCGCCGTGCCGGCGGTGTCGAAGAGATCCTTCCAGCTGACCGGCACGCCGTCGAGCGGGCCGCGCCGCTGTCCGCGCTTCGCGCGCCCGGCGGCGGCCTCCGCCTCGGCGCGGGCGCGCTCGGGCGTGAGGCGGGCATAGATCCGGTCGCGCAGCGGATGCGCCGAGGCCGCGTCGAGGCAGGTCTCCGCGAGGGCGAGGGGATCGACCTCGCCGGCCGCGATCCCCCGCCCGAGCTCCGCCGCGCCGCGGCTCAGAAGATCCGTCATCTCGCCCTCCCTCTCGACGGCGAGGACGGTAGCGGCACCGCGGCGCATGGACAATCCCGCCCGCCCGCGCATATTTCCGCGCATGAGCACCGACACCGACATCCTGATCGCCGGCGGCGGCCTGACCGGCACGGCCCTCGCCCTCGCGCTGGCCCGCGCCGGGCGCCACGTCACGCTGATCGATCCCGCCCCCGTCGCCGCCCGCGCGGCGGATGGGTTCGACGGCCGCTCCTACGCGCTCGCGCTCGCCTCGGTGCGGATGCTGCGCGCGCTGGGCCTCGGCGAGACGATCGCGGACCACGGCCAGCCGATGCTGGAGATCCGGATCAGCGACGGGCGCGCGAACGGCGGGCCATCGCCCCTCTGGCTGGAGTTTCACCACGCCGAGATCGAGGAAGGCCCGATGGGCCACATGGTCGAGGATCGTCACCTGCGCCGCGCGCTCCTCGAGGCGGTCGCGGCCGAGCCGCGCATCGACCACCGCGCCGGCGAGGCGGTGACCGATCACGTGGCGGGGCCGGCCTCCGTCACCGTGACGCTGAGCTCGGGCGCGCGGGTCTCGGGCCGGCTGCTCGCCGCCTGCGACGGGGTGCGCAGCCCGACGGCCCGGCGCGCCGGCATCCGGCGCACCGGCTGGCGCTACGGGCAGACGGCGCTCGTCTGCGCGCTCGCCCACGAGAAACCGCACCACGGCGTCGCGCATCAGTTCTTCATGCCCGAGGGGCCGCTCGCCATCCTGCCCCTGCCGGGCGATCGCTGCTCCATCGTCTGGACGGAGCGCGACGCGCGCGCCACGGCGATCGACGCGCTCGACGACGCGGGGTATCTCGCCGCGCTGCGCCCGCGCTTCGGCGATTTCCTGGGCGAGATTACGCTCGCGGGGACGCGTTACACCTACCCGCTCGAACTCAGCCTCGCGCAGAGCTTCACCGACGACCGCCTCGCGCTCGTCGGCGATGCGGCGCACCGGGTGCATCCCATCGCGGGGCAGGGGCTGAACGCCGGGCTGCGCGACGTCGCCGCGCTCGCCGAGGTGATCGGCACGGCCGCGACGCGCGGCGAGGATCTCGGCGCGGCCGACGTGCTGGACCGCTACGCGCGCTGGCGGCGGTTCGACACCGCGGCCCTCGCCGCGGCGACGGACGGGGTCAACCGCCTCTTCTCGAACGACAATCCGGTGGTGCGGCTCGGCCGCGACCTCGGCCTCGGGGCGGTGGCGCATCTGCCGCGGCTGCGGCGCGGCTTCATCCGCGAGGCGGCGGGGCTGACCGGCGCGCTGCCGGAGCTGATGCGGGGCTGAGCGTCGATGCGGGGCTGAGCGTCACTGTCGGCGTGAGGCAATCCCTCCGCCACCCTTCAAGGCGGAGCGGACAGCGCGCTCAGTCGTCGAGGCGCCGCGCCTCGTCGCGCAGCATCACCGGGATGCCGTCCCGGATCGGATAGGCGAGCCCGGCGGGACGCGAGATCAGCTCCTGCCGGGCGGCGTCGTAGGAGAGGGTCGTCTGCGTCTCGGGGCAGACGAGCGCCTCGAGCATCCGGCGGTCGAAGCCGTGCGGCGTCTCCTCCGGGCGGTCGGTCACTGCACCGCGCCCCCGGTGCCGCGCTCGTCGCCGCCGCGCAGCGCGAACTCGATCAGGGTGACCAGTGTCTCGCGGCGGGTCGAGAGGCTCGGCGCCTCGAGCAGGGCCTGCTTGTCCTCCGGCTCGAAGTCCAGAAGCATCGAGAGCGAATTGACGAGCAGCTCGTCCTCCGCCTGCTTGAGCGAGTCCCAGTCGGTCGACAGGTTGCGCGTCTCGAAGTAGCGCCCGAGCAGGCCGAGAAACCGCTCCCGGTCGAAGCCGGGGTCGGTGTCGGTCTGCGCCAGATCCTGCTCGAAGCCGGACCAGGAGACATTGGCGCGCCGGTAGGGCGTGAAGCCGTCGACCTCCTCGAGGACGCGGAAGCGCGAGATCCCGGTGAGCGTGATCATGTAGCGCCCGTCCTCCGTCTCGGAGAACTGCGTCAGCCGCCCGGCGCAGCCGATGCGCTGCAGGTCGGGCGACGTGCTGCCCGGGCGCGGGTTCGGCTGCACCATGCCGATCAGCCGCGCGCTGGTCTTCATGCAATCCTCGAGCATGGCCAGATAGCGCGGTTCGAAGATGTGCAGCGGCAGCCGCGCCCGGGGCAGGAGCAGCGCCCCGGTGAGCGGAAAGACGGGGAGTGTCTCCGGCAGATCGGCGGTCTTGAACATGGCGGTGAGCTAGCCCGGCCCGCCCGTCAGGCAAATATCATGGAGCTGAGTTTCCGCCGCCCGTTCAGCACGATCGGGTCGTTCGGCTTGAGCGCGTCGAAGATCGTGAAGAGCTGCTGCTTGGCGGCGCCGTCGTTCCATTCGCGGTCGCGCCGGAAGAGCTCCAGAAGCTCGTCGACCGCGGCCTCCGTCTGCCCCTTGGCGTAGAGCGCCTGCGCGAGATCGTAGCGCGCCTGATGGTCGTTCGGGTCGGCCTCCACCTTGGCGCGCAGATCGGCCTCCGGGCCGACCTCCTGCGCTTGCCGGGCGAGCGCGATCTGCGCCGCCGCCGCTTCCAGTTCGTGCGACTTGGAGATTTCCGCGGGCGCGCCGTTCAGGATCGCCTCGGCCTGATCGAGATCGCCGAGCGCGACGTGGGCGCGCACGAGCCCGCCGTAGGCGCCGGCGTTGTGCTCGTCCTCGCCGAGGATGGCGGCGAAGGTCTGCGCCGCGTCCGCGGCCGCGCCCTCGGCGAGCATCGCCTCGGCCGCCTCCACCGCCTCGTCGAGGCCGCCGTCCTCGCCGGTCTCGCCGCCGGCGGCCTGCACCACGCGGTCGATGAACTCCTTGAGCTGCGAGGCGGGGAGCGCGCCCTGGAAGCCGTCGATGGGCTGCCCCTTCCAGAAAGCGTAGACGGTCGGGATCGACTGGATGCGCAGCTGCTGCGCGACCATCTGGTTCTCGTCGACGTTGACCTTGACCATCTTCACCGCGCCGCGCGCGGCGGTGACGGCGGATTCGAGCGCCGGGCCGAGCTGCTTGCAGGGGCCGCACCAGGGCGCCCAGAAATCGACGATGACCGGCACCTCCTGCGAGGCGTCGACCACGTCCTGCATGAAGCTGGCCTCGGACGTCTCCTTGATCAGGTCGCCGGCCGGCGCCGCTTGTTTCTCTCCGCCCAGTTCGATCATCGCTGTCACCTCGAATTCCGTCTGCCTGACCCGCTATATGGCCCCGCGCCGCGCGCGTTCCAAGAGAGCCGGCCCCCGGCCCGGCCCTGCCGCATCCGTCCGCCTGCCGCAAGGGCGCCGTCCCGGGCCGCGCGCGCCGGGCGGGGCGATTTTTCGTACGAAAAATCGCCATGACGCGCGGCCGGGCGGCGGGAGATTTTTCGTACGAAAAATCTCCGTCAGCGCGCCTGCCGGTCGGGATGCGCGGCGGCGAAGGCGGGATGCGCCTCGAGCGCCGCCTTCACGCGCCGGATGCGCGGGCAGTCGGCGTAGTCCGCCGCCCAGCGGTCGGCGTTGTAGAGCTGCGGCATGAGGCAGATATCCGGCAGCGTCACGCGCCGCCCGGTGCAGTAGGGCGCCTGCGTCCAGCGGCCGAGGAGCGCCTCGAAGGCCGCGAGACCGGGGGGGATGAAGCGCTGCATCCAGCTCTGCCGCGTCGCCTCGTCCCCGGTGATCCGCACGGCGTGGGCGGCGACCGAAAGGTTGCAGACCGGGTGGATGTCCACCGCGATGGCCTGCGCCGCCGCCTCGACGAAGCAGCGCTCGGCCGGGTCTCCGGGCAGGAGGCCGAGGTCCCGCGTGCGGTCGAGATAGGCGAGGATGGCGAGCGATTGCGTGAAGCGATGCCCGTCGATCTCGAGCACGGGGACGAGCCCTTGCGGGTTCCGCGCGAGGTGCGCCGCGCTCTTCTGGTCCTGCGCCGTGAGATCGACGGGCACCTGCCGGTAGTCGATCCCGGCGAGGTTCAGCGCGATCCGCAGCCGGTAGCTCGCTGAGCTGCGCGCGTAGTCGTAGAGCACCGTCTCCGTCACCGCGCGCTCACGCCTCGTCGGTGCCCGGATGCCGCGCGGCGGCGAGCGCCCGGCGCAGGGCCTCCCGGTCGCCGACGTGATTGGCGAGGATCAGGATCAGCCGCGCGTTGAGCGCGTCGCTTTCGGCCTTGGTCAGCCCCTCGTGCGCGGCGAGAAGCTCGGCGTAGAAATCGTCCGGCCCGGCGATGTTGGGCGCGAGCGTCAGGTCGGTCATGGCGGTCACTCCTGTCCCGTGGCGCGGCGGATCGCGGCGCGGATCCGCGCCTCGTCGTAGGCGGGCCAGCGGCCGGCGACGTGCTGGTCCGGGCGGATCAGGTAGATGGCCGAGCGGGCCGCGCCCAGATACCGCTCGGCGAGCGCGCCGGTCGGGTCGTCGCCGGCCGAGAGCGCGACGCGCGCCGCGTCGATGCCCGCCTCGCTCACCCGCTCCGGGGCCTCGGCGTCCAGCGTCAGGATCGTGAAGGCGCCGCCGAGCCGGTCGAGGAGATACCCCTCGCCCGCCGGCGCGTCGGGGCAGGGGGCGCCGGGGCGCGTGCGCGCCGGCCCGCCCTCGAGCGCGTCATCGGCGTTGAGCGGCGAGCCGTCGTAGACCGAGGGCAGCGACAGCCGGCCGGAGTTCACCAGCGGGCGGGCGAAGTCGTAATGCTCCGAAAGGTCGAGCACCGCGTCGCGGAAGAGGCGGCTGATCTCCGACTTGGGCGTGATGAAATCCGTGGAGCGGGTGGAGTTCAGGATGTTCTCGTCCGCCGCCGCGATCCGCTCGGCGTCGTAGCTGTCGAGAAGCCCCTCGGGCGCGCGGCCCTGGATCACCAGCCCCAGTTTCCAGGCGAGGTTGTCGGCGTCCTGAATTCCGCTGTTCGCGCCGCGCGCGCCGAAGGGGCTCACCTGATGCGCGGAATCGCCGGCGAAGATCACGCGGTTGTGGCGGAAGCGCTCCATGCGCCGACACTGGAAGGTGTAGATCGAGACCCACTCGAGTTCGAAGGCGACCTCGTCGCCGAGCATCTGGCGCAGGCGGGGGATCACCCTTTCGGGGGTCTTCTCTTCCTCCTTGTCGATGTCCCAGCCGAGTTGCAGGTCGATCCGCCAGACCCCGTCCGGCTGCTTGTGCAGGAGCGCCGACTGCCCCGGGTTGAAGGGCGGATCGAACCAGAACCAGCGCTCGGTCGGGAACTCCGCCTCCATCACCACGTCCGCGATCAGGAAGTTGTCCTCGAAGACGCGGCCGACGAAATCGAGGTCCAGCATCGACCGGATGGGCGAGCCCGCGCCGTCGCAGGCGATCAGCCAGTCGGTCTCGACCGTGTAGGGCCCCTCGGGCGTGTCGATCCCGAGGCGCACCCGGTCGCCGAGGTCGTCCACCGCCTGCACCCTGTTGCCGCCGCGCAGCTCGATCTCGGCGCCCTGACGCTGCAGGTCGCGGACGCGGGCGACGAGGCGATCCTCGAGGTGATACTGCTGCAGGTTGATGAAGGCCGGGCGGTGGTGGCCCTCCTCGGGCAGCAGGTTGAAGTCATAGACCCTGCGGTCGCCGAAGAAGACCTTGCCGAGGTTCCAGACCACGCCCTTGTCCACCATCGGCTGCCCGCAGCCGAGCCGGTCGAGGATCTCGAGCTGGCGCTTGGCGAAGCAGATCGCGCGCGAGCCGAAGCTCACCCTGTCGTTGTCGTCGAGCACGACGACCGGCACGCCCTGCTCGGCCAGATCGATCGCCGCGGCGAGGCCCACGGGGCCCGCGCCGACGATCATCGCCGTATGGCGGACCGGCGCGGCGGCGTCCTGATCGGCCGTGCGCGTGTAGGGGTAGAGCGGCATCTCGAAGATCTTGGTCATGGCGAAACCTCCGGGCGGGGCGGGCGTTGATCGGGCGACAGGATTTGCGAAAGGCGCGGGCGGCCGGACCGCCCGCGGAAAGGAGCCGGGATGACCACGACGGATTTCACACGCGAGATGCAGGAGACGGACTGGCGCTGGCTCGCCGCCTTCGGCGCGATCATGCTGATCGGTGGGCTCTTGGCGCTCGCCAATCCCTTCGCCGCCTCGATCACCGCCGAGATCCTCGCCGGCGCGGCCTTCGTCGCCGGCGGCGCGGTGCAGCTCTGGTTCGCGGCGGCGGGCACCGCGGGGGCCGACCGCGGGACGCGCTGGCTCTCCGGGCTTCTCGGGGTCATCTTCCTCGTTCTCGGCATCGTGCTTCTGGCCAATCCGCTCGCCGGGCTGTTGACACTGACCATCGCCGTGGGTGCGCTCTTCGCCGGCATGGGCGTTGCGCGGATCGCGCTGGCGCTGCGCTGGCGCCCGGCGGTCGGCTGGGGCTGGATGGCGGCCTCGGGCGGGCTGTCGCTGATCCTCGCGGCGATCATTCTCTTCACGCTGCCGGCCTCCGCGCTCGCCATCCTCGGCATCCTCCTCGGCGTCGACCTGACGGTGTCGGGCGCGGTCTCGCTCGCGCTCGCCTGGCGGGCGCGGCAGGGCTGAGGCGACCGGGGGCTCACCGCCTGCGCGCCTTCCGCAGCGCGCGGGCGGACCAGAGGGCGGTGCCCCCGAAAAAGGCGCCGCCCAGCCCCACGATCTCGATCCAGGCCGGCCCAACGGGGCGGACCACAGCCGCCACGCCGAGCGCCGCCAGCCCCGCGAGCGAGACGATCAGGCGAAACCACAGTTCGCCGCGGCCCGGGCCGAACCGGGTCATCCGCGCCGCGCCCCGCGATATGCGCTCGCCACGCCCATCAGCCCTGCAGCGCCGCCCACATTTCCTTGTCGCGCGCGGCGGTCCAGATGCGCGGCGTGTCGATGCCGCGCGCCTCGTCGTAGGCGCGCGCGACGTTGAAGGGCAGGCAGTGCTCGTAGATCGCGTAATCGGCGAACTTCGGGTCGCATTCCGCGCGCACCGCGTCCCAGGCCTCCTTCAGCGTGCCGCCGCGCGCCGCGACCTTCGCCGCCGGGCGGTAGGTGCTTTCCACGAAGTCGCGGGTGTTCTCGATCGCGGTATTCACCATCTCGCGCCCCACGAGCGCGTCGCCGCGCCCTGGCGCGATGGCGTCCACTTCGAAGGCCTTGATCGCGTCGAGCGTGGCGCCCCAGTCCGCGAAATGCCCGTCGCCGCAGTAGCAGGCCGAGTGGTATTCCACGATGTCGCCGGTGAACATGACGTTCTGGTCGGGGACGTGGATCACGATATCGCCCGCGGTGTGCGCGCGGCCGAGGTGCATCAGGTCCACCCGGCGATCGCCGAGATAGACGGTCATCCGGTCGTTGAAGGTGGTGTTGGGCCAGGTCAGGCCGGGGATCGACTCGTGCCCCTGGAAGAGGCGCGGGAAACGCTCGAACTCGCTCTCCCAGTCCTCCTGCCCGCGTTCGGCGACCATGCCGCGCGCGGCGTCGGACATGATGACCGTCTGCGCGCCATAGGCCGAGGCGCCGAGCACGCGCACCGCGTGGTAATGCGTCATGGCGAGATGGGTGATCGGCTTGTCGGTGACCTCGCGCACCTTCTCGATCACCTTGTTGGCAAGGCGCGGGGTCGCCTGCGCCTCGACGATCATCACCGAGTCGTCGCCGATGATCACGCCCGAGTTCGGGTCGCCCTCGGCGGTGAAGGCCCAGAGGCCCTCGCCGATCTCGGTGAAGCTGATCTCCTTGTCCGCCATGTCGCCCTGGCTGGCGAAGGCTTTGCTCATGTCGTCGCTCCGTCTGTGGTGTCGGCCGGGCGCGCGCCCGGCTCCGTCGTGTCGATCCGCGCGCCCTCAGCGCGCGTAGGGGTCCTCCAGCGCGGGCAGAAGCGTCCCCGCGCAGGTCCCGAAGCCCACGGTGTAGCCGTCGCCGCGCGCCGCGCCGTGCAGGGTCAGCGTGTCCCCGTCCTCGAGGAAGGCGCGCGTGCCGCCGGTATCGAGCGCGACGGGGTCCTTCCCGCCCCAGCTGAGCTCGAGAAGCGAGCCGCGCTGGTGCGCCTCCGCGCCCGAGATCGTGCCCGAGCCGAGCAGATCGCCCACCCGCATCGGGCAGCCCGCGGTGGTATGATGGGCGAGCTGCTGCGCGGAGGAATAATACATCTCCCGGTAGTTCGTGCGCGCGATCTCGGTCGGCGCGGCGCCCTCGGGCGCGAGCGTCACGGCGAGGTCGATGTCGTAGAGCATCGGGCCCGCATCGCGCAGATGCGGCAGAAGCTCCACCTCGCGCGCGGGGGTGGGCACGCGGAGGGGCTCCAGCGCGTCCTTGGTCACGATCCACGGGCTGATCGAGGTCGCCGTCGCCTTGGCCTGGAAGGGGCCGAGGGGCTGGTATTCCCAGGCCTGGATATCGCGCGCCGACCAGTCGTTGAGCAGGACGTAGCCGAAGATCATCGCGTCGGCCTCCTCCACCGTCACCGGCTCATCCGAAGGCTGGCCGACGATGGCGCCCATCTCGAGCTCGAGGTCGAAGCGGGCCGAGGGCGCGAAGCGCGGCGCGTCGTCGTTTGGGCCCTTGAGTTGGCCCCAGGGCCGGCGCACCGGCGTGCCCGAGACGACGACCGAGGAAGCGCGCCCGTTGTAGCCGATCGGGATGTGCAGCCAGTTGGGCGGCAGCGCGTTCTCCGGGCCGCGGAACATGGTGCCCACGTTCTGCGCGTGGTGCTTGCCAGCGTAGAAATCGGTGAACTCCGCCACGCGGAAAGGCAGGTGCATCCGCGCGTCCGCCTGCGGAACGAGGAAGCCCTCGACCGCCGCCCGCGCCGGCGCGCCCTCGGCGAGGAGGTCGGTGAGCTGCGCGCGCAGCGCGCCCCAGACGCCCGGCCCGGCCTCCATCAGCGCGTTCCAGGCGGGCGCGCCGAAGAACGGCCCGCCGTCGAGCGCGATCTGCCCGACCGCCTCGGCGCGGGCCACGTCGAGGATCATGTCCCCGATGGCCACGCCGCAGCGCGGCGCCAGCGTGTCGGTGGAAAACACGCCGTAGGGAAGGTTGTTCAGCGGAAAGGGGTGGTCGGCGGCGTTGGCCGATCCGACCCAGCTCTTCGTCAGGGGCATCCTGTGTCCTTCGTCCTGTCGTCGCGGGCGCGCCGCGGTCCCGCGGCGCGCAAGGCTTTTGCAAAAGCCTTGGCCAAGGGCCTTGCAAGGCCCTTGGCCGCGCTCACTTCAGCCCGGGCGTGCCGTCGAACTTCTTCTCGAGATCGGCCCAGCAGTCGATGTAGTCGTCCTGCATCGGCGCCTCGGTCGCCGCGAAGGGCGTGAGGTGCTGCGGGAAGCGCGTCTCGAACATGAAGGACATCGTCTCGTCGAGCTTCTCCGGCCCGAGATCGGCGTTCGACGCGCCCTCGAAGGCCTGCCGGTCCGGCCCGTGCGGCAGCATGCAGTTGTGCAGGCTCATGCCGCCGGGAACGAAGCCCTGCGGCTTGGCGTCGTACTGCCCGTAGATGTTGCCCATCAGCTCGGACATGATGTTCTTGTGATACCACGGCGGGCGGAAGGTGTCCTCGGCCACGAGCCAGCGCTCGCGGAAGAGCACGAAGTCGATGTTCGCCGTCCCCGGCACGCCCGAGGGCGCGGTCAGCACGGTGAAGATCGACGGGTCCGGGTGGTCGAAGAGGATCGCGCCGACCGGGCAATAGGCCGTCAGGTCGTACTTGCAGGGCGCGTAGTTGCCGTGCCAGGCGACCACGTCGAGCGGGCTCTGCCCGATCTCGGTGCGGTGGAACTGCCCGCACCACTTCACGGTCAGCGTGGACGGCACCTCGCGGTCCTCGAAGGCGGCGACCGGCGTCTTGAAGTCGCGCGGATTGGCGAGCGCGTTCGCGCCGACGGGGCCGCGCGGGGGCAGCTCGAAGGTCTGCCCGTAGTTCTCGCAGACGAAGCCGCGGGCCGGCCCCTCGAGGAGCTCGACGCGGTAGACGAGCCCGCGGGGCAGCAGCGCGATCTCCTGCGGCGCGAGGTCGATCACCCCGAGCTCGGTGGCGAAGCGCAGCCGCCCCTCCTGCGGCACGACGAGAAGCTCCGAGTCGGCCGAGTAGAAGTATTCGTCCTCCATCGACTGCGTGACGAGGTAGATGTGACTCGCCATGCCGGTCTGCGTGGTCACGTCGCCGGCGGTGGTCATGGTGCGCATGCCGGTGAGCCAGGTGAGCGCCGCGTCGCTATGCGGCACCGGGTCCCAGCGATACTGCCCGAGGCTCGCCACCTCCGGGTCGATGCAGGGCGCCGATTTCCAGTAGGGCAGGTCGATCCGGGTGTAGCGCGCCGAGTGCTTGACCGAGGGGCGGATGCGGTAGGTCCAGGTCCGCTCCGGGGGGTGCTTGGTGAAGGCGCTGCCCGAGAGCTGCTCTCCGTAGAGGCCGTAGTTGCACTTCTGCGGCGAGTTCATTCCCTGCGGCAGCGCGCCCGGCAGCGCCTCGGTCTCGAAGTCGTTGCCGAAGCCGGGCATGTAGCCCTCCTGCGTGCCGACGGGCGTGGCGGCCGAGATCAGGCCCGAGGGTTCGGTCCGGCGGTTCATGGTCGCGCTCCTTCTCCCGGAATTCGGTTGCGTCGCTAACGGTTGATTTTGTAACTAACAAGGGAGGAGGCGGCGCCCTGGACGAAAAAGACGACTTCGACCTGCAGGAATTCCTGCCCTACCTGCTGAACCAGGCGGCCGAGGAGGCGAGCCTCGCCTTTCAGCAGGTCTACAAGCGCCGCTACGGGATGCTGCGCACGGACTGGCGGGTGCTCTTTCACCTCGGCATCTACGGCGAACTCACCGCTGGCGAGATCGGCGCGCGCGCCCGCATCCACAAAACGAAGGTGAGCCGGGCGGTCGCGCGGCTCGAGGCGTGGCGCTTCCTGACGCGGGCCACCGACGCGGCGGACCGCCGGCGCGAGACGCTGCGCCTGACCGCGCAGGGCGAGGCCGCCTACCGCGACCTGCGGGCGGTGGCGCGGGACTACGACGCGCGGCTGGTGGCCGAGTTCGCCCCGGAGGAGGCGGCGCTCCTCAGGCGGATGCTGCGCCGGCTCGCGCGGTCCGGGGGCGTGGGCGACGACGCCTGAGGTGCGGGCCGCGGGCGCGGCGCCGTCCTGCGGCGGGGCCGCGTCAGCCGAGGGCCACGGGCGCCGCGCCCGTTCGTGGGGCGAGGCTTTCGAGCCCCGGCCGCAGCGCCGCGGCCACCGCCGCGCGCAGCCGCTGCGCCGTCGCGGCGAGGGGCTGCCCGCCCCGGTGCCCGACGAGGACCGGCGTCTGCGGCACCGCGCGCCGCAGCGTGGCGGAGAACTCCGCGAGCGGCCCCTCCGAGATCCCGGAGAGCAGGTGACTGCCCGAGAGCACGACCGGCGTGCCAGGCGCGCGCCGCGCCGCCGCCTCGATCTGGGCCGGGCGGCTGTCGAGCATCAGGCTCACCGCCCAGCCGGTGGCGCGCAGCACGTCGGCCTTGAGCACCGCGCCGAGGAAATGCGGATTGCCCGGCTGGTTCGCCACGATCGCATGCGCCATCGGGCGCACCGGATCTGACGCGGGCCGCGCCTGCCAGAGCAGCGCCTGGAACCGGCCGAGCGCGAGGGTGGCCTCCGCCATGCTCCAGCGGTCCGCCATCCAGCCGTCGCCGAGCGCATGGGCCACCGCCTCGTAACAGGCGGCGCGGCCCGCGGCGGTGGCCATGAAGGGCCGCAGGGCGTGAATGAGCGCGCCGTCGTCCTCGGGCGCGGCGAGCGCCGCGGCGACCGCCCCGGCCTGCGACGCGGTCAGTTCCGGGGTCTTGCGCAGCGTGTCGCGCGCGGCCTTGGGAGAGGCGAGCGCGCCGGCCCAGTCCTCGGTCGCGAGCGCGGGCGCCACCCGGCCGAGCGCGATGGCCTGCGGCGCGAGGGCGGCGTCCTTCACGCCCTGGAAAAGCTGCATGTGCCAGCCGACGAAGGCGCGGCTCTCGGCGGTGACGTCCTCGGTCACGGTCAGGCGCTCGTGGCGCCGGTCGCGGCGCAGCGCGTCGAGCAGCGCCTCGATCGCGGCGGGCGATCCCTCGATCCACTGCCGGTAACGGTCCCCGGAGGACACGAGCGCGCCGGTGATGCCGCTCGCGGCGTTGCGCGCCGCGGCGTCCTCGACGAGCGCCGCGATCTCGTCCGACTCGAGCCGGCGCGTCGCGTCGCTGCGATAACTCACACGCCGGATCGGCTCTGCGGCTGCGCTGCCCGCGCGTGTCATCCCCGCTCTCCCCTCGCTCACGCGCCGCGGCGGGTCCGCGGCCCTGTCGTGCCGGCGCCGCGCGTGCCAGGCGTATCGCGCACGGCGACGGCACTGTCAGTATGGTTTGACATAGTTAAATGTCTAGCAAAATTTACAGGCAAATCCCGTGCGGGGTGCTCAGATATCCACCGTCACGCCGGGCAGGTCCAGCGTCCGGACCAGCTCGCGCAGTTCCTGCCGCGCCGCGATGTTGGACAGGTTGAGCTGGCGCACGCCGATGTCGCGCAGGTCGAGCAGCGTCAACCCGCGCGGAAAGAGCTCGCGGAAGATCACGCGCTCGTGGAAGCCCGGCCCGATTCGGAAGCCGATGCGCTGCGCGAGCCGTTCGAGCGCGCGCTCCATCTTCTTCTTGTTGACCATCGCCTGCGCGCCGAGCCGGTTGCGCAGCACGATCCAGTCGAGCGGCTTCAGCCCGGCCTGCGCGCGCAGCTGCCGCGCGCTCCAGACCATCTCGGAGTAGACCGAGGGGCCGCGGATCGTCTCGCCGTCGCCGTCGATCCGGGCGAGCAGGTCGAAGTCCACGAAGCTGTCGTTGAGCGGCGTGACCAGCGTGTCGGCGTAGGTGTGCGCCACCTGGCTCAGGCGCGTGTGCGAGCCGGGGCAGTCGATCACGACGAAGTCGTAGCCCTCGTCGGTGAAGCCGGCCACGGCGGCGGCGAGCCGGTGGTCCATCGGGTTCTCGCCCTCGGCGAGCGCGTCGGCGTCGATCTCGGGCAGGTCGCGGTAGACGGGGCCGGGCAGGGTGACGCCCTCCTGCGCGAGAAACTGCGCCCGGTTCGCCGTGTAGCGCCCGAGGCTCTTCTGCCTGAGGTCGAGGTCGAGCGCGCCGACGCCGTGGCCCATCCGCGCGAGCGCCGTGGCCAGATGCATCGAGACGGTGGACTTGCCCGCGCCGCCCTTCTCGTTGCCGACGACGATGATATGCGCCATGCCGCTCCCCCTTGACCGGCCGCGTGGCGCGGCCTGGCGGTGGGGATACTACATGTAGAGAGGCAGACAAGGGGCAGCCGCATCTCCCGGGGGCTGCCGGATCGGACCACCCGCCGCATGGGCAGGCGGAAGGGCGGGCGCCGCGGGGCGCCCGCCGGGCCCGGCTCAGAAGCCGAGGCCCTCGTACTTTTTCTTGAACTTCGACACGCGCCCGCCGGTGTCCATCAGGCGGGTGCCGCCGCCGGTCCAGGCGGGGTGCACCGACGGGTCCACTTCGAGCGTCATCGTCTCGCCCTCCGCGCCCCAGGTGGAGCGCATCTGCACGGTCTCGCCGTTGACGAGCTTGACGTCGATCATGTGGTAGTCGGGATGGATGTCCTTCTTCATCGCGGCGGTCCTTACAGCTGGGCGCTCTTGGGCTTGGGGGCGCGGTAGTTGGTCTGCTCGGCGATGCGGGCCGACTTGCCGCGGCGCGAACGCAGGTAATAGAGCTTCGAGCGGCGCACCTTGCCGCGGCGCACCACGGTGATGTGCTCGATGTTGGTCGAGTAGAGCGGGAAGATCCGCTCGACGCCCTCGCCGAAGGAAATCTTGCGCACCGTGAAGGTGCCGGCGATGCCCTCGCCGTTCTTGCGGCTGATGCAGACGCCCTCGAAGTTCTGCACGCGGGTGCGCGTGCCCTCGGTCACCTTGTAGCCGACGCGCACGGTGTCGCCGGCCTTGAAGTCGGGAATCTCCTTCCCGAGCGAGGCGATCTGTTCCGCCTCCAGTTGCGCGATCAGGTCCATCCGATCCACTCCTCGTGTCGCTCGCGGTTCGCCCGCGAAGATATGTCCGCCCCAGAGCTCTGGTCCTCGATCGGGTCCGCCGCGGCGCCCGCCAGAGAGTTCGGTCGCGTTACTTCGTCGTCGTGTCGTTCTCGTCCGTCGGTCCGGGTCGTTCGTCGTGCCGGGTCGTTCGTCGTGCCGGGTCGTCCGTCTTTCCGGGTCGTCCGTGCCGGGGTCGTCTGTCCCGGGTGCCCGCCTGTCACGGGCCGCCGCCCGCCGTGTCCCGCCGGACGCCGAGGGAGCGCCCGAACAAACACGACAGGTCCGTACGGCCGACAGACCCCGGACGGCGCGCGTATACCGCCCGGCCGCGGCGCGATCAAGCCCTCTCTCAGTCCGCCTCGCCCGGCTCCGGCGGCAGGAGGTCGGGCCGGCGCGCGCGCGTCAGCCGCTCCGCCTCCGCCCGGCGCCAGCGGGCGATCTCGGCGTGGTTGCCGGAGAGCAGGACGTCCGGAATGCGCCGGCCCTGCCACTCCGCCGGGCGGGTGTATTGCGGGTGCTCGAGCAGGCCGTCGGAAAAGCTTTCCTCCTCCACCGAGGCCGCGTTGCCGAGCACGCCGGGCAGGAGGCGCACCGTCGCGTCGAGCATCGCCTGTGCCGCGATCTCGCCGCCGGTCAGGACGAAGTCGCCGAGGGAGACCTCCTCGATGCCGTAGTGATCGAGCGCGCGCTGGTCGATGCCCTCGAAGCGCCCGCAGATCAGCGTGACGCCCGGCCGCCGCGCCCAGTCGCGCGCCATGGCCTGCCCGAAGGGCGCGCCGCGCGGGCTCATGGCGACGAGCGGCATGGCCGGGTCGGCGCCGTGGCGCGCCGCCTCCACCGCGCGGCCCAGCACGTCGGCGCGCAGCACCATGCCCGCGCCGCCGCCCGCCGGCGTGTCGTCCACGTTGCGGTGCTTGCCCTCGCCGAAGGTCCGCAGGTCGGTCACCTGAAGCTGCCAGATGCGCTCGCGCAGCGCGCGCCCGGTCAGGCTTTCGCCGAGGACGCCCGGAAAGGCGCCGGGAAAGAGCGTGACGACCTGCGCCGTCCAGACCCCTGCAAGTTCCGGCGCCTCGGGCATCAGCGCCTGCGGCGCGGCGACGGGGCGGATGGCCTTGCGGCCGTGCGACCGGGAGGGGGGATCGGCGGGCATGGCCGCTCTCTAGCCCGTGCCGCCCCGGCGGGGAAGGGTCAGGCGACCGCCACGATGCCGAGCGCCAGCAGGAGCAGCATGACGAGTCCGATCACCACGAGGAGCTTCGCCCCGGTGAGCGCCACGCCGGAGAGCCGGTCGAAGCCGAGAAGCGCGGCGATCCCGGCGATGGCGAGCAGGATGAGGATCCATTCGATCATCGGCGCCTCCCGTCGGCGGCCGCGGCGCGGCGACCGTCCTAGAAACGTCCCCGCGCGGGCCGCGTTCCCTCAGTCCTCGGGAAAGATGCCGGGCGGCGGATCGGCCACGATGCGCCCCGCGGCGAGGTCCACGGTCGGCACCGCCGCGCGCGTGAAGGGCAGGAGCGCCGTCTGCCGGAGCCCGGGCGCGTGGATCTCCAGCAGGTCGCCCGCGCCGTGGTCGTGCACCGCGCGCACCCGGCCGAGCGGCGCGCCCCCGGTGTCGAAGACCTCGAGCCCGACGAGATCGGCGTGGTAGAACTCGTCCTCGGGCAGATCCGGCAGCACGTCGCGGGGCACGTAGAGCCGCGTGCCCCGGAGCGCCTCGGCGGCCTCGCGCGTGGGTACGCCGGAGAGGCGCGCGGTGAGCGCGCCCTTGGTCTGGCCCGTGAGCGTGACCTCGACGCGGCGCGCGCCGTCCTCGGTCGAGAGCGGGCCGTAGGCCGCGATGTCCTCGGGCGTGGCGGTGAAGCTCTTGAGCCGCACCTCCCCGCGCACGCCGAAAGCGCCCGCGATTGCGCCGAGGCACACGCGCTCCGTCATGCCGCACGCCCCGGACGCAGGGAGAATTTTCGTACGAAAATTCTCCGGCCGGCGACGCGCGTCCCGCGAATTTTCGTACGAAAATTCGCGGGACCGAACCGATGGGCCACGCCGGGGCGGGGCATGCTCAGCTCTCGGCGTCCGCCGCCTCGGCCGCCTTGGCGGCGCGCGCCTCGGCGCGTTCCTGCGCCTTCTTGCCGGGCGTGCCCTTGTTCGGGTTGTCGCGCTTGGTCTTCTCGAGCGCGCCGGCGGCCTCGAGCATGCGGCGCACCCGGTCGGTGGGCTGCGCGCCGTGGTCGAGCCACGCCTGCACGCGCTCGAGGTCCATCTTCACGCGGTGCTCGCTGTCCTTGGGCAGAAGCGGGTTGTAGGTGCCGAGCTTCTCGAGGAAGCGGCCGTCGCGCGGCATGCGCGAATCGGCGGCGACGATGCTGTAGAAGGGCCGCTTCTTGGAGCCGCCGCGGGCGAGCCGGATCTTCATGGCCATGTCTTGGTCTCCTTTCGTGTGGGTGGGGGCGCCTCGCCCCGGGTCAGGCCTGATGGCGTTCGTGGTGCTTGATGACTTCCCGGATGATGAAATTCAGGACAGCCTTGGCGAAATCGGGGTCGAGATCGGCGGCGCGCGCCAGCTCCTCGAGCCGCGCGATCTGATCCGCCTCGCGGGCGGGGTCGGAGGGCGGCAGGTCGTGCGCCGCCTTGAGCCGGCCCACCGCCTGCGTGTGCTTGAAGCGCTCGCCGAGAGTGTAGACGAGGATCGCGTCGAGCCGGTCGATCGACGAGCGGTGCTCCTTCAGGAGCTCGGCGGCGCGGGCGGTGGCGTCGGTCATGCGGTGGCCTCTTCTCTCCGTCCGAAGATCGGGCCGGCGTGGGATTGCAGCTCGAGCTCGATGGCGTCGGCGATCTGGCTGTTCTTCAGCTTCTCGGGCGCGGGGTGGCGGTAGACCACGTCGTGGCCGTCCACGCTGGCGGCTTCGGGGTCGCGCTTGCATCCCAGCCGCTCGGCGAGGCGGATCGAGTCGTAGTTGCGCGGGTCGAGGTAGCTGACCGCGCCGGTCCAGCCCATCGTGTCGTAGAAATGGGCGCGCGCGGCGTGCGTGGCCTCCAGCGCGATGCCGCGGCCCGCCACCTCGGGCCAGATCACCCAGGCGATCTCGCGCTCGGGCCATTTCGCGGGCTGCCAGCCGCCGGCCATGCCGCAGGTCGCGCCGGTCTCGCGGTCGTGGATCATCCACATGCCGAAGCCGCGGATCTGCCAGTGGCCGATCTCGGCGGCGTAGAGCATCCACGCCTCGTAGTCGTTGAGCGGCCCGCCCATGAAGCGCGCGCGGTAGGAGGTGAAGGTCGCCTTGAACTTCGGGTAGTCCGCGGGCTCGGGCGCCGAGAGGATCAGCCGCCGCGTCTCGATCACGGGGATGTCGGTCATGCGTAGGCCTCCATCCCGCCGTCGGCGTCGAGCTCGGCGGGGCCGGGATGCCGGAAGAGCATGTCCTCGCCCAGGGTGACGTTCTGATAGGTGCGCTCGTAGCGCGCGCCCAGCCGCTCGGCGAGCGCGACGGAGCGCGCGTTGCCGGGCAGGATGTTCGAGGTCAGCGTGGTGAAGCCGAGCGCGTCGTAGGCCCATTGACGTGCGCGCAGCGCCGCCGCGTAGGCGATGCCGCGCCCCTCGAAGGGGGCGAAGACGAGCCAGCCGAGCTCGGGTTCCGGCCAGCCCTCGGGGTTCCAGATCCCGCAGAGGCCGGCGGGCCGGGCGCCCTCGGTCATCTCGATGGTGAAGTAGCCGTAGCCGTGGATGTGCCAGTGGCCGATGTTGCTGGCGAACCAGCGCCAGGCGTCGGGCCGCGTCTCGGCGCCGCCGAAGCCCCAGGCGCGGTCGGGATCGGCGAAGAACTCCGCGAGGGGCTCGAAATCGCGCATCTCGGGGCCGCGCAGCCGCAGCTGCCCGGCCTCCAGCACGGGAGCTTGCGTCAGGCTCATGCCGCCGCCTCCGGGCCGCGCGGGCGCCGCTCGGTCGCGCCGGACCGGGTATCGGGGACCGGCCGCGTCACTTCTTGCGCCCGAAGCCCGAGAGACCCGAGGGCAGCTGCATGCCGCCCTTGCCGCCGAGGCCGCCCATCTGCTGCGCGGCCTGCTGCAGCGCCTTCTCGTCCATGCCGGCGCCCGGGGCGCCGCCCTTGCCGCCGCCCATCATGCCGAGCGCCTGCTTGAGCGCGTTGCGCCCGCCCTTCTTGCCGAGCTTCTTCATCATGTCCGACATCTGCCGGTGCTGCTTCAGAAGCTTGTTGAGCTCGCTCACCTCCAGCCCCGCGCCGGCCGCGATACGCTTCTTGCGGCTGGCCTGAAGGATCTGCGGGTTGGCGCGCTCCTTCTTGGTCATGGAGTTGATGAGGGCGATCTGGCGCTTGAGCACGGTGTCGTCCATGCCGGCCTCGGCCATCTGGCCCTTCATCTTGCCCATGCCGGGCATCATGCCCATGAGCCCCTCCATGCCGCCCATCTTGAGCATCTGCTCGAGCTGGGACTTCAGGTCGTTCATGTTGAACTGACCCTTCTGGAGGCGCTTGAGCATGCGCTCGGCCTGTTCGGCCTCGAGCGTTTCCTGCGCCTTCTCGACGAGGCTGACGATGTCGCCCATGCCGAGGATGCGGCCCGCGATGCGCTCGGGGTCGAATTCCTCCAGCGCGTCGACCTTCTCGCCGGTGCCGACGAAGCGGATGGGCTTTCCGGTGACCGCGCGCATCGAGAGCGCCGCGCCGCCGCGCCCGTCGCCGTCCATCCGCGTGAGTGCGACGCCGGAGACGCCGATCTTGTCGTCGAACTCCTCGGCCACCTCGACGGCGACCTGACCGGTCAGCCCGTCCACGACGAGCAGCGTCTCGCGCGGCTCGACCACGTCGCGCACGTCGGCGGCCTGCTGGATCAGCTCCTGATCGATGTGGAGCCGCCCGGCGGTGTCGAGGAAATAGACGTCGTAGCCGCCGAGGCTCGCCTGCGTCCTGGCGCGCTTGGCGATCTGCACGGGCGTCTCGCCCTTCACGATGGGCAGGGTGTCGACGCCGACCTGGTTGCCGAGGATCTGGAGCTGTTCCATCGCGGCGGGGCGGTTCACGTCGAGCGAGGCCATCAGGACCTTCTTGCCCTCGCGCTCGGTCAGGCGCTTGGCGATCTTGGCCGTCGTCGTCGTCTTGCCCGAGCCCTGCAGGCCCACCATCAGGATCGGCGCCGGCGGATTGTCGATCTTGAGCGCGCCCGGGTCGCCCTCGCCCTTGAGCACCTCGACGAGCTCGTCGTGGACGATCTTGACCACCTGCTGGCCCGGCGTGACGGACTTGGTCACCGCCTGGCCCGTGGCCTTGGCCTGCACGTCCTTGACGAACTTGCGCACCACCGGCAGCGAGACGTCGGCCTCCAGAAGCGCGACGCGCACCTCGCGCAGCGCCGTCTTGACGTCCTCCTCCGAGAGCGCGCCCTGCTTGGTCAGCCGGTCGAAGACGCCGGAGAGACGCTCGGACAGGTTTTCGAACATGGCCCTCTGGCTCCTCCAGCGGTCGTTGCTTGCGGCCCCGAGATGGGGATGCGACGGCCCGAATGCCAACGGCCCCCGCGGGCGAAACCTCGCTGACGGGGGGCGATCCCGGGTCACGGCCCGGGACCGGAAGGCTCGGGCGCTTCCGGGTATCGGGCAGCCCATTAGGCGCGGGGGCGCGCGGAGTCAAGCGCCGCCGCGCCGCACCCGGGCGGGCCGTCGATCGCGCGGCGGGCCCCCGGCGCCATGCCCGGGGCGGCGGGCGCGCGGGCCGCCGGCCCCGGGGCGCCGCGCTTGCAGCGTCGCGCGCGATCTGGTCTCCTGCCCAATGGTTTTGTTCATCAGCGCACAGGCGGACCATGGACAACTGGGACGAGATCCGCACCGCCTATCACGTCGCGCGCGCCGGAACGGTCAGCGGCGCGGCGGAGGCGCTGGGCGTCCATCACGCCACGGTGATCCGGCACGTCGACGCGCTCGAGGCGCGGCTCGGCGTCAAGCTCTTTCAGCGCCACGCGCGCGGCTACACGCCCACCGAGGCGGGGCAGGACCTGCTGCGCGTGGCGCAGACCACCGACGACCAGTTCGCCCAGCTCGCCAGCCGCATCCGCGGGCGCGGCAACGACGTCTCGGGCGAGCTCACCGTCACCTCGCTCGCCATGTTCGCGCCGCGCCTCGCGCCCGTGCTCGCCGGGTTTCAGCGCGACCACCCGCGGGTGATCCTGCGCTATCTCACGGGCACGCGGCTCTTCCGGCTGGAGTACGGCGAGGCGCATGTCGCCGTGCGCGCCGGCCCGCCCCCGCAGGAGCCCGACAACGTCGTGCAGCCCTTCTTTCACATGCGCGCCGGGCTCTACGCGGCGCGCGCCTACGTCGCGGCGCACGGCCTGCCCGAGGGGCTGGAGGCACTCGAGGGGCACCGCTTCGTCGGCCCGGACGCCGAGAGCCCGCGCGCGCCCACCGAGCGCTGGCTGCGTGAGACGCTCGCGCCCGAGCAGATCGCCTTCCGCAGCCCCGACCCCCGCGCGCAGGAGGACGCGGTGCTCGCGGGTGCAGGGATCGGCTTCCTGCCGCCCTGGACCGCCGCGGCGCATCCCGACCTGATCGAGGTCGCCCCCCCGCGCGAGGCGTGGAGCTCGCCGATCTGGCTGGTGACGCATGTGGACCTGCACCGCAGTTCCAAGGTGCAGGCGCTGCTCGCCGCGCTGAAGGCCGCGGCGGCGGAGTGGGACGCGGCGTGAGCGCGGGCGCGCGCGGGCATCTGGCGATGCTCCTCTTCTCGGCGCTGGTGGCCGGCTCCTTCTCGCTCGGCGGCATGGTGGCGAACGAGATCGCGCCGGCCGCGATCAACGCCGCGCGCTTCGCCATCGCCGCGGCGGTGATCGGCGCCGTGGTCGCGGCCACCGGGCGTTTCGATCGCCGCGCGCTGCAGGCGCCCTGGCGATACATGATGCTCGGCGGGCTCTTCGCGGCCTATTTCGTGGCGATGTTCGAGGGGCTCAAGACCGCGCCGCCGGTCGCCGCCTCGGCGGTCTTCACGCTGACGCCGGTGATGGCGGCGGGCGTCGGCTGGCTCCTGCTGCGGCAGGTGACGACGCCGCGCATGGGGCTGGCGCTCGCGCTCGGGGCGGGCGGCGCGCTCTGGGTGATCTTCCGCGCCGATCCCGCCGCGCTCCTCGCGCTGGAGGTCGGGCGGGGCGAGGCGATCTATTTCGCGGGCTGCGCGGCGCATGCGGTCTACACCCCGATGGTGCGCAAGCTGAACCGGGGCGAGCCGGCGGTGCTCTTCACCTTCGGCACGCTGTTGGCGGGGGGCGTGTTACTGACGCTCTACGGCTGGTCCGACATCCGGGCGACCGACTGGGCGGGGCTGCGCCCGCTGGTCTGGGTCGCGCTCCTCTACGTCGCGCTCTTCGCCTCCGCGGCGACCTTCGTGCTTCTGCAATACGCCACGCTGCGCCTGCCCTCGGCGAAGGTCATGGCCTACACCTATCTCACGCCGTCCTGGGTGCTCGCCTGGGAGCTGGCGCTGGGCCACGGCGGGCCGCGGCCCCTCGTGCTCGCCGGTCTGGGGCTGACGGTGGCGGCGCTCCTGCTGCTCCTGAAGGACGAGGGCGCGGCAACCCGGTAGGGCAAGTGCGCCCCCTCGCTGCCGCCTCGCACCGACACAGCCCATTTCGGGCAGGTCGCCATCTCGTGGTGGCTACGGGGCGCCGTCGGCCGTCGCCCCGACATCGCCCTCGATCAGGCGCTCCAGCGCGTCGAGGTCGAGGTGATCGAACTGCCCGAAGCCCTGCATCCAGACGCTCGCGGCGCGCAGCGCGTCGGGTTCCAGCTTGCACCATGTCACGCGGCCGCGGCGTTCGCGCGTGATGAGCCCGGCGCGGTCGAGCAGGCCGAGGTGCTTGGAGATCGCGGCGAGCGACATCTCGAAGGGCTCGGCGACGTCGGTCACCGCCATGTCGTCCTCGAGCAGCATGGCGAGGATCGCCCGGCGCGTCGGGTCGGCGAGGGCGGCGAACACCGTGTCGAGATCGTCGGACATCCCCTGCATAAGCCGCGCCGGGGCGGGGGGCGTCAAGCGCTCTTCGCCGATGCTCAACCGCCGGGTTGAATATGCCCGCGCGGCCCGTGGCGCGGCGCCGCCGGGGTGGCGTTCAGGGAAATCACGCAAAATCAGTGACTTGCCGCCTCCGCGCTTCGCCTTGACTCGGGCCGCGCCGCACCGTAGCACCCCGGCAACGATCCGCGAGGCGAAGGTGCCCGATCCCGACGAGCAGCGGCGCATGGCCGAGTTCGAGAAGCGGCTCGCCGCCGCCAAGGAGGCGCAGGCGCCGAAGCCGCGCGGGGACGAGCACTACTCGCAGGCGCAGCTCGCCTGGCGGATGGTGATCGAGCTGGTGGCGGGGCTCGCCATCGGGTTCGGCATCGGCTACGGGCTCGACATCCTTCTGGGGACGATGCCCATCCTGCTGGTGGTGTTCACATTGCTGGGCTTCGCCGCGGGCATCAAGACGATGCTGCGCAGCGCGCGCGAGGTTGAACAGGCGAAACAGGCCGCGGACGGCGGCGACGAGACGGACGAGGGAGACTAGGCCGTGGCGACGGACACCGGAGAAGGCAGCGGGCTCGTTTTCCACCCGATGGACCAGTTCATCGTGAAGCCGCTCTTCGGGGACGGCCCGGTGCACTGGTACACCATCACCAACGTCACGCTCTGGATGGCGATCGGCGTGCTCGGCATCGCCGCGATGCTGATCCTCGGCACCTCGCGCCGCGCGATAGTGCCCTCGCGGACGCAGTCGATCGGCGAGCTCGCCTACGGCTTCGTGCACAAGATGGTCGAGGACGTCGCTGGGAAGGACGCGCTGAAGTACTTCCCCTACATCATGACGCTCTTCATGTTCATCGTCTTCGCCAACTTCCTCGGCCTCATCCCCGGCAGCTACACCACCACGAGCCATATCGCCGTGACGGCGGTGCTCGCGCTCGCCGTCTTCCTCNTGTTCATCGTCTTCGCCAACTTCCTCGGGCTGATCCCGATGGCCTACACGACGACGAGCCAGATCGCCGTGACCGCGATCCTCGCGCTCGGCGTGTTCCTCGGGGTGACGATCCTCGGCTTCGTCAAGAACGGCTCGCAGTTCCTCGGCCTCTTCTGGGTCACCGAGGCGCCGCTGGCGATCCGGCCGGTGCTCGCCGTGATCGAGCTCATTTCCTACTTCGTGCGGCCGGTGAGCCACTCGATCCGTCTCGCCGGCAACATGACCGCGGGGCACGCGGTGCTGAAGGTCTTCGCCGGCTTCGGGCAGGTGACGGCGATCGCGCCGCTCTCGATCCTCGCCGTGACGGCGATCTACGGCCTCGAGGTGCTCGTCGCCTTCATTCAGGCCTACGTCTTCACGATCCTCACCTGCGTCTATCTCAAGGACGCGCTGCACCCCAGTCACTGAGCGCGGGCCGTCCCGGCCGCGCCACCGTCATCGACAGCTTCCAACCGTAAGGAGACAGTGCAATGGAAGGCGATATCGCAAACCTCGGCCAATTCATCGGTGCGGGCCTCGCGGGCATGGGCGCCGGCGTGGCCGCGCTCGGGGTCGGCAACGTGGCCGGCAACTACCTCGCGGGCGCGCTCCGCAACCCCTCGGCCGCGGCGAGCCAGACGGCGACGCTCTTCATCGGCATCGCCTTCGCCGAGGCGCTCGGCATCTTCTCCTTCCTGGTCGCCCTGCTGCTGATGTTCGCCGTCTGAGGACGACGGGCATCATCCTTGCGGGCGGGGCGCGCGCGGTCTGATCGGCGCGCGCCCCGGACGTTCGGACCGGCCCGGCGGGCCGGTGCGGCTGGCAACTCACGGAGGCGCCGATGGCGACAGAGACCCAAGGTTCCGCTTCGACCTGCGTCGGGCCGGACGGCAGCGCGATCGGTCTGCCGCAGCTCTGCCTCGACTGGTTCCCGAACCAGATCTTCTGGCTGATCGTCACGCTCGTCGTGATCTACCTGCTGCTGACGCGCATGGCGCTGCCGCGCATCGCCGGTGTTCTGTCGGAGCGCGCGGGCACGATCAGCAACGACCTCGCCGCGGCGGAGGACCTCAAGGCCAAGGCGGCGGAGGCCGAGAAGGCCTATGAACAGGCGCTCGCCGACGCGCGGGCCGAGGCGCAGAAGATCCTCGCCGAGGCCAAGGCCGAGATGCAGCGCGACGTGGACGCCGCGATGGAGCGGGCGGACGCCGAGATCGCGCAGAAGGCCGAGGAATCGCAGAAGGCGATCGCCGAGATCCGCGCCGGCGCCGTCGAAAGCGTGCGCGAGGTCGCGCGCGACACCGCCGGCGCCGTCCTCGAGGCGCTGGAGACCGAGGCCGACCCGGCCGAGATCGAGCGGGCGGTCGACGCCCGGATGGAGGCCTGAGCGATGCGTATCCTGACAGCTCTCACCCTCGCGCTGGCGATGGCGAGCCCGGCGCACGCCGCCAAGGGGCCGTTCTTTTCGCTGGCCAATACGGACTTCATCGTCCTCCTCGGCTTCCTCGTCTTCGTCGGCATCCTCGTCTACTTCAAGGTGCCGGGGAAAGTGACCGAGATGCTGGACCGCCGGACGGAGAGCATCCAGTCCGAGCTCGACGAGGCGCGGTCCCTCCGCGAGGAGGCGCAGAGCCTGCTCGCCTCCTATGAGCGCAAGACGCGCGAGGCGCGGGAACAGGCCGACCGCATCGTGGAGCACGCCAAGGAAGAGGCGCGCCTCTCGGCGGAACAGTCCAAGGCCGATCTTCAGGACTCGATCGCGCGCCGCGTGAAGGCCGCCGAGGACCGCATCGCGCAGGCCGAAGCCGCCGCAGTGCGCGAGGTGCGCGAGCGCGCCGCCGAGGTGGCCGTCGCCGCCGCGCGCGACGTCATGGCCGCCAAGATGACCAAGGCGCGCAGCGACGCGCTCGTGGACGACGCGATCGCGCAGGTGGACAAGAACCTGCACTGACGCGACCCCCGCGATTTGGACAAGGCCCCGGCGGCGCGCCGGGGCCTTTTCGTGTGCGCCTCATATCAGAACTGCGACGAGCCACGGCGCGAGCAGCGCGGTCAGCATCGCGTTCAGCCCCATGCCGAGCCCCGAGAAAGCGCCCGCCGTCGCGTCCACCTGAAACGCGCGGGCGGTGCCGATGCCGTGCGCGGCGACGCCCGCGGCAAAGCCCCGCGCGCGCCAGTCGCGGACGCGAAGCGCGTTCATCAGCGGCGTCACCGTCACCGCGCCGATGATCCCGGTCAGGATCACCAGCGCCGCGGTCAGCGTCGGCAGCCCGCCGAGGCTTTCCGCGATGCCGATGGCGACCGGCGCGGTCGTGGACTTGGGCGCGAGCGACAGGAGCGTCGCGCCCTCCACCCCGAGCGCCCGCGCGATCAGGAGCGCCGAGGCGATCGCCGTGACCGAGCCCGCGACGAGCGCGCCGAGCATCGGGATCACCAGCCCCCGCAGCCGCGGCAGCGCCGCGTGGAGCGGCACCGCCAGCGCGACCGTCGCGGGGCCGAGCATGAAGTGGACGAACTGCGCGCCCTCGAAATAGTCGGCGTAGGGCGTGCCCGTCGCCTGCAGCAGCCCTGCGAGCAGGAGCATCGCGATCAGCACCGGATTGGCGAGCGGCGCCCGCCCCGTCGCCCGCGAGATGCCGTCGCCCGCCAGGTAGGCGAGCAGCGTCACCGTCAGCCAGAGGAGCGGCTCGCGGGCGAGATAGCTCCAGATGTCGATGACCTCGGGGGTCATGCCGTCGCCCCGAGGAGCCGGCGCAGCCCGACGAAGACGCCGGCCGTCACGGCGAGCGTGACGACGGTGCTGCCCAGAAGCGCGGCGAGGAGCGCGGGGCCTTCGCTGCCCAGCCGGTCGAGATGCGCCACCACACCCACGCCCGCCGGCACGAACAGGAGCGAGAGATGCGCGAGGAGCCCGTTCGCCCCGGGCGCCACCCGCGGCTCGAGCGCGGGGCGGGCCACGAGCGCCCCGAGCAGGAGCGCGAGCCCGATCACCGGCCCCGGCACCGGCGCGTCGAGCGCGCGCGCCGCGGCCTCTCCGATCAGCTGGCAGACCAGCAGAATGGCGATGTTGACGATCATGCCTGTCCCTCCGTGTCGCGGCGCGATGCGACCACGGACGGGCGCGAAAGAAAAGGAGCGCGCCCCGCGAGGCGCGCTCCGTGGTCACGGGGAAAGGCGCGGGCTCATTCGGCCGGCACGGCCGCGGCCTGCGTCGGGGTGAAGTGCTGCCGGTTGAGCCGCAGCACCAGCGCCACCGCCACCGCCTGGAAGGCGAGCGCCACCGCCGTCAGCACCCAGAAGGCGATGGAGAACTTGTCCACCACCCCGGCGCCGACGAGGCCCTTGTTGATGAAGAAGTGCCCCATCACCGAGAGCGCCACCGCCGGGCAGACCAGCGCGTAGGACCCGGCCGAGGTCTTCGGGCCGATCACGAAGTCGTCGAAATACCGCTGACGCAGCAGGACCAGCATGCCGAGCCCGAGGAAGACGAGCTGCACCGTCAGGATGCGGGCGAGCATGACGAGCGTCTCGCCGCCGTTGCCCGTGGCGGCGAAGGTGACGTGCAGGCCGTGCTGCTGGCGCATCAGCATGATGCCGAGGACGGTCATGATCGGGACGACGACCATCAGCGTCGGGCCGGCCTCGCGCGCGGTGCCGTAATGGAGCATCGAGCCGAAGGCGGTGATCGCCGCGATCACGGCGTAGACCGCCGCCGTCACGCCGAAGAAGGTCGAGAGCACGAGGCTCGTGCCCACGGTGACCGGCGTCACGCTCATCGCCGCCGGCGCGGCGAAGCCCACGGCGACCATCGAGAGCGCGAAGGCCGGCAGGAGCTGCGCGAAGGAGTTGTGCGCGGTCATGTCGAAGACACCCCCCTCGGCGAGCACGCGGCCGAGGAAATCCGCGATGATGCGGAAGGCGAGCACCCCGATCAGCAGGAAGGCCACCATCGCCGCGGGGAAGAGATACTCGACGATCGTCCAGAGCTGCGGCACGAAGACGAGGCCGACGACGAAGCCCACGTTCACCGTCATGGCGAGCGCGAGCGGCATGGCGAGCAGGGTCGATTCGGCGTTGGAGGCGCGCAGCTTGGCGTAGGCCTCCGTGCGCTTGAAGGCCGAGTAGGCGCGCAGGTTCCAGATCAGCGACTTCACGTTCAGGAAGGCGAAGACCGCGATGCCCGCCACGGCGACCGCGATGGCGATCTGCATCGGCAGCCCGCCGGTGGCGAAGGCGGCGGCGATGTCCTCGAACACCGGCACCGCCTGATCCGGGTGGGGCACCCAGAACATCAGGTACATGAAGAACGACACCGCCACGCCGCCCGCGCCGAGCGAGGCGAGGAAGTAGAGCGGCGAGTAGGTGTCGGCGGGTTTTCTGGCGAGGTCCGTCATCGGTTACGTCCTTTCGTATTCCGACTTTGGAATGTTTATATACATGCGAAATCCGGAATGTAAAGCCCGGATCTCCGCCTGCGTCTGAACGAAGTGTTAACCCTCGCGCGGCATGCTCCGCCTTGATGTGCCGCAAATCCGCCTTTCTCGCCGCCTTCGCTCTGCTCGCCGCCTGCGACACGGCCGGGCGGGGCTACATGGGGCTTCCCGCCGTCCGGGCGGAGGCCGGGGGCCACGTCTTCGACGTCCGCCGCCGCGGCGATGAGGCCGAGGCGGTGCGCCGCAACGTCGCGGCGCTCCCTTCCTTCGACGCGGTCGCGCGCGCCGCGGAGGTCGCGATCGAGCGGGCGACCGGCTGCGACGCCCTGACGCTGGAGGGGGATCCGTCGCTTCTCCGGGCCGAGCTCGACTGCCCGGACTGACCCGCGCTCAGTCGAGCCGCTTTTCCATGAATACGCTGGAGCCGTTTTCGGCGTAGTCGCCGAAGGCCCCGCGCCGCGCGAAGCCCTCCGCCTCGTAGAGCCCGATCGCCTCGGCCAGCGCGTCGCCGGTTTCCAGCCGGAGGCAGGGCAGGTCGAGGTGCCGCGCCTCGAGCTCCAGCCGCGCGAGGATGCGCCGCCCGACACCCTGCCCGCGCGCGAAGGGGACGACGTACATCGCCTTCACCTCGCCGTAGCCCTGCCGCTGCGCCAGCGCCCCGCAGCCGAGCGTCGTGTCGTATTCCCGCGCCACGAAGAAGCGGACGTCGGGCGCGTGCAGCGCCTCGGGCGACAGGAGGTGGTTCTCGTCCGCCGGGAAGAGCGCGCGCATCTGCGTCTGCGCGGCCTCGATCAAGGCGCGGTTCTCCGGCTCGCGCGGGTCGCCCGGCTCCACGATGATGCCCATGGCGCTCTCCTGTCTCCCCGATCCGCCTCGGTGTCGCGCGCTTCCGCGCCTCCGTCAAGCCGCTGCCGATATCTTGTGGATGCCTTGCCTCAGCCATCCCATATCCTGCGGCCCTCGATTGACAGAGCGGCGCCCGCGGCCCAGTCTGGCGCCGGGTGCGGAATCAGGGAACCGGCCGTGCGCTTCAGCCGCCTGCGTCTTTCGGGCTTCAAGAGCTTCGTCGATCCGACCGAACTCGTCATCGACGACGGGCTGACCGGCGTGGTCGGCCCGAACGGTTGCGGCAAGTCCAACCTGCTGGAGGCGCTGCGCTGGGTCATGGGCG
Organism: Rhodosalinus sediminis; assembly: GCF_003385555.1. Lineage (GTDB taxonomy): Bacteria > Pseudomonadota > Alphaproteobacteria > Rhodobacterales > Rhodobacteraceae > Rhodosalinus > Rhodosalinus sediminis. Next base: position 2,393 of record NZ_QOHR01000020.1, on the reverse strand, counting down.
AGACGCGGCCGAAGGCGATGCGCGGCGGCGGCATGGAGGACGTGATCTTCGCCGGCACCGCGCGGCGCCCCGCCAAGGGCTTCGCGGAGGTCGCGCTCACCCTCGACAATTCCGACCGCCTCGCGCCCGCGGGGTTCAACGACGACGATACCCTCGAGATCACCCGCCGCATCACCCGAGACGTCGGCTCGGCCTACAAGGCGAACGGCAAGGACGTGCGCGCGCGCGACGTGCAGATGCTCTTCGCCGACGCCTCCACCGGCGCGCATTCCCCCGCGCTCGTCCGGCAGGGCCAGATCGCGGAACTCATCAACGCCAAGCCGGCCGCGCGCCGCCGCATCCTCGAGGAGGCCGCCGGCATCTCGGGCCTCTATCAGCGCCGGCATGAGGCGGAGCTGAAGCTCAAGGGCACCGAATCGAACCTCGCCCGCGTCGAGGACGTGATCGACCAGCTCGCCCAGCAGCTCGGGCAACTCGCGCGGCAGGCGAAGCAGGCGGCGCGCTACCGCGAGATCGCCGAGGCGCTGCGCGCCGCCGAGGGCAGCCTCCTCTACGTGCGCTGGCAGGAGGCCGACGCCGCGCGCGCCGCCGCCGAGGCCGCGCTGCGCGAGGCGCGCGGCGCCACCGCCGCCGCCGAGCGCGGCGCCCGTGAGGCCGCCGGGGCGCGGGAGGCCGCCGACGCCGCGCTGCCGCCCCTGCGCGAGGAGGAGGCGATCGCCGCCGCCGTGCTCCAGCGCCAGGAGGTCGAGCGCGCCACCCTCGCGCAGGAGGAGGACCGCGCGCGCGAGACCATCCGCGAGCTCGACGCGCGCCTCGCCCAGCTCGGCCGCGACCGCGACCGCGAGGCGCAACTCACCGGCGACGCGGGCGAGACGATCCGCGCGCTCGAGGCCGAGGCCGGGGAACTCGCCGCCGCGGGCGAGGGGCACGAGGCCCGTGTGGCCGAGGCCGCCGCGGCGGCCGAGGCGGCGGCCGCGACGCTCGCCACCCGCGAAGAGGAACTCGACGCCGCGAACGAGGCCGCCGCCCGCCTCGCCGCGCGCCATCAGGCCGCCGAGCGGCAGGTGGAGGACGCGCGCAAGACGCTCGAGCGCAACGAGGCCGAGGCCGCCCGCGCCCGCCGCGAGGCCGAGGACTACGCCGCGCGGCTTTCCCGCGCCGACGCCGATCTCGCCGCCGCGCGCGAGGCCGCGACCGCGGCCGAGGCCGCCGCCGCCCGCGCCGAGGCAGCCCTGCAGGAGGCCGACGCCGCCCGCGGCGCCGCGCAGGCCGAGGAGGCCGAGGCGCGCGCCGACCGCTCCGCCGCCGAGGGCGAGGCCAGCGCGCTCGAGGCCGAACACGCCGCGCTCGCCCGCGTGGTGGAGCGCGACACCGCCGAGGGCGCGGCGATCATGGACCGGCTGCAGGTCGAGGCGGGCCTCGAGGCGGCGCTCGGCGCCGCGCTCGCCGAGGACCTCCGCGCGCCCGAGATCGGCGCCGATGAGGGCGAACGCGGGGCGACCGGCTGGCGCGCGCTGCCGCCCTGCGAGGCCGCCCCGCCGCTGCCCGAGGGGGCCGCGCCGCTCGCCGCGCATGTCGGCGCGCCCGAGGCCCTCGCGCGGCGGCTGGGGCAGATCGGGCTCGTCGACCCGGCGGAGGGCGCGGCGCTGCAGCCCGCGCTCCGCCCCGGTCAGCGGCTGGTGAGCCGCGCGGGCGATCTCTGGCGCTGGGACGGCTACGTGGCGCGCGCGGGCGAGGCCGAGAGCGCCGCGGCCCTGCGCCTCAAGCAGCTCAACCGCCTCGAGGCGCTCGCCGCCGAGATCACGCGCGCCCGCTCCCGCGTCGAGGCCGCGCAGGCCACGCACGATGCCTGCGCCGCGCGGCTCGAGGCGGCGACCGAGGCCGACGCCGCGGCGCGCACGGCCCGCCGCCGCGCCGACGCCGAGCAGGCGGAGGCCGCGCGCGCGCTCAGCAAGGCGGAGGCCGAGCGTAACCTCGCCGAGGGCCGGCTCGAGAGCCTGCGCCTCGCCCAGACCCGCCACGAGGAGGAGGCCGAGGCCGCGCGCGCCCGGCTGACGGAGGCGGAAGCCGCGCGCGACGCGCTCGACGACCCGGCCGAGGGCCGCGCGCAGGTCGAGGCGCTGCGCGAGGCGGTGGAGGCCGCGCGCGCCGACACGACGGCCCGGCGCAGCGCGAAGGACGCGCTGGAGCGCGAGGGCGCGGCGCGCGAGGCGCGGGCGAACACCCTCGCCAGGGAGCTCGACGGCTGGCGCCGCCGGCTGGCGACCGCCGATCAGCGCGCCGCCGACCTCGCCGAGCGGATCGCCGCCGCCGAGGCCGAGCGCGCCGAGGCCGCCGGCCGGCCCGACGCGCTCGCCGCGCAGCGCGAGGCGCTGGCCGAGGCGATCGAGACC
>NZ_QOHR01000002.1 GCF_003385555.1 Rhodosalinus sediminis | reverse complement strand
CGGCGCCGCGGCCGGACGGCATCCGCCCCGCGCCGCGCGCGACGGCCTCCGTCGCCGCCCGTCAGGGCGTGCAGGAGCGCCGCGAGGCGCGGCAGGCGGAGACGGCCGGCGACCGGGGCGGGCCGGAGGCGCTCGGCCCCGGCGCGCGGCAGCGCCTGATGGCTGCCTGGGGCGGGCGCATCGTGGCGAGCCTCGAGCGGGCGAAGCGCTATCCGCGCGGGATGCGCGGTGGCGGCGTCGTTCGCCTGCGCCTGACGGTGAGCCACAGCGGCGAACTCGCCGGGGTGCGCGTCGCGCGGTCGTCGGGGTACGATCGGCTCGACCGCGCGGCGGTCGAGGCTGCGCGCCGCGCGCGCCTGCCCGAGGCGCCCGAGGCGATGCCCGCCGGTGCCTATCCCTTCACCCTCGCGATGCGCTTCGCGCCCTGAGTCGGCGAGGCCGCCCAGCATCGGCTGGCTGCGCGTCGCGCGGGACCGGCGTCGGCTGACCGCGTATCGCGCGGGATCGGCAGCGCGGAGTGCCGTGGCGGCGTCGGGCACACCGGGAGGCGTCTTCGGCACGGGCTGCCACGCGCGGTCGCCCCGGTGCTTTGAAACCCGGGGAGCGCCTACGACGCTCGACCGTGCCGCGGTCCGCTGCGCCCGGCCTTGCGTGCCCCCCGGTCGGGACGTCCGCGTCATGCCCTCGCCCGTCCTCCGAGGCGCGACCGCTAGCTCATCGCGCCCACGACAGGGGGGCGCAAAGCACCCACAGAGGCCGCGCGCCCGGCGGTGGTGCGCCTCAGGGCGCGCCCACGACCTCGGCGAGGGTCGCCATGCCCGCGTGGCAGGCCACCGCGCCGCGCAGCACCGAGAGCGCGAGCGCCGCGCCGGTGCCCTCGCCGAGGCGCATGCCGAGGTCGAGGAGCGGCGTCTTGCCGAGCGCGGCGACGAGCGGCGCGTGGCCCGGCTCGGCGCTGGCGTGGCCGACGAGGCAATGGTCGAGCGCGCGCGGGTCCTCGGCGTGGAGCGGCAGCATAGCGGCGGTGCAGATGAACCCGTCGAGCACCACCGGCACGCCCGCCCGGCGCGCGGCCAGCGCCGCGCCGCAGAGCGCGGCCTGTTCGCGCCCGCCGATGGCGGCGAGCGCGGCGGCGCCGGTGCGGCCCGCGTGGCGGTGCACGCCCGCCGCCACGGCCGCGCGCTTGCGCGCCATCACCGCGTCGTCGGCGCCCGCGCCCGGGCCCACCCAGTCCTCGACCGCGCCGCCGAGGTGCAGCGCGGCGAGCGCCGCGGCGGTCGTGGAGTTGCCGATCCCCATCTCGCCGAGCACCAGCGCGTCGGCCTCCGGGTCCACCGCCGCCGCGCCGCGCGCCAGCGCCTCGAGCGCCTCGGCCTCGGTCATCGCGTCGCCCGCGGTGAAATCCGCCGTGGGCCGGTCGAGATCGAGCGCGACCACGTCGAGCGCCGCGCCCGCCTCGCGGCAGAGCTGATTGATGGCCGCGCCGCCGGCCTCGAAGGTGGCGACCATGGCCGCGGTGATCTCCTGCGGGAAGGCGGCGACGCCCTGCGCGCAGACCCCGTGATTGCCCGCGAAGACGAGCGCCTGCACCCGCGCGAGCCGCGGCGCCTCGCGCCCCTGCCAGCCGGCGAGGAAGGGCACCGTCTCGCCCAGCCGGCCGAGCGCGCCGGGTGGCATGGCGAGGTCGCCCAGCCGCGCGCGCGCCGCCGCCGCCGCCGCGGCGTCGGGACCGGGCAGGGCGTGGACGAGGGGGCCGAGATCGGCGAGCGTGGCGACGGGCAGGGGGTCGGTCATGCGGGGCCTCGGTGTCTGGGACGCGGGCGGTCTTGGCACGCGCCGCGCCGCGCTTCAAACCGAACGCCCGCTCAGCCCGCGTCGCGGCCGGCCCCGACGCGGGCGCGGTGCGGCCCGTAGAGACAGGCGAGCGCGAGGATCACGCCCGAGACCGTGGCGATCATGCCCGCCGCGCTCACCGCGTGGCGCGCGCCGAGCCAGAGCGGCCCGTAGCCCGCGAGCACGTAGCCGAGCACCGCCGAGAGCGCGGCGAAGGCCACGGACCAGAGCACCTGCCGGTCGAGCCGCTCGGTCATCAGCCGCGCCGCGGCCGGCGGGCAGATGAACATGGCGATGACGATGATGGAGCCCACCGCCTCGAAGGCGGCGACGGCCGCGACGGCGGCGGCGATCACGAGGCCGAGGCCCACCGCCGCGGCGGGAATGCCGAGGGCGCGGGCGAAGGCCTCGTCGAAGGTCGTGATCGTGAGCCAGCGCCAGAAGACCGCCGTCAGCACGATCATCGCCGCGCAGACGACCGCGATGCGCCCCAGCTCCTCCGGCAGCGCGGCGAGCGCCGCCGGGTCCATGAGCGAGCGCCAGCCCGTCGCCTCGAGCCAGACGAGCGATTCGAGGTTGCCCATGAGCGCGTGCTGCACGTCGAGATGCACCGAGGCGGTGTCCGTCCGCTCCAGCAGCAGAACGCCGGCGGCGAAGAGCGTCGTGAAGACCACGCCCATCGCCGCGCCGGGTTCGATCCGGCCGAGGCGGCGCACCGCCTCGATCAGCACCACGGCGAGGAGAGCCGCGCCCGCCGCGCCGATCAGCATCGGCAGCGCCGCCACGGTGCCGGTCACGAGGAAGGCCACGACGATCCCGGGCAGCACCACGTGGCTGATCGCGTCGCCGATCAGCGCCTGGCGCCGCAGGATCAGGAAGTTGCCCGGCAGCGCGCAGGCGACGGCGGCGAAGATGCCGATCAGGATCGGCGTGAGCGAGATCTGCACGAATTCGGCGCCCATCACGCCCCCCCGGCCGGCGCCGGACCGCCGAGGCGGCGGTCGATCTCGGCGATCTCGTCGGCGGTGAAAATTGTCTCGATCGGGGTGAGACCCGCGTGGCGCCCCGCGAGGTCCGCGTCGCGGAACAGCTCGCGCGCGACCGCCCAGCGGCGCTCGTCCCGGGCGACCTTCGCCGCCTGCGCGCGGCCGGCCGCGGTCGGCACGCCGTCGGGGCGGATGAGCCCCTCGCGGGTGAGCAGGCGCAGGGTGTAGGGCTCGCGGATCGCGTCACCGTGCGCGAGCGCCAGCAGCCCCTGCCGGCGGTGGACCCGGCGCTGGAAGCGCCGGTGGCGCGCGCCCGCGGCGGCGACGCCGCGCGCCGGCGCGAAGAGCAGCGAGAGCGCGAAGATGCCGGCCGCGACGAGCACGATGATCGGCCCGGTGGGCAGGTCCGGCGCCGCGGCCGAGGCGGCGGCGCCGATGTAGCCCGAGGCGCCGCCGATCGCCCCCGCGATCCAGACGACGCCGCCCGCGCGCTCGGTCCAGAAGCGCGCGGCGACCGGCGGCACGATCAGGAGCGCGACGATCAGGATCAGCCCGACGAGCTTCAGCCCGATCACGGTGACGCCCATCACGAGCGCCATCATCGCCAGATCGACGCGGCGCACGTCGTAGCCGCGCGCGGCGGCGTAGTCCCGGTCGAAGGCGACGAGGGTCATCGGACGCCGCAGCGCCCAGGCCGCGGCGAGCGCGAGCGCCCCGCCCGCCGCGATCGTCACCCCGTCCGCGAAGAGCATCCCCGCCGTCGCGCCGAGCAGGAACTCCTCGAGCCCCGCCTGCCGGCCGGCGCCCATGGTCTGCACCACGGTCAGCAGCACGACGCCGAGGCCGAAGAAGACGCCGAGCACCGCGCCGATCGCCGCGTCCTCCTTGAGCCGGGTGCGCCGGGTGATCCACTCGATGGCGAGAAGCCCGGCCCAGGCGCTCGCGGCCGATCCGGCGAGCAGGCCGGGCAGGCTCCGCCCGTCGCCGCCCATGGCCACCATCGCGATGAAGGCGAGCCCGACGCCCGGCAGCGTGGCGTGCGCCACGGCGTCGGAGACGAGCGCGCGCTTGGCGAGAAAGAGAAAGGTGCCGGTGGCGCCCGCCGCGATGCCGAGGAGCGCCGCGCCCACGGTCACCAGCGCCGCGTTGTAGCCGGCGCTCAGGAGGAGCGCGTCGAGGAAGGGGCTCAAGCGCGCCCCCCGGCGGGCAGAATCTCGCCCACGTGGCTGGTCGAGAGGCGCCCGCCGTAGGCCGCCTCGAGCGTCTCGGCGGTGAAGGCGGTGGCGACCGGGCCCTCCGCCACGCGGCGCACGTTGAGCAGGAGCACGTGATCGAAGTAGTCGCGCACCGTGGCGAGGTCGTGGTGCACCGCGACGATCGAGCGGCCCTCGGACCTCAGCGCCGCGAGCACCTCGACGATCGCGCGTTCCGTCGCCGCGTCGACGCCCGCGAAGGGCTCGTCGAGCAGGTAGAGCTCGGCCTCCTGCGCGAGCGCGCGGGCGAGAAAGACGCGCTGTTGCTGGCCGCCCGAGAGCTGGCCGATCTGGCGGTCGGCGAAATCGGCCATGCCCACCCGGTCGAGGCACTGCGCGACCCGGCGGGCGCGCGCGCCCGAGAGCCGCCCGAAAAGCCCCGCCTCGCGATAGAGCCCCATCTCCACGACGTCGCGCACGCGCGTCGGGAAATCCCAGTCGACGCTCGCGCGTTGCGGCACGTAGGCGATGCGGTCGCGCGCCGACGCGAGCGGCGTGCCGAAGACGGTCACCTCGCCCGAGACGCGCGGGACCACCCCGAGCGCGGCCTTCAGGAGCGTGGACTTGCCCGCGCCGTTGGGGCCGACGATGGCCGACATGGCGCCCGCCGGGAAGGTGGCGTCGACCGAGAAGACGGCCGCGCTCTCCCCGTAGGAGACGGTGAGCCCGCGCAGGACGAGCGCCGCCTCGGCGGGCGGCGCGGCCGGGGCAACGGGGCGCCCGTCCTCGGCAGCGACGGTCAGGGTGGGCTGCATCGCGGGCTCCCTCAGTTCAGCCGGTCGGCCATGCCGCGCGCCGGCGCCGTGCCGCCGAGCGCGCGGGCGATGGTCGTCGCGTTGTGGTCGATCATGCCGATGTAGGTGCCCTCGTAGGTGCCGGGCTCGCCCATCGCGTCGGAATAGAGCTCGCCGCCGATCTCGACGGCGTGTCCCGCCGCGGCCGCGCCCTCGATCAGCGCGCGGATGTTGCGGTCGGAGACCGAGGTCTCGACGAAGACGGCGCCGATGTCGCGCGCCACGAGCAGATCGACGAGCTCCGCGATGCGCTTGAGGCCGGCCTCGCTCTCCGTCGAGATGCCCTGGATGCCGATCACCTCGAAGCCGTAGGCCGCGCCGAAGTAGTTGAACGCGTCGTGCGAGGTCAGCAGCACGCGATTGTCCGGCGGCACCGAGGCGAGCACGTTCGCCGCGTAACCCTCGAGCTCGCGCAGCTCGGCGATGTAGCGCTCGGCGTTGGCCCGGAAGGTCGCCTCGCCCTCCGGGTGCACCTCGATCAGCGCGTCGCGCAGCCGGCGCACCACCTGCTGCCAGAGCGCCGGGTCCATCCAGACATGCGGGTCCTTGGCGTCGGCGTAGTCGTCGTGCGCGATCAGCACGTCGCGCGGCAGCCCCTCGGCCACGGCGACCACCGGGCGGCGGGCGGCAAGGTCGAGCAGGAAATCCTCCAGTTGCGCCTCGAGGTAGAGCCCGTGCCAGAGCACCAGATCGGCGCGCGAGGCCGCCACGATGTCGCTGCGGGTCTGGCGGTAGGCGTGCGGATCGACGCCCGGGCCCATGAGCGCCCGCACCTCCACGAGGTCGCCGCCCACCTCGCGCGCGGCGTCGGCGATCATGCCGGTGGTGGCGACGACGCTCAGCTCCGGCGCAGCGGCGGCGGACGGGCCGCGGCCGGCGATCAGGGCCGCCGCCGCGACGAGGGTGAGGATTGCACGTCTCGCGAACTGCATGCCTTGCACTCCCTGCTCGGCGGGATCTCCGCCCCGCCGGTGAGAGTGATAGTGCGAAGCACTCGCAACGTCAATGCTGTTGCGAAGCATTCGCAAAAAAGCACGGCGCCGGCGCCCCGCGCGGGGGCGCCGGGCAGGGGCTCAGAGCCGGGCCATCGCGCCCGCGGTGTCGAGCATCCGGCAGGAGAAGGCCCACTCGTTGTCGTACCACGACATCACGCGCAGCATGCCGCCCTCGGTCCGCCGCGTGCCCTCCGGCGCGAAGATCGAGGAGCGCGGATCGTGCAGGAAATCCTGCGAGACGAGCGGCGCGTCCTCCACCCCGAGGATGCCGGCGAGCGGGCCCTCCGCGGCGGCGGCGCGCATGGCCTCGGCGACCGTCTCGGGCGTGGCGGCGGCCCGCGTCATCACGCAGAGATCGACGAGCGAGACGTCCGGCGTCGGCACCCGGATCGCGGAGCCGTCGAGCTTGCCTTCGAGATGCGGCAGCACGAGGCCCACGGCCCGCGCCGCCCCGGTGGAGGTCGGGATCATCGACATCGCCGCGGCGCGCGCGCGGTAGAGGTCCTTGTGCAGCCCGTCGAGCGTCGGCTGGTCGCCGGTGTAGCTGTGCACCGTCGTCATGTAGCCCGTCTCGACCCCGAAGGCGTCGTCGAGCACCTTGACCACCGGGGCGAGGCAGTTCGTCGTGCAGGAGGCGTTCGAGACGATGCGGTCGTCCGCCTCGAGGCGCGTGTGGTTCACGCCGTAGACCACCGTGCGGTCCGCGCCCTTGGCCGGGGCCGAGATCAGCACGCGCGTCGACCCGTTCTCCAGATGCGCGGCGGCCTTGGCGGCGTCGGTGAAGACCCCGGTGCATTCGAGCGCCACGTCCACGTCCGACCACGGCAGCTTCGCCGGATCGCGCTCGGCGGTGACGCGGATGCGCCGTCCGTCCACGACGAGCGCGCCGTCCTCGACCGAGACGTCGGCGGCGAAGCGGCCGTGCAGGCTGTCGTATTTCAGCAGATGCGCGTTGGTCTCCGGCGGGCCGAGGTCGTTGATGGCGACGATTTCCACGTCGTCGCGGGCGTGTTCGACCAGCGCGCGCAGGGCGCAGCGGCCGATGCGTCCGAAGCCGTTGATGGCGAGTTTCACTGTCATCGTCGTCTCCTTTTCCGTGTCTCGTTTGGTTGCTAGCGCTAACATCGCGCTGCGTTTTTATGCCCCGCCGCGGTGCTTCGGGACGTCAGCGCGCGGCGTCGAGAATGCGTTCCAGCGTGTCCTGTCCGAGCGCCGCGGGATTGCCCCGCATCGAGGAGGCGGCGTGCGCGGCCTCCGCCACCGCCGGCGCCTCCGCCGGGTCGAGGCCGAGCGCGTCGAGCCCCGGCAGCCCCGCCGCCCGCGTCCACTCGGCGAGCGCGGCCCAGTCCGCCACGCCCAGCGTCTCGCGCAGCATGGCGCGCAGCGTCTCGAGCCGCGCCGCCGTCTCCGGTGAGAGGTCCGGCGCCGCCGCGTTCGCGGCCAGCACATGCGGCAGCAGGGCGGCGCAGATCGCACCGTGCGCGGCGCCCGGCGCATGCCCGCCCAAGGGCCCGGCGAGGCCGTGCACCGCGCCGAGCCCCGCGTTGGCGAGCGCGACGCCCCCCGTCAGCGCGACGAGCGCCATGTCGTCGCGGGCGCCCGCGTCTTCGCCCTCCGCCAGCCGGGCGAGCGCGGCGAGGCCGCGCGGGATCGCCGGGCGGCAGAGCGCGTCCGTCATCGGGTTGGCGCGGGTCGAGAGCCACGGCTCGATCACCTGCGTCACCGCGTCGAGGCCGGAGGCGAGCGTCACGCCGCGCGGTGCGCCGTCCATCAGCGCCGGGTCGATCAGCGCGAGGTCGGGCAGCATCCGCGCGTCGCGCAGGCTCACCTTGCGCCGCGCTTCGGGCACGCCGATCACCGCGTTGCGCGTCGCCTCCGCGCCCGTCCCGGCGGTGGTGGGCAGCGCGGCAAGCGGCAGCGGATCGGCGGTGAGCGGTCGGCCCTCGCCGACGACTTCGAGATGCACGCGCGCGGGCGTGGGCGAGGGCAGGAGCGCCGCGAGCGCCTTGCCGAGGTCGAGCGTCGCGCCCCCGCCGAGCGCCGCCACCGCGTCCGGCGCGGCCGCCCGCGCCTCGTCGAGCGCGGCCTCGAGCGTGGGCAGGTCGGGCTCCCCCGGGCAGGCGACGCAGGCCGCGAGCACCCCCCGCGCGGCCAGCGCCGTGGCCAGCCATTCCGCCCGCCCCGCGTCGGCGCCGTGCACGAGCAGCACCCGCGCGCCCATCGCCGCGATCCGGTCGGCGGCCTCGGCGGCGGCGCCGCGGCCGAAGCGGATCTCGCCCGGAAGCGTCAGGCCGAAGGGCGGGATCGTCATACCGAGAGCGTCGCCTGCACCGCGCGCTGCCAGGCGGCGTAGCGCGCGTCCCGGGTGGCGACGTCCATCGCGGGCTCGAAGGTGCGCTCCAGCGCCCATGCCTCGGCGAAGCCCTCCATCCCGGGGCAGACGCCCGCGCGCATTCCGGCGAGCCATGCGGCGCCGAGCGCCGTCGTCTCCAGCACCTCGGGCCGGTCCACCGGCGCGCCGAGGATGTCCGAGAGGAACTGCATCGACCAGTCGCTCGCCGACATGCCGCCGTCCACGCGCAGCGTCGCGATGCCCGCGCCGCCGCCCCCGCCGCCTTCCGTGTCGCCGTTCCAGTCCGCGCGCATCGCCTCCAGGAGGTCGCGGGTCTGGAAGCCCACGCTCTCGAGCGCGGCGCGGGCGAACTCCGCCGGGCCGGATTTCCGCGTCAGCCCGAAGATCGCGCCGCGGCAGTCGGCGTTCCAGTAGGGCGCGCCGAGCCCGGTGAAGGCGGGCACGAGGATCAGTTCCTGCCCTTGGTCGGCCCGCTCGGCGAGGGGCTGCGTCTCGGCGGCGTGGCGGATGATCTGCAGCCCGTCGCGCAGCCACTGCACAACGGCGCCGGCGATGAAGATCGAGCCCTCGAGCGCGTAGGTGGGCTTGCCATCGAGCTGATAGGCGATGGTGGTCAGAAGCCGGTTCTTCGAGACGCAGGGCGTCTCGCCCGTGTTCAGCAGCGCGAAGCAGCCCGTCCCGTAGGTGGATTTCACCATCCCGGGGCGGAAGCACGCCTGCCCGACGGTGGCGGCCTGCTGGTCGCCCGCGACGCCGAGGATCGGGATCGCGCCGCCGAAGAGGTCGGGCCGCGTCTCGCCGTAGTCGGCGGCGCAGTCGCGCACCTCGGGCAGCATCTTCATCGGCACGCCGAGCATCTCGCACATGGTCGAGGACCAGCGGCCCTTGCGGATGTCGTAGAGAAGCGTGCGCGCGGCGTTGGTGGCGTCGGTCGCGTGCACCCGCCCGCCGGTGAGCTTCCAGATCAGGTAGCAATCGACCGTGCCGAAGAGCAGATCGCCCGCCTCGGCCCGCGCCCGCGCGCCATCGACGTTCTCGAGGATCCAGGCGAGCTTGGTGCCCGAGAAATACGGGTCGAGCAGCAGGCCGGTGCGGTCGCTGACGGTGGGCTCGTGGCCCGCCTCGCGCAGGTGGCGGCACATGTCGGCGGTGCGGCGGTCCTGCCAGACGATGGCGTTGTGCACCGGCTCGCCGGTGTGGCGGTCCCAGACGAGGGTCGTCTCGCGCTGGTTGGTGATGCCGATGGCGGCGATGTCGCCCGGCGAAAGCTGCGCCTTCTCGATGGCGGCGCGGCACGTGCCGGCGGTCGTCGTCCAGAGGTCGGAGGGGTCGTGCTCCACCCAGCCGCTGGCGGGATAATGCTGCGGGAATTCCTCCTGCGCGACGGCGCGGACGCGCAGATCGGCGTCGAAGACGATCGCGCGGCTGGAGGTCGTGCCCTGATCGATGGCGAGGATATGGGACATCGCGCCCGTCCTGCTCGTTTTGTGTGGGAAAATGCAAGGGAGCGCCGGGGCCGCGAAGGCCCCGGCGCGGGTCGGGTCACTCGTTCCAGGACTGGATGAGCTCTTCGTAGCTCACCGTCACCGGCTCGGGGTCCTCGTTTTCGAGGGCGGGCTTCGGCGCGCCCTCCTGCGCGAGCCAGTACTCCGGGTCGCGCTCCTCGTTGAGCTTCGGGCCGAGCTCGCCCTGCACGCCGGCGCGCTCTAGGCGCTCGAGGACGCGCTCCTGCTCCTCGCAGAGGGCGTCGAGCGCCTCCTTCGAGGTCTTGGCGCCGGACATCGCGTCGCCGATGTTCTGCCACCAGAGCTGCGCGAGCTTCGGGTAGTCCGGGATGTTCAGCCCGGTGTCCGACCAGCGTACGCGCGCCGGCGAGCGGTAGAACTCGACGAGGCCGCCGAGCTCGGGCGCGCGCTCGGTGAAGCTCTCGTGCTCGATCGAGCTGTCACGGATGAAGGTGAGGCCCACGTGGCTCTTCTTCACGTCCACCGTCTTGGAGGTGACGAACTGCGCGTAGAGCCATGCGGCCTTGGCGCGGTCCACCGGCGTGGACTTCATCAGCGTCCAGGACCCCGCGTCCTGATAGCCGACCTTCATGCCCTCTTCCCAGTAGGCGCCCTTGGGGTTCGGGGCCATGCGCCACTTCGGCGTGCCGTCCTCGTTCACGACCGGCAGGCCCTCTTTCACCATGTCGGCGGTGAAGGCGGTATACCAGAACGCCTGCTGCGCGATGCCGCCCTGCGCGGGGACCGGGCCGGACTCGGAGAAGGTCATGCCGGCGGCCGCGGGCGGCGCGTACTCGTCCAGCCACTTGATCGCCTTGTCGATGGCGTAGACCGCCGCGGGCGAGTTGGTCGCGCCGCCCCGGTCCATGCAGGAGCCGACGGGCTGATAGTCGTCGTTGACGCGGATGCCCCATTCGTCGACCGGGAAGCCGTTCGGCTCACCCTTGGAGCCCATGCCGGCCATCGACATCCAGGCGTCGGTGTAGCGCCAGCCGAGCGACGGGTCCTTCTTGCCGTAGTCCATGTTGCCGAAGACTTCGCGGCCGTCGATGGTGCGGCCGGTGAAGAACTCGGCGATGTCCTCGTAGGCCGCCCAGTTGACCGGCACGCCCAGCTCGTAGCCGTATTCCGCCTCGAACTCGGCCATGATCTCCGGGTCGGTGAACCAGTCGTGGCGGAACCAGTAGAGGTTCGCGAACTGCTGGTCCGGCAGCTGATAGAGCTTGCCGTCCGGGCCGGTGGCGAAGGAAGTGCCGATGTAGTCGTCGAGGTCGAGCGTCGGGCTGGTGACGTCGGCGCCTTCGCCCTCCATCCAGTCGGTCAGGTTGCGCACCTGCTGATAGCGCCAGTGCGTGCCGATCAGGTCGGCGTCGTTGATCCAGCCGTCGTAGATGTTCTGGCCCGACTGCATCTGCGTCTGCAGCTTCTCGACCACGTCGCCCTCGCCGATCAGGTCGTGGGTGACCTGAATGCCGGTGATCTCGCTGAAGGCGGGCGCGAGGACGTTGGCCTCGTACTCGTGCGTGGTGATCGTCTCGGAGACGACGTTGATCTCCATGCCCCGGAAGGGCTCGGCGGCGTCGATGAACCACTGCATCTCCGCTTCCTGCTCGGCGCGGGTGAGCGAGGACAGGTCCCCGATCTCCGCGTCGAGGAAGGCGCGGGCGGCCTCCATGTCGGCGAAGGCCGGGCCGGCGAGTGCCAGCGCGAGGCCGAGCGCCGTCGTCTGTTTCAAGGATCGCATCGTCTGGGGTCCTCCCTTGGTTGACGTCGGTCGTGAATCGCCGCCCCTCCCGGCGGCGGGCTGCAGCTCACGCCCAGCGGAAGATCGCCGCGGCGTAGAGCAGGCAGAGGATGAGCGCGTAGGGCTGGTTGGCGCCCACCAGCCCGAGCCAGGCCAGGTTGATGAAGGCCGAGCCGAGAAGCGTCACGAAGAGCCGGTCGCCGCGCGTCGTCTCGAAGCGCAGGACGCCCATGCGCGGGCGCTCGGGAAAGCGCAGCGCGAGATAGCTGAAGACGATCAGCAGTCCCGTGATGGTCATGAAGAAGAGCGCCGTCGGCAGCGTCCAGGCCATCCAGCCGCCGGGGGTGAGCGACTGCGTCACGGCGAGCGCCCCGTCCTCGCGCGGCGTGATCGCCACGAGCCAGCCGAGCACGGCGAGCCAGAGCGCGCCGACGCCGAGGAAGGCGAGATCGATCTTGCGGGTCGCGGTCATCGGCTCCTCCCTCACACGCGGCCCAGGGCAAAGCCCTTGGCGATGTAGTTGCGCACGAACCAGATCACGAGCGCGCCGGGCACGATGGTCAGCACGCCGGCCGCGGCGAGCACGCCCCAGTCGAGGCCCGAGGCCGAGACGGTGCGCGTCATGGTCGCGGCGATGGGCTTGGCTTCCACGCTCGTCAGCGTCCGCGACAGCAGGAGCTCGACCCAGGAGAACATGAAGCAGAAGAAGGCGGCGACCCCGATGCCCGAGGCGATCAGCGGCATGAAGATCTTCACGAAGAAGCGTGGGAAGGAGTAGCCGTCGATGTAGGCCGTCTCGTCGATCTCGCGGGGCACGCCGCGCATGAAGCCCTCGAGGATCCAGACCGCGAGCGGCACGTTGAACAGGCAGTGCGCCAGCGCCACGGCGATATGCGTGTCGAAGAGCCCGACGGAGCTGTAGAGCTGGAAGAAGGGCAGGGCGAAGACCGCCGGCGGCGCCATGCGGTTCGTCAGCAGCCAGAAGAACAGGTGCTTGTCCCCGAGGAAGCTGTAGCGGCTGAAGGCGTAGGCCGCCGGCAGCGCCACCGTCACCGAGATCACCGTGTTCAGCCCGACGTAGATCAGCGAGTTGACGTAGCCCATGTACCACGAGGGGTCCGTCAGGATCGTCGCGTAGTTGGCGAGCGTCGGGTTCTGCGGCCAGAGCGAGAAGGTGCTCAGGATCTCGGTGTTCGTCTTCAGGCTCATGTTCAGGAGCCAGTAGATCGGCAGCATGAGGAAGACGAGGTAGGCCGTCATCACCACCGCCGAGCCGTTGACGCGCACGCGCTTGCGGCGGCCGCCGGCGGTGAGGTTTTCGGGAATGCGGGTCGCGGTCGCCTCTGCCATCTCAGCTCTCCCGCTTCTCGAGGTTGACCATCACGGTGTAGAAGACCCACGACACCGCGAGGATGACGAGGAAATACATCAGGCTGAACGCACCCGCGGGGCCGAGGTCGAACTGCCCGAGCGCCATCTTCACGAGGTCGATCGACAGGAACGTCGTCGCGTTGCCCGGACCGCCCCCGGTGACCACGAAGGGCTCGGTGTAGATCTTGAAGCTGTCCATGAAGCGCAGGAGGATCGCGATGGTCAGCACGCCCGCCATCTTCGGCAGCTCGATGTAGCGGAACACCTTCCAGCGGCTCGCCTGATCGATGCGCGCGGCCTGATAGTAGGCGTCGGGGATCGACTTGAGCCCGGCATAGGCCAGAAGCGCCACCAGCGACGTCCAGTGCCAGACGTCCATCACGATGAGCGTCGCCCAAGCCGAGAAGAAGTCCTGCGTGTAGTTGTAGGGGATACCCAGCTTGTCGAAGGTGTAACCCAGAAGGCCGATGTCCACGCGCCCGAAGATCTGCCAGATGGTGCCCACCACGTTCCACGGGATGAGCAGCGGCAGCGCCATCAGCACGAGGCAGACGCTGACCCACGGCCCCTTCTTGGGCATGTGCAGCGCCACGAAGACGCCGAGCGGCACCTGAATGGCGAGGATGATGCCCGTGAAGACCACCTGCCGGCCGAGCGCGTTCCACATCCGGTCCGAGGCCAGCAGGTCCTCGAACCACATCAGGCCCGCCCAGAAGAACTGGTTGTTCCCGAAGCTGTCCTGAAAGGCGTAGTTCACCACCGTCATCAGCGGGATGATCGCCGAGAAGCAGACGAGGACGAGGACCGGCAGGACCAGCAGCCACGCCTTCTGATTGGGGGTCTTTTCCATCACGCGGCCCTCCCTTCGACGCGCCAGTCGTCGGCGTAGACGTTGACGTGCGCGGCGTCGAAGGTGACGCGGGTCTTGTCGGGCCCGATCTCCTCGTCCTCGCCGGCGACGATGTTGATGTCGTGGCCGAAGAACTCGGCGCGCACGATCTTGTGGCGGCCCACGTCCTCGACCCGGCGGATGCGCACCGGCAGCCCCTCGCTATCGGAGAGGCGCACGAACTCGGGGCGCACGCCGATCTCGACCTTGCCGGACAGCCCGTCGTAGGCGCGGTCGAGCGCGATCTCGGCGCCGTTGGTCACCGCCGTCGCGCCCGTGACGTTCGCGGGCAGCAGATTCATGCCCGGCGAGCCGATGAAGTAGCCCACGAAGGTATGCGCCGGGCGCTCGAAGAGCTCCTCGGGGGTGCCGATCTGCACCACGCGGCCGTCGTGCATGACCACCACCTTGTCGGCGAAGGTCAGCGCCTCGGTCTGGTCGTGGGTGACGTAGATCATCGTGTGCCCGAAGTCGCGGTGCAGCGCCTTGAGCTGGGTCCGCAGCTCCCATTTCATGTGCGGGTCGATCACCGTCAGCGGCTCGTCGAAGAGGAGCGCATTGACGTCCTCGCGCACCATGCCGCGGCCGAGGCTGATCTTCTGCTTGGCGTCGGCGGTCAACCCCCGCGCCTTGCGGTCGAGTTCGGCCTCCATGCCGATCATCGCCGCGATCGTCTGCACCCGCTCGGCGACGTAGCCCGCCGAGGCGCCGCGATTGCGGAGCGGGAAGGCCAGATTGTCGCGCACGCTCATGGTGTCGTAGACGACCGGGAACTGGAACACCTGCGCGATGTTGCGCTCGGCGGTGGCGGCGTGGGTCACGTCCTTGTCGTCGAAGAGGATGCGCCCCCGCGAGGGCTGCAAAAGCCCCGAGATGATGTTGAGCAGCGTGGACTTGCCGCAGCCCGAGGCGCCGAGCAGCGCGTAGGCCTCCCCGTCGGCCCAGACGTGATCGAGCTGCTTGAGCGCCCAGTCCTCCTCGCCCTTTGGGTCGGGCTTGTAGGAATGCGCGAGGTTGTCGAGCGTGATGCGCGCCATGTCTCTCTCCTCCCCCTCAGGCCGCGTCCGCGTAGGCCGCCGCCGCCGCGAGGCGCCCGTCCTCGCCGAAGACGTAGACATGCGCCGGGTCGAGCCAGACGTCGATCTCGGCCCCCTGCGTCAGGTCGTGCACGCCGTGAATGAGCCCCACCCAGCGCTCGCCGTGGTGGTCGAGGTGCAAAAAGGTCTCGGAGCCGGTGATCTCGGTCACGCTCAACGTCGCGGTGAAGTGCATCGCGTCCTCGACGTGGCGCTCCGCCTCGAGATGGTTGGGCCGGAAGCCCGCGACGTAGCGGCCGTCCGAAAGCTCGGCGAGGTGGCCCGTGGCCTGCGCGCTCTGGCCGTCGCCGAACATCAGCCGGTGGCCGGTCTTGGAGATCGGCAGGAAGTTCATCGGCGGGTCGGAAAAGACGCGCGCGGTCGTCGCGTCCACCGGGCGGCGATAGACCTCTGCCGTGGGGCCGAACTGCGCGACCCGCCCTTCCGAGAGCGCCGCGGTGTTGCCGCCCAGAAGGAGCGCCTCCTCCGGCTCGGTCGTGGCGTAGACGAAGATCGCGCCCGACTCGCGGAAGATGCGCGGGATCTCGACGCGCAACTCCTCGCGCAGCTTGTAATCGAGGTTCGCCAGCGGCTCGTCGAGGAGCACGAGGCCCGCGTCCTTCACCAGCGCGCGGGCCAGCGCGCAGCGCTGCTGCTGCCCGCCCGACAGCTCCAGCGGCCGGCGGTCGAGCATCGGCGCGAGCTTCATCAGCTCCGCCGTCTCGCGCACGCGGCGGTCGATCTCGTCGGCCGGGCGGCGCTGCAGGCGCAGGGGCGAGGCGATGTTCTCGTAGACGGTGAGCGTGGGGTAGTTGATGAACTGCTGATAGACCATCGCCACCTGGCGCTCCTGCACCGGCACGCCGGTCACGTCCCGCCCCTCCCAGAGGACGCGCCCCTCGGTCGGCTGGTCGAGGCCGGCCATCAGCCGCATCAGCGAGGTCTTCCCAGAGAGCGTCGGCCCGAGCAGCACGTTCATCGTGCCCTTCTCGAGCGTCAGCTCCGTCGGATGGATATGCACCGCCCCGCGGACGGTCTTGGCCACGCCGTCGAGCACAAGCGTCATCGCGCTCTCCTCCCTATTCCGCCGCGCGGGCGTCGTCCCTCTCGCGGCGCTGCTCGGCCATCCAGGCGTCGATCTCGGCGACCTCCGCCGCGGTGAGCCGGAGCCCGAGTTTCGTTCTTCTCCAGACGACGTCCTCCGCCGTCCGCGCGTATTCGTGGCGCATGAGCCAGCCGAGCTCTGCCTCGGTCAGCCCGCCGCCGAAGCTGCGCCCCGGCCCGCCGGCGGCGTCCATGAGGCGGCGCGCCTCGGTGCCGTAGGCGCGCACCAGCCGCCGCGCCTCCTCCGGCGCGAGGGCAGGGTAGGCCGCCGCGAGATCGGAGATCAGCGCCTCCACCCCGTCCACCGGGAAGTCGCCCCCCGGCAGCGGCGCCCGCGCGGTCCAGGGCGCGCCGGCCTTCGGGAAGTGACGCCCGATCTTCTCCAGCGCGGCCTCGGCGAGACGGCGGTAGGTGGTGATCTTGCCGCCGAAGACGTTCAGGAGCGGCGCGCCCTCCGCTTCGTCGAGGCTGAGCACGTAGTCGCGCGTCGCCGCCGTCGCCGATTTCGCCCCGTCGTCGTAGAGCGGCCGCACGCCCGCGTAGGTCCAGACGACGTCCTCCCGGGTGACGGGGCGGGCGAAATACTGCGAGGCGAAGTCGAGGAGGTAGTCCTGCTCCTCCTCGGTGCAGACCACCGGCTCGGCGGGGTCGGGGTGATCGGCGTCGGTGGTGCCGATCAGGGTGAAATCGCGCTCATAGGGAATGGCGAAGATGATCCGCCCGTCGGTTCCCTGAAAGAAATAGGCCTTGTCGTGCTCGAAGAGCTTGCGCGTCACGATGTGGCTGCCGCGCACCAGGCGCACGCCCTCGCGGCTCGGGATGTGGGCGACGTCGCGGATCACCTGCCCGACCCACGGCCCGCCCGCGTTGACGAGCATCCGCGCATGCGTGGCCCAGCGCGCGCCGGTCTCCACGTCCTCGAGCTCGATCCGCCACAGGTCGCCCTCGCGCGCCGCCTCGACCACGCGGGTGCGCGTCATGATCTCCGCGCCATGCGCCGCC
The DNA here is from genome assembly GCF_003385555.1 of Rhodosalinus sediminis. Classification (GTDB taxonomy): domain Bacteria; phylum Pseudomonadota; class Alphaproteobacteria; order Rhodobacterales; family Rhodobacteraceae; genus Rhodosalinus; species Rhodosalinus sediminis. The sequence goes on along the minus strand of NZ_QOHR01000002.1, from coordinate 328,168 downwards.
GCGTCGCGCGCGTTCAGCACCACGAGGCGCGAGTCCTCGATCCAGCAGTCAGAGTATTCGAAGGCGCGGCGGAAGTCGGGCTTCAGCGGCGCGCCCTCGGGCGCCGTCGTCAGGTCGAGCGTCCGCGTGCCCGGCAGGATCTTCCGTCCGCCGAGATGGTCATAGAGAAAGAGCCCCAGCCGGATCAGCCACGCCGGCCGTCGCCCCTTCATCCACGGCATGACGCGGTTGAGGAGACGCGAGGTCGGCGTCTCGGATTCGAACCGCATCTCGGGGTGGTAGGGCAGCACGAAGCGCAGCGGCCAGGCGATGTGCGGCATCGCCTCGAGCAGCACCTCGCGCTCGATCAGCGCCTCCCGCACGAGGCGGAACTCGAAATACTCGAGGTAGCGGAGACCGCCGTGGAAGAGCTTGGTGGAGGACGACGACGTCGCCTGCGCCAGATCGCCCATCTCGGCGAGGCGCACCGAAAGGCCCCGGCCGGCCGCATCGCGGGCGATGCCGCAGCCGTTGATGCCGCCGCCGATCACGAAAAGATCGGCCGGTTCCCGGTCGCGCGTCACAGCGGGCACTGTGCTCCTCCCTCTTCCCTGATAGCGGAAACAAACAGATTCGCGGCATGTTGGTCAACGCAGATTTTTCGGTTTTGAGCGTTTTTGTTTGTTTGGCTGGAAAGGACGACCTGCGCCGCAGAAATTCCCGAAGAAACACAAAGGGAAACGCATATCGGGGCGCCCGGTTCCCGTGCCGCGGCGCGGGGCTCGCACCCGCGCGACCGTGCGCGACCGCCGCTGAGCGCGCTGTCATGCGCGCCGCCGATGCGCGCCCGCGCGCGCCCATGCGCGAAACTGCTCGCCTCACGCGCGCGGCGGATGCTATACATCCGGCGCGCGCCGCGGGTGCGGGGAAGGCAGGAAAAGGACGAGACCCATGTCGCAGTCGTTCCGGCAGCGGGACATCCTCGAGATCGCGCGCGCCGAGGGCCGCGTGCGGGTCGAGGACCTGGTGACGCGCTTCGGCGTCTCGGCGCAGACCATCCGGCGCGACCTGAGCGAGCTCGCCGACTCCGGCTGGTTGGAGCGCGTGCACGGCGGCGCGGTGCTGCGCTCGAGCGTGACCAACATCGGCTACGAGGACCGGCGCGACACCAACGAGGCGGCGAAGGCCGCGATCGCCGAGGCCTGTAGCGTGGCGATCCCGGACGGCGCGACGCTCTTTCTCGGCATCGGCACCACGACCGAGGCGGTCGCCGCGCATCTTCTCGGCCACCGCGAGCTTCTGGTGGTGACCAACAACATCAACGTCGCCAACATCCTCGCCGCCAACCGGGAATGCGAGATCGTGCTCTCCGGCGGGCGCCTGCGCCGCTCCGACGGCGGGCTCGTCGGCACGCTGACCACCAGCGTGCTCGAGCAGTTCCGCTTCGACGTGGCGGTGATCGGCTGCTCGGCGATCGCGGAGGACGGGGAGCTTCTGGACTTCGACTTTCAGGAGGTGGGCGTCAGCCAGAGCATCATCCGCCGCGCCCGCGCGACGTGGCTCGTGGCCGATCACTCCAAGTTCGAGCGCAGCGCGCCGGTGCGCGTGGGCTCGCTGCGCGACGTGGACCGCTTCTTCACCAGCGCGCCGCTCCCCGAAGAGGTGCTGCGCCTCTGCCGCGACTGGGGGACCGAGGCGCATGTCGTCGCGCCGGAGGCCGAGCCGCGCGAGCGCGCCGCGGGCTGATCCGTCAGGCGGCGCCCTCGGCGCGCACTTCCTCGGCCACGGCCTCCACGAACCAGTCGAAGCCCTCGCTGACGAGGGCCGGGGAGGCGTGCAGGTCGATCTGCACCGCGTCGAGCGGCGGCAGGCCGAGGCGCGCGCCCGCCTCGACGCAGCCCGCGGGCACGCTGGGGCGCGTCTTGACCGTCGCGGCGAGGCCCGCGCTCACCGGCTGATTGAGCCCGATGGGCGAGGTGCTGACGTAAGGTTCATGCCACGCGCGCCCCGCGCGGCCGAGCGCGGCGAGGGCGTGCGCGCGGAAGATGCAGCCCTCCGGATTGAGCGCGAGCGCCAGCGGCGCGGCCGGGTCGGGGGCGAAGTCGGGATGCGCGACCCAGATCATCCGCTTGAGCCCGAGGGGACGGCCGGTGCGCGTCGGCTCGTGGCGCACGGCGAGGATCACGTCCAGATCGCCCGCCTGGAACGCCGCGACGAGGCGGGAGGAGATGTCGCAGACGATCTCGATCTGAAGCCCCGGCTGCGCCGCGCGCGCCCGCGGCAGGAGACCGGGCAGATAGGTCTCCGCCTGCTCGCCGGGCAGGCCGAAGCGGATGCGCTCGGGCGCGCGGTCGCGGGCGACCTCTTCGCGGGCGTGATCGGCGAGCGTCAGCAGCCGCCGCGCGTAGGGCAGCAGCCGTCGGCCCTCCGCCGTCAGCGTGACCGACCGGCTGGTGCGCGCGAAGAGCGTCACGCCTAGATCGGCCTCCAGCCGCTTGATCTGCAGGCTGACGGCCGACTGCGTGCGGTTCAGCAGCGCGGCGGCCGGGCTGAAGCCGCCGCTTTCGGCCACGGCGAGGAAGGCGCGGAGCAGGTCGTTCGTCATCACCGATGAGCCATCGCAATAGATGCATCGAGAATAACTCGTTTCACAGATGGATTCGAGCCGCCTATCCCTGACGGCGTCCGACAGACCACGACCGACAGGATCCCATCCCATGACCGCGACACCGCTGCCCGGGGCGCCCGGGCGGACCCATCCGCTCGGCCGCATCATCGACCTCGACGCCTATCCCATCGACCGCCTCGCCACGCCGGAGGGGCGCGACCTCGTGGCGCGCTGCCGCGCGCAGCTCGGCGAGGACGGCTGCGTCGTGCTCGCCGATTTCATCCGCCCCGAGATGCGCGCCGACCTCGAGGCGGAGACCGCGCGCCTCTCGCCCGCGGCGCACATCAACGCGACCGAGACGAACCCCTACAACTCTGCCGGCGACCCGGCGCTGCCGCAGGACCACCCGAAGAACCGCTTCGACGACCGGACCAACGGCTTCGTCGCCGGCGACCTGATCGGCGAGGAGACGATGATCCGGCGCATCTACCGCGACCCGGATTTTCAGGCGTTCGTCCGGCAGGTGGTGGACGAGCCCGAGATCCACGAATTCGCCGACCCGCTCGCGGATCTCGTGGTCAACGTGCTGAAGGAGGGCCGCCAGCATCCGTGGCACTTCGACAGTAACGACTACATCGTCACGCTCTGCACCCGGAAGCCCGAGGCGGGCGGCGTCTTTCAGTACGTGCCGAACATCCGCGGGCCGCAGGGCGAGAACTTCGAGGGCGTGCAGGCGGTGCTCGACGGCGATCACTCCGCGCTGAAGTCGCTCGACGTGACGCCCGGCGATCTGCAGGTGTTCTTCGGGCGCAACGCGCTGCACCGCGTCACCCCGGTCGAGGGCCCGCGCGAGCGCCACTCGGTGATCTTCGCCTACGCCCGCGAGCCCGGCTTCGTCGGCCGCCCCGAGCGCGCGCGCCGCATCTTCGGGCGCACCGCGCCGGTCCACGACGCGATGGCGCAAGAGGGCGTCGTCCGGTCCGACGCGCTCGCCGACTGACGCCCGCGCCCCACGCCACAAGGAGACAGACCCGATGAGCATCGTCGAAAGCGAGGCGCTGACCGACAGCGAGCCCGACGACATCCCCGTGGTGCCCTCCGCGCCCACCGGCAACACCGACCCGATCCCGCAGGCCTTCGACCCGAAGCGCCTGCGCGCCGGACGGCTGACGCGGCTCAGGACCATGATGGCCGAGGAGGGCTACGCCGCGCTCGTCCTCTTCGATCCGAACAACCAGCGCTACGCCACCGGCTCGCGCAACATGTTCGGCTACTTCCTGCGCAACTCCACCCGCTACATCTACGTGCCGCTGCAGGGGCCGGTGATCCTCTTCGAGTATCCCGGCAGCGCGCATGTCTCGACCTGGCTCGAGACCATCGACGAGCATCGCACCTCCAACGTCGTCTGGTCGGCGGTGAACCAGCGCGACGACGTTTCGTCCGATCCCTTCGGACAGGAGATCGCGGAGCTCGTGCGCGCCCACGGCGGCGGCAACCGGAAGGTCGGGCTCGACCGCGCGGCGGTGAACCTCGTCCGCTCGCTGGAGGCCGAGGGGCTCGACGTCTTCGACTGCATGCAGGACACGCTCCACTGCCGGCGCATCAAGACGCCCGAGGAGATCGCCTGCCTCGCGCAGTCGGTCGCCGCGACCGAGGCCGCCGTCTGGGAGGTGGAGAAGGCGATCGAGCCCGGCGTCACCGAGAACGACCTCTTCGCCACGCTCTACGGCAACGTCATCAAGCAGGGCGGCGAGTTCATCGAGACGCGGCTGCTGAGTTCCGGGCCGCGCACCAACCCGTGGTTCAACGAGGCGAGCGACCGCGTCCTGCGCCCCGGGGAGCTCGTGGCGATGGACACCGACACGATCGGCTGCCACGGCTACTACTGCGATTTCTCGCGCACGTTCCACGCCGGCCCCGGCCGGCCGACGGGCTATCAGCAGAGCCTCTACCAGATGGCCTTCGAGCAGATTCACTACAACATGGACCTGCTGCGCCCCGGCCTCGGCTACCGCGAGCTTGCCGAGACCGCCTGGAAGATCCCCGAGCGCTTTCTCGACCTGCGCTATCCCTCGATCATCCACGGCGTCGGGCTGCACGGCGAGACGCCGCTCGTCGCGCACCACATGGATTTCGACCGCTTCTCGAAGGACGGGGTGCTGGAGCCCGGAATGGTCGTCTCGGTCGAGAGCTACATCGGCGAGCCGGGCGCGGCCGACGGCGTGAAGCTCGAGGAGCAGGTCGTCATCACCGAGACCGGCATCGCGAAGATGTCGCGCTACCCCTACGACGAGGCGCTGCTGGGCCGCGCGGTCTGAGCCCGCGCGATTTCGCGCTTCGCCCCGCGGCCGGCCGGCGTTAGGCTGGCCGCGGAGGTGGGCGCGTGGCGATCAAGCTCGAGATGATGCGCTGTTTCCGCGCGGTGGCGGAGCGCGGCACGCTCGCCGAGGCGGCGGAGGCGCTGGGCCGCACGCCCTCGGCCGTCTCGATGACGCTCTCGCAGTTCGAGCGCGAGGTGGGCGGCGCGCTCTTCGAGGGCGCGGGCAAGGGCCGGCTGACGCCCCTCGGGCGGATGGTGCTGGACGAGGTGACGGAGGCGCTCGACCACTTCGACCGCCGCCTGCGCGCGATCGAGGGGGCGGCGCGCGCCGAGGCGGGGGTCGTCCGGCTCGCCGTGACGCCTTCGCTCGCGACGGCCATCATGCCCGCCGTCGTCGAGCGCTTCCGCGCCGCGCACGCGGGCGTCCAGATCGAGATGCGCGACATGGATTCCCGCGCCGTCGTCGAGGCGCTGAAGGGCGAACGCGCCGACATCGGCCTCGCCACGGCGGCGGAGACCGACGGCATCGCGCGGCGCAGGCTCTTCTCCGACGCCTTCGGCGCGGTGGTCCCGGCGGGCCACCCGCTCGCCGGGCGCGCGGCCTGCGGCTGGGCGGAGCTTTCGGGCGAACGCTTCATCTCCAACGGGCTCTGCGACCTGATCCCCGATCCGGCCTTCGCGCCCATCCGCGAGGGGGCGGGGCTGCGCGTGCCCAACACCACCTCGCTCCTGGCGCTGGTGCGCGCGGGGCTGGGCGTGACCGTGCTGCCGCGCCTCGCGCTGGCGCAGGGCGAGACGGGCGTCGCCTTCGTGCCGCTCGAGGCGGTGGGCACCCGCCGGGAGGTGCATCTTCTCACCCGCGCCGGGCGCCCGCTCGCCCCCGCCGCGCGGGCCTTCGCCGACGGGATCGCGGCGGCGCGCGATCTCTGGGCCGGCGCGCTTCAGGCGGACTGAAGCAGATTTCAGAACTTGAGGTTTGCGCGACCGCCTGCCGCCGGGGCAGGCTGGATGCGAAACGCCGAGGGGACCGCATGACCTGCCGCATCGACGCCCTGCAATACGCCAACTGGTCGGAAAAGGTGTTCCGCCAGATGCGGGCGGGCGGGCTCGACGCGGTGCATGTCACCATCGCCTACCACGAGACCTTCCGCGAGGCGGTGGCCAACGTCGAACGCTGGAACCGCTGGTTCGAGCGCTTCCCCGATCTGATATTCCAGGGCTTCACCGGCGACGACGTGCGCCGCGCGCGGGCCGAGGGGCGCACGGCGATCTTCCTCGGCTTCCAGAACCCGTCGCCCATCGAAGACGACATCGGCCTCGTCGAGGTCTGGCACCGCCTCGGCGCGCGCTTCATGCAGCTCAGCTACAACAACCAGTCGCTGCTCGCCACCGGCTGCTATGAGGCCGAGGACCCCGGCCTGACGCGCATGGGGCGGGAGGTGATCGCCGAGATGAACCGCGTCGGCATGGTCGTGGACATGAGCCATTCCGCCGACCGCTCCACCATCGAGGCGGCCGCGCTGTCCGAGCGGCCGATCGCGGTGACCCACGCCAACCCGCACGCCTGGCACCCGGCGCTCCGGAACAAGCGCGACGCAGTGATCCGCGCGGTGACGGAGAACGGGGGGATGATGGGCTTCTCGCTCTATCCCCACCACCTGAAGGACGGCTCCGCCTGCACGCTCGGGAGCTTCTGCGAGATGGTCGCGCGCACCGCCGAGCGCTTCGGCGTCCGGCATTTCGGCATCGGCTCCGATCTCTGCCAGGATCAGCCCGACAGCGTGGTGGACTGGATGCGCACCGGGCGCTGGACCAGGGGGCCGGACTACGGCGAGGGCAGCGCGGCGGCGCCCGGCTTCCCGCCGCAGCCCGCCTTCTTCCGCGACAACCGGGATTTCCCCGGCCTCGCCGAGGGGCTGCGCGCCGTGGGCTTCGACGCGGAGGAGGTCGCGGCGCTGATGGGGGGCAACTGGCTCGCCTTCTTCGACGCGAGCTTCGGGCCGCGCGCCCCCGCGCGGGAGGTGCGGGCGGCCGAATAGGAGGGACGCGCATGGACGGATCGGCGAGCCGCCCCGAGACGATCGCGCCGCGCCCGGCGGCGACGGTCATGCGCCTCGCGCGGCTCGGCGCGCTCCACCAGACGCGGCTGTCGTTCATGCGCGTGCTGCTGCGCCGGCTCCGGCGGGAGGGCTGGCGCTTCGAGCGCCGCGCCTTCGCGATCGACGCCCGCGGCGTGGGCGAGGCCGTCTACACCATGCACGGACCCGAGCGCAGCTATTCGCTCGTCGCCTTCGGCCACGACCTGCCGGACGCGATGCGCTCCGACCGGGTGATCGCGACCGCATGGGACGCGACCTTCACGCTCTTCGACGGGGTGCCGACCGAGGACGACATCGCGCGCCTGCGCGCCGAGGTGCCCCGGCAGGAGGCCGGCCGCGTCAGCGAGCGGGAGTTGTCGCTGAGCCGCGCCAACCGCTCGGTGCGGCTCTTTTCCCACGTGGTCGAGGCGCTCGCCGCCGGGCGTCAGCCCGATCCCGCGCAGGTGGAGGCGGTGGGCTATCTGATGCGCACCACGGCCGTCTACGGCTCGGGCAAGTTCGGCGCCGCCGACCGCGCCGCGATCGAGGACCGGCCCGAGTTCGCCGCGCCCTTCCAGCCCGAGATGCTCTCGGTCTGGCTGACCCGCGCCTTCGTCCTCGACATGGTCGAGGAGATGGCCCGCCGCCGCGCGCCCGACCGGGCGGTGCCGCTCGATCCCGCGCTGCGCCGGCGCTTCGGGATCGGCAATTCCACCGGCCTCGGCATGGCGCCTTTTCTCGTGAGCCATCCGATCCTCCTGAACAACTGGATCGCCGCGCGGGAGGAGGCGCTGGCGCGCGTGCGCCGTCTGCCCGTGGCCGATGCCGAGGCGGCCGCGCGCTTCCGCGCCATGCTGCCGCGCGCGCAGGCCTGCGTGGCGCGCTGGCGCTCGGAGCATCCGGTGCAGCGCGCCCGCCTCGCCGCGCTCGGCGCCGATCTGGAGCGGCTCGCGGACCATGTCGCCGCCGCCGGGCTCTCGGGCGATCACCCGTGGGACGCGCTCTGGCGCTGGGGGGAGGGCGCGCTCTCGGAGGAGGGGCAGGAGATGCTCGTCTCGCTCCTTCTCGAGCCGCACGGGGCGCTGGTGGACGGCCTCGCGGAGTGCATGAGCGCGGGGGAGGAGACGGGCCTGGGCCTCGACGGGACGATGACCGCGGGCACGCTCCGCGCGCTCCTCGAAGAGGTCTACGACTGGGCGCTCGCCATCGACTGGGACGCGCCCGAGGCGCAGGCGCGGTGCTGGTACGTCTCCGAGGAGAAGCTCGAGCCCCGCCTCGGCGAGCGCTGGGCCGAGGAGATCGCGCCGTGGGAGCAGCCCCTCGCCCCCGGCCGGGACGCCGCGCGGCTCCACGCCGCGCTCCGCGACGAACCCCCGGGCGCGCCGGTGGCCGAGCTCCTCCTGCGCCGGCCGGAGCATCGCGCCGCCGTGCGCCGCGCGCAGATCGCCGCGCGCCGGCCCTACGCCGAGATCCGCGACAACACGATCGGTGCCGACCTGATGCCGATCGACATGCTGCGCGCGAAGCTCTCCTTCTTCGGGGCGGGCTGCTTCGATCCGCGCTCGGATCGCTGGGTGCGCATCGAAATGTACCGCGGCGCGCCCTTCCCGCACGAGCTGCACGACCTGCCCGAGGACGACTGGGCCTGGCCGGAGGCGGAGGCGTGACGCCGCTCTCGCTCGGCGAGGCCGAGGCGCTGGCGCGCAAGGCGGCGCGCGGCGCGGGGCTTGACTGGGGCACGGCGGAGGAGGCGGGCCGCGCGGTGCGCTGGCTCTGCGCGCACCAATTTCCGGGGGGCGAGGCGCTGGCCGGGCTTCTGATTGCGAGCGACCGCGTCCCCCCGGCGCGCCGCGCGCCGGTCTGCGGGATGGTCTGGCGCGCGCGGGCGGGCTGCCTCTGCCCGGTGACGGCGGGGGCGGCGCTCGCCGACCGGGCCGGGGCCGGGCCGCACGCGGTGACGCTGGCCGATCTCGCGTGGCCGCTCCTCCTCCTGCCCTTCGCGCAGGCGGCGGCCGCGCGCCATGGCGCCACGCTGCGGGTGGCGTGGCCCGGGTTCCGCGCCGACGTGGCGGCGGGGGCGCTCGCGCTCGGCCCGGCCGAGGCAGGCGAGGCCGCGCGCGCCGCCGAGGTCACCTGCCGCCCTGTGCCGGTGCCGCAGGGCGAGGGCCGGCCGCGCGGCTATCGCGCCGCGCTCCGGCCCGCGGCCCGCGCCGCGCTGGAGCGCTTCGCCGCGCGCACCTACGCCCCGGCCACGCAGGCCGGACGCCTCGCCGGGGCGGGGGCCGGGCTCACCGACAATGACTGACGCGCCGCGGGGCAGGGCAGGGGGCGCGCGTCCCGCGCCGCCGCCCCCGGCCGCCTGACCCTCACCGAAAGGACACCGACCGCATGACCACCGAGACGCTGACGCTCGCCGAAATCGAGACGCTCGCCTTCGAGGCGCTGACCCGGGCGGGGGCCAGCCGCGCGCAGGCGCAGCCGCTCGCCCGCGCCACCGCCGAGACGGAGGCCGACGGCGTGGCGAGCCACGGGCTCGCCTACATCCCGGTCTATTGCGAGCACCTGCGCTGCGGCAAGGTGCGGGGCGACGCGGTGCCCGAGGTCACGCGCCCCCGGCCCGGGCTCGTCGTCGCCGACGCGGGGCAGGGCTTCGCCCATGCCGCGATCGCGGCGGGCTTCGCCGAGGCGATCCCGGCGGCGCGGACGCAGGGCGTCGCCGCGCTCGCCGTGCGGGAGTCCTACAATTGCGGGGTGCTCGGCGTGCACACGCGCGCGCTCGCGGAGGCGGGGCTCGTCGGGCTCGGCTTCACCAACGCGCCGGCCTCGATCGCGCCGGCGGGCGGGGCGCGGCCGGTGGTGGGCACCAACCCGGTCTCGCTCGCCGCGCCGGACGGGGCGGGGGGCGTCGCGCTTCTGATCGACCAGAGCGCGAGCGTGATCGCCAAGTCCGAGATCATGGCCCACGCGCGGGAGGGCCGCGCGATCCCCGAGGGCTGGGCGCTCGGCCCCGACGGAGCGGCGACGACCGATCCCGAGCGCGCGCTCGCCGGCTCCATGGCGCCGGCGGGGGGCTACAAGGGCGCGGGCCTCGCGCTTCTGGTGGAGGTCATGGCGGCGGCGCTCACCGGCGCGACGCTCGGCCGCGACGCGAGCCCCTTCTCCGGGCCGAAGGGCGGCCCGCCGCGCACCGGGCAATGCTTCGTCGCGCTGGACCCGGCGGCGAGCTCGGGCGGCGCCTACGCCGCGCGCATCGCCGCCCTGACCGAGGCGATTCGCGCCGAACCGGGCGCGCGCCTGCCGGGCGACGGTCGCGCCGCGGCGCGGGCCCGCGCGCAGCGCGAGGGCGTCGCCGTGCGCGCCGCGACGCTGGAGCGCATCCGCGCGCTCTGAGGGGTGCGCGAGGGCGCTGGGCGGCTGTCGGCGCACACCGCGGCGACGGGCGCGGCGCGGCCGGGCTCGCCATCCGTTGACGTAGAGGCGCGCCGGCCGGCGGCGCTCAGGCGGGAGGCGCCGTTTTCGGAGCTGCCCGGCGCGCATCGGATGGGCCGCCCGGGCGCGTGCCCGGGCGAACCGCCGGCGCGCGGGGCGGATCGACCACCAAGGCCCGAGGCGCCGTTTTCAGAGCCGGGGGCGCTTACCCGTGCGGCGGTCGGGCGGCAGATCATGCTCTCCCAGGCCGGAAGGCTTCGTCGCGCGCGACGGCGGTCGCAGGTCGTGACGTCGGGCCTCTGTCGGCGGGGATTGGCGCTCACCGGTGAAGCTTATCGGTGGGGCGCATCCCGCCCGTTCGACGCGGAGCCGCGCGCCCGGGCGGCGGCTCCGCAGGTCCGGCGCGGCCGGGGGCCGCGCCGGGGCAGGCTCATTCCAGCAGGCCGGCGAGGTTCGCGCGGGCGTCCTCGTTCACCCATGCGCCCCAGATGTCGCGGCTCGACTGGATGAAATACGCGGCCGCTTCCTCGTTGGAGGCGTTGTTCTCCTCCTTCCAGGCGAGCAGGCCGTTCATCACGTCCACGTCGAAGCTCACGTTGCTCATCAGGTCGACGATCTCGGGCGAGGTGTCGCGGAACTCGGAGGTCACCACCGTCAGAACCGGCGCCGGCGGGAAGTCCGAGACGCCGGGATCGGGGTTGTCCTGGTTCTGGTTGGCGGCGTGGATCTCCTCGTCGATGGGGCCGAGCTCGACCTTGACCATGTCGTATTTGCCGAGCACCGAGGTCGGGCCGTACATGTAGCCGAACCACGGCTCGCCGTCCTCGTAGGCCGCGGCGAGCGAGGAGAAGAGCGTCTCGGCGGAGCCGTGGTTGAACACCTCGAGGCCCGCCTCCTCGAGGCCGAGCGCCGGGATCAGGTTGTCGTTGACGATCCGGCAGCCCCAGCCGTCGGGGCAGTTGTTGAAGCGGCCGCCGACGAGCTCGGGGTTGGCCATGACGCCCTCGATCGTGGTCAGCTCCGGGTGCGCCTCGGCGAGGTAGGACGGGATCCACCACCCCTCGACGCCGCCGGGGGCGAGGATATCGGCCACCGGCTCGACCTTGCCCTCCTCCTCGAGGCGGGCGTAGACCTCGCCGGTGGAGTTCAGCCAGAGCTCGGTCACGATGTCGGGCTCGGCGTTCTCGGCGAGCGAGGTGACGGCGGGCACGGTCGCCGAGGGCACCGTCGAGACGGTGCAGCCGTAGCCCTGTTCCATGATGAACTTCGAGACGGCGGTGACGATCTGGGCGGACGCCCAGTTCATCTCGGTGATCGAGACCTCGCCGCAGCCGTCCTGCGCGGCGGCGGGAGAGGCGAGCGCCGCGGCGGCCGCGGCGGCGAGAAGGCGGGTTTTCATGGGTCGGCTCCCTGTCGGTTCTGGTGCGTCGGTTTCGGTGCGTGGCGCCGCGACGCGGCGGCTGCTGTGCGGGCTCACGTAGCCCCGGATTGGGCACATGCCAGCCGCGCCGTGGCAAATCAGAAGTGCTGAAACGCGCTTCACCCGCCCTGAAGCGGGGCGCGCGGCCGCGGGCCGGCGGCTTGCATCCCGCGCGGGCGGCGTTATGCTGCCGCGCAGCAAATCCAGTCCGGCGCCGCGCCGCAGGCCCCGTGCCGCGGGGGCGCCGTCAACGACATGTCAGACACGACGGCACGCCGCCCGGCGACGGGTCGCGCGGCCGCGGAGCGTTATTTCCCATGATTTCAATCGACGCCTACCGGGGCCAGTGGCTCGGCAACATCCGCGGCGACCTGCTCGCCGGTATCGTCGTGGCGCTCGCGCTCATTCCCGAGGCGATCGCCTTTTCCATCATCGCGGGCGTGGACCCCAAGGTGGGGCTTTACGCCAGCTTCTCCATCGCGGTGATCACGGCGATCACCGGCGGGCGGCCGGGCATGATCTCGGCGGCGACGGCGGCGACGGCGGTGCTGATGGTCACGCTGGTCGCCGAGCACGGGCTGGAATATCTGCTCGCTGCGACGGTGCTCGCGGGGCTTCTGCAGATCGCGGCGGGCTTTCTGAGGCTGGGCTTCGTGATGCGCTACGTCTCGAAGTCGGTGATGACGGGCTTCGTCAACGCGCTCGCCATCCTGATCTTCATGGCGCAGCTTCCCGAGCTCGACCCGCGGCATGTCACGTGGCTGACCTATGCGCTCGTCGCGGGGGGGCTCGCGATCATCTACCTCTTCCCGATGGTGACGACGGCGGTGCCCTCGCCGCTGGTGACGATCGTGGTGCTCACGGCGCTCACCGTCGCCTTCGGCTGGGACGTGCGCACGGTGGGCGACATGGGCGCGCTGCCCGACACGCTGCCGGTCTTCCTGATCCCGGACATCCCGCTCACCTTCGAGACGCTGCAGATCATCCTGCCCTATTCGGTGGCGGTGGCGGTCGTGGGCCTCCTCGAGAGCCTGATGACGCAGAACATCGTGGACGACCTGACCGACACGAAATCCGACCGCGATCAGGAGTGCGTGGGCCAGGGCCTCGCCAACACGGCGACGGGCTTCATCGGCGGCATGGCGGGCTGCGCGATGATCGGGCAGTCGATCATCAACGTGAAGTCCGGCGGGCGCGGGCGGCTGTCGTCCTTCACCGCGGGGGTGGTGCTGCTGATCCTCGTCGTCGGGCTCGGCGACGCGGTGAGCGTGATCCCGATGCCCGCGCTGGTGGCGATCATGATCATGGTCTCGATCGGCACCTTCTCGTGGTCCTCGATCCGGAATCTGCGGGTGCACCCGCGCTCGTCCTCGGTGGTGATGCTCGCCACGGTGGCGGTGGTGGTCTACACCCACAACCTCGCCATCGGGGTGCTGGTGGGCGTGCTTTTGTCGGGCATCTTCTTCGCGGCGAAGATCGCGCAGCTCTTCCGCGTGACGAGCGAGATCAGCGCCGACGGCCGCGTGCGCACCTACCGCGTCGAGGGGCAGCTCTTCTACGGCTCGGTCGAGGACTTCATGGAGGCCTTCGACTTCCGCGAGGCGCCCGAGCGCGTGGTGATCGACGTGACACATGCCCACATCTGGGACATCAGCTCGGTGCAGGCGCTCGACATGGCGATCCTGAAGCTGCGCCGCGACGGCGCCGAGGTCGAGGTCGTCGGCATGAACGAGGCGACCGAGACGCTGGTGGACCGGCTCGCCATCCACGACAAGCCCGGCGCGATGGACGCGCTCACCGGCCACTGAAGGAAGCGACCCCATGACCGACAAGATCATCGCGCTGGTGGACGGCTCGATCTACTCCGCCTCCGTCTGCGAGCACGCCGCGTGGATCGCCGGGCGCACGGGCGCGGGGGTGGAGCTCATCCACGTCCTCGGCCGCCGCGAGGCGCCGGAGAAACACGACCTTTCGGGCTCCATCCGCCTCGGCGCGCGGACGCGGCTCCTCGAGGAGCTCTCGGAGCTCGACGAGCAGCGCGCGAAGCTGGTGCGCGCCCGCGGCCGCGCCATCCTCGAGGACGCGCGCGCCATCGTGGACGGCGCCGGCGTGGACGAGATCACCACGCGCCTGCGCCATGGCGACATCGTCGAGACCGTGGGCGAGGTGGAGGCCGAGGCGCGCGCCCTCGTCGTCGGCAAGCGCGGCGAGGCGGCGGATTTCGCCAAGGGGCACCTCGGCTCCAACCTCGAGCGGATCGTGCGCGCGGCGCACCGGCCTGTCGTCGTCGCCTCGCGCGCCTTCGCGCCGGTCGAGCGGGTGCTCGTGGCCTACGACGGCGGCGTCTCGGCGATGAAGGCGGTGGATCACATCGCGCGCAGCCCGCTTTTCGCGGGGCTGTCGATCAAGGTGGTCACCGTGGGCGCCGACACCGCCGCCGCGCGCAAGGGCCTCGCCGACGCGAAGGCGGTGCTCGACGCCGCGGGCCTCGCGGCGGAGACGGAACTCGTCCCCGGCCAGCCGGAGAAGGAACTCGGCGAGATCGTCGAGCGCGAGGGCGTCGGCATGGTGGTGATGGGCGCCTACGGCCACAGCCGCATCCGCAGCCTGATCATCGGCTCGACCACCACCGAGATGGTGCGCTCCTGCAAGGTGCCGGTCGTCCTGATGCGGTGAGACCGCGCGCGCCGGGCGCGGGACGGCGAGTCGGGGCCGCAAGGGCGCCGCGCGGCCGGGTGGTCGAGGTGCCGCGGGTGAGCTCCGCGTCCCGCGCGACGGGTCCGGACCCGGACGCCGGGCGCGCTGTGCGCGATCCGGGCGATCGTCTGTCGGGTCGCTCCGATCCGTCCGACACGCCTCGCGCGCAAGCGGCGAGGCAGGCGCGCCCCCCGCGGCCCGACGGATGGCCCCGCGCATCCGTACAGGGCCGATCCCGCCGCCGCCCTCCGAAAGACGCAGCGACGGTCGCGCGCCCGCGCGAGAAAGGGCTTTACCGACTCGCGAGTGTATAGTTAAGTTGACACCATGAGTGTCACCGACAGCATTCAGCCCCCCGCGGCCGCGCGTCGTTCCCTGCCCGAACCGCGGGCGGTGCTGACGCTTCTGAAGCCCGTGACGTGGTTCCCGCCGATCTGGGCCTATCTCTGCGGCATCGTCTCCGTGGGCGCCGATCCCTTCGGCGCCTGGGGCCTCGTGCTGCTCGGCATGGTCCTCGCCGGACCGATCGTCTGCGGCATGAGCCAGGCGGCGAACGACTGGTGCGACCGCGAGGTGGACGCCATCAACGAACCCGGCCGCCCGATTCCCTCGGGCCGCATCCCGGGGCGCTGGGGGCTCTGGATCGCGCTCGCCATGTCGGGCCTCGCGCTCGTCGTCGGCTGGCAGCTCGGGCCGTGGGGCTTCGGGGCGACGATCCTCGGCGTGCTCGCCGCCTGGGCCTACTCGGCCGAGCCGGTTCGGCTGAAGCGCTCGGGCGTCGCTGGGCCGGGGCTCGTCGGGCTCTCTTACGAGACGTTGCCGTGGTTCACCGGCGCCGCCGTGCTCTCGGCCGGCGCGCCCGCGCCCGAGATCGTGACGATCGCGCTCCTTTACGGGGTCGGCGCGCACGGCATCATGACGCTCAACGATTTCAAGGCGCTGGAGGGCGACCGGGCGACCGGCGTCAACTCGCTGCCGGTCACGCTCGGCCCCGCGCGCGCGGCCAAGGCCGCCGCCTGGGTGATGATCCTGCCGCAGATCGCGGTCTTCACCCTGCTCGCGGGCTGGGGGCAGGGCTGGCACGCGGCGGCGATCGCCGGGCTGATCCTCGGCCAGCTCTGGGCCGCGCGGGTGATGATGCGCGACCCGGCCGCCAAGGCGCCATGGTTCAACGCGACGGGAGTGGCGATGTACGTCTCCGGCATGATGATCGCGGCCTTCGCGCTGCGCGGCCTCGGAGGGCTCTGAGATGACGCTCTCCTGGCTCTCGATTTTCCGGCTCGGCCTGGTGCAGATGTGCCTAGGCGCGATCGTGGTGCTGACCACCTCGACGCTGAACCGGCTGATGGTGGTGGAGCTGGCCCTGCCCGCGGTGCTGCCGGGGCTTCTGGTGGCGCTCCACTACGGCATTCAGATCACACGGCCCAACTGGGGGTTCCTGTCGGACGCGGGGGGCAACCGGACGCTCTTCATCGTGGGCGGCATGGGTGTTCTGGCGCTCGGCGGGCTCGGCGCGGCCTGGGGCGTCGCGCTGATGGAGACGGCCTTCGCGCCGGGCCTCGCGGTCTCGATCGCGGCCTATGCGCTGATCGGCGTGGGCGTCGGCGCCTCGGGCACCTCGCTCCTGGCGCTGCTGGCGACGGCGACCGCGCCGCGCCGGCGCGCGGCGGCGGCGACGATCACCTGGCTGATGATGATCTTCGGCATCGCGGCCACGGCCGGCACGGTGGGCGCCTTCCTCGATCCCTATTCCCACGCGCTGCTCCTGCGCATCGTCGCCATCGTCGCAGGAAGCGCGGTGCTCCTGACGATCCTCGCCGTCTGGGGCGTCGAGCGCGGGGTGGACGCGCAGCCCGCGCATGACGAGCAGAGCTTCGTCGAGGGGCTGAAGGAGGTCTGGGCCGAGCGCCACGCGCGCAACTTCACGATCTTCGTCTTTCTCTCGATGACCGCCTATTTCATGCAGGAGCTCATTCTCGAGCCTTACGCCGGTCTTGTCTTCGGGCTCACGCCGGGGCAGTCTACCTCGCTCTCGGGCGCGCAGAACGGCGGCGTCTTCGTCGGCATGCTCCTCGTCGGGATCGCGGCGACGGGGCTGCGGATCGGCTCGCTCCGGTCGTGGGTGATCGCGGGGTGCCTCGGCTCGGCGGCGAGCCTCGCGGCGATCACCGTCGCGGGCAGCGCGGGGATCTCGGCGGGGCTGATGCCGGGGGTCGTCGCGCTGGGCATGTTCAACGGAATGTTCGCCGTCGCCGCCATCGGCTCGATGATGGCGCTCGCCGGCGAGGGCCGCGAATCGCGCGAGGGCACGCGCATGGGCCTCTGGGGCGCGGCGCAGGCCATAGCGGCGGGCTTCGGCGGGCTGACGGGCGCGGCGGCCGCCGACGTGATGCGCACCGTCGTGGCGAGCGACGCCACCGCCTTCGGGACCGTGTTCCTCGCCGAGGCGGCGCTCTTCCTCGTCGCTGCGGCGATGGCGGCCAAAGTGATCCAGACCGCGCGCGCGCCCGGCCGCGCCGCGATGATGCCGGGAGAATGAACATGTATGATGTCGTCGTCGTGGGCGCCGGGCCGTCGGGCGCCACCGCCGCGGAGGATCTCGCCCGCGAGGGGCGGAACGTGGCCTTCATCGACCGCGAGGGGCGCATCAAGCCCTGCGGCGGCGCGATCCCGCCGCGCGCGATCCGCGATTTCCACATCCCCGACGATCAGCTCGTGGCGCGGATCACCACCGCGCGGATGATCTCGCCGACGGGGCGGCGCGTGGACATCCCGATCGAGAACGGCTTCGTCGGCATGGTCGACCGCGAGCATTTCGACGCCTTCCTGCGCGACCGGGCCGAGGCCGCGGGCGCCGACCGCTACCGCGGCACCTTCACCAAGGTCGAGCGCGACGACGCGGGCACCCACGTCGTCTTCCGCGACAAGGACAGCGGCGAGACGCGGCGGCTGACCACGCGGCTGGTCATCGGGGCCGACGGCGCGAGGTCCAACGTGGCGCGGCAGGAGGTCGCCGGCGGCGACAAGATCCCTTACGTCATCGCCTATCACGAGATCATCGAGGCGCCCGGCAAGGTGGGCGAGTACGATCCCGAGCGCTGCGACGTGGTCTACGACGGCGCGATCTCGCCCGATTTCTATGGCTGGGTCTTCCCGCATGGCAAATCGGCGAGCGTCGGCATGGGCAGCATGGTCAAGGAAGTGGACGTCAAGCAGGCCACCGCCGACCTGCGCGCGGCCAGCGGATTGGCCGACTGCCCGACCATCCGCAAGGAGGGCGCGCCGATCCCGCTCAAGCCGCTCGACCGCTGGGACAACGGGCGCGACGTGGTGCTCGCCGGCGACGCGGCGGGCGTGGTCGCGCCGTCCTCGGGCGAGGGGATCTTCTACGCGATGGTCGGCGGGCGCGTCGCGGCGGCGGCCGCGGCGGCGACGCTCACCACCGGCGAGACGGCGAAGCTGAAGCTCGCGCGGCACCTTTTCATGCGCGAGCACAAGAGCGTCTTCAAGATCCTCGGCGCGATGCAGGACGCCTACTACAAGTCCGACGCGCGGCGGGAGCGCTTCGTCTCGCTCTGCCACGACATCGACGTTCAACGGCTGACCTTCGAGGCCTACATGAACAAGGAACTCGTGAAGGCGCGTCCGCTCGCGCACATCAAGATCGGGCTCAAGAACCTCGCCCATCTCTCGGGCCTCGTGCGGGAGACCTACACATGACGCTGACCGTTCCCGCCTGGGTGCAGGGCACCCTCATGCCGGTCGAGAAGCTGGAGGCGCACCGCCGCGGGCTCCGGCACAAGGCCGTGTCCGTCTTCGTGCTCTCGGGCGACTGGGTGCTCCTGCAGCGCCGCGCCGCGGGCAAGTATCACACGCCGGGGCTCTGGGCGAACGCCTGCTGCACGCATCCCGGCTGGGACGAGGCGCCCGAGGCCTGCGCGCGCCGCCGTCTCGCCGAGGAGCTCGGCGTCGAGGGGCTGCCGCTCGTGCACCGCGGACAGGTGGAATACCGCGCGGACGTGGGCGGCGGGCTGATCGAGCACGAGGTGGTCGAGATCTTCACCGCCGAGGCGCCGGGGCGCATCGCCCCCGATCCGAACCCCGAGGAGGTGCAGGAAACGCGCTGGACGACGCTCGCCGAACTCACCGAGGAGGTGCGCCGCGCGCCGGCCCGCTACACGCCGTGGCTGCGTATCTACCTCGAGGAGCACGCGCAGGACATCTTCGGCCGCGTGCCCGCCTGAGGGAACCGGCCCGCCGGGCGGCGGCGTTGTCTCCCGAAAGGAGGGAGACCCATGTCGCCACCCGACACCAACGTCGAGAAGCAGAAACGCCGCCACCGTCCCGCCCTGATCGGGATCGGCGCGGTGCTCGTCTTCGCGCTGCTCGTCGTGTTCGCCTTCGCCGTCTCCACGACCGACGGCGACCGGCCTCAGACGCCGCAGGCCACCCCCGACGCGACCGACGCCGCGCCCGAGGGCTGAGGCGCGTCGGCCGCCCTCTCGCGCGATGCGGCGCCGGGCGGCGCGGCTTGGTCCCCTGTCCGGGCGTCGCAGGCCCCGGATGGGATGACCCTCGACACTGCGCCATCGAGCCGCCGCGCCGTGCGGCGGCGCCGCGATGCCGATGGCGCCCCGGTCGGCCCTTTCTCCCGAAGATCCCAGCCTTCGAGCCCAGGGCGCCGGCCCGCTACCCGTCCCCCTGTCTCCGCTCCGGCGCGGCGGCGAAGCGCACGGCGACCGTGTAGCGCCCGTCCGTCGCCCCGTGGTCCACCCGCGCTTCGAGCTGCGAGGCGAAGGCCCGTATCAGCATCGAGCCGAGGCCCTGCGCCTCCTCCGTCTCGGCGCCGGGGGCGAGGCTGTTCTCCACCGTGAGCACGAAGCGCGCCGCCGCCGCGTCGTCGGGTTTCAGCGCGACGCGCAGCCAGCGCGCCCCCACCGCGTCCGGCGCGGCGTACTTGAGCGCGTTGGTCGCCGCCTCCGCCGTCAGGAGCGCCAGCGGCGCGGCCTGATCGGGCTCCAGCGTCACCGGGTCGAGATCGAAGCGCAGATCGACCGGCGCGCGCGCGCTGCTCGCCAGCGCCACGAGTTCGCGCACGACCTCCTCGATCAGCGCGTCGGCGCGCACCTGCGCCATGTCGCCCGACTGATAGAGGGTGCGGTGCACGGTGGCGAGGCTCGCGAGGCGGTCCTGCAGGTTGCGGATCGCGGCGCGCACCTCGGGGCTCGTGGCGCGGCGCGCCTGCATGTTCATGATCGAGGACATGAGCTGCAGGTTGTTCTTCACCCGGTGGTGCACCTCGCGCAGGAGAACCTCGCGCTCGTAGATCTTGTTCTCGAGATCCGCCTCGTCGTGGGCGATGGTCTCGGCCATGCGGTGGAAGGTGCCCTCGATGTCGCGCAGCTCGGCGGCGGCGTGGCTCAGGTCGCGGGTCGCGGGGATCTTGCGGCGGTCGGCGAAGCTGCGCATCGCGCGGCGCAGCGACCCGATCGGGCGCAGCACGAGGCGGTGGATCGACAGGAGCGCCACGGCGAGGCTGACGAGCCACATCGCCAGTGGGAACGAGAGCGACGAGAGCAACAACAGCGTCTGCCCGGGCAGCGGCCCGCGCGCCGGCCAGCTCGCCAGCGCGTAGGCCGCCCCCGGCGCGAGCGAGACCACCGCGAACTGCCGCGCCTCGCCGGCGCCGTTGCGCGCGGCGAAGCTCCGCGCATTGCCGCCCGCGAGCCCCGGCAGCGTCATGCCCGCGGGCAGCGCGTCGTCCACGGTCTCCGCGTCGGTGCTCGCGGTGATGACCTCGCCCTCGGGCGTGAAGGTCACCAGATCCGCCTCCGGCCCTATGCCCATCGACGCGCGCGCCTCGTCCAGCAGCCGCACGGGGAAGGAAAGCGCGGCGAAGCCCCGCAGGTCGCCCCCGGGGGCGTGGACCGGGTGGCTGACGACGATCACGGGCGCGTCGCTCACGCGGCCGGCGGGGTTGAAGGTGACGTCGGGCCGCGGGTCCGCCGACAGCCGGCGCGCCGTCTCGGCCAGGCTGACGGTGAAGGCCGCGCCGGTGGAGTTGCAGGCCGTCCGCCCGCCCGGTTCCACGAAGCCGGCGAAGCCGAGGCGCGGATGCCGCGCGACCGTGCGGCGCATGAGCGCGGTGCACTCCGGGTCATCGGGCGCCCGGGTGGCGAGCGCCTCCGCGAGCCCGGTGGCGAGGCCGAGGCTCGAGACGATCGCCTCGCGCTCCGGCGTGGCGATTCGCACCGCCTCGGCGAGCCGGTCGTTACGATAGTTCTCGTCGGCGACCTCGATCGAGCGCAGGGTCTGCAGGAGCGCGAGGCTGCCCACCGGCAGCAGCGCGAGCGTCAGCACCGCCGCGACGATCGTCAGCAGCGAGCGGCGCGGCCCGCGTCGCGGCGGGGCGTCGTCCTGCGGCGCGGGCTGGCCCCGCCCGCTCACCCGGAGGTCGGGTTCTCGGCGATGACGGCGAGCGTGGACTGGTCCGTCATCTCGAGCGAATCACGCGCCTCGACGCCGAGCAGCTCGGCGAGGCGCTTGCGGCCGCGGTTCGCGCGGCTCTTCACCGTGCCCACGGCGCAGCCGCACATCTCGGCCGCGTCCTCGTAGGAAAAGCCCTGCGCGCCGACGAGGATCAGCACCTCGCGCTGTTCGTCCGGCAGCTGTTCGAAGGCCGCGCGGAAATCGGCCATGGCGAGGCGGCCGTCGTGGTCCGGCTTCTCGGCGATCCGGCTGGCGAGCGCGCCCTCGGCGTCGGCCACCTCGCGCCGGGCGCGGCGGCGGTCCGAGTAGAAGGTGTTGCGCAGGATCGTGAAGAGCCACGCGCGCATGTTGGTGCCGGGCTCGAACTTGTCGATGTTGGTCCAGGCCTTGACGACCGTGTCCTGCACGAGATCGTCGGCGCGGTTGATATCGCGCGTCAGCGACAGCGCGAAGAGGCGCATGGGTTTCAGGTGCTCGGCGATCTCGTCGCGGGGGTCGCGTGGCGTCGCGCCGCCCTCCGCGGGCGCCTTGCGGGCTGCGGTCGCGCTCATTTTCCGCCCTCCTGCCGGCGCAGCTGATCCAGCAGCGAGCGGAAGCGGTCGGGGATCTCGTCCTCCACGAGGTCGTCGTAGACCTTGCGGAGGTTCTGATCGATCAGCGCGTCGACGCCGTCCTCCTCCTGCTGGGGCGGCGTCTGCGCGCTGGGCGGCGTCTTGGGCTGTCGTTTCGTGCCGGACACGTTGTCGTCCGTTACCTGCATCGTGGTTTCGCCTCTCTGGAGTCTGCATCACTGCCTATGGGCGACGCAACGCCGGCACCCGAAAGCGGTTCCCCAAAAAAGTGCGGCCTTCGGTTCAGCCGCGCGGCAGGCGGCGGAAGAGATGCGCCAGGAGCGCGACGACGAAGAGCACGAGGAAGACGGCGAAGAGGATCTGCGCGATCCCGGCGGAGGCCGCGGCGATGCCGCCGAAGCCGAAGAGCCCGGCGACGAGCGCGATGACCAGAAAAACGGCGGCCCAGTAGAGCATGGGTCTCTCCTTTCGGCCTTGTCCGAGGGTCCCGGACGAACCCGGGCGGCGCGGGCCGGGTTCCCGATGGCCGCGGTCAGAGCCGCGCGAGCCGGTCGAGCGCGGCGTGCAGCGCCGGCGTCGTGAAGGGCAACTCGAGCGGGACGGTCGGCAGGTCGCTCTCCTCCGGCGCGGGGCGCTTGCCGGTGGCGAGCCAGATCACCCCGCCGCCCGCCCCGTCCGCCGTCAGCGCCTCCGACAGTTCGGCGGGCGACACGGAGGTGACCACCGCGGCCACCGGGCCGAGCGCGGCGAGAAAGCCGGTCAACGCATCGGGATGCGCGCAGAGCGTGACGCGCGCGGCCGGGTCCCATTCCGCGATTCCCGCGGCGATGTCCTCGGCCACGAGCGGGCTCGTGGTGCAGACGACGTAATCGCGGCAGGGCAGGGCGGGGTCGGCGGGCATGGCGCGGGCGGCTCGGTTTCCGGGGTCGGGCGATCATGGAACGTCGCGGGCGGCGCCGCATTAATATCCGACATACCGCGGGAGAGTTCATTGACGACGGACTGCAACGACTGCCCGCTGCGGCGGCTGGAGCTGTTCCACGACTTCTCGTCCGACGAGCTGCGCTTCATGCGCCGGTTCAAGACGGGCGAGCTTCAGGTGGAGGCCGGCACCACCGTGCTGCTCGAAGGATCGAAGGCGCCGCAGCTCTACACGGTGCTGCGCGGCATGGGGCTGCGCAGCAAGGCGGCCGACGGCGGCGGGCGCCAGGTGCTGAACTTCGCGCTTCCGGGCGATTTTCTCGGGCTGCAGGCGGCGATGATGGAGGCGATGACCTACTCGGTCGAGGCGGTCACGCCGATGGTGCTCTGCGCCTTCCGCCGCTCCGACATCTGGGATCTCTACCGCCGCTTTCCCGAGCGCGCCTTCGATCTGACATGGGTCGGCGCGCTGGAGGAGCGGTTCCTCGGCGAGGCGCTGACGTCGCTCGGCCAGCGCCCGGCGCGGGAGCGCATGGGCTGGGCGCTGCTCACGCTCTACCGCCGGCTGCAGGCGCTCGGCTTCGAGACGGAGGGTCAGGGCGTGCCCTTCCCGTTCCGCCAGCAGGACCTCGCCGACGCGCTGGGGCTCTCGCTCGTGCACACCAACAAGACGCTGGCGCGGCTCCGGGACGCGCAGCTCGTGAGCTGGGCCGAGAGGCGGCTGCGCATCCCCGACACCGCGCGGCTCGCCGCCGCGTGCGGGGCCGAGCCGGGGCCGCCGCCGCGCCGCCCGCTGATCTGAGGACGTGACGTCGCGGCATGGGCGGCCTTGCAATCGGGGCGGGGAGGAGGCAGGCGTGGTGCGTTCACCCCAGGAGCGAGGAGACGCGCCGTGCTCAGAAACGATCTGCTCGAGGAGTGGGACCGCGAGAACTTCCTGCACCCCTCCACCCATCTCGCGGAGTTCGCGCGCGGCAACGCGCCGCAGCGCGTGATCCGCAGCGGCTCGGGCAGCCATATCGAGGACCGCGACGGCAACCGCCTGCTGGACGCCTTCGCCGGCCTCTACTGCGTGAACGTGGGCTACGGCCGCCCCGAGATCGCGGAGGCCATCGCCGAGCAGGCGCGCGAGCTCGCCTATTACCACGCCTACGTCGGCCATGGCACCGAGGCGAGCATCCAGCTGTCGAAGATGATCCTCGACCGCGCGCCGGACCACATGAGCAAGGTCTACTTCGGGCTCTCGGGCTCGGACGCGAACGAGACCAACGTCAAGCTGATCTGGTACTACAACAACGTCCTCGGCCGGCCGGAGAAGAAGAAGATCATCTCGCGCTGGCGCGGCTACCACGGCTCGGGTCTGATGACCGGGTCGCTCACGGGGCTGGAGCTCTTCCACAAGGCCTTCGACCTGCCGCTGGCGCCGGTGCTGCACACCGAGGCGCCCTATTACTTCCGCCGCGCCGACGTCTCGATGAGCGAGGAGGCCTTCGTCGCGCATTGCGCCGCCGAGCTCGAGGCGCTGATCGAGCGCGAGGGCGCCGAGACCATCGCCGCCTTCTGGGCCGAGCCGATGCTCGGCACGGGCGGCATCGTCCCCCCGCCCGCGGGCTACTGGGAGGCGATCCAGCCCATCCTGAAGAAGCACGACATCCTGCTCGTCGCCGACGAGGTGGTGACCGGCTTCGGGCGGCTCGGCACGATGTTCGGCTCCGAGCACTACGGGCTCGAGCCCGATCTCATCACCATCGCGAAGGGGCTGACCTCGGCCTATGCGCCGCTGTCGGGCTCCATCGTCTCCGAGAAGATCTGGAAAGGGCTCGAGCAGGGGACCGACGCCATGGGGCCGATCGGGCACGGCTGGACCTATTCCGCCCATCCCATCGGCGCGGCGGCGGGCGTCGCCAACCTCGAGCTCATCGACAAGCTCGACCTGGTGACCGCGGCCGGAGAGACCGGCGCGCATTTCAACCGCGCGCTGGCCGAGGCGCTCGGCGATCACCCGCACGTCGGCGAGGTGCGCGGCGAGGGCATGATCGCCGCGGTGGAGTTCGTCGAGGACCGCGAGGCGCGCGCCTTCTTCGATCCCGCGCGCAAGGTCGGCCCGCAGATCGCCGCGGCGCTCCTCGAGCGCGGCGTCATCGCCCGCGCCATGCCGCAGGGCGACATCCTCGGTTTCGCGCCGCCCTTCTGCCTCACCCGCGCCGAGGCCGAAGAGGTCGCCGACAAGACCGCCGCGGCCGTGCGCGCCGTCCTCGGCTGACCCGCGCCGGCGCCCGGACCCCGGGCGCCGGTTTGCCTCTTCAGGGGGCAGGGCTAACTATATTGCCGCGACGGCAACCTCTCGGCTGTTGCAACCGGGCCCCGGGATCGCTTTACTCGGAGTCTGACGGACAAAGCGGGCAGAGACCCGCGACGACAGGACAGGGAGCCGGGTTTGGCCGAGACCGACACGCAAGAGGCGTTCGTCGCCTTCGAACGCGTCCAGAAAAGCTACGACGGTGAAACGCTCGTCGTGAAGGACCTGAACCTCGCCATGCCGCGGGGGGAGTTCCTGACGATGCTCGGCCCGTCGGGCTCGGGCAAGACCACCTGCCTGATGATGCTCGCGGGCTTCGAGACCGCGACGCACGGCGAGATCAAGCTCGGCGGTCAGCCCATCAACAACATCCCGCCGCACAAGCGCGGGATCGGCATGGTCTTCCAGAACTACGCGCTCTTCCCGCACATGACGGTGGCCGAGAACCTCGCCTTTCCGCTCGAGGTGCGCAGCCTGCCGAAGTCCGAGCGCGAGGAGAAGATCCGCCGCGCCCTCGACATGGTGCAGATGGGCGAGTTCGGCGGGCGCCGGCCCGCGCAGCTCTCCGGCGGGCAGCAACAGCGAATCGCGCTCGCCCGTGCGCTGGTCTTCGAGCCGGAGCTCGTGCTCATGGACGAGCCGCTCGGCGCGCTCGACAAGCAGCTGCGCGAGCACATGCAGTTCGAGATCACCAACCTCGCGCATCAGCTCGGCATCACCGTGGTCTACGTCACCCACGACCAGACCGAGGCGCTGACCATGTCGGACCGCGTCGCCGTCTTCGACGATGGCCGCATCCAGCAGCTCGCCGCGCCCGACGTGCTCTACGAGACACCCGAGAACAGCTTCGTCGCGCAGTTCATCGGCGAGAACAACACGCTTCTCGGCACGGTGAAGGAAATTCGCAACGAGTACGCGGTGGTCGAGCTCGACGACGGGGAGCTCATCGACTGCAAGCCGGTCAACGTGAGCCAGCCGGGCGAGCGCACGCTCGTCTCGATCCGCCCCGAGCGGGTCGAGATCAACGCCGAGCGGCTGCAGGAGGGCGCGCACACCCTCAAGGCCGAGGTGCTCGAGTTCATCTACATGGGCGACATCTTCCGCACGCGGCTGCGCGTGGCCGGGAAGGACGACTTCATCATCAAGACGCGCAACGCCCCCGACCAGCGCCGCCTGCGTCCGGGCGAAAAGATCGAGATCGGCTGGCTGCCCGACGACTGCCGCGCGCTCGACGCGTGACACGGTTGACCGGCCCGCGCCTCGTGCCGGGTCGGCGCGCGCCGCAGGGCGCGCCAAGCGAGAGGGCCACCCGGTTCCGCCCGTGACCGCGGCCCCCTTTCAGCACCACGGGCACGACAAGGGAGCGATGAATATGAACCTTGCCAAGACCCTCATGGCCTCGACGGCCCTCACGGTCGCCGCGGGCGCCCTCGCCGCGCAGGACATGGAGAGCCCGGTCGCCGGCGAGCCGATGATCGACAGCATGACGCTCGTCTCCTGGGGCGGCGCCTACCAGAACTCGCAGCAGAAGGCCTATGTCGAGCCGTACATCGAGATGAACCCGGAGGTCTCGGCGACCTGGGACGAAAGCTCGAACGAGGCGGTCGCGAAGCTGCGCGCCATGGCCGAGGCGGGCAACATCACCTGGGATCTCGTGGACGTGGTGGCCTCCGACGCCATCCGCCTCTGCGACGAGGGCCTCGCGATGGAGGTCGACCACGACGACATCCTGAAGCCCGCGCCCGATGGCACCGACGCCTCCGACGACTTCGGCGACCTGATCGTCAGCGACTGCTTCATCCCGCAGATCGTCTACTCCACGACCTTCGGCTACCGCACCGACATGGTGCCCGAGGGCGTGGACGCGCCCGACAGCGTCTGCGACGTCTGGGACACCGAGACCTACCCGGGCAAGCGCAGCCTGGAGCGTCGCCCGATCAACAACATGGAGTGGGCGCTCTACTGCGACGGCGTGGCCAAGGACGAGATCTACGACGTGCTCGCCACCGAAGAAGGGCAGGACCGCGCGCTCGACAAGCTCGACGAGATCAAGGACGACGTGATCTGGTGGTCGGCCGGCGCCGACACGCCGCAGCTTCTCGCCGACGGCGAGGTCTTCATGGGCTCGACCTACAACGGCCGCCTCTTCTCGGTGATCGAGGAGCAGGATCAGCCGGTGGGCATGCTCTGGGACATGCAGGTCTTCGACCTCGACGGCTGGATCATCCCCGAGGACCTCGAAGAGGCCGAGCTGAACCGCGTGCTCGATTTCCTGTGGTTCGCCACGGACACCCAGCGCCTCGCCGATCAGTCGGCCTACATCTCCTACGGCCCGGCCCGCGAAAGCTCCGCGCCGCTGGTCTCGACGCACGCCGAGCTCGGCATCGAGATGGCGCCGCACATGCCGACCGATCCGGACAACGCCGAGAACACGCTGCTCTACAACTACGAGTTCTGGGCGGACTACCGCGACGACATCGACGCCAAGTTCCAGGCGTGGCTCGCGCAGTGATCGTATCGGTGCGGCGGGCGCCCGCCCGCCGCGCGTGACGACGGGGCGGGGCGGCCCGCGGGCCGCCCCGCCACCCCGAGGCCCGCCGCCGCGCGACGTCGCAGGCCGGGCCGCCCCATGGGTGGAGATCGAGGCATGAGCAGGCTCAGCAGCTCCGGACCGCAGACCGCCGACGCGCCGACGCCCGAGGACGCGTTCCACGAGACCGCGACCCTCGACGACCGTGCGCGCGGCCCCCAGCGCGGGACCGAGGCCGACGGCCCGATGCTCGCCGCCGACGGCACGCCGCTCAAGAAGAGCCTCGCGCGCGCGCTCCGGGCGCAGAAGCTGCGCGCGCTGGCGCTGATCGCGCCGCTCCTGATCTTCGTGCTCGTGACCTTCATCGCGCCGATCGCGGACATGCTCTTCCGCTCGGTCGAGAACCAGATCGTGCGCGACACGCTGCCGCGCACCAGCGCGGCGCTCGCCACCTGGGACGCCGAGAGCGGCGATCTGCCGCCCGACAGCGCCTTCGAGGCGCTCTATTCCGATCTCTTCCTCGCGGCCGAGGCGCGGCGCCACACCCGGCTCGGCCAGCGGCTGAACTACGAGAACACCGGCATGTCCTCGCTCTTCCGGGGCACGGGCCGGGACGTGGACGACTTCGGCGAGGCCAACGTCGAGATGCTCGAGGATCTGGACGACCGCTGGGAAGAGGCGGAGTTCTGGATCTCCATGACCTCCGGCACCGGAGGCGCGGCAGTGCTCGACGCCGCGCGCGAGCGGTTCATCCGGCTCGACGATCTCTCGACCCGCGGCCCGCTCGGCGACGCGTGGTGCGGGGTCAAGGGCGTCTTCGGCGCGCCCTGCGCCGTCTCGGCCGAGGACGTGGACCTCGGCTTCACGCTCTCCGGCGACTTCGCCGAGACCTTCCCGCGCACCGCCGAGGCCTACGCCGAGTTCGCCGTCTTCATGGCGATCGAGGAGGAGGAGACCGTCGCCGACGACGAGCCGTGGGAAGCGGTCTACGTCGCCCTCGACCGCGACCTGCGCGCCCTCTCGCCCGAGGAGCTCGCCGCCTACGACGGCCCGGAGGCCGAGGCGCTGCGCGCCGCGCAGGCCGCGCTCGCGGACGTTCCGCCGGTGGATTTCCGCGCCGCCTTCGTCGCCTCGGACGAGGACTGGGGCACCGTCGAGCCGTGGCGCACGATCCGCACCTACGCGCCGCCCTACACCACCGGCTATTTCCTCAACGCCGTGGACATGCAGAAGACGCCGGACGGCCCGGCGCTGCGCGACGAGGACGAGCGGATCTACGGGCTCCTGTTCCAGCGCACGCTCTTCATGAGCCTGATGATCACCTTCTCCTGCATCCTGCTCGGCTATCCGGTGGCCTGGCTGCTCGCCAACCTGCCCATGCGGACGGCGAACCTTCTGATGATCCTCGTGCTCCTGCCGTTCTGGACGTCGCTCCTCGTGCGCACGAGCGCCTGGAAGGTGATGCTCCAGCAACAGGGGGTGATCAACGACGTGCTCGTCTGGCTCGGGTTGGTGGCCGACGACGGCCGGCTCATCATGATCAACAACCAGTTCGGCACCATCGTGGCGATGACGCACATCCTCCTGCCCTTCATGATCCTGCCGCTCTACTCGGTGATGCAGACGATCCCGCCCTCCTACATGCGCGCGGCGAAATCGCTGGGCGCGACGCCGCTGACGGCCTTCCGCCGGGTCTATTTCCCGCAGACGGTGCCGGGGATCGGCGCGGGCTCGATCCTCGTCTTCATCCTTGCGATCGGCTACTACATCACGCCCGAGATCGTCGGCGGCACCACGGGCACCTTCATCTCGAACCGGATCGCCTACCACATCTCCAGCTCGCTCAACTGGGGCCTCGCCGCGGCGCTCGGCTCGATCCTGCTGGTGGTGGTACTGGTGCTCTACTGGGCCTACGACAAGATCGTCGGCATCGACAACGTGAAGCTGGGGGGCTGAGAGATGTCCGACGGGATCGCCATCACCGGCGCCAAGACGCTGCCCTTCTCCTTCACCCTGCCCGTGGTCGGCGCGGCGGGGGCGCTCTTCGGCCTCTTCGCGGGCACCGCGCAGGGCGCGACGCTCCTCGGCGTGCTCGGCGGCGCCGCGATCTGCGCCGCGCTCGCGTGGGCGGCGCTGTCGCTCGCGGGGGTGGAGCGTGAGCGCGCCGTCAAATGGGGCGTGATCGCGCTCTTCGCGCTCGCCGGGCTCCTCGTCGGGCGCATCGCGGGCGCCATCGTCGGCGCCCTCTTCGGGTGGTTCCTCGGCTGGTTCATCTACTGGATCGGGCGCGGGCGCTACCGGATGTTCCTGCCGCCCTACCTGACGGCCGGCGAGGTGCTCTGGCACTACACCTTCCGCGTGATCTGCGGCGCGGTCTTCGTCTTCCTGATCACGCCGATCCTCGTGGTCATGCCGCTCAGCTTCAACGCCGAGAACTTCTTCACCTTCACGCCCGAGATGCTGGCCTTCGACCCGGAGGGCTACAGCCTGAAGCACTACCGGGATTTCTTCACCTCCGCCGACTGGCAGCAGGCGCTCCGCAATTCGATCCTGATCGCGCCGGTCGCCACGCTCCTCGCCGTGAGCTTCGGCACCCTCGCCGCGATCGGGCTCAGCTCCGAGCACGTGCCCTTCCGGCAGGCGATCATGGCGGTGCTGATCTCGCCGATGATCGTGCCGCTGATCATCTCCGCGGCGGGGATGTACTTCTTCTACTCGCGCATCGGGCTACAGGGCACCTACCTCGGCGTGGTGCTCGCCCACGCGGCGCTCGGCATCCCCTTCGTCATCATCACCGTGACGGCGACGCTCGTGGGCTTCGACCGCTCGCTCACCCGCGCCGCGGCGAACCTCGGCGCCAACCCGGTGACGACCTTCCGGCGCGTGCAGATGCCGCTCATCCTGCCCGGCGTGATCTCCGGCGGGCTCTTCGCCTTCATCACCAGCTTCGACGAGGTGGTGGTGGTGATCTTCGTCGGCTCGGCCAACCAGCAGACCCTGCCGTGGCAGATGTTCACGGGCCTGCGCGAACAGATCTCGCCGACGATCCTCGCCGTGGCGACGATCCTCGTCTGCATCTCGATCGCGCTCCTGACAACGGTCGAAATCCTGCGCCGCCGGTCCGAGCGCCTGCGCGGCATGTCGCCCGGCTGAGACCTCGGGGCACGCACCCGGCGCGATCCGGGCCCGCCCCATCATCTTGGCCCAAATACTCCGGGGGGTGAGGCGGCGCAGCCGCCGAGGGGGGCAGCGCCCCCCTCCGCCACGGCCTCAGGCGCGCACCAGCGTCTCGTAGGCCTCCGCGATCTCCCGCGTCAGCGCGCCGACCTCGAAGGCGTAGTCGCCGATATGCCCGACGGGCGTCACCTCCGCCGCCGTCCCGGTGAGCCAGCACTGCTGGAACCCCTCGAGCTCCTCGGGCCCGATGTGGCGCTCGTGCACGGGGATGTTCCGCTCGCGCAGGAGTCCGATCACCGTCTGCCGCGTGATGCCGTTCAGGAAGCAGTCGGGCAGGGGGGTGTGCACCTCGCCGTCCTTGACGAAGAAGATGTTGGCCCCCGTCGCCTCGGCCACGTAGCCGCGGTAGTCGAACATCATCGCGTCCGCGAAGCCCTTCGCCTCGGCGGCGTGCTTGGACATCGTGCAGATCATGTAGAGGCCCGCGGCCTTGGCGTGGCTCGGGATCGTCTCGGGCGAGGGGCGCTTCCACTGCGAAATGTCGAGCGCGGCCCCTTTCGTCTTGGAATCGCCGTAGTAGGCGCCCCATTCCCAGGCCGCCACGGCGAGGCGCACCGGGTTGCGCGCCGAGCTCACGCCCATGTCCTCGCCCGCGCCGCGCCAGGCGAAGGCCCGCACGTAGGCGTCCGACAGGCCGTTCGCGGCCATGACCTCGGCCTTGGCGGCCTCGATCTGATCGACGCTCCAGGGGATCGGCATGTCGATCGCCGTGCCGCTCGCGATCAGGCGCTCGGAATGCGCGCGGCTCGCGAAGATGCGCCCGCCGTAGGCGCGTTCGCCCTCGAAGACCGAACTCGCGTAGTGCAGCGCGTGGCTGAGCACATGCACCTGCGCCCCGCGCCAGTCCACGAGCGCGCCGTCCAGCCAGATCTTCCCGTCCCGATCGTCGTAGCCTGTCATCTGCGGTGCCTTCCCTCGCCCGAGCTTGCCGATTGTTGCGCGCGTTGCGTCCGGAGCGGACATAAAATTGCGCAAAATGCGCGACTCGCTACCAACGGGGGCTTGGAGTGTCAATAACGCTGACTTAAAATGCATCCAAAGCGAGGGAGGCCGGCATGAGCGACGGGCGCAGCGCGACGGCGCAGGGGAGCGAGACGCTCCTCTTTCTCACGGACGAGCAGTTGCGGCAGGGGGTGGAGGCGATGTTCTTCGCCTACCGCGGCTTCACCGCCGACCCTGACCGCATCCTCGCCGAGTATGCCTATGGCCGTGCGCATCACAGGGCGCTGCATTTCATCAACGGCGCGCCCGGCACGACGGTCAACAACCTGCTCTCCATCCTCGGCGTCACGAAGCAGTCGCTCAACCGGGTGCTGCGCACGCTGATCGGCGACGGCCTCGTCGAAAGCCGGGTGGGGCGCAGCGACAAGCGCGAGCGCCACCTCTACCTGACCGAGGCGGGCGCCGAGCTGGAACGCCGCCTCTCGGACGCGCAGCGCGCGCGCATGCGCGCCGCCTACCGCGCGGCGGGGCCCGAGGCGGTGGCGGGCTTCCGCACCGTGCTCGAGGCGATGATGGACCCGGAGATGCGCCGCCACTACCGCGCGCTCCGCGAGGGGCGGGGATGACCGGCACGGACACGCACCTCCTGATCGTGGACGACGACGAACGTCTGCGCGGGCTCCTGCGCCAGTTCCTGTCGCGCAACGGTTTCCTCGTCACCACCGCGCGCGACGCGGGCCATGCCCGGCGGCTGCTCGCCGGGCTCGACTTCGACCTGATCGTGCTCGACGTGATGATGCCCGGCGAGGACGGCGTGGCCTTCACCCGGGCGCTCAGGGCCGAGCGGCGGACGCCGGTCCTGCTGCTGACCGCCCGGGGCGAGACCGAGCACCGCATCGCCGGGCTCGAGGCGGGGGCCGACGACTACCTCGCCAAGCCCTTCGAGCCGCGCGAGCTGCTGCTCCGGATCAACGCGATCTTGCGGCGCCTGCCGGAGCCGGAGACCGCGGAGGCGCCCGCCCTCCTGCACTTCGGCGCGCTGGCCTACGATCCGGGCCGCGGCGAGTTGTGGCGTGGCGAACAGCCGGTGCGCCTGACCTCGACCGAGGCGCAGCTCCTGCGGCTCTTCGCGGCCCGGCCCGGCGAGACGGTCAGCCGCGCGCGCCTCGTCGCCGATCTCGGCCGCGACGGGCATCAGGTGCAGGAGCGCGCGGTGGACGTGCAGATCACGCGCCTGCGCCGCAAGATCGAGGCCGACCCGAAGCAGCCGCGCTACCTGCAGACCGTGCGCGGCGAGGGCTACATGCTCGCCCCCGACTGAGGGCCGGCGCGCGCGCCGCGGCGAGTGGACCTTCGCGCCGCGCCGGCCTAGGCTTCGCCGCGCCAGAGAGGAAAGGACCGCCCATGCCGCTTCGCTTCGCGCCCGGGGACGCCGACGCCCTGCCGCTCACCGTGCTGGAGAAGGAGGCGCTCGGCGCCTGGCTCGACGGCCCCGGCGCCGCGCACCGCGCCTGGGTCGAGGCGGCGGGCTTCCGCGCCGGGATCGGCGAGGCGCTGCTCCTGCCCGGCGACGACGGGCCGGCGGGCGCGCTCGCGGGCTACGGCGACCGACAAGCGCGCGCGCGGGAGCGTTTCCCGCTCGCCGCCGCCGCGCAGGCGCTGCCGCCGGGCGACTACCGGCTGGCCGAGGGCCTGCCGGCCGAGGTCGCCGAGCGCGAGGCGCTGGGCTGGCTGTTCTCGGGTTACGCCTTCACGCGCTACCGCAAGGGGCCGGAGCGGCCCGCGCGCCGCCTCGTCGCGCCCGGGGGCGTGGACGCCGCGCGCGTCGAGCGGCTCGCCGCGGCGGAGGCGCTGACCCGCGATCTCGTCAACACGCCCGCGGCCGACATGGGGCCCGCGGCGCTCGAGGCCGCGGCGGCCGCGCTCGCGCAGCGCTTCGCCGCGTCGATCGAGGTGACGCGCGGCGAGGCGCTCCTGTCGGAAAATCTGCCGCTCATCCACGCCGTGGGCCGCGCGGCGGCGGAGGCGCCGCGGCTGATCGACATCCGCCACGGCGACGTCGGCCCGCGCCTGACCCTCGTGGGCAAGGGGGTGTGCTTCGACACCGGCGGGCTCGACCTGAAGCCGGCGCAGGCGATGGGGCTGATGAAGAAGGACATGGGCGGCGCGGCGAACGTTCTCGGCCTCGCGCAGACGATCATGGAGGAGGACTGGCCGGTGCGCCTGCGCGTGCTGATCCCGGCGGTGGAGAACGCCGTCTCCGCCGCCGCCTTCCGCCCCGGCGACATCCTGACGTCGCGCAAGGGGCTGACGGTGGAGGTGAACAACACCGACGCCGAGGGGCGGCTGGTGCTCGCCGACGCGCTGGCGCTCGCCTGCGAGGAGGGGCCCGAGGCGCTCGTCAGCATGGCGACGCTCACCGGCGCGGCGCGCGCGGCGGTGGGGCCGGACCTCGCCCCCTTCTACACCGACGACGAGGGGCTCGCCGCCGCGCTCTCCGAGCAGGCGGCGCTCTGGGCCGATCCGGTCTGGCGGATGCCCTTCCACGCGCCCTACGAGGCGATGATCGAGCCGGGCATCGCCGATCTGGACAACGCGCCGGCGGGCGGTTTCGCGGGGTCGATCACCGCGGCGCTCTTCCTGCACCGCTTCGCGGAGGGCGCGGGCGCCTACGCCCATTTCGACATCTACGCCTGGCAGCCGCAGCCGGCGCCGGGCCGGCCCAAGGGCGGCGCGGCGCAGGGGGTGCGGGCGCTGCGCGGCGCGCTGCCGGGCACGCTCGGGCTGTGAGCGACCGGCGGCTGACGCCGGCCAACGGCCGCGTCGCGGCGGCGCATCTGCGCGGGCAGGTGGCGGCGGAGCGCTTCGTCGCGGGCGAGGCGGCCACGCTCGCCGCGCCGGTGGCCGACCTGCTCGCCGCGCCCTGTGGCGCGCGTGACCGCCAGTGTCTTCTGGGCGAGGCGGTGACCATCTACGAGCGCCGCGGCGGCTGGGCCTTCGTGCAGGCGGCGAAGGACGGCTACGTGGGCTACCTCGCCGAGGCCGCGCTCGGCCCGCCGGGCGCGCCGACGCACCGGGTGGCTGCGCGCGCGACGCATCTCTACCCGGCCCCGGACATGAAGACGCGCGAGCGCATGAGCCTCAGCCTCGGGGCGCGGGTCACGGTGACGGGGGAGGCGGGGCGCTTCGCTGAGACGCCGCTGGGCTTCGTCCCGCGGGTCCACCTCGCGCCGCTGGAGAGGCCGGAGGCGGACCCGGTCGCGGTGGCCGAGCGGTTCCTCGGCGCGCCCTACCTCTGGGGCGGGAACTCCGCCTTCGGCATCGACTGCTCGGGGCTGGTGCAGGCGGCGCTCGCCGCCTGCGGGATCGCCTGTCCGGGCGACACGGACATGCAGGAAAGCCTCGGCGACGCAGCGCAGGGGCCGCCGCGGCGGGGGGACCTCCTGTTCTGGAAGGGTCACGTGGCGCTGGTGCGCGACGCCGAGACCCTGATCCACGCCAACGCCCACCACATGGCCGTGACGGTCGAGGAGATCGCCGCCGTCACCGACCGGATCGCCGCGGCGGGCGAGGGGCCGGTGACGGCGCACCGGCGGCCCTGAGCGGGGCGGAAGGCGCTTGGAAAGCGCCTTCCAAGCGGTTTGCAAACCGCTTGGCGCCCGGCGGCGCCGGCGGCGCGCCCCGGGTCAGGCGGCGGAGAGGCCCGCGTCGAGCGCGGCGAGGATCGTGTCCACCTCGCCCTCGGTGATCGTCAGCGGCGGCGACATCAGGATGTTGTGCCCGCCGAGCCGCACCATCGCGCCGGCCTCGTAGGTCGCCTGATGGATGCGCTGCATGGTCGCCGCGTCCATCGGCGTCTTGGCTGCGCGGTCCGAGACGATCTCCACCCCGGTCATCAGCCCGTGCCCGCCGCGCACGTTCCCCACGATGTCGTGCGTCTCGGCGAGGCGGCGCGCGCCCTCGAAGAGCTGCGCGCCCCGCGCCGCCGCGTTCGCCTTGGTGTCGAGGCGCCGCGTCTCCTCGAGGCAGGCGATGACCGCCGCCGCGCCCACCGGATGCGCCGAGTAGGTGTAGCCGTGATAGATCGCGCCGGCGGCCTCGGCGGTCTCGAAGACCTCGGCCACCTTCTCGTTCACGAGCGCGGCGCCCACCGGGAAATAGCCCGAGGTGATGCCCTTGGCGGTGCTCATCATGTCGGGCTGCACCCCCCAGTGGCGCGCGCCGGACCAGTCGCCGGTGCGCCCGAAGCCGGTGATCACCTCGTCGGAGATCATCAGGATGCCGTGGCGGTCGCAGATCTCGCGCATGAGCCCCATGAAGCGCGCTGGCGGCACGATCACGCCGCCCGCGCCCTGGATCGGCTCCATGATGAAGGCGGCGATGGTCGAGGGGTCCTGAAAGGCGATCTCGTCCTCGGCCATGGCCGCGATCCGCTCGGCGAGGCGGTCGGGGTCGGTCTCGTCGAAGGGGTTGCGGTAGGTGTAGGGCGAGGGCAGGTGGAAGCAGCCCGGCAGCATCGGCTCGTAGGCGGTGCGGAAGCGCGCGTTGCCGTTCACGCTCGCGCCGCCCCAGTGGGTGCCGTGGTAGCCCTTCTTGAGCGACAGGAACTTGATGCGCCCGGGCTCGCCGCGGAGCTTGTGATACTGCCGCGCGAGGCGCAGGCAGGTGTCGACCGAATCGGAGCCGCCCGAGGTGAAGAAGACGCGCGCCATGCCGTCCGCGGCGAAGAACTCGCGCACCGCCCAACTCGCCTCGATCGCCGCGGGGTTCGAGGTGCCCGCGAAGGCGGAATAATAGGGCAACTCCGAAAGCTGGCGCGCGATCGCCTCCTTCACCCTGTCGTTGGAATAGCCGAGGTTCACGCACCAGAGCCCGCCCACGGCGTCCACCGCCGAATGCCCGTCGATGTCGGTGATGCGCACGCCCTCGGCCGAGCGGACGATTCGCGGCCCCTCGGCCTGCGCGGCGCCGGGGTGGCCCATCGGGTGCCAGAGGTGGCGGGCGTTGTTCTCCTTGAGGAAGTTGTCGTCCTTCATGCGCTGCACTCCGCGGCCGGGGATCGGTGGATTTGATCAAATCCTATCACCGGCGCGCGCCGCGTCCAGCGTCGCGTCGCGCGCGGGCGGGGAAATCGCGGCCGCGCTGCGCCCTGCGCGACATCCCCTTGGACACGGCCCGCCGGAACGCTTACATCGCACCTCCATGGCCAAGAAGGACGACAGCGCGTCGAAGAACTACAAGGTCGTGGCGGAGAACCGCCGCGCCCGCTTCGACTATGCGATCCAGGACGAGATCGAATGCGGCATTGCGCTCCAGGGCTCGGAGGTGAAGTCGCTCCGCGCGGGCGGCGCCAACATCGCCGAGAGCTACGCCGCGGTCGAGAACGGCGAGCTCTGGCTCGTCAACAGCTACATTGCCCCCTATGAGCAGGCCAGGACCTGGGGCCACGAGGAGCGCCGCCGCCGCAAGCTCCTGGTGCACCGGCGCGAACTGGCGCGGCTCTGGAACGAGACGCAGCGCAAGGGCCTGACGCTGGTGCCGCTGGTGCTCTACTTCAACCACAAGGGGATCGCGAAGCTGAAGATCGCGATCGCCAAGGGCAAGAAGAAGGCCGACAAGCGCGAGACCGAGGCCAAGCGCGACTGGCAGCGCCAGAAGCAGCGCCTGCTGAAGGACCACGGCTGAGCCGCGTGGGCGGGGGCCGTGCGGCCCCCGCGCCCGGCCGGTCTCAGGCGGCCTCGGCCTCGACGCCGAAGCGGCCGTAGAAGCTTTCGCCCTTGTCGGCCATCTCGCGCAGGAGCGCCGGGCAGTCGAAGCGCGGGCCGTGGGTCGCCGAGAGCGCGTCGCAGAGCTCGGCCGCGCGCGCCGCGCCCAGCATGTCGAGCCAGCCGAAGGGCCCGCCCGACCACGGCGCGAAGCCCCAGCCGAGGATCGCGCCCACGTCGCCCTCGCGGATGTCCTCGAGCACGCCCTCCTCGAGCGCGCGCACCGCTTCGAGCACCTGCGCGAACATCAGCCGGTGCTGCACCTCCGTGAGTTCCGGCTGCGCCTCGGCCGGCGGATACTGCGCCGCGAGCCCCTCCCAGAGGCCGGTGCGCTTGCCGCTCTCGTCGTAGGCGTAGAAGCCGGCGTTGGCCTTGCGCCCGAGCCGGCCCTCGTCGGCCATCCAGAAGAGCACCTCGTCCACCGCGTCGTCCGGATAGCTCTCGCCCATGGCCGCGCGGGTCGCCTTGGCGATCTTCACGCCGAGGTCGATCGAGGTTTCGTCCACAAGTTGCAGCGGCCCCACGGGAAAGCCGAGCTGGCGCGCCGCGTTCTCGATCAGCGCGGGCGTCACGCCTTCGCCGACCATGCGAATCCCCTCGTTGATGTAGGGGATGATGCAGCGGTTGGCGTAGAAGAAGCGCGCGTCGTTCACCGCGATCGGCGTCTTGCGGATCTGGCGCACATAGTCGAGCGCCTTGGCCACCGCGCGGTCGCCCGTCTCGCGGCCCTTGATGATCTCGACGAGGAGCATCTTCTCGACCGGCGAGAAGAAGTGGATGCCGATGAACTGCTCCGGCCGGGCGCTCGCCTTGGCCAGATCGCTGATCGGAAGCGTCGAGGTGTTGGTGGCGAAGATCGCGTCCTCGGGCAGATGCGCCTCTGCCGCTCGCGTCACCTCGGCCTTGATCTTCGGGTCCTCGAAGACCGCCTCGATCACCAGATCGCAGCCCTGAAGGGCCGCGTAATCGGTGGTGGGCGTGATCCGCGCGAGCGTCTCGGCCGCCGTCTCCGGCGTGGTCTTGCCGCGCTTCTGCCCCTTCTCGAGATAGCTTTCGGTATAGGCCTTGCCCTTGTCGGCGGCAGATTGATCGCGGTCGATGAGCACGACCTCGATGCCCGCCTGCGCCGAGACGAGCGCGATGCCGGCCCCCATCATGCCCGCGCCGAGGACGCCCAGCTTCCGCACCCGCTGGTCCGGCGCCTCGGGGCGGTTCGCGCCCTTCTCGAGCGCCTCCTTGTTGACGAAGAGCGAGCGGATCATCGCCGCCGAGGAGGGGTTCATCAGGATATGCGTGAACCACCGCGCTTCGATCCGGAGCGCCGTGTCGAAGGGCACGAGCGCGCCTTCGTAGACCGCCGACAAGAGCGCCTTCGCCGCCGGGAAGGCGCCATGGGTCTGTGCGTTCACCATGGTTGAGGCGCCGACGAAGGTCATGAAGCCCGAGGGGTGATAGGGCGTGCCGCCCGGCATCTTGTAGCCCTTCGCGTCCCAGGGCTTGACGATATCGGCGTCGCCCGCGCCCAGCACCCACTCCTTCGCCGCGGCGAGCGGATTGTCGGCCACCGCGTCGATGATACCGGCGGATTTCGCCTTCGCCGGATCGACCGTCTTGCCCTCGAGGAGATAGGGCGAGGCCGCCATCGCGCCGAGCTTGCGCACGAGCCGCGTCGTCCCGCCCGCGCCGGGGAAGATGCCGACCTTGATCTCGGGCAGGCCGATCTTCGCCTTGGGGTTGTCGGCGGCGAAGATGCGGTGCGTGGCGAGCGGGATCTCCAGCCCGATGCCCACGGCCGTGCCGGGCAGGGCGGCGGCGATCGGCTTGCCGCCCTTCAGCGTCTTGGGGTCCATCCCGGCGCGCTCGATCTTCCGCAAGGCCTGATGCATCCGCATGATGCCGTCGAAGAGCCCCTGCGCCGGGTCGTCGCCCGCCGCGTCGCGCATCCGCGCCAGCACCTTGAGGTCCATGCCCCCGGCGAAGTCCTTCTTTCCGGAGGTGATCACGACGCCCTTCACCGCGTCGTCGGCCAGCGCGTCGTCGATCAGCCGGTCGAGTTCCTCCAGCGCCTCGAAGCTGAGCACGTTCATCGACCGCCCCGGCACGTCCCAGGTGATCACCGCGACGCCGTCGGCGCCCTTGTCCATCGTGAATTCGGTCATCTCTCTCGCCCTCACACGCGTTCCAGAATGGTCGCCGCGCCCATGCCCGATCCGATGCAGAGCGTGGCGAGGCCGGTCTCGCGGTCCGTGCGCTCCATCTCGTCGAGGAGCGTGCCGAGGATCATCGCGCCGGTGGCGCCCAGCGGATGCCCCATGGCGATGGCGCCGCCGTTCACGTTGACGCGGCCGGGGTCCACGTCGAAGGCCTGCATGAAGCGCATGACGACGGCCGCGAAGGCCTCGTTCACCTCGAAGAGGTCGATGTCGCCGATCTCCATCCCGCTCTCGCGCAGGATCTTGCGCGTCACCGGCACGGGGCCGGTCAGCATGATCGTGGGATCGGTGCCGATCTTGGCGGTGGCGCGGATGCGCGCGCGCGGCGTGAGCCCGCGCGCCTCGCCCCACTCCTTCGAGCCGATCAGCACGGCCGCCGCGCCGTCCACGATGCCGGAGGAGTTGCCGGCATGGTGGATGTGCTCGACCCGCTCCAGATGCGGATACTTCAGCATCGCCACCTTGTCGAAGCCCGGCATCGCCTCGCCCTGCTCCTTGAAGGAGGGCTTGAGGGCGCCCAGGCTCTGCATGTCCGTCTCGGGGCGCATGTGCTCGTCCCGGTCGAGGATCGTCAGCCCGTTCACGTCGCGCACCGGCACGATCGACTTCGCGAAGCGCGCGTCGTCCCAGGCGGCCTTGGCGCGGCGCTGGCTCTCGACGGCGAGCGCGTCGGCCTCGTCGCGGGTGAAGCCGTATTCGGTGGCGATGATGTCCGCGCCGATGCCCTGGGGGACGAAATACATGTCCATCGCCACCGAGGGGTCCGCCGCGATCGCACCCCCGTCCGAGCCCATGGGCACGCGGCTCATGCTCTCCACGCCGCCGGCGATGTAGCCCCCGCCCGCGCCGCCGCGCACCTGATTGGCGGCCATGTTCACCGCCTCGAGCCCCGAGGCGCAGAACCGATTGATTGACACGCCCGGGATCGACTGATCGAGCCCGGAGGCGAGCACCGCCGTCCGCGCGAGGCAGGCGCCCTGCTCGCCCACCTGCGTGACGTTGCCCCAGATCACGTCCTCCACGGCGTGCCCCTCGAGCCCGTTGCGGTCCTTGAGGGCGTCGAGCGCCGTGGTCGAAAGCCGCACCGCGGTCACCTCGTGCAGGCCGCCGTCGGAACGGCCCTTGCCCCGCGGCGTGCGCACGGCGTCGAAGATATAGGCGTCGGTCATCGTCTGCCTCCGTTCAGGCCCGGTCCGAGGGGCGGCCGGGAATCAGGTCGTAAGGGTGTTTCCAGCCCGGCAGCGCCGCGAGCCGCGCGAGCCAGGCGTCGATCGCGGGCCAGTCGGCCCGCGCGAACCCGAAGGGTTCGGGATAGTAGAGATAGCCGCAGCACGAGAAATCGGCGTTCGTCGGCCCGTCGCCCACGATCCAGTCGCGGCTCTCGAGATGCCGGTCGAGCACCGCGTAGGCGGCCTTGAGCCGTCCCTGCATGAAGGCGATCACCTCGGTCGGGCGCTTTTCTTCGGGCAGGAAATTCATAAGAAACCGCGTCATGCCCGCCTGGCTCGAGAGCTTGTGGTTGTCCCAGAGCACCCAGCGCAGGATCTCGCGGCGCTCCCGCGCGTCGCGCCCGCCGAACATCCCCGATTTCTCCGAGACGTAATCCTGGATCGCGCCGGACTGCGTGAGCACGTCGTCCCCGTCCACCATCACCGGCGCCTCTCCCATCGGGTTGAGCGCGCGATACGCCTCCGACCGCGTGGCGCCGCCGAAGAAGTCCACCTTCACCGGCCGCCACGCGAGGCCCGAAAGCTCGAGCGGCAGCGCGGCCTTGTAAGCGTTGCCGCTCTCGCCGAAGCAGTGGAGCTCGATGGTCACGGCGCGCTCCCTGTCTGACGGCGCGATGCGGGGGTTTCACACCCCCGCACCCCCGTGGGATATTTTTGTCCAAGAAGAAGCAGGGGACGCGTCGGCGTCCACGGTTCGTTAACCCTCTCCGGGGTATCGTCTTCCTGCGGTACAGGCTGGGAAGCCGATGACCGCCCAAGGAGAAGCTCCGCCGCTCGCCCGGTGCGCACGCACCGCGGGCGGCGGAGCGGACCGAGTGCGGCCCGAGCGCGAAACATGGGCTCGATGTGCGGTCCGGCTCCTTCTTCTTGGCTCAAATATCCCGCGGGGGTGTGGGGGCGCGAAGCCCCCACTGCCCACGGCGCCGCCTGCACCGCCGACGGGGTCATGTCTCCCCCGCGAAGCTGCGCGCGATGAGTTCCTTCATGATCTCGTTGGTGCCGCCGTAGATGCGCTGCACCCGCGCGTCGGCCCACATCTCGGCGACCGCATATTCCTGCATGAAGCCGTAGCCGCCGTGGAGTTGCACGCACTCGTCGAGCACTTCGCCCTGCGTGTCCGTCAGCCAGTATTTCGCCATCGCCGCCGTCTCGACGGTGAGCGCCCCCTCGAGATGCGCGGCGATGCAGTCGTCGAGGAAGGCGCGGGCGACCTTGGTCTTGGTCAGGCACTCGGCCAGCTTGAAGCGCGTGTTCTGGAACTGCATGAGCGGGCCGCCGAAGGCCTTGCGCTCCTTGCAGTAGGCGTTCGTGCGCGCGACCGCGCCCTCCATGGCGCCCACCGCGCCGCAGCCGATGATGAGGCGTTCCTGGGGGAGCTGCTCCATCATCTGGTAGAAGCCGCGCCCCTCCCGGCCGCCGAGGATGTTCTCGGGCGGCACCGGCACCGCGTCGAAGAAGAGCTCGGAGGTGTCGGCGGCGTGCGCGCCGATCTTCTCGAGGTTGCGGCCGCGGGAGAAGCCCTCGGCGCCCTCGGTCTCGACCACGACG
Source organism: Rhodosalinus sediminis (assembly GCF_003385555.1). Taxonomy (GTDB): domain Bacteria; phylum Pseudomonadota; class Alphaproteobacteria; order Rhodobacterales; family Rhodobacteraceae; genus Rhodosalinus; species Rhodosalinus sediminis. The sequence continues at coordinate 285,892 of NZ_QOHR01000002.1, read as the reverse complement.
AGCGAGGTGCCCTTCGCGCCCTCGGACGGGTCGGTCTTGGCCGCGACCACGATCAGGTCGGCGTGCTGGCCGTTGGTGATGAAGGTCTTTTGCCCGCTCACGCGGTAGACGTTGCCGTCGCGCACGGCGCGCGTCCTGATGTTCTGCACGTCCGAGCCAGCCGACGGCTCGGTCATGGCGAGCGCGCCGACCATCTCGCCGCTGACCATCTTCGGCAGCCAGCGCATCTTCTGTTCCTCGGTGCCGTAGGCGAGGATGTAGTGCGCGACGATGCCGGAGTGGATGCCGTGGCCCCAGGAGGCGAGGTTGGCGCGCGAGCCCTCCATCAGGATCACCGCCTCGTGGCCGAAATCGCCACCCGCGCCACCGTAGGCCTCGGGGATCGAGGGGCAGAGCAGGCCGAGCTCGCCGGCCTGCGTCCAGGTCTCGCGGTCCATCTCGCCCTGTCGGCGCCAGCGGTCGTAGTGCTGGACCCAGGTCTCCTCGATGAAGCGCCGGGTCATGTCGGCGAGCATCTGGTGCTCTTCGGTCATCCAGGCCGATGGCATCGCGGTTTCTCCTCCCCTTGAAACCTTTTTGTCGGCTTATCGTTTGCGCGCGTCGAGCTCCGCGTTGAAGAGGCGCAGCCGGTGGCCGAGCGCCTCGTCGTCGGTGACGCTGTCGAAGTGCTCGAAGAGAAACGACAGCGCCTCGCCCTCGTCGAGCCCGGCCTCCTGCGCGAAGCGGCGCAGGCGGCGATAGCCGTCCTCGGTCATCGCGACCTGAAAGCGCCGGGTCGTGCGGAAGCGTTTCGGCATGGCTCCTCCCTCCGTGCCGTCGTCGCGTGCGAGCTCCACCTGCACCCTACGTCAGAACTGCGCCGCGTCCAGCTCCATCACCGGCGCCGCGCCGCTGCCGATCCGCGCGAGGTGCATGCCCGTCGCCGGCAGCTGGCGCGCCATGTAGTAGCGCCCGGTGGCGAGCTTGGCCTCCATGAAGGCCGGGTCGCCGCGCCCCTCGGCGAGCGCCGCCTTCGCGGCGAGCCCCATCTTCGCCCACATGAAGCCGAGGCAGACGTGCCCGAAGAGGTGCATGAAGTCGTAGCTGCCCGAGAGCGCCGCCTGCGGGTTTTTCATGCCCTGCTGCATGAAGAACATGCCCGCCGACTGCAGGTCCTTGGAGGCCTGCTTGAGCGGTTCGAGGAAATCGCGGTCGAAGGCTTCGTCCGCGCCTTCGTGTTCCTTGTTGAAGGCCTTGACCATCTCGAAGAAGGCCATGATCGCCTTGCCGCCGTCCTGGCCGAGCTTGCGGCCCACGAGGTCGAGCGACTGGATGCCGTTCGTGCCCTCGTAGATCATCGTGATCCGTGAATCGCGCACGAACTGCTCGAGGCCCCATTCCTTCACGAAGCCCGAGCCGCCGAGCGTCTGCTGGGCGAGCACCGTCGTCTCGAAGCCCTTGTCGGTCAGGAAGCCCTTGATGACCGGCGTCAGCAGCGAAATCATCGCGTCCGCCTCGGCGTCGCCCGCGCGCTCGGCGCGGTCGATCATCTGCGCGCCCCAGAAGGTGAAGGCGCGCGCGCCCTCGACGAAGCTCTTCTGTTGAAGGAGGTTCCGCCGCACGTCGGGGTGCACGATGATCGGGTCGGCGGGGCCGTCGGGGTTGGCCGGGCCTGTCACGTCGCGCCCCTGCAGCCGGTCCTGCGCGAAGGCGCGCGCGTTCTGATAGGCGACTTCGCCCTGCGCGTAGCCCTGCAGGCCGACGCCGATGCGCGCCTCGTTCATCATGGTGAACATCGCGCGCATGCCCTTGTGCAGCTCGCCCACGAGGTAGCCGGTCGCGCCGTCGTAGTTCATCACGCAGGTGGCGTTGCCGTGGATGCCCATCTTGGACTCGAGCCCGCCGCAGGTGACGGCGTTGCGTTCGCCGAGGCTTCCGTCCGCGTTCACGAGGAACTTCGGCACGATGAAGAGCGAGATGCCTTTCGTGCCCTCGCCGCCGCCCGGCACCTTGGCGAGCACGAGGTGGATGATGTTCTCGGAAAGATCGTGCTCGCCGGCCGAGATCCAGATCTTCTGCCCGGTGATCCGGTAGCTGCCGTCGTCGGCCGGCTCCGCCTTGGTACGGATCAGCCCGAGGTCCGTGCCGCAGTGCGGCTCGGTCAGGTTCATGGTCCCCGACCAGATGCCGTCCACGAGGTTGGGGAGGTAGGTGCGCTTCTGCTCCTCCGAGCCGTGGGCGTGGATCGCGGAATAGGCGCCGTGGGTCAGGCCCTGATACATGTTGAAGGCCATGTTGGCGGAGACGAACATCTCGCCCACCGCCGAGCCGATCAGGTAGGGCATGCCCTGGCCGCCGTACTCGGGGTCGGCGTCGAGGCTCATCCAGCCGCCCGCGCGCATCTGTTCGTAGGCGTCGCGGAAGCCCTCGGGCGTGCGCACCACGCCGTTCTCCAGCGTGCAGCCCTGCGCGTCGCCCACCGGGTTGAGAGGAGCGAGCACGTTCTCCGACAGCCTGGCCGCCTCCCCGAGGATCGCGGCCGTCGTCTCGCGGTCCAGCTCCTCGTAGCCGGGAATTCCGGCCTCGGAGACCGCGAGCACGTCATGCAGCACGAACTGCATGTCGCGGGTGGGGGCGTCGTAGATCGGCATCGCTCACTCCCTTGGTGTGCCGCGGCCCTATTCGGCCGCGGTTCGGTTCATCGAATCCAGCATCTGCTCGCCCCATGCGATCTGCTCGCGCAGTTCGGTGATCGCGTCGTCGAGTTCGGCGCGCTCGCGCTCCATCTCGGCGAGGCGCGTCTGCGCAAGCTCGTGGGCGCGCATGATCTGCGTGCGCTGCTGGTCGTCCTCGTCGTAGAGGTCGAGCAGCTGGCGGATTTCCTCGAGGCTGAAGCCGAAGCGCTTGCCGCGCAGGATCAGCTTGAGCCGCGCGCGGTCGCGGCGGGTGAAGAGCCGCTTCTGACCGTCGCGGATCGGGAAGATGAGCTCCTTGGACTCGTAGAAGCGGAGCGTGCGGGGCGTGACGCCGAAGGCGTCGCACATCTCGCGGATGGTCATGGTCGCGTCGGTCTGGGTCTCGGCGCCTGCGTTCTCTGCGGTCATGTTCTTGGTCCTCGTCTGTCGCAGCGTGACGCCGGGGACATGCGGGTTCGCTCTAGCGGATACAACAGGATCGAAAGTTTACGTAACCAAGACGCCGCGTCATTTTGATCGGCCGGATATTTTGCGTCGCGACGAGGGAGTCGGACGCAACGAAATGACGCGGCGGGAGCCCTGCGAGAAACCGGATAACATCCCGCCGAGGCGCATTTTTTCCGGACGGAGCGCGGTCAGCCGGTGCGGCGCCCGGCGCCGTCCGCGAGGGTGGCGCGAGTCTCTTCGCGCATGCGCCGCAGCTCCGCCATCGCCTCCTCGATCTGGGCCTTCTGCCGGGCGAGCTCGTCGAGCTGCGCGTCGGCCGCCTCCACGAAGGTGCGCATCTGCGCGTCGGTGCCGTCCTTCTCGTAGATCAGGAGCCACTGCCGGATGTCCTCGAGCTGGAAGCCGTAGCGCCGCCCGCGCAGGATCAGCGTCATCCGGGCGAGTTCGCGCGGCCCGTAGAACCGCTGCCGCCCGACGCGCTCGGGCTGAAGAAGCTCGATATACTCGTAATAGCGCAGGGTGCGCGGCGTCACATCGAAGCGCGCGCACATCTCCTTGAACGAGAGGCGAGTCTCGGCCATCCGCGTCCTCCTGCCGTGCGACCTAGGGGCGCATGGCCGCGCGGGCAAGCGGGGCGCGGCCTTGCGCTCGCCCATGCGGCACGCGACAACGGTGACGAAGCCGTGAGGACCGACAGCGCATGACCCCCGACAAGGCCGAGATGGCGCGCCACTTCACCGAGTCGATTCCCCACGTGAAGGCGCTGGGCATGGCCTTCACGCATCTCGGGGACGGCGAGGCCTCCATGCGGATGCCGTGGGACGCGCGATTCGTCGGCGACCCGGAGACCGGCGTGATCCACGGCGGCGCGGTCTCGGCGCTGATGGACACCTGCTGCGGCGCCGCGGTGATGAGCCACCCGGCCTCGCCCGGCACGACGGCGACGCTCGACCTGCGGATCGACTACATGCGCCCCGCGACGCCGGGGCAGAGCGTGCGCACCACGGCGACCTGCTACCGGCTGACGCGCACGGTGGCCTTCGTGCGCGCCACCGCCTGGGACGACGACGACGCGCGGCCCGTGGCCACGGCCACGGGGGCCTTCACCGTGGAGGGCGTAACATGAGCCCCGCGCGCCCGGAACCGGTTCAGGTCGTCAAGCAGCGCCGCGACGCCGCGCTCGCCGCGCTCTCGGGCGGGGTGCCCTACATCCAGTATCTCGGCATCGGCTTCGAGCGTCGCGGCGACGAGCTCACCGCCGTTCTGCCCTTCGACGACAAGCTGATCGGCAACCCGAGGCTCCCCGCGCTGCACGGCGGCGTCACGGCGGCCTTCCTCGAGACGACGGCGATCATCGAACTCAGCTGGCAGATGCTCTGGCCCGACATCGAAGCGGGCGCGCTCGACCCCGACCGCCTCGCCGCGGGCGAGTTGCCGCGGCTGCCCAAGACCATCGATTTCACCGTGGACTACCTGCGCTCCGGCCTGCCGCGCGACGCCTACGCACGGGCGCGGGTCAACCGCTCCGGCCGGCGCTACTCGAGCGTGCACGTCGAGGCGTGGCAGGACAACCGGTCGCGCCTCTTCGCGCAGGCGACCGGGCATTTCCTGATGCCGCCGCGCGATGGCGGCTGAGGCGCCCGGGCCGCGCGCGGTCAGTCACGCCAGGGTGCTGCGCATCGCGGTGCCCATCGTCGTCTCGAACGCGACGATCCCGCTCCTCGGCGCGGTAGACACCGGCGTCGTCGGGCAGATGGGCGAGGCCGCGCCGATCGGGGCCGTGGGCCTCGGCGCGATCATCATCACCGCCGTCTACTGGGTCTTCGGCTTCCTGCGCATGGGGACCACCGGCCTCGCCGCGCAGGCCGAGGGCGCGGGCGACGGGGGCGAGGTCGCCGCGCTCCTGACGCGCGTGCTGCTGATCGGCTTCGGCGCGGGCGCTGCCCTGATCCTGTTGCAGCTGCCGATCTTCTGGGCCGCCTTCCGCCTCGCGCCGGCGAGCGCGGAGGTCGAGGGCCTTGCGCGCGGCTATCTCGGCATCCGCGTCTGGAGCGCGCCGGCGGCGATCGCGATCTACGGGCTGACCGGCTGGCTCATCGCGCGGGAGCGCACGCGCGCCGTCCTCGTGCTGCAGGTCTGGATGAACGGGGTGAACATCCTCCTGGACCTGTGGTTCGTGCTCGGCCTCGGCTGGGGGGTGGAGGGCGTGGCGACGGCCACCTTCCTCGCCGAGTGGTCGGCGCTCGCCCTCGGGCTCTGGCTCTGCCGCGACGCCTTCGGCCGGCCCGAGTGGCGCGACCGGGCGCGGGTCCTCGACGCCGAGCGGCTGCGCCGGATGGCGGTGGTGAACACCGATATCCTGATCCGCTCGCTCCTCCTGCAGGCGGTCTTCGTCTCCTTCCTCTTCGTCGGCTCGGATTTCGGCGACGTGACGCTCGCAGCCAATCAGGTGCTGATGCAGTTCCTGCAGATCACGGCCTACGCGCTCGACGGCTTCGCCTTCGCCGCCGAGGCGATCGTCGGGCAGGCGATGGGCGCGAAGAGCCGCGCCACCCTGCGCCGCGGCGCGGCGGTCTCCAGCCTCTGGGGCGGGCTTTCGTCGCTCGGCATGGCGGCGGCCTTCGCGCTCGCGGGGCCCGCGATCATCGACCTGATGGCCACCGCGCCCGAGGTGCGGGCCGAGGCGCGCGTCTTCCTGCCGTGGATGGTCGCCGCGCCGCTTCTGGGGCTGGCGAGCTGGATGCTCGACGGCATCTTCATCGGCGCGACGCGCACCGCGGACATGCGCAACATGATGGCGGTGAGCTTCGCGGTCTATGTCGCCGCGGCGCTCGCGCTGGTCCCGGCCTTCGGCAACCACGGGCTCTGGGCGGCGCTGCTCGTCTCCTTCGTGGCGCGGGGCGCGACGCTCGGCCTGCGCTACCCGGCGCTGGAGCGGGCGGCGGCCTAGGGGCGCGCGGCGCGGGTGCGTCGGATGGCGCCGCGGATGGCGACCGGGGCCAGTCCGTGGGGAGCGGCGCGCGGCACCCCTGGCCGCAGGGGGGCGATCTCACGCACCCCCGAGTGGCGCGGGTCGGACCGGCTCCGGCATCGCCGCGCGCGGCCCGGCGTAGCGCCGCGGGCCGCCGCCACGGGATCACGTCCAGGCGGCGCGTCCGGTTCCCACCGCCTCGGCCACGGTCTCGAACCCGTCGCGGGCGAGCAGGGCGTCGAGCCCCTCGGCGATCCGCGCGCCGAGCGAGAGGCCCTCGTAGGCGAGCGCGGTGTAGAGCTGCACCGCCGAGGCGCCGGCGCGGATCTTGGCGTAGGCGTCCTCGGCGCTCGCAACGCCGCCGACGCCGATCAGCGCCATCTCGCCCCGGGTGAGTTCCGCCAGCCGGGCGAGCACCCGCGTGGAGCGCTCGAAGAGCGGCCGGCCCGAGAGCCCGCCCGCCTCGCCCGCGCGCGCGGAGCGCAGGCGCTCGCGCGCGAGCGTCGTGTTGGTCGCCACGATCCCGTCGAGGCGCGCCTCCCGCGCGACGGCGGCCACGTCGGCGAGTTCTGCGTCGCCGAGATCGGGCGCGATCTTGAGAAAGAGGGGCAGGGGCCGCGCGAGCCCGTCGCGCGCCTCCGTCACGCGGGCGAGCAGCGCGGCGAGCGCCTCGGCCCCCTGCAGATCGCGCAGCTTCTCGGTGTTGGGCGAGCTCACGTTGACGGTGGCGAAGTCGAGCCACGGCCCGAGCCGTGCGAGCACCGCGGCGAAGTCGCCGGCGCGGTCGGCGCTGTCCTTGTTCGCGCCGAGGTTCAGCCCCAGCACGAGGTCGCGCGGCCGCGCCTCGAGCCGCGCAGCCACCGCCTCCATGCCGTTGTTGTTGAAGCCGAAGCGGTTGATGACGCCCGCGTCCTCCGGCAGCCGGAAGAGCCGCGGGCGCGGGTTGCCGGGCTGCGGGCGGGGCGTGACCGCGCCCGCTTCGACGAAGCCGAAGCCCGCCCGCGCCAGCGGATGGAGCGCGACGGCGTTCTTGTCGAAACCCGCGGCGAGGCCCACCGGATTGGGCAGGCGGAGCCCCGCGACCTCGGTGCGCAGGCGCGGAGTGGTGACGAGGCCGGGCAGCGGCGCCACCCGGGCGCGCAGCGCGGCGAGCGCGAGGTCGTGCGCGCGCTCCGGGTCGAGCCCGCGCAGGAGCGCGAGGCCCGCGCGCTCGGCGAGGCTCACGTCATCTCCGGCGGGAAGCGGTGCGTCCCGTCCGCCCCGAGCGGCAGGTCGCGCGCCCAGACCACGTCCGACAGCCGGAGCGGCGCATAGAGATGCGGAAAGAGCGCGCCCCCGCGCGAGGGCTCCCACCGGAGCGCGGGGCCGAGCGCCTCCGCCTCGACGGCGAGGATCTTCAGCCCGTCGAGGCCCGCGAAGTGCTTCGCGGCGGTCACGGCGGCCTGTTCGGCGGTGGAGAAATGCACGAAGCCGTCGGCGACGTCGATCGGCGCGCCGGCGGTCTCGCCCGCGGCCTCGAGCGCGGCCCATTCGTCGGCGCGCAGGATCTTGTAGATGAGCATGCCCTCCCTCTGCCGCGCGGGCGGGCGCCGGTCAAGCCGGGGCGTGCGCGTCACTGGCGGGCGCCGCCCGGGGCGGCTAGGCTCGGCCCATGTGCGGACGCTTCGCCGTGACCCTGCCGACCGACGCGATGGCGCGCCTCTTCGCGGCCGAGCCCGCGAACGACCTGCCCCCTGTGCCGAATTACAACGTCTGTCCGACCAATGCCGTCCACGCGGTCCGGGCCGAGGGGGCGGGGCGGCGCCTCGGCGCGATGCGCTGGGGCTTCCTGCCGCACTGGTACGAGACGCCCTCGGACGGCCCGCTCCTGATCAACGCTCGCGCCGAGACGGTGGCCGAGAAGGCCGCGTTCCGCGAGGCCGCGCGCCGACGGCGCTGCCTGATCCCGGCGCTGGGCTTCTACGAGTGGACGAAGGACGCCGAGGGCACCCGGTCTCCGTGGTTCGTGCGCCGGGCCGACGGCGCGCCCATGGTCTTCGCCGGCATCTGGCAGGACTGGGAGCGCGGCGGCGAGGCCTATCGGACCTGCGCCATCGTGACCTGCGCGGCCGGGCCGGACGTGGCGTCGATCCATCACCGGATGCCCGTCGTCCTCGACCCCGGGGACTGGCCGCTCTGGCTGGGCGAGGCGGGCCACGGCGCGGCGCGGCTGATGGTGCCGCCGCCCGGCGGCACGCTCGAGGCCCACCGGGTTAGCCGCCGCGTGAACTCGAACCGCGCCGAGGGGCCGGAGCTGATCGAGCCCATCGAGGACTGACGCGCGCGAGGGCCGGCAGGGGACGGGCGGTCGCGTCAGGTGCATTTCGGCGCTGCGGCCCAGGGCCGCCTGCGGGGAGAGGTGATTGGTGAGCGAGGGGCTAAAGGGGCGAGGGTGGCGCCTGCGCGCCATCGCCGGAACGCGTCTCCGCGCCGGGGCGCTCGCCCTGTGCCGCGCGCCGCTCCGAGGCGGGACAAGCGCCTGAGCCGCCCGGCCCGGCGCGGCGGCGGCGACATGGCGAGGGCGTCCATGGCCGCGGAAAGGTGGCGGACCCGTCTGCCCTCGGATCGTCCGAGCCGCGACCGGCCGCCCGGCGCCATCGCTTCCGCGTTGACGCGCCGCGTGCGACGGTCTAAGCCACGCGGCGCAGGCGGGTATAGCTTAATGGTAAAGCCCCTGCCTTCCAAGCAGGTGATGTCGGTTCGATTCCGTCTACCCGCTCCAGCCGCCTGCATGCCGCCGCATTCCGCCACGGGTTGACCCCTGCGCCCCGCGTGGCATTAACGTCGGACGCGGACAGGGAGACGGCATGGCCAAGGCCCCGCCAGTTCAGGAACAGGAGCGCGAGAAGTCGCGCCGGATCGGGGCCCTCGCCGAGCTCTGGCCGTTCATGCGCCCCTATCGCGCGCTGCTCGCCGCGGCGCTCGTGATGCTGGTGGCGACGGCGGTCGTCTCGCTCATCCTGCCGATCGCGGTGCGCCGCGTGGTGGACAACTTCGGCGTCGAGGACGGCGCCATCCTCGACAAGTATTTCGCCGCCGCGCTCGGCATCGCGGGGCTCTTCGCGTTGGGCTCGGCGCTGCGCTACGCGCTGGTCACGCGCCTCGGCGAGCGCGTCGTCGCCGACATCCGCAAGGCGCTCTTCGACCGGGTGATCGGCATGAGCCCGGCCTTCTACGAGCGGCTGATGACCGGCGAGGTGCTGAGCCGGATCACCACCGACACGACGCTGATCCTCTCGGTCATCGGCTCCTCGGTCTCGATCGCGCTCCGGAACCTGCTGATCTTCATCGGCGGGCTCGCGCTGATGCTGGCGACCTCGCCGAAGCTGACGGGGCTCGTGCTGCTGATCGTGCCGGCGGTGGTCTTTCCGATCCTCGTGCTCGGGCGGCGGCTCCGGAAGCTCTCGCGCGAGAACCAGGACTGGATCGCCGCCTCCTCGGGCAACGCCTCCGAGGCGCTGGGCGCGGTGCAGACGGTGCAGGCCTTCACCCACGAGGCGCTGAGCCAGGCCGAGTTCGGCCGCGTCACCGAGCAGAGCTTCGACGCCGCGCGCCGGCGGGTGAACACGCGCGCGGTGATGACGGCGATCGTGATCTTTCTGGTGTTCACCGGGGTGGTCGGCGTCCTCTGGATCGGCGCGCGCGACGTGCGCGCGGGCGGCATGACGCCGGGCATGCTGGTGCAGTTCGTGATCTACTCGGTCATGGTCGCGGGATCGGTCGGCGCGCTCTCCGAGATCTGGGGCGAGTTGCAGCGCGCCGCCGGCGCGACCGAGCGGCTCGTGGAGCTCCTGCGCGCCACGGACGCGGTGCAGGACCCCGAGACGCCGCGCCCGCTGCCCGATCCGGTCGCCGGCGAGCTCGCCTTCGAGGAGGTGCAGTTCGCCTATCCCGCCCGCCCCGACGCGCCGGCGCTCGACGGGGTGACCCTGCGCGTGGCGCCGGGCGAGACGATCGCGCTCGTCGGGCCCTCCGGCGCGGGAAAGACGACGATCATCCAGCTCCTGCTGCGCTTCTACGATCCCGCCTCGGGCCGGATTCGCCTCGACGGGGTGCCCATCGACGCGATGCGGCGCGACGCCTTCCGGCGGGCCATCGCGCTCGTGCCGCAGGACCCGGTGATCTTCGGGGCCACGGCGCGCGAGAACATCCGCTTCGGCCGGCCCGAGGCCACGGACGCCGAGGTGGAGGCCGCCGCCGAGGCCGCCGCGGCGCACGACTTCATCGCCAAGCTCCCCGAGGGCTACGACAGCTACGTCGGCGAGCGCGGCGTGATGCTCTCGGGCGGGCAGAAGCAACGCATCGCCATCGCCCGCGCCATCCTGCGCGACGCGCCAGTCCTGCTGCTCGACGAGGCGACGAGCGCGCTCGACGCCGAATCGGAGCGCGCGGTGCAGCACGCGGTGGACCGGCTGAGGAGCGGGCGCACGACGATCATCGTGGCGCACCGCCTCGCCACGGTGAAGAAGGCCGACCGGATCGTGGTCATGGACCAGGGCCGCATCGTCGCCGAGGGGCCGCACGACCGGCTCGTGTCGGAGGACGGGCTCTACGCGCGCCTCGCGCGGCTGCAGTTCACCGACGGCATCGCGGCGGAGTAGCGCGCGGCGGGCGCGGGGCGCGCTGTCCGAGGTGGCGTGCGTCGGCCGCGTCGCCATGAGGCGCGGCGCGGTCGCCGCGCCGCGGGAGGGGGGCTGTCTGCCCCCCTCTTGGCCTTCGGCCAATTCACCCCCCGAGAGTATTTGAGCCAAGATGATGGGGCCGGGGGCCGCTCTTCGCGGGCTGCGTGCGGCGCGGGCGCGTGAGGCGATGGTTGTCGCCGTGGTGGCCTCGTGGCGCGTGGCGTCGGGCGTGACGGGGGCGCCGCGGGGGCCGGCGGCCGGCGGCGGGCCGATCGGGGCCGGAAACGGCGCGACACTTGCGCGGCGGCGCCTGCGCGCTCATTTTCGGGAAACTGCCGGGCGCCGCGCCCCGGCGTCGGGGAGGGGAGGAGCGCGCAATGGCCTTCGCGTCACTGGCGGACAAGCATGCCATCGAATCGGAGATGCCCTGGGAAGCGCGGGACGTTCCGCGCACGGTCTGGGGCCTGCTGTCGGAGACGGAACGCAAGTTTCCCGACCGCCCGGCGGTGAGCTTTCAGCTGCTGTCGGGGCCGAAGGACAAGGCCGAGACGCTCAGCTGGCGCGCGCTGCGGAGCCGGGTGGCGCAGGCCGCCAACCTCTTCCGCGATCTCGGCGTGGGCGAGGGGGACACGGTCGCTTATGTCCTGCCGATCTGCAACGAGGCGACGGTGTCGTTCCTCGGCGGGATGGTGGCGGGCGTCGTCTGTCCGATCAATCCGCTGCTCGAGCCCGAACAGATCAGCGCCATCCTGCGCGAGACGGGCGCGAAGGTGGTGGTCACGCTGCGCGCCTTTCCGAAGACCGACGTCGCGGAGAAGGTCTGCGAGGCGGTGCGCCACGCGCCGCAGGTGCACACGGTCCTCGAGGTCGATCTCAACCGCTACCTGACGCCGCCGAAGAGCTGGATCGTGCCCGTCGTCCGGCCGAAGGCGCCGCGCGGGCACCACGCGGACGTGAAGAGCTTCGCAGCCGAGATGGCGAAACACCCCGGCGACGGGCTGCGCTTCGAGGATGCGGGCGGCGACCGGGTGGCGGCCTGTTTCCACACCGGGGGCACCACCGGCACGCCCAAGGTCGCGCGGCACCGCTACGACGGCATGATCTACAATGGCTGGGTGGGTCAGCGGCTGCTTTTCACCGAGCAGGACGCGACGATCTGTCCGCTGCCGCTCTTTCATGTCTTCGCCTGCCACGTCATCCTGATGTCGGCGGTGGCGAGCGGGGCGCATGTGGTCTTTCCGACTCCGGCGGGCTACCGGGGCGACGGGGTCTTCGACAACTTCTGGAAGCTCGTCGAGCGCTGGGGGATCACCTTCGTGATCACCGTGCCGACGGCCGTCTCGGCGCTGATGCAGCGCGAGGTGGACGCCGACATCTCCTCGGTCAAGACGGCGTTTTCCGGCTCGGCGCCGATGCCGCTCGAGCTCTTCAACCGGTTCGAGGCGGTCTCCAACGTCACCATCGTCGAGGGCTACGGGCTGACGGAGGCGACCTGCCTCGTCTCCTGCAACCCGCCGGAGGGCACGAAGAAGGTGGGCTCGGTCGGCATCCCCTTCCCCTACACCGAGGTCAGGATCGTGCGCGAGGTCGACGGCGCGCTCGTCGAGTGTGCGACCGACGAGGTGGGCGAGATCTGCGTCGCCAACCCGGGCGTCGACCCGGGCCGCACCTACACCGACCCAGAGAAGAACCGCGATCTCTTCTACGACGGGCGTTTCCTGCGCACCGGCGATCTCGGGCGGCTCGACCCGGACGGCTATCTCTGGATCACCGGGCGGGCGAAGGACGTGATCATCCGCGGCGGGCACAACATCGACCCCGCCGAGATCGAGGAGGCGCTGCTCGCTCATCACGACGTGGCCTTCGCCGGCGCCGTCGGCCAGCCCGACGCGCATGCGGGCGAGCTGCCCTGCGTCTATGTGGAGCTCGTCGAGGGCGGAGAGGTCAGCGCGGAGGCGCTGATGGAGCACGCGCGCGTGCATGTCCACGAGCGCGCGGCGCTGCCGAAGCACGTCGAGGTGCTCGACGAGCTGCCCAAGACCGCCGTCGGCAAGGTCTTCAAGCCCGAGCTGCGCAAGCGCGCGATCGCGCGGGTCTACACGCAGGCGCTCGAGGCCGCGGGGCTCGACGCGCGCGTGGAGGAGGTGATCGACGACCCGAAGCGCGGGCTCGTCGCGCAGGTCGCGGGCGACGCGGCGGAGGCCGAGGTGGCGCAGGCGCTCTCGGCCTACACCAGGCCCTGGGAGCGGGTCGGCGCCTGAGCGGCAGCCGGGGGCGAGGGGGGCTGTCCGCCCCCCTCTTGGCCTTCGGCCAATTCACCCCCCGAGGGTATTTCCGGCAAGAGGAAGGGACCGGGGTGCGCTGCGGGCGCGTGGGTGGTGCGATCCATGGGCGGTGCGGCGGCCGTCGGGGCGGTTTGGCGTTCTGCGGGCGGCGCGTGATCGGGCGAAAGGTGCTCCGGGGGAGGTGGCGTGACCGGCGTGGCAGGACGGCGCTTTGGTCGGGGGGGCTGCCCACGCAGGTTCCGGCTTCGTACGCGCGGCGCGTCGCGGAGATGCGGGAGCGGGTCGGCGGGTCGCGCGGGGATCGGCCCGCTGCGGCCCGCGCGTGCCGTCCTTGCCCGGTGCCCGCGTGGCCTCAGCCGCGGCGCTGGCAGAAGACGCTGTAGAGGAGGCCGATCACCTGCCGCGTCGCGTCGTCGGCGAGGCGGTAGTAGATGGTCTTGCCCTCGCGGCGGGTCGCGACGAGCTTTTCCTCGCGCAGGCGGGCCAGCATCTGGCTCACCGCGGCCTGCCGCATGCCGAGGAGCTCCTCCAGCTCGCCCACGGATTTCTCGCCCGAGCCGAGGTGGCAGAGCACCATGAGCCGCCCCTCGTGCGCGAGGGTCTTGAGGTAGGCGGCCGCGTCGGCGGCGTTCTGCGCCATCTCGTCGGGGGGCGCCGCGGCGGCCCCCGCGGGGCGGGTCGGTGTGTCGATCTCGGCCATGGGCTCTCCGGTCACATAGCTTTTTAAGTATATGTGCCGGCGCGGGCCGGGATCAAGTGCGTCTCAGCCCTCCTGTGGCGGGGCGCCGCCGGCGAAGGTGTTGCCCTCGGCGTAATTGCAGGGCGCCTCCTGCATCTCGAGGTGGAGGCCCGTGCCGGTCCAGGGATGGGCGCGGGCGAGCGCCTCGTCCACCTCGATGCCGAGGCCGGGGGCCTCCGGCGCGGGGACGAAGCCGCCCTCCACGGCGATCGCGCCGCCGATGAGGTCGCGATGGAAGTCGGTCTCGATCGTCTCGGCCACGAGGAGGTTCGGGATCGAGACGGCGAGGTGGATGTTGGCCGCCCATTCCACGGGCCCCGCGTAGAGATGCGGCGCCATCTCGGCGTTGAAGGCCTCGGCCATGGCGGCGATCTTCTTCGTCTCCCAGATCCCGCCGGCGCGGCCGAGGGCGGGCTGCAGGATGCGCGCGCCGCCCGTGCGCAGGAGGGTCGCGAACTCCGCCTTGGTGGTCAGCCGCTCGCCGGTCGCCACGGGGATGCGCACGGCCTGCTGGACGCGCTGGAACTCGAGCAGGTTGTCGGGCGGGATCGGCTCCTCGAACCAGAGCGGCGCATAGGGCTCCAGCGCCTGCCCGAGGCGGATCGCGCCCTCGGTCGTGAACTGCCCGTGCGTGCCGAAGAGCAGGTCGGCGCGGTCGCCCACCGCCTCGCGCACCGCCTCGCAGAAGGCGATGGAGAGCGAGATGTCCCACATCGCCGGCTGGTGCCCGCCGTGAAAGGTATAGGGGCCGGCGGGGTCGAACTTCACCGCGGTGTAGCCGCGCGCGACGAGCGCCGCGGCGCTTTCGGCGGCCATCTCGGCGGAGGTCCAGAAGTCCGACATGCGGTGATGCGCGAGCGGGTAGAGGTAGGAATAGGCGCGCACCCGCTCGGTCATCCGCCCGCCGAGCAGCGCCCAGACGGGCCGCCCGCGGTCCTTGCCGAGGATGTCCCAGCAGGCGATCTCGAGCCCCGAGAAGGCGCCCATCACCGTCGGATCGGGGCGCTGGGTGAAGCCCGAGGAATAGGCGCGGCGGAACATGCGCTCGATGTTCTCCGGGGAGTCGCCCTCCATGTGGCGGGCGAAGACGTCGCGGATCACGGCCGTCATCGCCTCGGGGCCGACGGCGGCGGCGTAGCATTCGCCCCAGCCGGTGATCCCGGTGTCGGTGGTCAGCTTCACGAGGATCCAGTAGCGCCCGCCCCAGCCCGGGGCCGGGGGCGCGGTGACGATCACGTCGCAGTCGGCGAGTTTCATGGGTCTCTCCCTGGCGCGGCGGTGCGAGGACGCCCGTGAGGGCGGAGGAGCGGTCAGAAGACGAGCACGTTGCGCCGGGCGCCGCCCGCGCGGGTGTCGGCGATGGCGGCGTTGATCTCCTCGAAGGGCCAGCGGCGCGAGACGAGCCCGTCGAGCTCCAGCCGGCCCTGTTCGTAGAGGTCGATCATCCACGGGATGTCGCGCGCGATCACCACGTCGCCCATCTTGGAGCCGATCATGCCCTGTCCAGTGGCGGCGAAGAGGACGGGCTCGTAGCCCGCCGCGTCGCCGGAGTGCGGCATGCCGACCATCACCACCCGCCCGCCGGGGGCGAGGTAGCGCGGCGCCGTCTCGTAGGCCGCGGCGGCGCCCACGGTGACGATCGCGGCGTCCGCGCCGCGCCCGAGCGCGGCCTTGGCCGCGCGCCAGGGCGCCGCGTCGTCGGCGAGCACGGTGTCGGTGGCGCCGAAGGCGCGCGCGTCGGCGAGCTTCTCCTCGGTGCGGTCCACGGCCACGATGCGCCGCGCGCCGGCGAGCCGCGCGCCCTGGATCGCGTTCAGCCCGACGCCGCCCGCGCCGATCACCACCGCGTCCTGCCCGGGGCGGAGGCCGGCGGCGTAGACCGCCGCGCCGACCCCGGTGATCACGCCGCAGCCCAGAAGGCAGGCGCTCTCGGCGGGCATGTCCTCGGGGATCGGGACGACCTGCGCGGCGCCCACGACGACCTTCTCGGCGAAGGCGCCGCAGGCCATCGCGTGAAAGAGCGCGCCGCCGTCGCGGGTGGCGAGCGGCCCCTCGGCGCCGTCGGGCGGGTTCTCGCAGATCGTCGGCCGGCTCGACGCGCAGGCCGGGCAGTGCCCGCAGGGCCGGATCAGGGTGACCACCACGCGGTCGCCCTCCGACAGGCGCGCGACGCCCGGGCCGAGCGCGGTGACCCGGCCCGCGGCCTCGTGGCCGTAGACCGCCGGCAGCACCCCGCCCCATGCGCCGTCGGCATAGGAGATGTCGGAGTGGCAGACCGCCACCGCCTCCAGCGTCACCTCGACCTCGCCGGCGCCGGGCGCGGCGAGGCGCACCTCCTCGATCTCGAGCGGCGCGCCGAAGTCGTGGCACACGGCCGCGCGGATTGTCTGCATGGCTCCCTCCCGCATTTCGCGCCGTCACCGTGGCCGCGCCCGCGCGCGGGCGCAACCCGGACCGCCACGCCGCTTACGCAACGGCGGGCGCGTGGCGCGCGAAGACGGCGAGCGCCGCGGCGACGAGCATCGCGGCGAGCAGGAAGGCCGCGCCGGGGAAGGCGACCGGCGCGCCCGGATGGGTGAAGGCGGCGAAGGTCGAGGTCATCAGGAGCGGCGCGAGGATCACCGCCACCGCGTTCACGCTCGTCAGGACGCCCTGAAGCGTGCCCTGTTCGTCGGCGCTCGCGGCCTGCGCCATGATCGACTTCAGCGCCGGCGGCGCGATCGCGCCCAGCGCGGCGAACGGGATGAGCGCCATGACGACGGCGCCCGAGGGGACGAGGGCGAGCGCCGTGAAGGCGCCGACCGACAGCGCGAGCCCCGCGCCCACCATCCGCCGCTCGCCGAGGCGCGGCTGGACCACGCGGATGAGCCCGCCCTGAACGACGGCGATGCTCAGCCCGAAGACGCCGAGCGAGACGCCGGTCAACCCCGGCTCCCAGCCGAAGCGCGCCTGGGTGAAATAGGCCCAGGTCGCCGGGTAGACGTAGAAGGCGACCTGGTTGAGGAAAAAGACGGTCATGAGCCGCCACGCCCCCGCCAGCCGCCCGATCCGCCGCACCGCGCCGAGGGGATTGGCGGCGCCCCAGCGGAAGGGCCGGCGCGTCGCCGCCGTCACCGTCTCGGGCAGGACGGCGAGACCGAGGAGAAGGTTCAGACCCGAAAGCGCCGCGGCGGCGTAGAAGGGCGCGCGCGTGCCCATTTCGCCCAGAAGCCCGCCGAAGAGCGGGCCGAGCACGAAGCCGAGCCCGAAGCTCGCGCCCACGAGGCCGAAGCGCGCGGCCTTTTCCTGCGGCGCGGAGATGTCCGAGAGAAAGGCGGTCGCCGTGGCCTGCGTCGCCGCCGTGATCCCGCCCACGATCCGCGCCGCCAGGAGGAGCCAGATCGTGCCCGCAACCGCCATCACGAGATAGTCGAGCGCCATCACGCCGAGCGAGACCAGCAGCACGGGCCGCCGCCCGAACCGGTCCGAGAGCGCGCCGAGGAGCGGCCCGCAGAGGAACTGCATCACCGCGAAGGAGGTCGCGAGCACCCCGCCCCAGAGCGCCGCGCCGGCGAGCGTGCCGCCCTCGATCTCGAGGATCAGGTCCGGCAGAACCGGCAGGATCAGCCCGATGCCCATCGAGTCGATGGTGACGGTCGCCATGATGAAGAGGATGGGCAGCCGGCCGCGCGGCGCCGCACCGTCGGGCGATGCGCTCATCCCCGCGCCCGCACGCGGGCGGCGAAGGCGCGCGCCTCGTCGGGCGCGGTGCCGAGCTGCGCGTGCGCCTCGAAGGTCTCCGGCGGCAGGTCGGGATGCGCGGCGCGCGCGGCGGCGGCGAGCGTCGTGCCCTCCGCCGCGGCCGCCGCGGCGAGCCGCTTCGCCTCGCGCTGCGCCTCGGGCCGCGGCATCCGCCGGGCGAGGGCGAAGCTCAGCGCCTCCGCGCAGGCCGCGCCGCCGGCGAGACCGAGGCCCGCGTCCATCGCCTGCGGAACGGGCGCCAGCGTCCCGGCGAGCGCGCGCGCGTGGCGCGCGGCGGCGAGGAAGGCGGTCCAGAGCGCCGGTACCGCGCGCCATTCGGCGAACCAGGCCGCGCCGTCGCGCTGCCAGCGCGGGCTTCCCGCGGCGTGCAGCGCCGCCTGGCTCGACCGCACCTCGCCGGCGAGCGCGACGAGCGCCGAGGGGCCGACCGGGTTGGCCTTCTGCGGCATGGTGGACGAGCCGCCCGTCGCGCCGAGATCGATCTCGCCGAGGCCCGTCTGCGTCATCAGGATCACGTCGTCGCCCATCTTGGCGAGCGCGTCGGCCCCCCGCGCCGCCCAGTCGGCGAGGCGCAGCACCGGCCCGCGGTCCGTGTGCCAGCTCCGCCCCGGATCGAAGAGGCCGAGCGCCTCGGCCATCGCCGCCCGCGTCTCGCCCGCGCGCGGGCCGAGCGCCGCCGCCGTGCCCGCCGCGCCCGAGAGCGAGACCCAGAGGCTCGCCCGGCGCAGCGCCGCGAGCTCGTCGAGCAGATCGAGGAGCGGCCAGCCCCAGCCCGCCGCCACCGCGCCGAAGCTCGTGGGCGTGGCGACCTGCCCGTAGGTGCGCGCGGCCATCGGGCGCTCCGCCTGCGCGTCGGCGAGCCGCGCGAGCGCGGCGAGGGTCGCCGCGATCTCCGCCTCGGCGTGGGCGAGCGCCTGGCGCAGGCGGAGCATCAGGGCGGTGTCCTGGATGTCCTGGCTCGTCGCGCCCCAGTGGACGTATTGCGCGTGTTCCGGCGCGCCCATCGCCCTGCGGAAGGCGGCGACGAGCCCCGGCACCGGCACGCCGTTCGCGCCCGTCTCGGCCGCGAGCACCGCGGGGTCGGGCGTGACCTCGTGCGCGGCGCGGCGGATCGCCTGCGCCGCCGTCTCGGGGATCACGCCGAGCCGCCCCTGCGCCTCGGCGAGCGCGCCCTCGACGACGAGCATCGCCCGGATCTCCGCCCCGTCGGTGAAGAGCCGCGCGCCCTCTCCGGCGTCGAAGAGCCGCTCGTAAAGCGCGCTCACGACCCCTCCGCGATGTAGTCGAGGCGCCGGGCGAGGCCCGCGGGGTCGGCGAAGAAGGGCGAGTGCCCGGTGGCCATCTCGTGCACCCGGTCGGCCGGCCAGTCGGCCGTCATCGTCGCCTGATGCTCCGGCGGGATGGTCCGGTCGTCGGTGCAGAGGATGTAATCGCGGGGCAGGGCGCGCGAGCGCTCCGTCACCGCGAGCGGCGTCGCCTGCGGCGCCACGGGCTGTGTGCAGAGGCGGGGGACCGCGTGGGCCACGGCCGCCTCCGGACAGTCGTGATAGAAGACCTCCGGCGCCATCTCCGGCCGGACCGAGAAGCTCGCCCCGTCGGCGGATCTCTCGAGCGCCGGCAGCAGCGGCTGGCGCGGCGCGGCCCGGCGCATCTCCACGAGCGAGACGCCGCCCGCCGGCACATAGGCGCAGAGATAGACGAGCCGCGCGATCTTCTCCGGCGCCTTTTCCGCCGCCGCGGTGATCGGGAAGCCGGCCATGGAGTGCCCGACGAGCACCACCGGCGCGTCGATCGCGGAGAGGATGGCCTCCGCGTAAGCGTCCAGCGTCACCTCGCCCGGGGGCGTCGCGTCCTCCCCGTGGCCCGGCAGGTCGATGGCGCGGGCGGCGTGCCCCCGCGCCGCGAGCGCCGGGATGAGGTCGCGCCAGCACCAGGCGCCGTGGCAGGAGCCGTGGATCAGCAGGACCTCAGCCATGGCCCACCGCGCTCAGGAAGTCGGTCAGCGCCTCGGCGAAGGCCGCGGGCTGCTCGACGCAAGGCAGGTGCCCCGCGCGGCGGATCACGCGGAACTCGGCGCCGGGGATCAGCTCCACCGTCTCGCGCACCAGATCGGCGGGGGTCGAGCCGTCGTCGGAGCCCGCGATGCCCAGCGTCGGCAGGCGCAGGCCCGAGGTCGGCGTGTAGAAATCCGTTCCCGAGATCGCGGCGCAGCAGGCGGCGTAGCCCTCGGCCGGCTGGCGGATCAGCATGTTGCGCCAGAGCGCGATCTCGGCGCTTTCGCGGAAGCCGCGCGTGAACCAGCGCTCGAGGATCGCGTCGGCCATGGCCGCGAGGCCCTCGTCCCGCGCGGTCGCGATCCGCGCCTCCCACATCTCCGGCGTGCCGATCCGCGCGGCGGTGTTCGAGAGCACGAGCGCGCGCACCTGATCCATGCGCTTCACGGCGAGGCCCTGCGCGATCATGCCGCCGATGGAGAGCCCGACGAAGACACCGTCGCGCACCCCGAGGTGGTCGAGCAGCCGCTCGGCGTCGGTCACGAGCTGGCCCATCGCGTAGGGGCCGGGCGGCGCATCGCTCAGCCCGTGACCGCGCAGGTCGTAGCGGATGAGCCGCAGCCCCGCCGGCAGACGCGGGATCACCGCGTCCCAGAGGCGGAGGTCGGTGCCCAGCGAATTGGCGAAGACCACCGGCGCGCCCGCCGGGTCGCCGTCCTCGCGCCAGTGGACGCGCAGCCCGTCGAGATCGGCCACCCGCATCAGTAGGGCAGCCCCACGTAGTTCTCCGCCATCGCCCGCTGCGCCGCCGGGCTGTCGCGCAGAAAGGCGAGCTCGGCCTGCTGGATGCGCAGGTCGAACTCCGACTGGTCGGGATAGCGGTGCATGAGCGAGCTGAACCACCAGCTGAAGCGCTCGGTCTTCCAGATGCGGGCGAGCGCGGTCTCGGAATAGCGCTCGAGCCCCTCGTCGTCGCGGTCGTGATAGAAGCGCTTGAGCGCCTCGTGCAGATAGCGCACGTCCGAGGCGGCGGTGTTCAGCCCCTTGGCGCCCGTCGGCGGTACGATGTGCGCCGCGTCCCCGCAGAGAAAGAGCCGCCCCCAGCGCATGGGCTCGCAGACGAAGGAGCGCAGCGGCGCGATGGATTTCTCGATCGAGGGGCCGGTCGCCAGCCGCTCGGCGGCCTCGGCCGGGATGCGGCGGCGGAGCTCGTCCCAGAACATGCCATCGGTCCAGTCGTCGGGCTGATCCGAAAGGTCGCACTGGATGTAATAGCGGCTGAGCTGCGCGTTGCGCATCGAGCAGAGCGCGAAGCCGCGCGGCGAGTTTGCGTAGATGAGCTCGTCCGCGACCGGCGGCGTCTCGGAGAGGACGCCGAGCCAGCCGAAGGGATAGGTCTTTTCGTACTCGCGGCGCACCTCCTGCGGGATCTCCTGCCGGCAGGGACCGTGGTAGCCGTCGCAGCCGGCGACGAAATCGCAGTCGAGCCGGTGCACCTTGCCGTCTTTCAGGAAGGTGACGAAGGGCGCGGCGGTGTCGAGATCGTGGGGCTTCACGCCCCGGCAGTCGTGCAGCGTCTCGAGCCCGGCGGCGTCGCGCGCCGCGTAGAGGTCGCGCGTCACTTCGGTCTGGCCGTAGACGAGCACGTGCTTGCCGGTCAGCGCCTTGAAATCGATCCGGACCTGGTCGTCGCCGCTGGCGATGATGGTGCCGTCGTGGACGAACCCCTCGCGCTCCATCCGCTCGCCGACGCCGGCCTCGTGCATGAGCTCCACGAGGCCCGTCTCGAGCACGCCGGCGCGGATGCGCGAGAGCACGTAGTCGCGCGAGCGGCGCTCGAGCACGACGTTGTCGATGCCCGCGCGATGCAGGAGCTGCCCGAGCAGCAGCCCCGACGGCCCGCCCCCGATGATCGCGACCTGCGTGCGCATGGTGTCCTCCCGTCTCCCCTGCGCGCGGAGAAAACCGCGCGCCTCCGGCCAAGTCAATCGCGGGCTGGCGGACGAAAAATCTTCGTACGAAGATTTTTCGGAAGCGGGCCAGCGCGGTCGGGGCGATTTTTCGTCCGAAAAATCGCCCCTAGCCGGCCGCCTGCGTCAGCACCTCGGCGAAGAGCGCCGGGTCCGCGTTGCCGCCCGTGACGGTGGCGATCACCGCTTCGCCCGCGATCTCTTCGGGCCGGAAGAGCGCCGCGGCGAGCGCGACGGCGCCGCCCGGTTCCGCGGCGATCTTCAGCCGCGTGAAGGCGAGCGCCATGGCCTGGCGCACCTCGTCGTCGGTGACGACGAGCCCGGGCCCGGCGCGGCGCGCGAGGATCGGGAAGGTGAGCGCGCCGGGCTCGGGCGTCAGGATCGCGTCGCAGAAGCCGCCCGCCTCGGTCGCGTTGCGCTCGCGCCGGCCGGAGACGAGCGAGCGCGCCCAGTCGTCGTAGCCCGCGGGCTCGGCGGTGCGCACCCGGAGCCCCGGCGCGCGCGCCTCGAGCGCGAGCGCGATCCCCGCCGAGAGCCCGCCGCCGCCGGCGCAGACCACGACGTCGGCCTCCGCGACGCCGGCCTCGGCGGCCTGTTCGGCGATCTCGAGCCCGGCGGTGCCCTGACCGGCGATCACCAGCGGGTCGTCGTAGGGCTTGATCAGCGTGAGGCCCCGCTCGGCGGCGATGCGCCCGCCGATCTCCTCGCGACTTTCGAAGTTCGCGCGGTCGTAGAGCACCACCTCCGCGCCCAGCGCGCGGGTGGTCTCGATCTTGAACCGGGGCGCATCGGCGGGCATCACGATCACCGCCGACACGCCGTGGGCCCGCGCGGCATGGGCGACGCCCTGCGCGTGGTTGCCGCTCGAATAGGCGATGACGCCGCGCGCGCGCACCTCCGGCGCCAGCGCCGAGACCGCCGACCAAGCGCCGCGCGCCTTGAAGCTGCCGGTGTGCTGCAGACACTCGGCCTTCACCAGCACGCGCCGCCCGGCGATCTCGTCGAGGAAGGGCGAGGAGAGGAGCGGCGTGCGCCGGATGTGCCCGGCGAGCCGGGCGCGTGCCGCCTCGATCATCGCGGCGTCGGCGGCCTCGGGCGTGTCGGTCACGCTCATGCCGCCCGCTCCAGCCAGGCCCGGATCGCGGCGAGCGACTCGGGCTCGTCGAGGAAGGGGACGTGCCCGCGACCGGGCACCTCGGCGGCGATCAGGTCGGGGCGGCGCCGGCGCATCTCCGCGACGGTCTCGCGGCTCAGGAGATCGGAATTCGCCCCCCGGATCACGGCCGTGGGCAGCCCCTCGAGCGCGTCGAACCAGGGCCAGAGATCGGCGGCGCCCTTCGCGCCGGCCTCGGCCACCGCCTCGCGCAGGCGCGGGTCGTAGGCGTTGCGCAGGCCCTCGGGCAGGACGTGGTAGAGGTGGTCGATCTCCTCGCGCCAGCGGTGGTCCGGCACGCCCTCGAAGCCGGCCATCGCCTGCGCCCGCGCCGCGACCGCCTCGCGCACCGTCGTCCATGTCGGGTCGCGCCCGAGGTAGGCCATGATCGGCTCGAGCCCCGCGGGCTCCAGCACCGGGCCGATGTCGTTGAGCAGGACGGCCTCGAGCCGCGCGCGCGCCGTGGCGGCGAGGAAGAGGGCGATCAGCCCCCCGCGCGAAGTGCCGAGCACCGCCGCCGAGGCGAGGCCGAGGTGGTCGAGCAGTTCGGTCGCATCCGCCGCCTCGCGCGGGATGGTGTAGGTCATCGGGTCCTCGGCCCAGTCCGAGCGCCCGCGCCCGCGGTGGTCCATCCGGATCAGGCGCACCGCCCCCGCCAGGTGCGGCGCGAGGTAGTCGAAATCGGTCCCGTTGCGGGTGAGCCCGGCGAGGCAGAGCACGGGGCGGCCCGTTCCCTCGTCGCTGTAGAAGAGCGAGAGACCGTCGGAGGTGGTGAAACGGGGCATTCAGAGACCTGCCAGCCGGGGGACGTCGGAAAGATCGGGCGCGACATGCTGCGGGCGCGCGGGCAGGCGGTCCACCGGATCGCCCGCCCGGTTCACCCAGACGGTGCGGAAGCCGTAGGCCGCTGCCGAGGCCGCGTCCCAGCCGTTGGCCGAGACGAAGAGCACCTCGTCCGGCGCCGTGGCGAAATGCGCGCCGACGAGGTCGTAGACCGCGCGCGCCGGCTTGAAGATGCCGACCTCCTCGACCGATAGGACCGCGTCGAGCCGATCGGCGAGGCCCGCGCTCCCGACCGCCGCGGCGAGCATCTCGGGCGAGCCGTTCGACAGGATCGCCGTGCCCCGGCCGCCCGCGCGCAGCGCGTCGAGCACCGCCGGCACCTCCGGGTAGGCGTCGAGCTCGCGGTAGAGCGCGAGGAGGCGCGCGCGCAGCTCCGCATCGCCTGCGAGGCCCGTGGCCTCCAGCGCCCAGTCGAGGCCGTCCCCGGTGACGGTCCCGAAATCCGCGTGCGCCCCGGTGATCGCGCGCAGCCAGGTGTACTGCAACTGCTTGAGCCGCCAGAGTTCGGCGAGGCGCGGCCAGCGCTCCGCGAGCGCGGCGCGCCCCGGCTCGGCGGCGGCGCGGCGCGCGGCGGCGGCCACGTCGAAAAGGGTGCCGTAGGCGTCGAAGACGCAGAGGCGCGGGGGCGTGTCGGCGACCATGGCCGGCAAGGTGGCACGTCTCCGCGCAGGGGGACAAGAGCGGTCGGGCGGGGTTTACATCCGCCGGCACCTCCGTCACGCTACGCGAGACGACCGAGCATCCCGCGTGCGTCGCGCGCGGCCTCGAAAGCACGACACCCCCTTTCCATCAATTTGCAGGAGGCCTCATGACTCAGGCCAAGTCGGGCGACACCGTCCGTATCCACTATACCGGCACGCTGTCGGACGGCTCGACCTTCGACAGCTCGCGCGAGCGCGAGCCGCTTCAGTTCACCCTCGGCTCGGGCGAGATCATCCCCGGGCTCGACAAGGCGATCCCCGGCATGAGCGTCGGCGAGAGCAAGCGCGTCGACGTGCCCGCCGACGATGCCTACGGGCAGCACGATCCCTCCGCGAAGCAGGAAATCCCGCGCGAGGGCATCCCGGCCGACATCCCGCTCGACCCCGGCACGCGGCTGCAGATGCAGACGCCCGAGGGGCAGGTGCTGCCGGTGACCGTGGTCACCGCCACGGACGAGACGGTGACGCTCGACGCGAACCACCCGCTCGCCGGCAAGGACCTCACCTTCGAGGTCGAGCTCGTCGAGATCGAGTGATCCGGCCCGGGCCGGGCGCGGCGGTCGCCGCGCTCAGGCCCGCGCCTCGTGATCGGCGAGCCGCTTGCCCGGCTCGTCGACGAAGAGCTGCGGCAGGACCGCGAGCTCCTCGATCCGGTCGACCCGGATCTCGGCGAAGTCCGCGGCGGTCTCGTCCCAGACGACCGCGGTCCAGAGCCGCCCCCAGTACTCAAGCTTGAGCGGCCGCGCCACGCGCGCGCCCCCGCCCCCCGCGAGGCGCAGGCGCAGCTTCTGGCGCGCGCGGATCGCCGCGCGGATCGGCGGCAGGTGCTCGGCGCCGCGCGCCGCCGCGTCGAAGGGATAGGCGGCGAGGCCGAAGCCCTCCGCCCGGCGGCCCGGTTCCTCGGGCAGCGCCTCCTCGATCTTGGCGGCGAGCGAGGCGGCCGCGTCGCGCAGCGAGGCGTCCTCGGCGCCGCCCATCACGGCGAGCGCGACGTGCAGCACCTCGAGCTCGGCCTCGTCGAGCACCAGCGAGGGCAGGGTGACCCCGGCCTTCGCGCGGTAGCCCTGACCGCGGGTGCCCTCCACCGGCACGCCCGAGGCGGCGAGGGTCTCCATGTCGCGGTAGATCGTGCGCACCGAGACGCCGAAGCGCGCCGCGAGATCCTCCGCGCGGTGCGGCCCGCCGCTCCGCAGCGCCTCGATCAGGGCGTAGAGCCGGTCGCTGCGCGCCATTGCGTCGCCTCCCGCGCATGAGTTTGCCACTATTCCGTCAGGTGACGCAATAGTGGCAGGAGCGAGTGCAAAAACTTGCGCCTCCGCGCCCCCGGCGGCCGCATTCGCGCTTTCGCCGGGCGGGGCGAGCCCTTACATCTTCGGCGCAGGAGGGGTGGGCGCATGCGGCGCCCCACTGCCACGAGGAGAGTGACCATGCTCAACAACATCGGCCTTCCGGGCCTTCTTCTCATCGCGGTCGTCGTTCTGGTGCTCTTCGGACGCGGCAAGATCAGTTCGCTCATGGGCGAGGTCGGCAAGGGCATCACCGCCTTCAAGAAGGGCGTCAAGGACGGCACCGAGGAGCTGGAGAACCAGTCCTCCGAGGAGGCCCGCGACGTCACGCCCGAGACGACGACGGAGCAAGAGAAAGACAAGGTCTGATCCATGCTCGACCTGGGCTGGACGGAGCTTCTCGTCATCGGCATCGTCGCGCTGATCGTGGTGGGGCCGAAGGACCTTCCGGTGCTCTTCCGCAACGTCGGCCGCTTCATGGGCAAGGCGCGCGGGATGGCGCGCGAGTTCTCCCGCGCCATGAACGAGGCGGCCGAGGAGAGCGGCGTCAACGAGGCGACCCGCGGTTTCAAGGACGCCACGAAGGGCTTCAAGGACGCCACCAGCGCGAAGTCGATGGGCCTCGACGGCGTCGAGGATTCGCTGCGCGAGACCGCGCGCTGGGACCCCGACAGCGAGACCGCGAAGCTCGCGCGCCAGCGCGCGGCCGAGGCGCAGGCCCGCCGCGACGCGCTGCGGGATAACTCCGGCGAGAGCGACGCCCCGGCCGACGGCGCGGGCGCGCCCGACGCGGCCCCCGCGACCGGCCCCGACGACGCGCCGGACGACGGCCCCGCCCCTGAGGAACGCAAGGAATGAGCAACGCCGAAGAGGTCGACGGGATCGACGACAGTCAGGCGCCGCTGATCGAGCACCTCGCGGAGCTGCGCACGCGGCTCATCCGCTCGGTGCTGGCCTTCATCGTCGGCATGGTGATCTGCTTCACCGTCTGGAACCCGATCTTCGATTTCCTGACGCGGCCGCTCTGCAACGCGATGGCCGTGCGCGGCATGTCCGACTGCGGGCTGATCCTCATCAGGCTGCAGGAGGGCTTCTTCGTCGCGGTCTCGATCTCGCTTCTGGGCGGGCTCGTGCTCTCCTTCCCGGTGATCAGCTTCCAGATGTGGCGCTTCGTGGCGCCGGGGCTCTACCGCTCGGAGAAGGGCGCGTTCCTGCCCTTCATGCTGGCCTCGCCCTTCATGTTCATGCTCGGCGCGGCCTTCGCCTATTACGTGGTCACGCCGCTCGCCTTCGACTTCTTCCTCGGCTTCCAGCAGCCGGGCAGCGTGCTCGACCAGGGCGAGGCGGAGGGCGCGACCGCCGGCATCGCCTTCCAGGGCTCGGCGCAGGAATACCTCTCACTCACCATCAAATTCATCGTGGCCTTCGGCCTCTGCTTCCAGCTTCCGGTGCTGCTGACGCTGATGGGCAAGGCGGGCCTCGTCAGCGCCGAGGGGCTGCGGACGGTGCGCAAATACGCCGTCGTCGGCATCTTGGTGCTCGCCGCGCTGGTCACGCCGCCGGACGTCATCACGCAGGTGATCCTCTTCGTCGTGGTCTACGGCCTTTACGAGGTCTCCATCTGGCTGGTGAAGCGCGTCGAGACCAAGCGCGAGGCTGAACTCAAGGCGCAGGGCCTCTGGTTCGAGGACGACGCCGACCCCTACGGCGAGGCCGATCAGGGCGAAGACCCCCTGATGCAGGAGTTCGACCGCGACGCGGACGAGAGCGACGACGACGAGGGGCGCGACCGGTGAGGGACGCAGGCCCCGACACCGAGGCGCTGAGCCGGATCGCGGCGGCGCTGGAGCGCATGGCGCCCGCGCCGCGGCCCGCGCCCGACTTCGACGGGGCGGAGGCCTTCGTCTGGCACACCGGGCCCGACCGGCTGGAGCCGGTGGGCCGCGTGAACCGGGTAGACCTGTCCCTCCTCGTCGGGATCGAGCGGGTGCGCGACATCCTGCTCGCCAACACGCGCGCCTTCGCGCAGGGTCTGCCGGCCAACAACGCGCTCCTCTGGGGCGCGCGGGGCATGGGCAAGAGCTCGCTGGTGAAGGCCGTGCACGCCGCGGTGGTGGGCGAGGGGCATCCCCTGAAGATCGTGGAGCTTCAGCGCGAGGATCTGCCGAGCGTCGGGCGGCTCCTGTCGCTCCTGCGGGCGGCCTCGGCGCATCGCTTCCTGCTCTTCTGCGACGATCTCTCGTTTTCGCAGGACGACCAGCACTACAAGAGCCTGAAGGCGGTGCTCGACGGCGGCGTGGAGGGGCGGCCCGAGAACGTGGCGCTCTACGCCACCTCGAACCGGCGCCACCTGATGCCGCGCGACATGATCGAGAACGAGCGCTCCACAGCGATCAACCCGGCCGAGGCGGTGGAGGAGAAGGTCTCGCTTTCGGACCGTTTCGGGCTGTGGCTCGGCTTCCACCCCTGTTCGCAGGACGAGTATCTCGACATGATCCGCGGCTATTGCGCGGCCCATGGCGTCGACGTGCCGGAGGATCGGCTGCGCGCCGAGGCGATCGAATGGCAGGCCACGCGCGGCGCGCGCTCGGGCCGGGTCGCCTGGCAGTTCTTCGTGGACCTCGCCGGCCGCGAGGGCGTGCGGCTGGACTGAGCGCCCAAGGCGCTTGCAAGCGCCTTGCAAGCGGTTTGAAAACCGCTTGGCGCGAAGCCCACCCGTGCGGGCGCGCTTCGCACGGCGGCCCGTCAGGGCCGCCGTGCGCCCGCGAGACCGTCGAGCATCGCCGGCAGGCTGGCGTGCAGCCGCGCCATGCCGCCCGGCCGCCAGCCGAGCGCCGCGAGGCGGTCGCAGCGCATGACGCTTACGGTCGCGTCGCTCGCCGGGGGCAGGGGATGCGGGCAGCCCGTCGCCCGCGCCAGCTCCGCCAAGAGCTCGCGCCGGTCGAGCAGCAGATCCGAGACGTTGAAGACCCCGTCGCCGAGCTTCTCCGCCGGCGCCTCCAAAACCAGCCGCACCGCAGCGGCGAGGTCGGCGCCGTGCACCTCCGTGCCGCGGCGCGGCTCGACCGGCTCGCCCGCGAGAAAGCGCGCGAAGAGATCGGCCCATTTGTGCCGCTGCCCGGGCCCCGCCGGCCCGTAGACGCCGGTGGCGCGCAGCGTCACGCCGCCGGGGAGGCGCGCAAGCGCGGCCTCCGCCTCGGCCTTCATCTCGCCATAGAGCGTATCGGGCCGCGGGGGCAGCGCCTCGGTCAGCGTGGTGCCGGGCGGGTAATCCCCGTAGACCGCCCGCGAGGAGAGGAAGATCACCCGGCCCACCCCGGCCCGCGCCGCGGCCTCGAAGAGGCGGAGCGTGCCCTCGCGGTTGGCGGAGAGGAATCCCTCCGGGTCGTCGCCCTCGCCGCCGCGATACTTGCCGGGAACGTGGCTGAAGCCCGCGTGGATCAGCGCGTCCACCCCGTCGAGCGGCGGCGGCGGGCCGGTCAGGTCAAAGGCTGCGTGCTCCACCGCGCCCGGGAAAAACCCCGGGTCCGGGGGGCGGCGCGTCAGCACCGTCACCCTGTCGCCCGCCGCCAGCGCCGCCTCCACGAGAAAGCGGCCCACGAGCCCCGTGCCGCCGGTGACCGCGAGCCTCACGGGTTTTCGAGCGCCGAGAGGTCCGGCGCCTCGCCCCGCGCGTAGGCCTGCCAGAGGTCGATCAGCGGGCGCAGCCGGTCGGCCTTGGCGTGGTCCTCCCACGGCTTTTCGTACTGGAAGTGCAGCACCCGGATCGCTGACCAGTCCCAGAGCGCGGGCAGGTTGAACCAGACGTATTGCAGCATGTTGTCGAAGACCGGCAGCCCGTGCCAGTCGGGGAAATAATCCTGCATGAAGGTCTGATCCGTGCGACGCCAGAAGGCGCCGGGCGCGTCGAGGCGCGCGAGCATGGCCTCGAAGGTCGCCTGCGACGGCCGCGCGGTGAAGACGCCGGAGTTCATGCGGTGGAAATCGCCGAGGCCCTCGTAGACGTTCGGCGCCGCGCAGAACTCCGGGTAGTCGAAGAGCCGGTCGATCGGGCGCAGGACCAGCGTGTCGGCGTCGAGAAAGACGACGCGCGCGTAGTCGAGCTGCCAGAGCCGGAGCTTGGCGAAATTGTCGAGCGGCGTGTGGAAGGCGGGCTTCTCCCCCTTGGTGAATGGGGCCACGCCGTGCAGCCGGTCGCGCGCATGGGCCTGATTGAAGGCGTCCGAGGTGGGCAGGAGGTCGGTCGCCACGAGCCGCGCGCCGAGCCCGCGCAGGGGCGCGAGCGCCTCCTCGCCCACGCCCCCGGTGTGGAGCACCACGCGGTCGCTCTCCGTGCCCGTGAGCGCGAGCGAGTGCAGGAGCGCCGCCGCGCCCCGCGCGAAATCCGCGTTCGTCACCAGCGTGACGAAGGCGCGGTCGGAGCGGGCGGGCCGCTCCGGCGCGAGGCCGCTCATGAGATGGACTTGAGCGAGGTGCCCTCCGGGTCGCGCTCCACGCGCTGCGCGATGTCCTTCGTCCAGGCCGAGACGGCCGGCACGCGCGAGCGGTCGATGCGATGGGCGTATTTCTTCGCCACGTCCACGACCTCTTCCAAGAGCCCCTCGGCCAGCGTCGTCGGATCGAGCCCGAGCGCGAGGAACTGCTCGTTCTTCACGATGAGCTCGTTCTCGTCGGCCTCCTTGCGCGGGTTGGGCAGGTATTTCACCTCGGCGCCGGTGAGCTTCGCCACCAGCTCGGCGAGGTCGCGCACGCGGTGCGTCTCGGTCATCTGGTTGAAGATCTTGACCCGGTCGCCCGCGGCCGGGGCGTCGGCGAGCGCGAGCTCGATGCAGCGCACCGAATCCTGGATGTGGATGAAGGCCCGCGTCTGCCCGCCGGTGCCGTGCACCGTCAGCGGATAGTCGATCGCCGCCTGGATCAGGAAGCGGTTCAGCACCGTGCCGTAGTCGCCGTCGTAGTCGAAGCGGTTGACGAGCTGTTCGTGGCGCTTCGTCTGATCGGTGTTGGTGCCCCAGACGATGCCCTGATGCAGGTCGGTGATCCGGAGACCGTCGTTCTGCGCGTAGAACTGGAAGAGGATCTGATCGAGCGACTTGGTCATGTGATAGACCGAGCCGGGGCGCGTCGGATAGAGGATCTCGAGCCCCTTCTTTTCGCCCTCGAGGTTCTCGATCTCGACGTCGAGATAGCCCTCGGGGATCGCCGCGCCGACGCTCGAGTAGCCGTAGACGCCCATCGTGCCGAGGTGGACGAGATGCGCGTCGACGCCGCTTTCCACCATCGCGGCGAGCAGGTTGTGCGTCGCCGAGACGTTGTTGTCGACGGTGTAGACCTTGTGGCGGTCGGATTTCATCGAATAGGGCGCCGCGCGCTGCTCGGCGAAATGCACGATCGCGTCGGGGCGGTGCTCCGAGAGCCACTGGCGCAGGCGCTCGTATTCCTTCGCGAGGTCGAGGAGGTGGAAGCGGATCGTCTCGCCCGAGACTTCCTTCCAGATGCGGCACCGCTCCTGGATCGAGTCCATCGGCGTCAGCGACTGCACGCCGAGCTCGGTGTCGATCCACCGCCGGGAGAGGTTGTCGAGGATGTGCACCTCATGGCCGAGATGCGAGAGGTGCAGCGCCGTGGGCCAGCCCACGAAGCCGTCTCCGCCGAGAATCGCGATGCGCATGGGGCGCTCTCCCTCTGTCTGTCGTTCCCGCGCGCGCTAGCGCGCGCCGCGCGCGCCGGCAAGTGAACTTATCAAGACAGTAAGGGCTGCGCGTCTCTGTCGCAAACGCGCGGGGCGCGCGCGACCCGCTTGCGCCGGCGCCCGGGCCGGCCCATGGTGGCCGCGGGCTCAGGGGCGGCGCGGTTGAAATCCGGGGCTGCGCTCCCACCTTTGATCCCTGAGAGGAGAGGGACCGAGGTTGCCGATCGCGGGGCCGGGCTCCCTCAGCCAAGAACAAGGACGCTTTCATGCAAGATCCCCTGAACACCTCCTATCCCGTTCTGCCGCTCCGGGACATCGTCGTGTTCCCGCACATGGTCGTGCCGCTCTTCGTGGGGCGCGACAAGTCGGTGCGCGCGCTCGAGGAGGTGATGCAGGACGACAAGCAGATCCTCTTGTCGTCGCAGATCGACGCGGCCGAGGACGACCCGGCACCCGAGGGCATCTACCGTACCGGCGTGCTCGCCAACGTCCTGCAACTCCTGAAGCTGCCCGACGGCACCGTGAAGGTCCTCGTCGAGGGGCAGGCGCGTGTGCGGATCACCGAGTTCGTCGAGAACGCCGAGTATTTCGAGGCCGAGGCCGACTACCTCGAGGAGACGGACGGCGACGCCGAGGCGATCGAGGCGCTGGTGCGCACCGTCACCGCCGAGTTCGAGCGCTACGCCAAGGTCAAGAAGAACGTCCCCGAGGAGGCGCTCGCCGCCGTGTCGGAGGCGACCGATCCGGCGAAGCTCGCCGATCTGGTGGCCGGTCACCTCGGCATCGAGGTCGCGCAGAAACAGGAACTTCTCGAGACGACCGCCGTCAGCGAGCGGCTGGAGAACGTCTACGGCCTGATGCAGGGCGAGATGAGCGTTCTGCAGGTCGAGAAGAAGATCAAGACGCGCGTCAAGAGCCAGATGGAGAAGACCCAGCGCGAGTATTACCTGAATGAGCAGATGAAGGCCATTCAGAAGGAGCTGGGCGACGGCGAGGACGGCGGCGAGGTCGCCGAACTCGAGGAGCGCATCGAGAACACCAAGCTCTCCAAGGAAGCGCGCGAGAAGGCCGAGGCCGAGCTCAAGAAGCTCAAGAACATGAGCCCGATGAGCGCCGAGGCGACGGTGGTGCGCAACTACCTCGACTGGATGCTGTCGATCCCTTGGGGCAAGAAATCCCGCGTCAAGAAGGACCTGCACCGCGCGCAGAAGGTGCTGGACGAGGATCACTACAGCCTCGAGAAGGTCAAGGAGCGCATCGTCGAGTTCCTCGCCGTGCAGAGCCGCTCGAAGAAGCTGAAGGGGCCGATCCTCTGCCTCGTCGGGCCGCCGGGCGTCGGCAAGACCTCGCTCGGCAAGTCGGTGGCGCGCGCCACGGGGCGCGAGTTCATCCGCATCAGCCTCGGCGGCGTGCGCGACGAATCCGAGATCCGCGGTCACCGCCGGACCTACATCGGCTCGATGCCCGGCAAGATCATCCAGTCGATGAAGAAGGCCAAGACCACGAACCCGCTCATCCTGCTCGACGAGATCGACAAGATGGGACAGGACTTCCGCGGCGACCCGGCGAGCGCCATGCTCGAGGTGCTCGACCCCGAGCAGAACTCGACCTTCGTGGACCACTACCTCGAGGTCGAATACGACCTGTCGGACGTGATGTTCATCACCACGGCCAACAGCTACAACATGCCGGGGCCGCTGCTCGACCGGATGGAGATCATCCCGCTCGAGGGCTACACCGAGGACGAGAAGCTCGAGATCGCCAAGCAGCACCTGCTGCAGAAGCAGATCAAGAACCACGGCCTGAAGTCGGACGAGTTCACGCTGACCGACGGCGCGATCCTCGAGATCATCCGCCGCTACACCCGCGAGGCGGGCGTGCGGAACCTCGAGCGCGAGATGGCCAAGGTCGCGCGCAAGGCGGTCACCGAGATCGTCCGCGACAAGGCCGGTCGGGTCGAGGTCACCGAGGAGAACATCGACGACTACCTCGGCGTGAAGAAGTTCCGCTACGGCATCGCCGAGAAGGAGGACCAGATCGGCGTCGTCACCGGCCTCGCCTGGACGAGCGTGGGCGGCGATCTCCTCTCGATCGAGGCGCTGCGCCTGCCGGGCAAGGGCCGGATGAAGACCACCGGCACGCTCGGCGACGTGATGAAGGAATCGATCGACGCGGCCTCGAGCTTCGTGCGCTCCATCGCGCCCGACATCGGCGTGAAGCCGCCGAAGTTCGAGAAGTGGGACATCCACGTGCACGTCCCCGAGGGCGCGACGCCCAAGGACGGGCCGAGCGCGGGCATCGCGATGGTGACCTCCATCGTCTCGGTGCTCACGCAGATCCCGGTGCGCAAGGACGTCGCCATGACCGGCGAGGTCACGCTGCGCGGCAACGTGCTGCAGATCGGCGGGCTCAAGGAGAAGCTTCTCGCGGCGCTGCGGGGCGGCATCACCACGGTGCTGATCCCGGCCGACAACGAGAAGGACCTCAAGGAGATCCCCGACAACGTGAAGGAGGGGCTGACGATCGTCCCCGTCTCGAACGTGAAGGAGGTCCTCGAGCACGCCCTCGTCCGCCAGCCCGAGGCGGTGGACTGGGACGAGGCCGCCGAGGAGGCCGCGGCCGCCGAGGCGGCGCGCAACGCCGAGGGCGTCGGCGCCGTCACGCACTGACGCGGGCGCAGCTCGCCGGATCGGAAAGGCGCCCCGCGGGGCGCCTTTTTCGTGGCCGAAAATCGGCGGCAGGCGCGCCCTGTCGGCGCCTGCGCCCGGATCCGGTGTGGCGGAGGGGGCCGTCGGCCCCCTCTTGGCCTTCGGCCAATTCACCCCCGAGGATATTTGAGCCAAGAAGAAGGACCGGGCGCGAGGCCGCGGGCCGGGCGGGGCGCGGCCCCTGCCGCCGTGGCGACTGTTGCACATCGGGCCGGGCAGCGCGTCTGTCGGTGGGAGGCATCAAGAGCTGCCGCGGCCGCGCGCGCAGCGCCCGCGGCGGGTGCGGCCCGCGTCGCGCGAGGACCCGGGCGCGGCATCCGCTCCGCTATCCGGGAGACCCCCGGTGCATCGGGAACTTTACCCTACGCAGGCGCGGTGCTGCCTCTCGGGGGCGCGGCAGGTAAGCGTGGGAGGAAACGCCTACCGATCGCCGCTCAACCGGGAGGACGACAGAATGATCAGAACTCCGATTTCCCGCCGGGCCGCGCTCGGACGGGTCGCTGCTGCAGGCGCCGCGACGCTCGCCGCGCCGGCCATCGCCACCGCGCAGGGGCAGACGACGACCTGGCGCATCCAGACGAGCTGGCCGGGCGGCGCCGGCCTGCAGGTGTTCCGCGAGTGGTGCGAGAGCATCGTCGAGAAGACGGGCGGCGAGCTCGCCTTCGAGCCCTTCGGCGCGAACGACGTCGTCGGCGACTTCCAGCTTTACGACGCGGTGAAGAACGGCGTGCTGGAGGCGGTGAACCCCTTCACAATCTACGCGCAGGGCATCATCCCCGCCGCGACGTTCCTCACGTCCTATCCGCTCGGCCTGCGCAACCCGCACGAATGGGACGTGTTCTATTACTCGCTCGGCGGGCTCGAGATCGCGCGCGAGCTCTACGCGGCGCAGGGCATGCATTTCGTCGGCCCCGTCCACCACGGGCCGAACATCATCCATTCCAAGGTGCCGATCCGCTCGATCGACGATTTCGCGGGCCGCAAGATGCGCCTGCCGGGCGGCATGGTGGCCGAGGTCTTCACGGAGATCGGCGCCGAGACGACCGTCCTGCCGGGATCGGAGATCTTCCCGGCGCTCGAGAAGGGCACCATCGACGTGGCCGACTACGTGGGCCCCGCGGTGAACTACGCGCTCGGCTTCAGCCAGGTGACCGACTACATCGTCATGGGCCCGCCGGGCTTCATGTCGCTCTACCAGCCGGTCGACCTGATGGACATCACGGTGGGGCAGGCGGCATGGGACGCGCTGAGCCCGCAGATGAAGCAGTTCGTCGAGATGGAGACGCATGTCTATTCCGACATGCACCACGCCGCGATCCAGAAGGCCGACCAGGAGGCCTGGCCCAAGTTCGAGGCCGACGGCGTCGAGGTGACCCGCCTCAGCCAGGACGACGTCGAGCTGATGACCGAGGTCGCCATCCCGATCTGGTTCGACTACGCGCGGCGCGATCCGAATTCGGCGCGCATCTTCCAGATCCAGCTGGATTACATGACCTCCGGCTCGCTCGGCTACGTGGACCCCGCGCTCGTCGAGGGCATGGAGCTCTGAGCCACGCCGGACGGCTCGCTTTCAGGCCCGCGCCCCGGTGGCGCGGGCTCTTTTCGCCGGGATTGTGACACCATGACACGACTGGACGCAGGGGGGGCGACGCCATGCCCAGCCTGAGCTTCACGCTGCCGCACTGGGCCTACTGGGTGGGCCTGATCGTCTTTCCGCTGATCGCCATGGCGCTCGCGCGCCGGACGCGGCCCGGGCGCCGGATCTACTCGGTCCCGCTGGCCTACATGATCCTCGTCAGCGGGGGGCTTCTGGGGCTGCACCGCCTCTACCTGCGCAATCTCGCGGGGCTTCTCTTCATCCCCGTCTTCCTCGTGATCCTCTTCGCCAACGCGCAGGGGCAGGACGCGCGGAGCGCGGTTTCGGACGCGGTCAACACGGTGCGCGTCGCCGAACGCGTCCTCGACCGGGAGACCGAGCGGGTGGCCGAGGCGCGCGCCGACCTGTCCGACCTGCGCGCCGCGGCGGAGGAGGCCGAGGAAGGCTCCTTCGCGGCGCGCGCGGCCGAGCGGCGGCTGGAGCGCGCCGAGGAGACGATCGAGACCGGCGAGACCCGCATCGCCGAGGCGGAGGCCGAGCTGCAGGAGGCCCGGCCCGTGCGGGAGCGGGCGCGCGAGCGGCTGGAGATGTGGGGCAGCGTGGCGCGCTGGGCCTTCTACCTGCTGCTCGCGGGCATCGCGCTCGACGCGCTCCTCCTGCCCGGTCTCGTGCGCCGGGCCAACGCGACGCTTCCCCCCGAGCCCGAGAGCGCGGCGGAACAGGCGCTCGAGGCGCACGAGCACGAGGAGGTCGCGCAGGATTCCGACCACGTCTCGCGCGGGTGGACGGGCTGGATCGACCGGCTGTCGCTCTTCTGCGGCGAGTTCGTGGCCTACTGGGCGGTGATCGCCGTCTTCGTCTACTACTTCGAGGTGATCAGCCGCTACGTGTTCAACAGCCCGACCAACTGGGCGCACGAGGCGATGTATCTGATGTTCGGCATGCAGTATCTCATCGCCGGGGCCTACGCGATGCTGACCGAGACCCACATGCGGGTCGACGTGTTCTACGCACCGCTGTCGCGGCGGCGAAAGGCGTGGGTGGATCTCTTCACCTCGGTCTTCTTCTTCATCTTCGCCTTCACGTTGCTCTTCACCACCTACACCTTCGCGATGGACGCCATCGCCGTGCCCTCGGGCAACGCGCTGATTTCCGACTGGGCGCGCGGCGAGATCACGCTGGGGCAGGCGGCGGCCGACTGGACCCTCGCGCAGTGGACCGATCCCAACATCCGCTGGGGCGAGATCAGCTTCAACGAGTGGGAAATCCCGCTCTGGCCGATGAAATGGGTGATGGTGCTGGGCGCGCTGCTGCTCGTCCTGCAGGGCGTTTCCAAATTCGCGCAGGACATACGCGCGATCGCGCGGGAGTACTGAGATGGGACTCGAAATCGGCATCGAGTGGCTCACGCTCATCATGTTCGGCTCGCTGATCGCGCTCCTGATGGCGGGTCTGCCCCTCGCCTTCGTCACCGGCGGCCTCGCCTGCGTGTTCCTCTTCGTCCTCGGCGACGCGCGGGCGCTCAACATCGTGCCGAGCCGCATCTTCCCCCTGATGACGAACTATCAGCTCTCGGCCATCCCGCTCTTCATCTTCATGGCGGCGATGCTGGAGCGGGCGGGCATCATCAACGAGATGTTCGACGTCATCTACAAGCTCCTGGGCAGCCTCAAGGGCGGGCTCGCGGCGGCGACGATCCTCGCCTCGACGATCCTCGCGGCGATGGTGGGGGTGATCGGCGCGGCGGTGGTGACCATGGGGATCATCGCGCTGCCGGCCATGCTCAAGCGCGCATACGACCCGCAGATCGCCATGGGCTCGATCATGGCGGGCGGCACGCTGGGCATCCTGATCCCGCCCTCGATCCTCGCCATCATCTACGCGGTGGTCGCGGAGCAGTCGGTGGGCGAGCTCTTCGTGGGCGCGGTCTTCCCGGGGCTTCTGCTCTCGGGGATGTATGTGCTCTACGTGGTGGTCCGCAGTTACCTCAACCCGAGCCTCGGCCCGCCCATCCCGCCGGGCGAGCGGGTCACGCCCCGCGAGAAGCTCCTCCTCCTCGGCAACATGTCGGCGCCCATCGCGCTGATCGTGATCGTGCTCGGGGTGATCTTCACCGGCATCGCCACGCCGGTCGAGGCCGC
This sequence comes from Rhodosalinus sediminis, assembly GCF_003385555.1. Classification (GTDB taxonomy): domain Bacteria; phylum Pseudomonadota; class Alphaproteobacteria; order Rhodobacterales; family Rhodobacteraceae; genus Rhodosalinus; species Rhodosalinus sediminis. Next base: position 248,288 of record NZ_QOHR01000002.1, on the reverse strand, counting down.
GGGCATCGGCACCTTCGGCGCCTTCATCGTGGCCGCCATCCACCGCCGGCTCGACTGGCGCACGATCCGCGAGGCGTCGCTGACCACGCTCAAGGCCTCGGCCATGGTGATCTGGATCATGTTCGGCGCCACGATCTTCGTCGGCCTCTACGTGCTCGAGGGCGGGCAGGACTTCGTGGAAGGGGCGCTCGCCGCCACCGGCTTCGGGCCGTGGGGCATCCTGATCGTGATGATGGTCGTGCTGGTGATCCTCGGCATGTTCCTCGACCGGGTGGGGATCCTACTGCTCGCCGTGCCGATCTTCGTGCCCATCGTGCGCGGCATGGGGCCCGAGGCTTTCGGGCTGAGCAGCATGGACGACCTCGTGCTGTGGTTCGGGGTGCTCTACCTCGTGAACATGCAGATGAGCTTCCTGTCGCCGCCCTTCGGCTACGCGCTCTTCTACCTGCGCGGGGTCGCGCCGCCCGAGATCCCGATGACCTCGATCTTCAAGGCGGCGCTGCCCTTCCTGTTCCTGCAGATCGTCGGCCTCAGCCTCTGCATGGCGTTTCCGCAGATCATCACCTGGCTGCCCGGGGTGGTCTACGGGTGAGCCCGTGTGCGCGGGGGCGCGCGTGGCCGCGCGCCGGGTGAGCCGGCCGTCTCACGCCGTCGGCGGCTGGTCCACCGTGTCGATCCACGGCTTCACGTCGAGGAGCGGCGTGCCGTCGAAGGCGTCGGTCGCGTCGATCGCCACGTGGCCGCTGTCTTCGTCGAGCGCGGTGACGCGGACGAGTTGCAAGGTGACAGGGTTGGGGCGCACGGGCGAGCGGAGCGCGAAGGTGCCGCGCGGGCCGTCGGCATGGGCCGGGGCCTGCACGATCAGGTCGCGCCGCTTGTCGCCGTACCACGCCAGAAGCCAGATCCACTGCCCCGCCGCGATGCCGCGCAGGCCGGGGCGATAGGGCGCGTCGATCTCGAGCCGCGCGGCACCGCCGCCGTGCGCGCGGGCCTCGCGGAGGTTGCGCGGGCAATCGCCAGGGCGCCAGGCCGACCGGATGCGCCCGATCGCCGCGACGCCCGCGAAGGCCTCCGCCGCTGGGTCGACCCCGAGCGCCTCTTCGCCGTCGCGCGCGCTCATGCCGGCGCGCGCGCCAAGAGGTCGACGAACCGCCGGCGCGCCTCCGGCACCGGGCGGTCGCCCAACTGCGGGGCGAGGTGGTGGTGCAGGAAATGCCCCGTCGTGCCGAGCGCCGCGGCGATCTCGGCGTCCGGCGCCGCGCCCTCGCCCAGAAGACAGGGAGGCAGGGGCAGCAGCCGATCGGCCCAGTCCCCGGCCCCCGCGCGCGAGACGGCGCGGCCCGTGCGCGGCGAGACATAGGCGAGGTCCTCGGTCGCGCCGGTCGCCGCGCAGGCGGTGAGGTCGAGGCCGAAGCCCATCTCGGAGAGGAGCGCGAGCTCCCAGCGCAGGTAGCCGAGCGGCCAGAGCGCGCGCTCGGGCAAAAGGTCCATAAGCGCGACGGAGCGGCGGTAGAGCTCGGGGTGCGGCGCGCGCTCGGGCAGGCAGAAGGCGAGGAGCGCCGTCACCGCGCGCAGCCCGGCGAGCGTGCGCCGGTCGCCCATGGCCGCCGCGGCGCGGGCGCGCTGGGGCTCGACGGTGAAGGCGCCGATGTGCTCGGAGAGCCGCGCGCGCCATGTCACGTCGAGCTGCGCGCCGGGCTGCAGGACGGGCGCCATGCGGCGCGAGCCCCCGCCGCGCACGACGCCCGCGTGGCGGCCCTGCGTCTCGGTGAAGACCTCGACGATGGCGTTCGCCTCGCCGTGGGGGCGGGCCGAGAGAAGGAGCGCGCTGTCGCGCCATTCGATCATGGGCGCAGTATCCCGTGCCGCCCGCCGCGCGGCAAGGGTGGCGGGCCGGTCTGACTGGATGCGCAGGCCGGCCCGGTCGGGCGACGATATGGCGGGCCGGACAGGCGCAAGCCGCAGCCGGACGTCAGGCCCGGCGCGCGGACGGGCGGCGCGCGTTTGGTACCCCTTGGCGTGACCGCTGTCGAGCTGCGGGGCGCCTGCCGCCACGGGCCGGACGCGCCCGGCGCGCGGCCTGCGGGACAGCGGGTTGAAAGGGCAGGAGCCGCTGGGCGGTGCGTGCCTCGCCTTGCGGGCGCGTTCGGCTGTCGGCGTGGCGATGCGCCTGCCGCTCTGTGCCGGCTTGGAGGATCGGGGTGCGGCCCCGGCGACGGACGTGCATGACAGCAGATCGACGGGGAAGGAGAGCTGGGTGGTGGTCGCCTTTGGCCCCCGGCTAAGGGTGCGCCTGCCGCTCCGTGCCGGCTTGAAGGATCGGGGCGCGCCCGGCGCGCGACGTGCGGGACAGCAGATCGACGGGGCCGGACGGTGGCCGCCTTCCGCCCCCGGCTCGGGCGCGCCTGCCGCGCTGCGGTGGGCGGGCCGCCGGGCGGCGCGATCAGTCCGAGAGGCCCGGCTCATCCAGTAGGTGGCGCCCGGCGCGGTCCTCCACCTCGACGATCCAGAGATCGGGGTCGGTGCGGCGCTGCCGCACGAGGGCGGCGTCCACCTCGGCCTCCGGCCCCTCGGTCAGCACCTCCCAGCGCCGCGCGCCGGTCTCGAGGTCCCAGCGGCGCACGAAGGCCTGCGCGCGGCCGTCGAGGGTGGCGAGCTTGACGATCACCGCGCCGGCGTGGGCGTCGCCGCGCGCGGCGACGTAGGCCGGGATACCCTCGGCCTGCAGCCGGGCGAGATAGGCCCTCACCCAGAAATCCGCGGTCAGCCGGGCCATGGTGGCGTCTCCCTCGTCTTGCGCGCGGGGCTGGGCGCGTTACCTTCGCCCCATGCCCGAGCTGCCCCGCCTCGTCTGGTGCGCCGTCGCCTTCGGCCTCGCCGCGAACCTCGCGGCCGCCGCGGGGCTGCTGCCGGGGCTCTGGATCGTCCTGCTGCCGCTCGGCAACCTCGCGCTGCTGGGCGCGGGCGGCTGGGTGGCCTGGCGCTGGCTCTCCGCGCGTTAGCCGCCCCCGGAAAAGTCGAGGCCCATCTGCGCGTAGCGCTCCGCCTCGTCCATCCAGCGCTCGCGCACCTTGACCTGCACGAAAAGGTGGATCTTGCGGCCGAGGAAGTCCTCGAGCTCCTCGCGCGCGGCCTGCGAGATCGCCTTGATCGTCTCGCCCCGGTGGCCGAGCACGATGCCCTTGTGCCCCTCGCGGGCGACGTAGATCACCTGATCCACGCGCGCGGCGCCGTCCTTGCGCTCCTCCCAGTTCTCGCTCTCGACGGTGAGCTGGTAGGGCAGTTCCTGATGCAGGCGCAGAGTCGCCTTTTCGCGCGTGATCTCGGCGGCGAGCATTCGCAGCGGCAGGTCCGCGATCTGATCCTCGGGGTAGAGCCACGGCCCCTCCGGCATCATCCCGGCGAGCCAGCGGCGCAGGTCCTCGACGCCGTGGCCCTTCTCGGCCGAGATCATAAAGGTTCGGGCGAAGTCGAAGCGGTCGTTGAGCGTCTTCGAGAGGCCCAGCAGCGCCTCCGCCTTCACGCGGTCGATCTTGTTGATGGCGAGCGCCACGGGCCGGTCGCCCGCGACCTCCTCGAGGCGGGCGAGGATCTCCTCGACGCCCGGTGTCAGCCCGCGGTGCGCCTCGACCAGCAGCACGACCACGTCGGCGTCCGCCGCGCCGCCCCAGGCGGCGGCGACCATCGCCCGGTCGAGCCGGCGGCGCGGCGCGAAAAGCCCGGGCGTGTCGACGAAGACGATCTGCGCGTCGCCCTCGATCGCCACGCCGCGGATGCGCGCGCGCGTCGTCTGCACCTTGTGGGTGACGATGGAGACCTTGGCCCCCACCATGCGGTTGGTCAGCGTCGACTTGCCGGCGTTCGGCTCGCCGATCAGGGCCGCGAAGCCTGCGCGGGTGGTCATTGCCTCATGCCTCCCCTCGCGGACTTGCGCGACGCCGTGGCGCTGAATAGCCTCCCGACTTGTGGCCGGCGCCGGCGCCACCGTGCGGCGCAGACGTAGGGCTGGCTCCCTGTTCCGGGGGAAACGATGATCATTCGCTGGCTCCTCAAATCCTCGCGTCGCGCGATTGTCGAGCATGGAAAGCGACGGCCGCATCCTGCTCCGGCCCGTCCATCTGGTGCTGACAGTCCTCCGGCGACCCGGCAAGTCCTGGAGAACCGATGCCACGTCATCGACGGAGATACCATTGTCATCGATGGCTGCCACATCCGACTCGCCGGGATCGATGCGCCTGAGCTTCACCACCCATGGGGCAGGAAATCGCGAGCGGCGCTGATCAGCCTGTGCCGGGGGCAGATCGTTAGAGCGGAACTGCAGGAGGCCGTGTCTTACCAGCGCGGCGTCGCGGTCTGCTACCTGCCCGACGGGCGTGACCTCGGTGCCGAGCTCGTCCGCCAAGGGCTCGCACTCGACTGGGCGAAGTTTTCCGGCGGACGTTACCGCCATCTTGAGCCCAACGGTGTGCGCAAGCGGCTTTGGCGGGCCGCCGCCAAACAGAAAGGACGTTACGATGCTGCGCGTCACGGCTGACGCGTCTCCTCCAGCTCGGCGAGCAGCGCCTGCGCCGCCGCCTGTTCGGCCTGTCGTTTCGATCCCGCCTCGGCGCGCGCCGCGCGGCCGTCGGCGAGGCGCGCCTCGATGGTGAAGCGGGGCGCGTGGTCCGGGCCCTCGCGCGCGACCTCGGCGTAGGCGGGCGGCGGCATGCGCCGGGCCTGCGCCCATTCCTGCAGCGCGGTCTTGGCGTCGCGCGCGTCGGCCTCCACGCGCCCGATGCGCGCGCCCCAGAGCCGCAGCACCAGATCGCGCGCTGCGGCATGCCCCGCGTCGAGATAGACCGCGGCGATCACCGCCTCCATCCCGTCGCCCAGAAGCGCCATCTTGCGCCGCCCGCCCGAGATCATCTCGGAGCGGCCGAGCTTCAGCACGTCGCCGAGGCCCACCTCGCGCGCGACCTCGGCGCAGGTTTCCTTGCGCACGAGCGCGTTGAAGCGCGGCGCAAGCTGGCCCTCGGTGGCCTCCGGGTCGGCGGCGAGCAGCGCCTCGGCCATGACGAGGCCGAGCACCCGGTCGCCCAGGAACTCCAGCCGCTGGTTGTCCGTGCGCCCGGGCGTCGCCACGGAGCCGTGCGTCACCGCCTGCCGCAGGAGCTCGGGCCGCGTGAAGCGGTGCCCGATCCGCCCCTCGAAGGCGCGCAGGTCGGCCGAGAGCGTCACTCGATCTTCTCGAAGAACCTGTCGCCGCGCCATGTCCAGAAGAATAGCATGGATCGACCGGCCGAGGAGAACATCACCCGGTCCGCCCGGCCGATGAGGTCGGCGTAGGGTACCATGCCCACGCCGCCGATCTGCTGCGGCACCCGGCTGTCGGAGGAGTTGTCGCGGTTGTCGCCCATCAGGAAGAAATGCCCGTCGGGCACCGTGTAGACCGGCGTGTCGTCCGAGGCCTGCCGCCCGATGTTCAGCACCGAATGCGTCTCGCCGTTGGGGAAGCTCTCCTCGAACTTCTCCTTGATGCAGGTGGCGCCGGTGCCGACCGGCGCGTTGGCGCAGCGCGGGCGGATGCCCTGCGGCCCCTGCGGGCGCATCACCTCCTCGAAGGTGCCGTCGGGCGCCAGCGTGACCGCCTCGCCGTTGATGTGCAGCCGCCCGTCGCGCATCTGCACCCGGTCGCCGGGCAGGCCGACGATGCGCTTGATGAAGTCGCGCCCCGAGACCGGATGACGGAACACGGCGACGTCGCCGCGCTCGGGCATGCCGCCGAAGAGCCGCCCGTCGCCCCCCTGCATCCAGCCGCAGAGATCCTCGGCGTCGATGTCGAGCCCGACGGCCGGGATGCGCACCGAGGGACAGGAGGCGTAGGAATAGCCGTAGGTCATCTTGTTGACGAAGAGGAAATCGCCGATCAGCAGCGTGTCCTTCATCGAGCCGGAGGGGATCCAGAACGGCTGAAAGAAGAGCGTCCGGAAGACGCCCGCGATCAGCAGGGCGTAGACGATCGTCTTCAGCGTCTCGGCGATCGCGCCGCCCCAGCTTTTTTCGTCGTCCATGCCCGTATCCCCGCCCCGGTGACCGCGCGCTTCATGGGCGCGGGGGCGGGAGGTGTCAAGCGGGCGGCGTGCCCGCCACCGGGTGCGCCTCGATCACGACGAAGGCCTGCGCCCATGGGTGATCGTCGGTCAGCGTGACGTGGATCACCGCCGCGTGCCCCGCCGGCGTGAGCTCCTCCAGCCGCCGCGCCGCCCAGCCGGTGACATGCATCACCGGCTGCCCGGTGCGGATGTTCGTGACATGCATGTCCTTCCAGGCGATGCCCATGCGCAGCCCGGTGCCGAGCGCCTTGGAACACGCCTCCTTCGCCGCCCAGCGCTTGGCGTAGGTGCCGGCGACGTCGCGCCGCCGCTCGGCCTTCCTCTGCTCCTCCTCGGTGAAGACCCGATCGCGGAACCGCCCGCCGAACCGCTCCAGCGTGCCGGCGATGCGCTCGATGTTGGCGAGATCGGTGCCGATGCCGAGGATCATGCCCTCACCCCGCGAAGAGCGGAAAGCTGACGCCGAGCGCCCAGGCGAGGATCAGGCCGAGGGCGAGGCCGGGGCCCGCCGCGCCGCCCGACCGGGCGGCCCAGCGGCCCATCAGCCCGTAGAGCAGGTAGAAGAGCAGGATCACCGGCGCGATCAGCAGGAGGAAGAAGAGCCCCCCGAAGTCGAGCGCCAGCGCGAGGCCGAGCGAGGCGAAGAACCCCGCGCGCGCGGCGAGCCGCTGCCAGAGCGGTGCCTGCCCGCCGAGGGTGATCAGCGCGTCGGCCAGCATGAAGGGCACCGCGCCGGCCGCCAGCGCGAGGATGATCCAGCCGCGCTCCGCCGTGGGCCAGAAGTTCGCGCCGTAACGGTCGAGCAGGAAGCCGAAGACCGCGAGCCCCCAGAGAAGGAGCGCCCCGGCGGCCACGGGCGAGACGCGGCCGAGCGGCACGCCGAAGCGCGCGAGCAGCGCAAGTTGGAGACCACCGTAGATCAGCAGATGCAGGGCGAGGTAATCGGCCACGAGGACCGGCAGAACCCCGACCTCGAGCGGCACCGCCAGGATGGGCGCCACCACCGCCGGCGCGGCGACCGCGAGCGCGAAGCGCCGCGGGGGCAGGGGATCGCGCTCCACCCGCCGGGCGGGTAGCAGGTGCGAGAGCGGCCAGGCGAGCGCCACGACCGCGACGAAGAGCACGAGGACCCATGGCCCGGTGCGCGGCACGGGCGTCTCGCTCGTGCGGTCGTAGGCGGCGTCGAGCCATGCGACGGCCTCCGCGCGGCCGCGCTTCGAATAAAGCACCGCGACATGCTCGGCGAGCGGCGCGACGACGGCGCGGCGCACCACCCCGCCGGCGCGTGCGGTCTCGCCCTCGTCGGCCTCCGGATCGACCATGCGCAGCGCGCGGCGCGCGAAGTCGCGCAGGCCCGGCTCCCATTCCCCGGTGATCATGAGGAGCCGCTCGGGCGCCTCCGCCGTCACCGCCTGGCTGAAGGGCGAGATGGCGACCACGGGGCCGATCCGGTCGTCGGCAAGCGCGGCGCGGATGATGATGTCGGTCGCCATGGAATGCCCGAGGAGCGCGACGTCGCCCGGCCGCCCCTCGCGCGAGACGCCCGCCTCCACCACGCGGAGCGTCTGGTCGATCAGGCGCTGCGTCGTGCCGTCGATGCTGTCCACGTCGCCCGACATGGGCACCGGGTTGCGGCCGTGCCCCTCGAAGTCGAAGGCCCAGGCGACGTAGCCCGCCTGCGCGAGCGCCAGCGAATACGCCTGCATCATCTGCCGCGAGCCGGCGAAGCCGTGGGCGACCACGACGAGCGGGCCGTCGGCGCCCGGCGCGGCGTAGCGGGTCACCGGCGTCTCGCCTATGGCGAAGCGCTCGATCGCCACGCCGGAGCGCGCGCCTTCGAGCTGCCAGAGGGCGAGTAGCCCGGCGAGGGCGGCGAGCGCCGCGACCGCCCAGCGGCGCAGCAGGATCGGCACGGGGGTCGGGCGCGGCGTCTCCATCGCTCAGCCGCGCGCGGCGTCCATGCGGCGACGCATCTCCGCGATCGCCGGACCGAGCCCGCGGAAGATCGCCTCGCCGATCAGGAAGTGCCCGATGTTGAGCTCGCGCACCTCCGGCAGGGCGGCGACGGGGGCGACGGTGTCGTAGGTCAGCCCATGGCCCGCGTGCACCTCGAGGCCGAGGCCGTCGGCGACCATCGCCATCTCGGTGATCCGCGCGAGCTCGGCGTCGCGGTCCCCGGTGCGGCCCTCCGCGTGGGCGTCGCAATAGGCGCCGGTGTGCAGCTCCACCACCTCGGCGCCGACGCGGTGCGCGGCGCCGATCTGATCCCGGTCGGCGGCGATGAAGAGCGAGACCCGGCAGCCCGCGTCGCGCAGCGGCGCGATGAAGTCGGCGAGCCGCGCTGCGTCGCCGGCGACGTCGAGGCCGCCCTCGGTCGTGCGCTCCTCGCGCCGCTCGGGCACGAGGCAGACGGCGTGCGGGCGGTGGCGCAGCGCGATCGCCTGCATCTCGTCGGTCGCCGCCATCTCGAAGTTGAGCGGCACGCGCAGCGCGCCCATCAGCCCCTCGATGTCGGCGTCGGCGATGTGGCGCCGGTCCTCGCGCAGATGCGCGGTGATCCCGTCGGCGCCGGCCTCCTCGGCGAGCCGTGCGGCCCGCACCGGATCGGGCGTGGCGCCGCCGCGCGCGTTGCGCACGGTGGCGACGTGGTCGATGTTCACGCCGAGGCGCAGGGCAGGGTGGGGCATTCTGAGCCTCCTTTCGGCTGGTGCGCCAAGAGCTACTCCGGTCCGCGCCCGGCGTCAGCCCCCGCGGCGTGCCGGCGGCGGATCTTCAGCAGCTTGGCGTCGAGACTGCGCCGGATTTTCGCCGCGCGGCGCTTCTGATAGGCCCGGATCACCGGCACCGTGAGCAGATAGACCGCGCTCGCCGCGAAGAAACCGGCGATCAGCCCGCCCACGGTGTAGGGCCAGAGCACCTCGCCCCAGAACGCGGCGAGCCCGCTCCAGTCCTGCGGCGCGCCCTGCATGAAGGCCCAGAAATTGTCGTTCAGATCGCGCCCGGCCACGGCGAACTTGTCCCAGAGCGAACTCTGCGCGCCTTCCTCGAACTCGGTGCCGAGCACGAGGTGCCCGGTCTGCAGCGAGATCACCGCGATCGGCAGGAAGGTCAGCGGATTGCCGAAGAAGGTCGCCAGCAGCGCCGCGATGACGTTCCCGCGGATCGCCCAGGCGAGCAGCGCCGACATCACGAAGTGCAAGCCGAAGTAGGGCGTGAAGGTTACGAAGATGCCGGACCAGATGCCGCGCCCGATGCGTTCGGGCGAGCCGGGCAGGCGGTTCAGCCGGTGCTGGACATAGCGGAAGGCGCGCCGCCAGCCGCCCCGGGGCCAGAGCGCCTCGGCCATGATCTTCCACCAGGGGCGCTTGTCGCGGCGTTTGAAGACCAAAGGTCGCTCTTCCCTAGCTCGCCCGAGCCTCCGACGGGCCGGCGGCCGAGGGATCGCGGAAGCGGTCCACCGCCGCCACGTCGCTCTCGGCCTCGAGCGCCGAGACCACCGAGTGCAGATGTTCCGCGTCGCGCAGGTCGACGTCGATCAGCAGCCGGTAGAAGTCGGGCTTCCGGTCCACGAATTTCAGGTCGGAGATATTGGCCTTCTGCTCGCCGATCAATGTGCAAATCCGCCCCAGCACGCCCGCGTCGTTGCCGATGGTGACGTCGAGGCTCACCGTGTAGACGGGCGGGTGGGTGCCGGCGGACCAGTGCAGGTCCATCCAGCGCGCGGGCTGATCCTCGAAGGCGGCGAGCGCCTCGCAGTCGATGGCGTGCACCTCGACGCCGCGCCCGCGCCGGGCGATGCCGACGATGCGCTCGCCCGGCAGCGGCTGACAGCAGGGCGCGCGCTTGAAGTTCTGCCCCGGGCCGAGGCCGACGACGGCGCGGCGGGTGTCGATCTCCTCGGTGGGCTCGGGCGCGAGGTCGGGATAGACGGCCTCCACCACGTCGCGCGCGGTCAGCTCGGCCGAGCCGAGCCGCGCCAGCACCTCGTCCCGCCCGCCGAGGCGCAGTTTCTTCGCGGCGGTCTCGAGCGTCTTGTCGGTCGCCTTCTTGCCGAGGTTCTCGAAAGCCGACCGCGCGAGTTCGCGCCCGAGCCGGACGAAGCGCGCGCGGTCCTGTTCGCGCAGGCTCTTGCGGATCGCGGCGCGGGCCTTGCCGGTGATCGCGATATCGAGCCATGCGGGCTGCGGCACCTGTCCCTCGGCGGTGATGATCTCGACCGACTGCCCGTTCTTGAGCCGCGTCCAGAGCGGCACGCGCAGCCCGTCCACCTTGGCGCCGACGCAGGCCGAGCCGATGCGCGTGTGGATCGCGAAGCCGTAGTCGATCGGCGTCGCGCCCCGTGGCAGCTTCACCACGTCCCCCTTCGGCGTGAAGCAGAACACCTTGTCGGAATACATCTCGAGCTTCACGGCCTCGAGGAAGCTCTCGTGGTCGTCCTCGGCGTCGAACTGCTCGGTCAGCTGGGCGACCCATTTGGTCGGGTCCACGGCGAAGGGGTTCTCGGCGCGCACGCCGCCCTTGTAGGACCAGTGCGCGGCGACGCCCGCCTCGGCCACGTCGTGCATCTCGCGGGTGCGGATCTGCACCTCGACGCGCTTGCCGTCGCGCCCCGAGACGGTCGTGTGGATGGAGCGGTAGCCGTTCGACTTCGGCTGGCTGATGTAGTCCTTGAAGCGGCCGGGCACCGCGCGCCAGCGCTGATGGATCGCGCCGAGCGCGCGGTAGCAGTCCATCTCGCTGTCGGTGATGACGCGGAAGCCGTAGATGTCGGAGAGCCGCGAGAAGGCGAGCTGCTTCTCCTGCATCTTGCGCCAGATCGAGTAGGGCTTCTTGGCGCGGCCGAAGACCTCGGCCTCGATGCCGACCTTCTCGAGCTCGAGGCGCATGTCGCCGGTGATGCGCGGCACCACGTCGCCGGCGGCCTTCTGAAGGGTGATGAACCGGCGCATGATGCTCGCCCGGCCCTCGGGGTTGAGCACGCGGAAGGCGAGATCCTCGAGCTCCTCGCGCATCCACTGCATGCCCATGCGGCCCGCGAGCGGCGCGTAGATGTCCATGGTCTCGCGTGCCTTCTTGGCCTGCTTCTCGGGGCGCATGGCCTTGATGGTGCGCATGTTGTGGAGCCGGTCCGCGAGCTTGACGAGGATCACGCGCACGTCCTTGGACATGGCGATGAAGAGCTTGCGGAAGTTCTCGGCCTGCTGCGTCTCGGTCGAGGAGAGCTGCAGGTTGGTGAGCTTGGTCACCCCGTCCACCAGCGCCGCGATCTCGGCGCCGAATCGCCGCTCGATCTCGGCGTGGGTGGATTTCGTGTCCTCGACGGTGTCGTGCAGGAGGGCCGTGGCGATCGTCGCGTCGTCGAGGCGCTGCCCGGCGAGGATCTCGGCCACCGCGACCGGATGCGTGAAATAGGGCTCGCCCGAGTGGCGGAACTGCCCCTCGTGCATGGCGCGGCCGTAGTCGAAGGCCTCGGAGAGCAGCCGGGCGTTGGCGCGGGGGTTGTAGGCGCGGACGCGCGCGATCAGCTCGCCCGCGTCCAGCCCGGCCTCGGCCGCCGCCGGCGCGGTCATGCGCGGGGTGGGCGGCCGGCCGCCCTCATTTCTCGCCCTGCGCTTCCATGAGCTGGCGCAGCAGCGCTTCGTCCGGCATCTCGTCCTCGGAGGGCGCGTCGGCCTCGCTGCCGCCGCCCATCAGGAGCGCCATCGAATCCTCTTCGGGCTCGTCCACCTCGATCTGGGTCTGGTTCGCCTCGATCATGCGCTCGCGCAGGTCACCGGCCTGCTGCGTCTCCTCGGCGATCTCGCGCAGCGCGACGACCGGGTTCTTGTCGTTGTCGCGCTCGACCGAAAGCGGGCTGCCGGCCGCGATCTCGCGCGCCCGGTGCGCGGCGAGCATCACCAGCTCGAAACGGTTCGGGACCTTGTCGACGCAATCCTCGGTGGTAACGCGGGCCATTTGAGGCACTCCAGTCTGTCAGACGCACGGCGGGAAAACACGCAAATAACGGGCGCGCCGGGAAAATGCAAGCCGGGGTCAGAGCGCGACCACCTCCGCGCGCGCGGCCGCGGGCAGCGCCTCGGTCAACGCGGCGACGCTGCGCCCGAGCACCGGGTGGCGCCAGTCCGGCGCGATCTCGGCGAGCGGCACGAGGACGAAGGCGCGTTCGTGCATCCGGGGGTGCGGCAGGATCAGCCGCTCCGGCGCCTCGTGGCGCTGACGCTCCGGCGCGAGCGCCGCCCAGGCCTCGAAGGTCGCCCGGTCGGGGCGCACCGCGTCGCCGAGCGCGATCAGGTCCAGATCGAGCGTCCGCGGCCCCCAGCGCACCGCTCGCGCACGCCCGTGGCGCGCCTCCACCCGGTGCAGGAGCGCCAGCAGCGACCCGGCGTCGCCGGCCCAGTCCAGCGCCGCCGCGGCGTTCACGAAATCGGGGCCGGCCCCCGGCGGGAACGCCGGCGTGCGGTGGAACCGGCTGACCGCCACGACCTCCGCCCCTTCCGTGGCGATGTCCGCAAGCGCCTCGCGCAACGTCGTCTCTGGCGCGTGACCGGCGAAGGGCGCATTGGCGCCCAGCGCTATGAGCGCGCGCGCGGGCGCTCCCTCCGCACCCGTCGCCGGCCCTGCGTCTCGCCCTTGTGCCATTCGCAAATGTCCTTATGGTCTCGGCATACCGGCGTTTTTGCGCAGGGCTTCCACTCGGCCCGGAAAAGCGGGCGCCGGCGCGACGAAAGGATATTGTGACATGTTTTACAAGGACGAACGGCTCGCGCTGTTCATCGACGGGTCGAATCTCTACGCCACGGCGAAGGCGCTCGGGTTCGACATCGACTACAAGCTTCTGAGACAGGAGTTCATGCGGCGCGGCAAGCTGCTCCGCGCCTTCTACTACACCGCGCTCGTCGAGAGCGAGGAGTATTCGCCGATCCGCCCGCTCGTGGACTGGCTGCACTACAACGGCTTCGCCATGGTGACCAAACCCGCGAAAGAGTACACCGACAGCCAGGGCCGTCGCAAGGTCAAGGGGAACATGGACATCGAGCTCGCCGTGGACGCGATGGAGCTCGCGCCGCGGATGGACCACATGGTGCTCTTCTCGGGCGACGGCGACTTCAAGCCGCTCGTCGAGAGCCTGCAGCGGCAGGGCGTGCGGGTCTCGGTGGTCTCCACGATCCGGAGCCAGCCGCCGATGATCGCCGACGACCTGCGCCGTCAGGCCGACAACTTCATCGACCTCGACGACCTGAAGGAAGTGATCGGCCGCCCCCCGCGCGAGCCGCAGGGGCAGGCCACGCGCGAGGTGCCGGCCTCCGGCAGCGGGGAGTGAGCGCGCCCGCGCCGTGCTCTCCGACGTCGCGGGGCTGACGGGGCTTTTCCTCGCCGCCTTCGGCGCCGCGACGGTGCTGCCCTTCCAGTCCGAGATCGTCTTCGCCGGGATGCAGGCGGCCGGCGCGGCGCCGGTCGCGCTGCTCGTGGTCGTGGCGTCGGTGGGCAACACCCTCGGCGCGGTGGTCAACTACGTCCTCGGGCGCGGGGGCGAGCGCCTCGCGCAGGGCCGCTGGTTTCCGGCGAGCGCGGCGCAGCTGGCGCGCGCGCAGGCGATCTGGGGGCGCTGCGGCGTCTGGACGCTCCTGCTGAGTTGGGCGCCCTTCGGCGACGCCTTCACGGTGATCGCGGGGCTCATGCGCACGCCGGTCGCGCTGTTCCTCGTCCTCGTCACGCTCGCCAAGACCGGGCGCTACGTCGTCCTCGGCTGGGCCACGGCGGCGGCGCTCGGCGGCTGAGGTCACTCCGCCGCGCGGGCGGCGGCGTTCACCTCGTCGTGGATCTCCTGCACGCGCGGGGGCCAGGAACTGCGGATGTAGGCGAGCACGTCGCGGATCTCCCGCCCGGTCAGCACGTCGCCGAAGCCCATCATGTTCGAACGGTAGCCGCCGCCCACGACCGCCTCCGTGCCGCGGGTGACGATGTCGATCAGCACCGCGTCGGCGTGGTGCCAGGTGTGGCCCGTCGCGTCGTGCGGCGGCGCGGGGAGGCGCCCGTCGGGTCCGGGGCGGCGCCAGTCCGGTTCGCCCTCCAGATCGGCGCCGTGGCAGGCCGCGCAGTGCGCGTCGTAGATCGCCGCGCCGGCCGCCACCCGCGCCGGATCGTCCGAAGGCAGGCGGCTCTCGGCGGCGGCGGGCCCGGCGATGAGGGCGAGAAGGGCGAGCGTGCATCGCATGGCGCCAGCATCCCGGCGCGCGGCGCGCGGTCAAGTCACGGTCGCGTCAGCGCGCGCGGGTTCTGGACCGCGGCGCGCGAGACGATTACCTCTGGGGCGAAACGCCCGGAGTCGCGCATGACCAAGCCCGCCCTCACCCTCTACCTCGCCGCGCCGCGCGGGTTCTGCGCCGGCGTCGACCGCGCGATCCAGATCGTGGAAATGGCGCTCGAGAAATGGGGCGCGCCCGTCTACGTCCGCCACGAGATCGTGCACAACGCCCATGTCGTCGACGGCCTGCGCGCCAAGGGCGCGGTCTTCGTCGAGGAACTGGACGAATGCCCCGACGACCGCCCCGTCATCTTCTCCGCCCATGGCGTGCCGAAGGCCGTCCCGGCCGAGGCCGCCCGGCGCGAGATGCTCTACGTGGACGCCACCTGCCCGCTGGTCAGCAAGGTCCACATCGAGGCCGAGCGCCACCACGCCAACGGGCTGCAGATCGTGATGATCGGCCACGCCGGCCACCCCGAAACCGCGGGCACCATGGGCCAGCTGCCCGAGGGCGAGGTGCTGCTCGTCGAGACGCCCGAGGACGTCGCGACCCTGACGGTGCGCGATCCGGAGAAGCTCGCCTTCGTGACGCAGACGACCCTCTCGGTGGACGACACCGCCGATGTCGTCGCCGCGCTGCAGGCGCGCTTCCCGGCGATCGTCGGCCCGCACAAGGAGGACATCTGCTACGCCACCACCAACCGGCAGGAGGCGGTGAAGGCGATGGCGCCGCACGCCGACGCGATGCTGGTGGTGGGCGCGCCCAACTCCTCGAACTCGCAGCGGCTGGTCGAGGTGGGGCGCCGGGCCGGGTGCGCCTACGCGCAACTCGTGCAGCGCGCCGCCGACATCGACTGGCGCGCGCTCGAGGGGATCGGCTCGGTGGGCGTCACCGCCGGCGCCTCCGCGCCCGAAGAACTGGTGCAGGAGGTGATCGACGCCTTCCGCGCGCGCTACGCGGTGACGGTGGAAGAGGTCGAGACCGCGCAGGAGGACGTCAACTTCAAGGTCCCCCGCGTCCTCCGCGAGCCCGCGGGCGCCTGAGCCCGGAGCGCGCGGCGGGGCCTGGTGCGCGCCGGTGGTCGCCCGACAGGGCGGACCCGGCGTATGGCCTCGATGCGCGGCAATTCCGTCGAGGGCAGCCTCTGCACCCCGGCGCCGGGCGACGCGCGGGGCAGGGCGGCGGTCGATCCACCGCCTCCGCGCGGACCGCGCCGGGGCCGCGCGCGACATGCGCCCGTGCGGAGTGGGGCCGCCCCGGGGGTGAAGGCGAGCCTGCGCCGCGCGCGTCCGACCCGGCGGGGAGGCGTCCTGTCCGCCGCCTCGGCGGATGCGACCTTCCCCTGCGCCCTTGCACGCCGCCGCAGGGTGCCTGCGCTCGATGGGGCTGCGGCGACCGGCCACCTTCTCGCCCGCGACTCCGCGGGGGCTTCCCTCCGCCGTGCGAGGCGCTAGAACCCGGGCCATGACACGGCTTTCCGACATTCCCCGCGCGCCGCTCGCGCTCGGCCTCGCCGGGCTGATCCCCTTCGTCTGGGGCGCGCTGACGGTGATCGACCCGGCGCTGCAGGCCTGGGGCGTGCAGACCCTCGGCCCGCGCTTCGTCGGGCCCTACGTGATGCTCTTCTACGGGGCGATCATCCTGTCGTTCATGTCCGGCGTGCTCTGGGGCTTCGCCACGAAGGCCGAGGAGCAGGTCGCCGCGACCGGCTACGCGCTCTCGGTGATCCCGGCGCTCTGGGCCTTCTTCATGACGGGCGGCGGGCCGGTCTGGGCGGGCGCGAGCCTGATCGCGGGCTTCGTCGGGCTTCTGGGCCTCGACTGGCTCTTCTGGCGCTACGGGCTCGCGCCGGCGTGGTGGATGACGCTGCGCGTGCTGCTGACGGCGATCGTGGTGATCTGCCTCGCCGTGGGCGTCCTCGCGTGAGCGCCGACCGCGCGACGCTGGCGGTCTACGACGCGGAGGCCGCGCGCTACGCGGACGCGACGCAGGGCCTGCGCGACGATCCGGACCTCGCGGCCTTCGTCGCCGCGATGCCGGCGGGCGCGCGGGTGCTGGATCTCGGCTGCGGGCCGGGCCTCGCCGCGGAGGTCATGGCGCGCGCCGGCCTCGACGTGGCGGCGACCGACGCCTCGGCCGAGATGGTGCGCCGCGCCGCCGCGCGCCCCGGCGTCACGGCGTGGCAGGCGGATTTCGACGCCCTCACCGGTGCGGGCGTCTATCACGGCGTCTGGGCGAACTTCAGCCTGCTGCACGCGCCGCGCGCGGCGATGCCCGCCCACCTCGCCGCGATCGCGCGGGCGCTGGTGCCCGGCGGGCGGCTGCACATCGCCCTCAAGACCGGCGCAGGAGAGCGGCGCGATGCGCTCGGCCGGCTCTACACCTACTACGGCGAGGACGAGCTGGCGGCGCTGCTCTCCGCCGCCGGCTTCACGGTGATCGCCCGGCGCCGGGGCCGCGATCCGGGGCTCGACGGCGAGTTGGCCGACTGGGTCGCCATGGCCGCCCTTGCCGCCCCCGCCCGCCGGGGGTAGAGCGGCGCGCATGGCGCATCTAGTTGCTTACACGGACGGTGCCTGTTCCGGCAATCCGGGCCCCGGCGGCTGGGGCGTGCTCCTGCGCGCCGTGGAGGGCGAGACCGTCCTCAAGGAGCGCGAGATGACGGGCGGCGAGGCCGTGACCACCAACAACCGGATGGAACTCATGGCCGCCATCGCGGCGCTCGAGGCGCTGGAGCGGCCGTCCGCCGTCACCATCGTCACCGACAGCGCCTACGTGAAGAACGGCGTGACCGGCTGGATCCACGGCTGGAAGAAGAACGGCTGGAAGACCTCGGCGAAGAAGCCGGTGAAGAACGCCGAGCTCTGGCGCCGTCTCGACGCCGCGCAGCACCGCCACGACGTCACTTGGGAGTGGGTGCGCGGCCACGCCGGCCACCCCGAGAACGAGCGCGCCGACGAACTCGCCCGCGCCGGCATGGCCCCGTTCAAGGCGGGCAAGACGGGTAAGGCGGGCTGACAGCGCGCCGCGCCGCGCCTATATCGGCGCCAGCCATCACGGAGTCGCCCCCATGTCCCGCGTCAAGATCGCCCCCTCCATCCTCGCCGCCGATTTCGCCGACTTCGGCGCCGAGTGCCGCGCTGCCGAGGCGCAGGGCGCCGACTGGATCCACGTCGACGTGATGGACGGTCACTTCGTGCCGAACATCACCTTCGGCCCCGCCATGTGCAAGGCGCTGCGCCCGCATGTCGCCACGGTGATGGACGTGCACCTGATGATCGCGCCGGTGGACCCCTTCATCGAGGCCTTCGCCGAGGCGGGCGCCGACATCCTGACCGCGCATGTCGAGGCCGGCCCGCACCTGCACCGCACGCTGCAGGCGATCCGCGCGGCCGGCGTGAAGGCGGGCGTCGCGCTCAACCCGGCCACGCCGGCGGCGGCGGTGGCGCCGGTGCTCGACATGGTGGACCTCGTCTGCGTGATGACGGTGAACCCGGGCTTCGGCGGGCAGAGCTTCCTTTCGAGCCAGCTTCCGAAGATCGCGGAGCTGCGGCGCATGATCGGCGACCGGCCCATCCACCTCGAGGTCGACGGCGGGGTGGACGCGGCTACGGCGCCGCGCGTGACGGAGGCCGGCGCGGACGTCCTCGTCGCGGGCTCCGCGGTGTTCCGGGGCGGGTCGGCCGCCGCGCCCGCGCCCTACGGCGAGAACATCCGCGCGATCCGCGCGGCGGCGGAGGGCGTGCTCGCCTGACGAAGACTTTTCGTACGAAAAGTCTTCGGACCCGGCGCGGCGCCGCGGCGATTTTTCGTACGAAAAATCGCCCGCTCAGCCGTCGTTGAAATGTGCGTAGATGCGTTCGGCGAGCGCGTCGGAGATGCCCTCGACGGCCTTGAGATCGGCGAGATCGGCGCGCGTCACCGCCTTGGCGGAGCCGAAATGCGCGAGCAGCGCGCGCTTGCGGGAGGCGCCCACGCCCGGCACCTCGTCGAGCGGGTTCGCCGCCGCCGCCTTCGCCCGCTTGGCGCGGTGGGTCCCGATGGCGAAGCGGTGCGCCTCGTCGCGCAGGCGCTGCACGAAGTAGAGCACCGGGTCGTTGTGGCGCAGCGCGAAGGGCCGGCGGCCGGGGCGGTGGAACTCCTCCTTGCCGGCGTCGCGGTCGGGGCCCTTGGCGACGCCCACCATCGGCAGATCGCCGAGCCCCATCTCGTCGAGGATGCCCTGCACCGCGCTCACCTGCCCGGCGCCGCCGTCGATCAGCAGGAGATCGGGCCAGGCCTCGGAGGTGCGGTCCGGATCCTCCTTCAGGAGCCGCTTGAGCCGGCGGGTCAGCACCTCCTTCATCATGCCGAAGTCGTCGCCGGGCGTCAGGTCCTCGCCCTTGATGTTGAACTTGCGGTAGTGGTTCTTCTCGAAGCCCTCGGGCCCCGCCACGATCATCGCGCCGACGGCGTTGGTGCCCATGATGTGGGAGTTGTCGTAGACCTCGATCCGGCGCGGCGTGCGCTCGAGCTCCAGCGCCTCGGCGAGGCCCTTCAGGAGCTTGGCCTGCGTCGCGGTCTCGGCCATCTTGCGCCCGAGGCTCTCGCGCGCGTTGCGCGCCGCGCCCTCGACGAGCTCCGCCTTCTCGCCGCGCTTCGGGACCGCGATCTCGACCTTGCGGCCGAGCTTGTCCGAGAGCGCGTCCTGCATCAGGTCGGTGTTCTCGATCGGATGCGACAGCAGGATCAGGCGCGGCGGCTCCTTGGTGTCGTAGAACTGCCCGAGGAAGGCCTCCAGCACCTCGGCCTCGGAGACGTCGGCGCCGGTGCGCGGGTAGAAGTCGCGGTTGCCCCAGTTCTGGTTGGCGCGGATGAAGAAGACCTGAACGCAGGCCTGCCCGCCCTCCATGTGGAGCGCGATCACGTCCGCCTCGGCGACGCCCTGCGGGTTGATGCCCTGCGCGCCCTGTACCTGCGTCAGCGCGCGGATGCGGTCGCGCAGCGCCGCGGCGCGCTCGAATTCCATGGCCTCGGCCGCCTCGGCCATCTGCGCGGCGAGGTCTTCCTGGATTTTCGTGGAGCGGCCGGAGAGGAAGCGTTCGGCGTCGCGCACGCTCGCCGCGTAGTCCTCTTCCGAGATCAGCCCGACGCAGGGCCCCGAGCAGCGCTTGATCTGGTAGAGCAGGCAGGGCCGCGTGCGGCTCTCGAACATCGAATCCGAGCAGTTGCGCAGCTGAAAGACCTTCTGCAGCTGGTTCAGCGTCCGGTTGACCGCGCCCGCGCTCGCGAAGGGGCCGAAGTAGGCGCCCTTCTGCGTCTTGGCGCCGCGGTGCTTGCGGATCATCGGATAGGCGTGATCCTTGGTCAGCAGGATGTTCGGGAAGCTCTTGTCGTCGCGCAGGAGCACGTTGTAGCGCGGCTTGAGCTGCTTGATGAGGTTCTGCTCGAGGAGCAGCGCCTCGGTCTCCGTCCGCGTGGTCAGGAACATCATCGAGGCCGTCTCGCGGATCATGCGCGCGATCCGCGGGCTGTGCCCCGTGGGGCGGGCGTAGTTCGACACCCGCGCCTTCAGGTTGCGCGCCTTGCCGACGTAGAGCACCCGCGCCTGCGCATCGAGCATCCGGTAGACGCCGGGCGAGGCCGGCAGCGTCTTCAGGTAGCTCTGGATGCAGGCGTGGCCGGTCGGCGTGTCGGGCCCGGGGTCGGAGGTCGTGTCCACCATGTCAGCGAGATACGATTCCCTCCGGCCCGCTGCAATCCGCGGGACGCGAAGGCAAGGGGAAAGACATCCCCGATTCCTGTGGACAACTCTGTAGAGGAATTCTGGGCCGCACGGATTTTCCCTTTTCCTGACGGGGCTTCGTCGCGCTGCATAATTTTTGTGCGACTTTTTAAGCTATTGAAGGAAAACGGAAAATTTCTGACCTTCGGCAAGGACATGAAAAACTTAGCATTTTTGTAACAGGGGCCGCCGCTTGACGCAGCGACGTGCATAACCTCCGCGCCGGGTGCCGCGTCACTCCGGCCCGAGCACGTCCGGCGTCTGCCAGGCGAGGTGCTGTCCGCCGTCCACGGCGAGCATCTGCCCGGTCACCGCGGTGGCGTCGAGGAAGTAGCCGAGCGCGGCATTGATGCCGTCGGGATCGGCGCCGCGGCGCAGGACGGTGGCGTCCCTCTGGCGCGCGAAATGGTCCCCGGACTGGCGCGTGCCCTGCAGGGTCGGGCCGGGGCCGATGGCGTTCACGCGCACCCGCGGCGCGAGGCCCTGCGCGGCCGTGCGCGTCAGCGTCCAGAGCCCCGCCTTGGCCAGCGTGTAGGTCGCGAACTCGGGCGTCAGCTTCCAGACCCGCTGATCGATCATGTTCACGACGAGCGCCTGCGCCACCGGCTCCCCGGCGGCGTCGGTCGCCGGGGCGGGCGCCTGCGCGGCGAAGCGCTGCGTGAGCACGAAAGGCGCGCGCAGGTTGCTGCCGAAGTGCCGGTCCCAGCTTTCGCGGGTGGCGGTCTCGATCCGGTCGTATTCGAAGATGGAGGCGTTGTTGACGAGCACCGTCAACGGCCCGCCGAGCGCCTCGGCCGCGCGGTCGACGAGCGGCGCGATCTGATCCTCCTCCAGCAGGTCCGCCTGCAGCGTGCAGGCACGCCGGCCCATCCCCTCGATCTCCGCGGCGGTCGCCGCGGCCGCGTCCCGCGAGCCGGCGTAGTGCACGGCCACGTCGTGGCCCCGCCCGGCCAGATAGAGCGCCATCGCGCGGCCCAGCCGCACCCCCGCGCCGGTCACCAGTGCCCGTGCCATGCCCCTCTCCCTCAGTTGAGCAGGACGAGAACGTAGGCCACGTAGGCCGCGGTCAAGACGACGCCCCAAAGCCGCGTCAGATTGCGGCGCAACAGCACGAAGGGCACGAGGGCGAGCGACGCGCCGAGCATCACCCAGAGATCGAGGGTCAGGAACTCCCGCGTCACGGGCACGTCGCCGATCAGCGACGTGATCCCGATGATCGCGAGAAGGTTGAACATGTTCGACCCGATCACGTTGCCGAGCGCGACGTCGGCCTGCTTGCGGAACCCCGCCATCACCGTCGTCGCGAGCTCGGGCAGGGAGGTGCCGAGCGCGATCAGCGTGAGCCCGATCACCGTCTCCGAGACCCCGTACATGCGCGCGATCTCGCTCGCGTTGTCGATCAGGAGGTTCGCGCCGAGCGGCAGCCCGACGAGGCCGATCGCCAGGAAGAGCACGATCTTCCACCAGGGCATCTCGGGGTCCGCGCCCTCGAGCTCCTCGACCTCTTCGGCGGCGGCGTGATCGGCGTGATGCGCGCGCGCCTCCACGAAGTTCTCGCCGAGCACGAGCGCCAGCGCGCCGAGCAGGATCAGCCCCGACCACCAGGTGAAGGCGCCCGTGAAGGCGAGCGCGATGAAGAGCACCGAGGCCGCCAGCATCACGACGTAGCTCTTGCGCGTGTCGCACTCGCGCGTCGCGAGCCCGGTCAGCAGCGCCGGCACCCCGAGCACGAGGAGCACGTTCGCCGTGTTCGAGCCCACCACGTTGCCGAGCGCGATGCCCGGCGCGTCGGCCAGCACCGCCTCGACCGAGATCAGGAGCTCCGGCGCGGAGGTGCCGAAGGCCACGATCGTCAGCCCGACGATCAGCGCCGGCACCCCGAGGCGCAGCGCGAGGTTCACCGCCCCCTTCACCAGCGCGTCGCCCGCGAGCAGCAGTATGGCGAGGCCGAGCCCCGTCAGCAGCCAGACCGTCATCGCCTCAGCCCTTTCCCTCGCCGCAGGGGCAGGGCCCCTTGCCGATCCGGTAGCGCCCGCAGCGCTTGCAGCGGCGTGCGGCGAGCCTGTCCTGCCCCGGCAGCCGCAGCTTTCCGAACATCGCCAGCACGGCCATGAAGGCGAGGAAGAGAACCGTGACCTTCAGGATCATGTCACAGGCCGAAGCGCGCGTAGGCCGCGCGTTCCTCGAGGCCGCCGATCGCCTGATCGACCGCCCCGGCGCCGAGCCGGGCGAAGAACGGCCGGCGCACGCTGTAGCGGCGCAGGCGCACCTTCTCCCCGTAGAGCTCCTGAAGCTTGGGCTGGAGATGCGCGACGCCGTCGATCAGCCCGACCTCGCGCGCGGCCTGCCCCACCCAGATCTCGCCCGTGTAGAGATCGGGCTCGTCGGCGAGGCGGTCGCCGCGCCGCGTCTTGACGTGGTCGATGAAGCTGCCGTGCAGCTGATCGAGCAGGCGGCGGATGCGCGCCACGTCCTCGGGTTTTTCCGGCTCGAAGGGGTCGAGCAGCGTCTTGGACTTGCCGGCGGTGTAGATGCGCCGCTCCAGCCCCTGCCGGGTCAGGAAGACATGCGCGCCGAAGCTCGCCGAGATCACCCCGATGGAGCCCACGATCGAGCCCGTGTCGGCCCAGATGTCGTCCGCCGCCGCGGCGATCCAGTAGCCGCCCGAGGCCGCCACATCCTCCACGAAGGCGTGAACGGGGATCTTCTTCTCGTCGGCGAGGCGGCGGATGCGCGCGCCGATGAGCGAGGACTGTACCGGCGAGCCGCCGGGCGAGTTGATCTCGAGCGCGACGGCGTCGGGCTTGCGGGCGAAGGCGCGTTCGATCGCCGGCGCGATGGAGCGGTCGTCGAGCGTCGCGCGCCCGCCGCCGCCGATCATGCCGGTCATGCGGACCACTGCCACGACCGGGCGCCGTGAGAGCAAGGGGAGGCGAATGACCATCCCGGGTCATGTAGATTGCGCCGCGGGGCAGAACAAGCCGCCGCCGGAAAGAACCCGGCGGCGGCGTCCCGCGGGACGCGCGCGGGGGCGCTCCGCGGTGCCGCGCTCAGGCCGCCGCGGCGAGCGCGTCGTAGCAGGCGAGCGCCTTGGCCGCGTACATCATCGACGGCCCGCCGCCCATCTGCAGCGTCATGCCGAGCGCGTCGGCGACCTCGTCGCGCGTGGCGCCGCACTTGATCAGCGTCTCGATGTGGATGGCGATGCAGGACTCGCACTTCGTCGCCACGGCGATGCCGAGCGCCACGAATTCCTTGGTCTTGAAGTCGAGCGCGCCGCTCTCCTTGACCGTCTTGCCGAGGCCGCCGAAGGCGCGCGCCGTCTCGGGGATCGCCTTGTTCAGCACGCGCAGGTCGTCGCGCGTCGCGTCGAGCTTGCTTTTCCAGTCCATGTCCTGTCCCTCTCGCTTGCGTTTCGCGCGCGAGAAAGCACGGGCCGCCGGGGGCGACCTTGATCCGGATCAGATGGACGCTGCGTCACTCGGTCTGCAGCGACGATATGTGCTCGATCAGGGCGAGGATGCGCGCCTCGATGTAGGCCTCCCGGTCGGCCGGCCCGGCGTATTCGCCGAGCGCGCGGTTCGCGCGATACTTGTAGCGCATCCCCCAGGCCGGCATCTCCGAGCTGCCGTGGCCCTCGACCGAGACCGAGTTCTCGATGACATCGTACATGCGGGCGACCGGAAAGACGCCGCCGTTCTCGGCCTGAAGCCGCGTCAGGCCCGGGACCTCGGCCGTCAGGTACCCGGCGAGCACGCCGTCGCCCGCGCCGGACGCGCCGTGGCACTTGGCGCAGCTGTTCAGGTACTCCGCCTCGCCGAGCGTCATCTCCTGCGCTGCCGCGACATGTCCGGCGAGGGCGGCCGCCGTCGCCGCCGCGATGAATGAGCCACGCATCCCGATCCTCCATCCTGTCCTGAGAGGCGCAGGATCGGCGGAGGGGCGGCGCGGCGCATTGACCGCGGGCAACGCGGCCCCGGCTCAGCCCGGTGCGCGCGCCACGAAGGCGAGGTTGTTGGCCGGCATCTCGATCAGGGCGCCGAGGGTCAGGCCCGCGTCGTGCAGCCAGTCGGTGACGTCGAAATCGTCCTTGTAGCCGATCGCGGGGTCCTGCGCCGTGAGGCTGGCGTGGAAGCGCGCGTCGCCCTCCGAGGTGAGCTCGCCGCCGCGCATGAAGGGGCCGTAGAGGATGAAGGCGCCCCCGGGCGCGAGGGCGCGCGCGACCTCGGCGACGATGGCGCGGGCGTCGTCCTCGGGGATCAGATGAAAGAGGTTGACGAGCAGGACGAGGTCGAAGGTCCCGTGCGCGGCCGACCAGCCGGGGCGCGCCGCGTCGATCTCCACCGGGTCGCGCAGGTTGGGCAGATCCGCCTCCGCCGCCCAGGCCCGGATCGAGGCGCGGCGCTCGGCGTCGGGCTCGCTCGGCTGCCAGTCGAGGTCCGGCAGGCGCCGCGCGAGCGCCACGGCGTGCTGCCCCGTGCCGGAGGCGAGTTCCAGCGCGCGGCCCGCGGCCGGGCCGTGGGCCGCCACCAGATCGCAGATCGGCCCGGCGTTGCGCTCGGCCGAGGGCGCGCAGAGCTTGCCGCCGTCGCCGGGCGTGGCGACGGAGGCCGTGTCGGGCAGGTCGAGACGTCGGGTCATTCCTGTTCCTCCAGCCGGTCGGTGGCGGGCGGCGGCGCGGGCGTGAGCGCCGAGAGCCGCACGCGCAGCGTGTCGTCCATCGGAAAATCGATCGCCGCGAGCGAGGGCGCGAGCTGTTCGGCCGAGCGCGCCGAGAGGATCGGCACCGGCCCGGCGGGATGCGCCGCCACCCAGGCCGCGGCGAGGGTCGCCGGATGCGTGCCGCGCTCCGCCGCGATCTCCGCGAGGGTTTCGGCGGCCGCGTGCATCCAGCGCGGCCCGTAGCGGCGGGCGTAGCGGTCGTTCTCGGCGAGGCGGCCCGCGGCGCCCGGCTGCGCGTACTTGCCGGTCAGCAGCCCGCCGCCGAGCGGCGAATAGGCTACCGGCCGGATCCCCTCGGCCGCGCACATCGGCAGGAGCTCGACCTCCGCCTGCCGCTTGACGAGGTTGTACATCGGCTGAATCACGTCGATCCGCGTGCCGCGCGCGGCGGCGAGCGCCTGCGCCTTCATCACCTGCCAGGCGGCGAAGTTCGAAAGGCCGATCCGCGCGACGTGCCCCGCCGCCTGCACCCCGGCGACCCAGTCCATGGTCCGCTCGAGCGGCGTTTCCGGGTCCCAGCGGTGGAGATAGAGGATTTCCACCCGGTCCATCCCGAGCCGCCGGCGGCTCGCGTCGAACTGCGCCTGAAGCGTCGCGGGCGCCGCGCCGCCCTCGTAGCCGGCTTTCGTCGCGACCGTGACCCGGTCGCGGTGGGGGCGGAGGAGGCGGCCGAGGATCTCCTCCGAGCGGCCCTCGGTGTAGATGTAGGCCGTGTCGAAATGGGTGATGCCGGCGGCGAGGGCGGCCTCGACCATGGCCGCGGAGGCGGCCGCGTCCGCCGCGCCGCCGATCTGCATGGCGCCGAAGGCGAAGCGGTGCGCCGGGGCGCCGTCGGGAGAGCGGAGCGTCGTCATCGGCCGGACCATCGCACGGCCCGGGGCGGCGCGGAAGGGGGCGCGCGCCCCCTTCCGCCCGGCGGCCGGCGTCGTGCGGCGGTGTCTGTCGGCGGCGCCTCGGGTGGGCGGTCGCATGGGGGCGCTGCCCCCGTCGCGCGCGGGGCGCGCGACTCCCCCGGGATATTTCGGCCAAGAAGAAGCGCGGGACGGGCGGGTGTCCCTGGGGCTGTTCGCCCTGCCGGTGTCGCGGGGTGCGTTTGGGCGTGGCCGCCGCCCCGGACGGGAGCCGGGGCGGCGGGCGGGGATCAGTTCGGGATCTCGCCGGTCAGCCCCTCGACGTAGAAGTCCATGCCGAGGAGCGTGCCGTCGTCGGCGGTCTCGCCCTCGGCGAGCCAGGGGGTGCCGTCCTGCTTGTTCAGCGGGCCGGTGAAGGGGTGATACTCCCCGGAGGCGATGCGCTCCTTGAGCGCGAGCGCCTCGGCGCGGACCTCTTCGGGCACGGCCTCGGTGATCTCGCCGATGCCGACCATGCCCTCGCCGATGCCGTGCCAAGTGTCGCCGCTTTCCCAGGTGCCGTCCATGACGGCCTCGATCCGGTCGATGTAGTAGGGGCCCCAGATGTCGAGGATCGAGGAGACGCGGGGCGACGGCTTGTACTCGGCCATGTCGGAGGCCTGACCGAAGCCGATCACGTCGCCGGCCGATTCCGCCGCCGCGAGCGGGGCGGTGGAGTCGGTGTGCTGCAGGATCACGTCGGCGCCCTGCTCGATGAGCGCGCTCGCCGCGTCGGCCTCCTTGGCCGGGTCGAACCAGGTGTAGGCCCAGACCACGCGGAACTCGACGTCGGGGTTGGCCTTCTTGGCGTGGATGTAGGCCGAGTTGATGCCGCGGATCACTTCCGGGATCGGGTAGGAGGCGATGTAGCCCACGGTGTTCGTTTCCGTCATGCGGCCCGCGATGTGGCCGATCACCGCGCGGCCCTCGTAGAAGCGCGCCGAGTAGGTCGCGACATTCTCGGCCTGCTTGTAGCCGGTGGCGTGTTCGAAGGTCACGTCGGGGAACTGCGCGGCCACCTCGAGGACCTGGTCCATGTAGCCGAAGGAGGTGGCGAAGATCATGTCCGCGCCGGAGAGCGCCATCTGCGTCATGGCGCGCGCGGCGTCGGCGCCTTCGGGGACGCTTTCCTGATAGACGGTCTCGACCGCGTCGCCGAAGTGCTCCTCGACGGCGAGGCGCCCCTCGTTGTGGGTGTAGGTCCAGCCGCCGTCGCCGATCGGGCCGACGTAGATGAAGCCGACCTTCATCGGATCGTCCTGCGCCGCGGCGGGCAGGCCGAGGCCGAGGGCGAGCGCCGCGGCGGTGGAGAGAAGCGTTCTGCGATACATGGGATACCCCCCTTGGTGTTGCGTCCGTGCCGCCGGGGCGGCGGGTGCGGGCCTAGCCCGAGGCGTGGAAACTCCGGCCCAGCGCGGCGGGCGCGCCCTGAAGCCCGCGGGCCGAGATGATCACGAGCACCAGGATCGTTACCAGATAGGGCGCAGCCGACAAGAGCGCGACGGGCACCGCGGCGCCCGCGGCCTGCAGGTTGAGCTGCAGCACGGTGACGCCGCCGAAAAGGTAGGCGCCCACCAGCACCCAGCCCGCGCGCCAGGAGGCGAAGACCACGATGGCGAGCGCGATCCAGCCCGCGCCGGCGGTCATGCCTTCGGTCCATTGCGGCACGCGCACGAGGCTGATGTAGGCGCCGCCGAGCCCCGCGAGCGCGCCGCCGAAGAGGATGGCGAGCACGCGCACCCGCACCACGTCGTAGCCGAGCGCATGGGCGGCTTCGGCGCTCTCGCCGACGGCGCGCAGGATCAGCCCCGCGCGGGTGAAACGCAGGACGGCCCAGACCGCCGCCACCAGCGCGAGGCTCGCGTAGACCATGACGTCGTGGGAAAAGAGCACCCGGCCGAGAAACGGGATCTCCGCGAGCGGGCCGAGGTCGAGCTTCGGCAGGGTGGGCGCCTTCATGCCCTCGTAGGGCTTGCCGACGAGCGCCGAGAGCCCGAGCCCCGCGAGCGTCAGCGCGAGGCCGGTGGCCACGTGGTTCGACAGGAGGAACTGCGTCAGCACCGCGAAGGCGAGCGAGAGCGCCGCGCCCGCCGCCGCCGCGCCGAGGAAGCCGAGGGCCGGGCTGCCCGAGTTGATCGCGACGGCGAAGCCCGACACCGCGCCGGTGATCATCATCCCCTCGACCCCGAGGTTCAGCACGCCGGCGCGCTCGACCACCATCTCGCCCAGCGCGGCGAGCAGGATCGGCGTCGAGGAGACCATGAGCGAGGCGATCAGGATCGCGGGCTGGATCGTGGCGAGGTCCATGTCAGGCGGCCTCCCGGCGCCGCGGCCTGAGGCGGTAGTTCACGAGCACGTCGGTGGCGAGCAGGAAGAAGAGGAGCATCCCCTGGAAGAGCTGGATCGCCGCCGCCGGCAGGCCGAGCGTCAGCTGCGCGAGCTCCCCGCCGATGTAGGTGAGCGCCATCAGCAGCCCGGCGAGCAGGATGCCCACCGGGTGCAGCCGGCCGAGGAAGGCGACGATGATCGCGGTGAAGCCGTAGAAGGAGCCGAAGTCGATGCTGATCTGCCCGGCCGGCCCGGCGACCTCGAAGAAGCCCGCCATGCCGGCGAGCGCGCCGGAGATCGCGAAGCAGGTGAGCGCCACGCGCCCCGGCGTGACGCCTGCGAAGCGCGCCGCGCGCGGCGCCGCGCCCGAGAGGCGCAGCTGGAAGCCGAGGATGTGCCGGCTCATCAGGATGTAGGCGGCGATCACCGCGACGAAGGCGGCGCCGACGCCCCAGTGCATGCCCGTGCCCGCGACGAGCTCGCGGTTGGCGACCGCGTCCCACTGGGCGAGGTTGCGCGAGCCCGGAAAGCCCATGCCGTCGGGGTTCTGGAGGAGGCCGGAACTGACCGAGGCGAGGACGGATTCGGCGACGTAGACCAGCATCAGCGAGACGAGGATCTCGTTGGTGCCGAAGCGCACCTTCAGGAGCGCGGGGATCATCGCCCAGGCGAGGCCCCCCGCCGCGCCGGCCAGCACGGCGAGCGGGAAGATCGCGCGCGTCTCGGCCGGGTAGAAGGCGAGCGCGGCGGCGGCGCCGCAGATCGCGCCCATGATGTACTGCCCCTCGGCGCCGATGTTCCAGACGCCTGAGCGGAAGCCGATGGCGAGGCCCACCGCGATCAGGATGAGCGGCCCGGCCTTCACCAGAAGCTGCGGGCGCGCGTAGGCGGCGAAGCTCGGGTCGAAGAGCGGATCCCAGAAGATCACGCGGATCGCGGCGACCGGATCGGCGCCGAGCGCGGCGAACATCGCGCCGCCGGCGAGCATCGTGAGCGCGACGGCGACGAGCGGCGTCGCCGCGCGCCAGAGGCGCGAGGGCTCGGGGCGTTTCTCGAGCGCGATCATGCGCGGCCCCCCGCGTCGCGCGGCGCGCTCATCGGTCCCGCATGGTCCCTCTTCGCGCGGCACCCGGACCCCGACCGGGCCGCCTGCGCCGCCGTCGTGGCCGAGCCGTCAGCCCACATGCGCCACCTCCATGTCGTGCGCGCCGCCCATCATCAGGCCGATGCGTTCGAGGCTCAGGTCGTGCATCGGGCGGATCTCGCTCAGCCGCCCGCCGACGAGCGCGCCGAAGCGGTCGGCCACCTCGAAGAGCTCGTCGAGATCCTGGCTGATGACGAGGATCGCCGTCCCGGCCGCGGCCATGTCGAGGAGCGCCTGCCGGATCGCCGCGGCCGCCGCCGCGTCCACGCCCCAGGTCGGCTGGTTGACGACGAGGACGCGCGGCGCCTGCGCGATCTCGCGGCCGATCACGAACTTCTGCAGGTTGCCGCCCGAGAGCGCGCGCGCCGCCGCCTCGGGCCCCGGCGTGCGCACGTCGAAGCGGTCGATCACCGCCTCGGCGAAGCGGCGCGCGGCGGCCCAGTCGATGAAGCCCTGCCGGAGGAGGCCCTTGCGGCGCGCGGCCGTCAGGAGCGCGTTCTCGGTCAGGCTCATCTCGGGCGCGGCGGCGTGGCCGAGGCGCTCCTCCGGCGCGGTGGCGAGCCCGCGCGCGCGCCGCGCCTGCGGGCCGAGCCGGCCGACGTCGGCGCCGTCGAGAAAGAGCATGCCGCGGGGCAGGGCGCGTTCGCCGGCGAGCACGGCGAGCAATTCGTCCTGCCCGTTGCCGGCCACCCCGCCGAGGCCGAGCACCTCGCCCGCGCGCAGCGTGAACGACAGGTCATGCAGCGGCGTGCCGAAGGCGCCGGGCGCCGGCGCGGCGAGGCCCCGCGCCTCGAGCGCGACGCCGCCCGTCTCGCGTGCGGCCGCGGCGACGGGCGCGAAGCTCGCGCCCACCATGAGCTCCGCCATCTCGCGCGCGGTGGTCTCGGCCGGGGTGCAGGTGCCCACCACCTCGCCCCGGCGCAGGATCGTCGCCGTGTCGCAGAGCGCGCGGATCTCCTCGAGCTTGTGGGAGATGTAGAGGATCGCCGTGCCCTCCGCGGCGAGCTTCCTCAGCGTCTCGAAGAGGATCTCCGCCTCCTGCGGGGTGAGCACGCTCGTCGGCTCGTCCATGATGAGCACGCGCGGCCCCTGAAGCAGGCAGCGCACGATCTCGACGCGCTGCCGCTCACCGGCCGAGAGGGTGCCCACGGTGCGCCGCGGGTCGAGCGGCAGGCCGTAGAGCTCCGAGACCTCGCGGATGCGCGCGGCGAGGCGGCGGGGCGGCGGCGCGTCCTCCATGCCGAGCGCGATGTTCTCGGCCACGGTGAGCGCGTCGAAGAGCGAGAAGTGCTGAAAGACCATCGCCACGCCCGCGCGGCGCGCGGCGTTCGGGTCTGGCGGCGCGAAGGGCTGCCCGTCGAGTCGCATCTCGCCCGCGTCCGGGGTGACGAGGCCGTAGATCATCTTGACCAGCGTGGACTTGCCCGCGCCGTTCTCGCCGAGAAGCGCGTGGATCTCGCCGCGCCGCATGTCGAGGGAAATGGCGTCGCAGGCGCGCACGCCGGGATAGGACTTGCCGAGCCCCTCGAGGCTCAGAACCGTCTCGCCGCCTCGCTGCATTGCGTCATGGCCCCCCGTCGCGCCCGTCTCGCCTTAGCCGAAAGGGACGGCGGGGCGCAATCTCCGCCGTGGACGGGGGCCGCGCGCGCGGCGCGGGTGCCTCATCGGCAGGCAGCCGCGGGCGCGACCCGGCGTCGGCGATTGCCGGGCCGGGGCGGGGCGGATAGGGTTCGCGCATGTCCGATCCGCGCTTCGTCCACCTCCGCCTGCACACCGAATACTCGCTCCTGAAGGGGGCCGTCCGCCTCAAGAAGCTCCCCGGGCTCTGCCGGCAGGCGGGCATGCCGGCGGTGGCCGTGACCGACACGGCCAACATGTTCTGCGCGCTCGAGTTTTCCGTCGCGGCGATGGGCGCGGGGGTGCAGCCGATCGTGGGCTGCGAGGTGCCCGTGGCGCTGCCGCGCGCCGAGCGCCCGGGCCAGCGCCAGCGCCTCGAGCGGCCGGGCGCGGTCGTCCTGCTCGCGCAGTCCGAGGCGGGCTACATGAACCTGATGAAGCTCAACTCCTGCCTTTACCTGCGCGGCGACGGCGAGGAGCCGCACGTCACCCCCGAGGAGCTGGAGCGCCACGCCGAGGGGCTGATCTGCCTGACCGGTGGGCCGGACGGGCCGGCGGGGCGGCTCCTGCAGGAGGGCAAGCGCGGCGAGGCCGAGGCGCTGATCCGCCGCCTCGCCGCCGCCTATCCGACGCGTCTTTACGTCGAGTTGCAGCGCCATCCGGTCGAGGGCGGCCTCTGGGCGCCGGAACAGGCGACCGAGCGCGGCTTCGTCGAGATGGCCTATGCCATGGACCTGCCGCTGGTGGCGACGAACGACGTGCATTTCGTCGAGGAAGAGCACTACGAGGCGCACGACGCGCTCCTCTGCATCGCCGAGGGGGCCTACGTCGATCAGGCCGCGCCGCGCCCGCAGCTCACGCCGCAGCACCGGTTCAAGACGCCGCAGGAGATGGCGGCGCTCTTCGCCGATCTGCCCGAGGCGATCGAGAACACGGTCGAGATCGCGCGCCGCTGCGCCTACGCCGCCGAGAAGCGCGACCCGATCCTGCCGCGCTTCGCCGAGGACGAGGTGGAAGAACTCCGCCGGCAGGCGAAGGAGGGGCTTCAGGCCCGCCTCGCCGTGATTCCGCACGCCGCGCCGGTGGAGGAGTACGAGAGGCGCCTCGACTACGAGCTCGGCATCATCGAGGGGATGGGCTTTCCGGGGTATTTCCTGATCGTCGCCGACTTCATCAAGTGGGCCAAGGAAAAGGACATCCCCGTCGGCCCCGGCCGCGGCTCCGGCGCGGGCTCGCTCGTGGCCTACGCGCTGACGATCACCGACCTCGACCCGCTGCGCTATTCGCTGCTCTTCGAGCGGTTCCTGAACCCCGAGCGGGTCTCGATGCCGGACTTCGACATCGACTTCTGCATGGACCGCCGCGAGGAGGTGATCGACTACGTTCAGGAGACATACGGCCGCGACAAGGTCGCGCAGATCATCACCTTCGGCGCGCTCCTGTCGAAGGCCGCGGTGCGCGACGTGGGCCGCGTGCTGCAGATGCCCTACGGGCAGGTGGACAAGCTCTCGAAGCTGGTGCCGGTGGAGGGGGTGAAACCCGTCTCGATCGAGCAGGCGCTCCGCGACGAGCCGCGGCTCGCCGAGGCGGCGAAGGCCGAGGAGGTCGTGGACCGCCTCCTGAAATACGGCATGCAGCTCGAGGGGCTCCTGCGCAACGCCTCCACCCACGCCGCGGGCGTGGTGATCGGGGACAGGCCGCTCGACGAGCTGGTGCCGCTCTACCAGGACCCGCGCTCCGAGATGCCGGCGACGCAGTTCAACATGAAGTGGGTCGAGGCGGCGGGGCTGGTGAAGTTCGACTTCCTCGGCCTCAAGACGCTGACGGTGGTGCAGAACGCCGTCGATCTCATCCATGCGGCGGGACGCGACCTGCACGTGGCCGCCGACGGCACGACGATCTACGAGCCCTTCGAGGGGGCGGAGAACGACATCGGGCAGATCCCGCTCGACGACGAAAAGACCTACGAGCTCTACGCCGCCGCGCGCACGGTCGCCGTGTTCCAGGTGGAAAGCTCAGGGATGATGGATGCGCTCAAGCGCATGAAGCCCACCTGCATCGAGGACATCGTGGCCCTCGTGGCGCTCTACCGCCCCGGCCCGATGGAGAACATCCCCAAGTACTGCGAGGTCAAGAACGGGCTCAGGGAGCGCGAGTCGATCCACCCTTCCATCGACCACATCCTCGACGAGACGCAGGGCATCATCGTCTATCAGGAACAGGTGATGCAGATCGCGCAGGAGATGGCCGGCTACTCGCTCGGCGAAGCCGACCTCCTGCGTCGCGCCATGGGCAAGAAGATCCAGGCCGAGATGGACAAGCAGCGCCCGCTCTTCCTCGAGGGCGCGAAGAAGAACGGCGTGGACGAGGACAAGGCGGTCGAAGTCTGGAACCTGCTCGACAAGTTCGCCAACTACGGCTTCAACAAGTCCCACGCCGCCGCCTACGCCGTCGTCAGCTACCAGACCGCCTGGCTCAAGGCGAACCACCCGGTGGAGTTCATGGCCGGCGTCATGAACTGCGACATCCACCTGACCGACAAGCTCGCCGTCTACTTCGAGGAGGTGCGCAAGGGCCTCAAGCTGCCGTGGGACCCGCCCTGCGTGAACCGCTCCGAGGCGAGCTTCACCGTGCGCGAGGGGCGGCTGGTCTATGCGCTGGGCGCGCTCAAGAACGTCGGGCTCGACGCCATGCGCCTGATCGTGGAGGGGCGGGGCGGGACGCCCTTCGCTTCGCTCTTCGATGTCGCGCGGCGGGTGGAGCTCAAGCGCATCGGCAAGCGCCCGCTGGAGATGCTGGCGCGCGCCGGGGCCTTCGACGCGCTCGACCCGAACCGCCGCCGCGTGCTCGAAAGCCTCGACGCGCTCATGGCCTATTCCGCCGCGGTGATCGAGCAGCGCGAGTCGGCGCAGGTCTCGCTCTTCGGCGAGGCGGGCGACGACCTGCCGGAGCCGCGGCTGGCGAACGTGCCCGACTGGCTGCCCGCCGAGCGGCTCGCGGAGGAGTTCGCGGCGGTGGGCTTCTACCTGTCGGGGCACCCGCTCGACGACGACATGTTGGCGCTGCGCCGGCGCGACGTGCTGACCCTCGAGGAGGTTCACGAGCGCGTGCGGCGCGGGCCGGCGGTGGTCAAGATGGCCGGCGTCGTCGCCGGCCGGCAGGAGCGCAAGTCGGCGCGCGGCAACCGCTTCGCCTTCGCGCAGCTCTCCGATCCGACCGGCGCCTACGAGGTCACGCTCTTCTCCGAGGCGCTGGAGGCCTCGCGCGAGCTGCTGGAGGCGGGCACGAAGGTCGTCGTGCGCGTCGAGGCGACGCTCGAGGCCGATCAGCTGAAGCTTCTCGGCCGCTCCGTCGCCCCCGCCGAGGGCGAGGTGGCGCAGGCCGGCGCCACGGGCCTGCGCATCTTCGTCGAGGCGCCGGAGGCGATCACCGCCGTCGCGGGCCTCGTCGAGGAGCCGGTCGCGCGCCGCACGGGCCACCGGCCGGGGCCGCTCCGGCTGTGCCTGATGGACGACGGCCTGCCGGGCGAGGTGGAGGTCGACATCGGCGCCGAGGTGCCCGCCACCGCCGAAATGCGCCGCGCGCTCAAGAGCTTGCCGGGCGTTCTCGACGTGCAGGAGTTGTGATCCCGCGCTCCGGCTGTCCGCGGGGTCGGCGAAACGCTTCCCGGTCAGGGGCTTACAGGGTGCTCTTGAATTGTGCGCGGTCTTGCGGTCAGGCGCGGCGGCTGTTCATGCCGTGCCTCGAGTTCCGCGGAAACTCCCTCCCCATCAGGGGCTTGACGGGCGCTCTTGATGTTCGCGGTGTGCCCACGCGGCGCGGCCCGGGTGCGCCGGATGCCGTCCGCCCGCGCCGCCCATCCGTGCGCGGGAGCGGCGGCGCCCGCGCGCGGCTCCGGGCCTACCAGTGCGGCGGGCGGCGGTCCGCGAAGACGGCGGCGCCGCCGTCGGCCTCCCGCTCCGCCTCGCGCTCCATCAGGAACGCGACCCGCTTGCCCAGCCGGTCGAGCGTCGCCTCCTGCCGCGCGACGGTTTCGGAGAGATCCTCCACCATGCGGGCGAGTTCGGCCAGGTGGCTTTCGATGCGCTCCTGCCGTGCGTCGTCATCCATCGGGTCGCCTCCGGTAGTGGTCGAGCACGAAGACCCGGATCGCCGAGGCGAGCCCCGCGTCGGTACCCCGCGCCGTGTCGATCTCGGCGGCGAGGGCGTTGATCGTCAGCCCCCGCTCGGCCGCGATCTCGCGGAAGGCCTGCCAGAACGGCTCCTCCAGCGAGACCGAGGTGCGGTGGCCCCGCAGCGTCAGCGAGCGCTTGACCGGCCGCGCGCTCATTCCTCGCGCTTCAGCCCCTCGATCGCGCGGGCGATGCGGTCGGCCTCGGCGCGCGCCTGCGCCGTCTCGGCCTTGCTGCGGCCGAAGCGTACCGCGTTCGCGTCGGCCGCGCGTTTCGCCTGGATCCGCGCGCGGGCCTTGCGCGCGCGGTTCAGGTTGACGGGCTGATCGGCCATGCGGCGCCTCCCTCTCAGGCGGGCTTCGGCCCGATCATCGTCTCGGGCCGGACCACGCGCTCGAAGGTCTCCTCGTCCACGAAGCCGAGGCGCACGGCCTCTTCCTTCAGCGTGGTGCCGTTCTTGTGCGCCGTCTTGGCTACCGTCGTCGCGTTGTCGTAGCCGATCTCGGGGGCGAGCGCGGTGACCAGCATCAGGCTCTCGCGCATGAGTTTCTCGATGCGCTCCTCGTCGGCGCGCAGCCCGGCCACGAGATTGTCGGTGAAGGCCGAACAGGCGTCGCCGATCAACTGCATGGACTGCAGCACGTTGTAGGCCATCATCGGTTTCATGACGTTCAGTTCGAAATGCCCCTGGCTGCCGGCGAAGCCGACGGCGGCGTCGTTGCCCATGACATGCGCGCAGACCTGCGTCAGCGCCTCGCACTGCGTGGGGTTCACCTTGCCCGGCATGATCGAGCTGCCCGGCTCGTTTTCCGGCAGGATGAGCTCGCCCAGCCCGCAGCGCGGGCCGCTGCCGAGGAAGCGGATGTCGTTGGCGATCTTGTAGAGGCTCGCCGCGGCGGTCTTGAGCGCGCCCGACATCTGCACCATCGCGTCGTGCGCCGCGAGCGCCTCGAACTTGTTGGGCGCGGTCACGAGGGGCAGGCCGGTGATCCCGGCCATGTTCGCCGCGGCTTCCTCGGCCCAGCCTTCGGTCGTGTTCAGCCCCGTGCCCACGGCGGTGCCGCCCTGCGCGAGCTCGTGGACGTGGCAGAGCGCGCCCTCCACCCGCTGGATCGCCATCGCCACCTGGTGCGCGTAGCCGGAGAACTCCTGTCCCAGCGTGAGCGGCGTCGCGTCCTGCGTGTGCGTGCGCCCGATCTTGATGACGTGCTCGAAGGCCGCGATCTTCTCCTCGAGCGCGGCGTGGAGCTTCCTGAGCCCCGGCAGCGTCACGTCGCGCGCGGTCATCGCCGTGGCGATGTGCATCGCGGTGGGGAAGGTGTCGTTCGACGACTGCCCCATGTTGCAGTGGTCGTTGGGGTGGACCGGATCCTTCGAGCCCATCTCGCCGCCGAGGATCTCGATCGCGCGGTTCGCGATCACCTCGTTGGCGTTCATGTTCGACTGCGTGCCGGACCCCGTCTGCCAGACCACCAGCGGGAAGTGGTCGTCGAGCTTGCCGTCCACGACCTCCTGCGCGGCCTGCTGGATCGCCTCGCCCAGCTTCGGGTCGAGCTTGCCCATGCGCGTGTTGGCCATCGCGCAGGCCTTCTTGATCGCGCCGAGCGCGCGGATCACGGCGACGGGCTGCCGCTCCCAGCCGATGGGGAAGTTCAGGATCGAGCGCTGCGTCTGCGCGCCCCAGTAGCGATCCGCCGGCACCTCGAGCGGGCCGAAGCTGTCGGTTTCCGTCCGGGTTCCGGTCATGCGCTCCTCCTTCGCGTATGCAGCCGCATGCGGTCTAGCGCGCGGCCCGCGCGAGGGCAACGCTCACTTACGGAAGCGGTCGAGGCTGACGACGTCGGCGTCCTTGCGCGGGGGCTCCGCGTCGTCGCCCTCCGGCGCGGCCTCGGCGGCGGCGTCCTCCGCGGGCTCCGGCGCCTCCGCCGCGTCGTCCGCGGCCTCCGGGCTCTCGAAGCGCAGGCCGAACTCCACCGAAGGATCGACGAAGGTGCGCAGCGCGTCGAAGGGCACCACGAGGCGCTCCGGCTGATTGCCGAAGCTGAGCGTGACGGCGAAGCCCTCGTCGTCCACCTCGAGCGCGTCGAACCAGTGCTGCATGACGATGGTCATCTCGTCCGGGTAGCGCTCGCGCAGCCAGGGCGCGATGTCGACGCCGGGGTGCTGCGTGTCGAAGGTGATGAAGAAGTGATGCTCGCCCGGCAGCCCCTCCTCCGCGACGTCGGACAGCACGTCGCGGATGAGCCCGCGCATCGCGCCGTGCATGAGCCTGCCGTAGTCGATGCCGTCCG
The DNA here is from genome assembly GCF_003385555.1 of Rhodosalinus sediminis. Taxonomy (GTDB): domain Bacteria; phylum Pseudomonadota; class Alphaproteobacteria; order Rhodobacterales; family Rhodobacteraceae; genus Rhodosalinus; species Rhodosalinus sediminis. Next base: position 211,022 of record NZ_QOHR01000002.1, on the reverse strand, counting down.
CCATGATCGCTCCGCGTGGTTCGGGGCAAGAATAGGGGATTCGGGCCGGGATGAAAGGGGGCGCGTCGCCGCCGGGCACATCGGAGCGAGGGGGGGGGAAGTGCAGGCTTCTGTTGCCAGGTGCCTGCGAACCCCGCCTGACCTTGCTAGAGGTCAGGGCTTCGAGATTTCGGTCTCGTTACCGCTTACGCGGCAACGGCGACCGGAGCATGATTGTCGTTGGCAATTATGCTTTGACGGACCGATAACGGTGGTACCTCACCGGAACAAAGCCACACCTTTACACGTTCGTCGATCCTGTTTCGGCCCCATGGTCCCGCCAACGCCGGGATATTGGTGGAGCCGCCGGGTACCGCCCCCGGGTCCGATCCGCTTATTACGTGCGCGTTTATGCCCATAGCCCCTTACGGGACACCGGGAATATCGGTCAGCCGCGCCCGGATTTCAAGGGGCCGGGCGGTGGACAAGGGCGGCGAAGACCGCGACAGTCCGCGCGGAGGAGGCGCCCGGGGGCTGCGCATCGCCGGCGAGGGAACGCCACCCGCGCGGGTGACGTATAGGCGGGCTGGCCCCATCGGCGCGCCGCCGGGCGGCCCGCAGGCCCCGGCGACAACGGCGACATTCCGGGCGCGCCGCGCGCCCGCGACGGAGCGAGAGGAGAGACGATGTTCAACGCGCTGGTGGTCGAGAAGGACGCGGAAAGCGGCAGGACGCACGCCGCCGTGCAACAGATCGGCGAAGCGGACCTGCCCGAGGCGGAGGTCACGGTCGCCGTCGAGTACTCGACGCTCAACTACAAGGACGGTCTCTGCATCGGGCCGGGCGGCGGGCTCGTGCGGCACTACCCGCATGTGCCGGGCATCGATTTCGCGGGCACGGTCGAGGCCTCGGATGACGACCGCTGGACGCCGGGCGACAAGGTGATCCTCACCGGCTGGCGCGTCGGCGAGGCGCATTGGGGCGGCCACGCGCAGAAGGCGCGCGTCAAGCCCGAGTGGCTCGTGCCGCTGCCCGAGGGCATGACGACGCGCCAGGCGATGGCGGTGGGCACCGCCGGCCTGACCGCGATGCTGGCGGTGCAGGCGCTGGAGGATCAGGGGCTTTCCGAGCATCACGGCCCCGTCCTCGTCACCGGCGCCGCGGGCGGCGTCGGCTCGGTGGCCACGGCGCTTCTCGCGCAGGCCGGCCGCGAGGTGGCCGCGGTGACTGGGCGGCCGGAGCAGGCCGACTACCTGAAGGGCCTCGGCGCGACGGAGATCGTGCCGCGCGACGAGCTCGCGGAGGTGACGAAGAAGCCGCTCGAGTCCGAGCGCTGGGCGGGCTGCGTGGACGCGGTGGCGGGCGCGATGCTCGGCCGCGTGCTCAAGCAGATGAAATACGGCGCCTCGGTCGCGGCCGTGGGCCTCGCCGGGGGCGCGGCGATCGAGGGGGCGCTGATCACGCCCTTCATCTTGCGCGGCGTGAACCTCCTCGGCATCGATTCGGTGATGCAGCCCTACGCGGCCCGCGTCCGCGCCTGGGAGCGCATCGCGCGCGACCTGCCGATGGAGACGCTCGAGGCGATGGTCGAACCCGCGACGCTCTCGGACCTGCCGCGCCTCGGGGCCGATATCCTGAAGGGGCAGGTGCGCGGGCGCGTGGTGGTGGACGTGAACGCCTGAGCCGGAGGGCCCCCGGCTGCGCGCGCACTGCCCGAGCGGGTAGGTGCGATCACTTTCGTTGCATCGCGCCGGGAGATAGGGCTAACATCGCCCGACAACCGAGGCGCCGCGGCCCGCGCGGCGCGTCCCGGTTCGGTCCCACGGGTCCGTTCGCGCGGCGTGCCGCCGGAGGCCCCGAGCGGCGCCGCGAGACAGGAGGGACGTGCGTGTTCAAGAAAATCATGACGCCGGTGGATCTGGCCCACGTGGAGACGCTGCAGAAGACCCTGCAGTGCGCGGCCGATCTGTCGGGCCACTACGGGGCGCCGGTGGTCTACGTCGCCGTGACGGCGCCGCAGCCGAGCAAGATCGCCCATACGCCGCAGGAGTTCGCGCAGAAGCTCGAGGCCTTCGCGAAGGAGCAGGGTGACAAGCACGGCATCGCGGCCGAATCGCACGCGATCACGAGCCGTGATCCCACCATCGACCTCGACGACCGGCTGATGAAGGCCGTCGAGGAGACGGGCTCCGACCTCGTGGTCATGGCGACGCATCCGCCCAACTTCAGCGACTACATCTGGCCGTCGAACGGCGGCTACCTGGCGGAGCACTCGAAGGCCTCCGTCTTCCTCGTCCGCTAGAGGCGCCACGGCCGCCCGCGCGGCCGCGAGAGATCAAGACGAAACCAAACCAGGGAGGCCGCATATGGCCGACGAGACAAGCCCGGGTATCCCCGCCCCCGAGGGGGACGCGGATATCATCGAGACCGATTACGAGATCGGTCAGGACAACATCGAGGGGCGCGTGGGGCCCTTCGGCTTCGACATTCACAACCCGGTCTTCGTGATCTCGGGGCTGGCGGCGGTGGCCTTCGTGGCCTACGCGCTGACGGCGCCGCAGCAGGCGAGCGACTTCTTCGGCTGGCTGCGCCCGACGCTGACCTCGAGCTTCGACTGGTTCTTCCTCCTGTCGGCGAACGTCTTCGTGCTGTTCTGCCTGCTGCTGATCGTGCTGCCGGTGGGGTCGGTCCGCCTCGGCGGCGCGGAGGCGACGCCGGATTACGGCTACGCCGGCTGGTTCGCCATGCTCTTCGCCGCCGGCATGGGCATCGGGCTGATGTTCTTCGGGGTGCTGGAGCCGGCCTATTACTTCGCCACGCCGTGGGGCGACGCGCCGCTCGGCACCGTGCGGCCCTTCACCGAGGAGGGCGCGCTGATCGAGGGCAACGTCGAGGAGGCGCGGCGCATGGCGCTCGCGGCGACCTCCTATCACTGGGCGCTGCACCCCTGGGCGATCTACTCGGTCGTCGCGCTGGCGCTCGCGCTCTTCAGCTACAACAAGGGCCTGCCGCTCTCGATCCGCTCGGCCTTCTACCCGCTCCTGGGCGAGCGCGTCTGGGGCTGGTGGGGCCACGTGATCGACACGGTCGCCGTCTTCGCCACGCTCTTCGGCCTCGCGACCTCGCTCGGCTTCGGCGCGCAGCAGGCCAACGCGGGGATGAACTACGTCTACGGCATCCCGAACAACGTCACGGTGCAGGTGATCCTGATCATCGGCATCACGGCGATCGCGCTCGTGTCGGTGCTGCGCGGTCTCGACGGCGGCGTGAAGGTGCTGTCCGAGATCAACATGACGCTGGCCTTCGCGCTCATGCTCTTCGTGCTGCTCACCGCCGGGGCCGTCGGCATCCTGAGCGAGTTCGGCAACGGGCTCGTCGCCTACGCCCGCGAGGTGGTGCCGCTCTCGAACCCCTTCGGGCGCGAGGACACGGGCTACATGCAGGGCTGGACGGCCTTCTACTGGGCCTGGTGGATCAGCTGGTCGCCCTTCGTCGGCATGTTCATCGCGCGCGTCTCGCGCGGGCGCACCGTGCGCGAGTTCGTGACCTGCGTGCTGATCATCCCGTCGCTCGTCTGCATCCTCTGGATGGCGATCTTCGGCGGCTCGGCGATCAACGACATGATCGCGAACCCCGAGACTTCGGCGGTGAAGGCGAACGTGATCGACAATTACGCGCCGGAGCTGTCGCTCTTCGCGATGCTCGAGAGCCTGCCGCTCGCGGCGATCACCTCGACGCTGGGCGTGATCCTCGTGATCGTCTTCTTCGTCACCTCGTCCGACTCCGGCTCGCTCGTGATCGACACGATCACCGCCGGCGGCAAGGTGGACGCGCCGGTCACGCAGCGCGTCTTCTGGTGCACCTTCGAGGGGCTGGTGGCGATCGCGCTGCTGATCGGCGGCGGCCTCGGGGCGCTGCAGGCGATGGTGATCTCGACCGGTCTGCCCTTCACGGTGATCCTGCTGATCATCTGCTGGGCGATCTACAAGGGTCTGAGCGACGAACGGCGCAAGACCTGACGCCCCGCGCCGCGGGGAAGCCCCGCGGAACTGGGTGACGTCGCGGCGCGGGCCCATCGGTCCGCGCCGTCGCGTTTGACGGGGCGGCTTTCGTGCTATGTCACTTCGCGACGCGTGCCCCAGCCCCGGTATCCCGTGACACAGACCGCTCCGATCCTTCTCTGGTTCCGCCGCGACCTGCGGCTCTCGGACCATCCCGCGCTCTCGGCCGCCGCGGAGAGCGGGCGCCCGGTGATCCCGGTCTTTCTGCGCGACCCGCTCGTGGGCGCCCTCGGCGCGGCGCCGCGGTTCCGGCTCGGGCTGGGGCTCGAGCAGTTCGCGGCGTCGCTGGCCGGGGCGAACAGCCGCCTGACCCTGCGCTCGGGCCCGGCGCTCGAGACCCTGCGCGCGCTGGTGCGCGAGACCGGGGCCGGCGCGGTCTGGTGGACGCGGGCCTACGACCCCGAGAGCGTCGCGCGCGACACCGAGGTGAAGGCGGCGCTCAAGGCCGACGGCCTCGACGCGCGGAGCTTCGGCGGGCACCTGATGTTCGAGCCCTGGACCGTCGAGACGAAGGACGGCGGCTTCTACAAGGTCTACACGCCCTTCTGGCGCGCCGTGCGCGGGCGCGCGGTGGAGGCGCCGCGCCCGGCGCCCGGCCGGCTGCCCGCCCCCGACGCCTGGCCCGGGAGCGAGCGCCTCGCGGACTGGCGCCTCGGCGCGGCGATGGACCGCGGCGCGGAGATCGTGGCGCGCTACGCGCAGGTCGGCGAGCGCGCGGCGCAGGGGCGGCTCGGGCATTTCATGGCGCATGTCGTGGCCGGCTACGGCGAGAGCCGCGACCGCCTGGCCGAGGACGGCACCTCCTGTCTCAGCGAGAACCTGAGCCTCGGCGAGATCAGCCCGCACCAGTGCTGGCACGCCGGCCTCCGCGCGATGGAGGAGGGCAAGGCGGGGGCCGAGACCTTCCTGCAGGAGCTCGTCTGGCGCGAGTTCGCCTATCACCTGATGCACCACACGCCGCGGCTGACCTCGGGCAACTGGCGGCCGGAGTGGGACGCCTTCCCGTGGTCCGAGGACGCGGGCGCCGCGAAGGTCCGGGCCTGGCAGCAGGGGCGAACCGGCATCGAGATGGTCGATGCCGGGATGCGCGAGATGTATGTCACCGGGCGGATGCACAACCGCGCGCGGATGATCGTGGCGAGCTACCTCACCAAGCACCTGATGACGCACTGGAAGATCGGGCTGAAATGGTTCGAGGACCACCTGATCGACTGGGACCCGGCCTCCAACGCGCTCGGCTGGCAGTGGTCGGCGGGCTCCGGCCCGGACGCGACGCCCTATTTCCGTGTGTTCAACCCGGTTACGCAGGCCAAACGCTTCGACCCGGACGCCGCCTACCGCCGCCGCTGGATCGCGGAGGGGCAGCGCACCCCGCCCGAGCCCGCGCGCGCCTGCTTCGAGGCGATCCCGCGGCGCTGGGGCCTCGCGCCGGGGGACGCGTATCCCGCGCCGGTCGTCGAGCCGGCCGAGGGGCGGAAGATCGCGCTCGAGGCCTACGAGAACAGGGACTTCTGAGGGGCAACCGGGCCGCGGTCTTGCCGCCGGCGCCGCTTTCGGCGTAGCTAACGTGAAAGAGACGATGGAAAGACCCGCATGATCCTGACCACGACGCACGGCCAGTCCGGTCTGCCGCGCTATTTCGCGCGCATCTTCGACATGGCCTCGCGCATGCAGGCGGGGCGCGTGGATTTCGTGCTCGACGACGGCCGACGCTTCCGCGCCGAGGGCGCCGCGCCGGGCCCGGTGGCCGAGATGCACATCCACGACGGTGACGTTTTCGCGCGCCTCCTGCGCGACGGCGACGTTGGCTTCGCCGAGGCCTACATGGACGGCGACTGGAGCACGCCGGACCTGCAGGCCTTCATGGACCTTCTGCACGCGGGCAACGACGAGATCTACGAGGGCTTTCCCGGCATCTCGGTGGTGCGCGCGCTCGAGCGGGTGCGTTTCTGGCTGCAGTCGAACACGAAGCGGCAGGCGAAGCGGAACATCGCCGCGCATTACGACCTCGGCAACGATTTCTATCGCCTCTGGCTCGACGACACGATGACCTATTCCTCGGCGCTCTTCGAAACCGGGCAGGAGAGCACCGAGAAGGCGCAGGAGGCGAAATACGCCGCGCTGGCCGACAAGCTCGATGTGAAGCCGGGCGACCACGTCCTCGAGATCGGCTGCGGCTGGGGCGGCTTCGCCGAATACGCCGCGCGCGAGCGGGGGCTGCGGGTCACCGGCCTGACGATCAGCCGGGCGCAATACGACTACGCGCAGGCGCGCATCGCGGAGGCCGGCCTGTCCGACCGGGTGGATTTCAAGCTGCAGGACTACCGCGACGAGCGGGGGCAATACGACGCGGTCGCCTCCATCGAGATGTTCGAGGCGGTGGGCGAGCGCTACTGGCCGGTGTTCTTCGGCGCGCTGCGCGACCGGCTCAAGCCCGGCGCCCGCGCCGCGCTTCAGGTCATCACCGTCGAGGACAAGCGGTGGGAGAGCTACCGCCGCAACGTCGATTTCATCCAGAAATACATCTTCCCCGGCGGCATGCTGCCGAGCCCCTCGGTCCTTCGCCGCGAGAGCGAGCGCGCGGGCCTTTCCGTCGCAGGCAGCCACGAGTTCGGCGAAAGCTACAGCCAGACGCTGCGGCGCTGGCACGTGAGCTTCGCGGAGGCCTGGCCCAAGGCCGAGGCGATGGGTTTCGACGACCGCTTCCGCCGGATGTGGGACTATTACCTGACGTCCTGCGCCTCGCTCTTTCAGAGCGGCATGTGCGACGTGACGCAGATCACCGTGCGCCGGCCCGCCTGATGCCGACGGCGGCTCACCTCGTGGCCGCGCTGATCCTCGCGGCGGTCGGGTGGTTCGCCTCCGAACTCGTCAAGCCGGTGATCGAGGCCGCGACCGGCCGGAGCGCGTTTCCGCGCCTCGCGATCGTCAACCTCGTGATCGGCGCGCTCGCGGGCTGGGTCGTGATCGGCAAGCGCGCGGGGCGCGGGGTCTCGGCCGCGATCGGCAATGGCATCACGGGCGTCGCCACGCTCGTCTTCTGGGCGCTCTTCGTGCAGGCGGCGGCGGAGATGGTGAACCGCGCGCTCGCGCGGCGCTACGACGGGCCGATGGAGGCGATCGCGGGGGTCTTCGAGCTTTTCGTGGACTATGCCGCCTTCCTCGGCGACGGGCAGGTGCTGACCGCGCTCGCCGCCGGCGCGCTGGTCGCCGGGCTCGGCGCGGAATTCGCCGCGCGCCGCTGGCGCTGAGGGGCGGGCATGGCGCAGGTTTTTCTCTATGGCACGCTGCGGCACGCGCCGCTTCTGGAGCGGGTCCTGGGCGCGCGCCCCGCTGCGGTGCGGCCCGCCCGCCTCGACGGGCACGCGGTGCGCGCCGTGGCCGATGGCGCCTATCCCGCGCTCGTGGCGGAGGCCGGCGGGGTGGCCGAGGGAGAGGTGATCGCCCTCGACGACCCGGCCGGCTGGGAGCGGCTCTGTCATTACGAGGCGGTCTTCGGCTACGCGCCGCAGCCCTGCACCGTCGAGACGCCCGAGGGCGCGGTCGCGGCGCAGGTCTTCCGCCCCGACACGCCCCCTGCGACGGAGGGCGCCTGGTCGCTCGACGCCTGGGCCGGGCGATGGGCCGCGCAGAGCCTCGAGGCGGCGGCGGAGGTGATGGGGCAGATGGGGCGGATGAGCCCCCGCGCGCTCGCCGCGATCCATCCGATGATCCGCGCGCGGGCGCATTCCCGCGTGCTCGCCGCCGCGCCGCGGCCGCGGGCGCCGGTGCTCGCCCCGATGAGCCGGGACGACGTGGAGCTTCGCGCCCATCGCCGCCCCTATGCGGACTATTATTCCTACGACGAGCAGGACCTGCGCTTTCCGCGCTTCGGCGGCGGGCTGAGCGAGCCCGTCACGCGCGCCGCGCTGGTGGCGACCGACGCGGCGCTGGTGCTGCCCTACGACCCGCGGCGCGACGAGGTGCTTCTGCTGGAGCAGTTCCGCCCCGGCCCCTACATGCGCGGCGACCTGCGGCCCTGGTGCCTGGAGCCCGTGGCGGGGCGCGTCGATCCCGGCGAGGACCCGGAGGCCACCGCGCGCCGCGAAACCGAGGAGGAGGCGGGCCTCACGCTCGAGCGCCTCGAGTTGATCTCGCGGAGCTACCCCTCGCCGGGGTGCCTGACGGAGTTCTTCCACATTTACCTCGGGCGCGTGGACCTCGCACGCCGGCCGGCGGAGACCGGCGGCCTCGAGGCGGAGGCGGAGGACATCCGGCGCCACGTCCTGCCCTTCGACACGGTGCTGGGCTGGGCCGACGCGGGGCAGATCGACGTCTCGCCGCTCGCGCTCGCGGTCTACTGGCTCGCGCGGCACCGCTCACGCCTGCGCGACGCGGGTTGAAGCGCGCCGGGCCGATCCATAGACAGGACGGACATCGACGAAAGAGGCCCCCCATGCGCGTCGCCAAGGACCTTGCCGAGGCGGTCGGCAACACCCCCCTCATCCGGCTCCACGGCCCGAGCGAGGCCACCGGATGCGAGATCTGGGGCAAGGCCGAGTTCATGAACCCCGGCCAGTCCGTGAAGGACCGCGCCGCGCTCTGGATCATCCGCGACGCGGTGGCGCGCGGCGCGCTCGGCCCCGGCGGCACCATCGTCGAGGGCACCGCCGGCAACACCGGCATCGGGCTCGCGCTCGTCGGCGCGTCGATGGGCTTCCGCACGGTGATCGTGATCCCCGAGACGCAGAGCCTGGAAAAGAAGGACATGATCCGCCTCGCGGGCGCCGAGCTCGTGGAGGTGCCCGCGGCGCCCTACCGCAACCCCAACAACTACGTCCGCTACTCCGGCCGCCTCGCCGAGCGGCTCGCGCAGTCGGAGCCGCAGGGCGCGATCTGGGCCAACCAGTTCGACAACGTCGCCAACCGGCAGGCCCATGTCGAGAGCACCGGGCCGGAGGTCTGGGCGCAGACCGAGGGCAGGGTCGACGGCTTCATCTGCGCCGTGGGCTCGGGCGGCACGCTCGCCGGCGTGGCCGAGGCGCTGCAGCCGAAAGGCGTGAAGATGGGCCTCGCCGATCCGATGGGCGCGGCGCTCTACAGCTACTACACCACCGGCGAGTTCAAATCCGAGGGAAGCTCGATCACCGAGGGCATCGGGCAGGGGCGGATCACCGCCAACCTCGAGGGCTTCACGCCCGACTTCTGCTGTCAGGTCCCCGACGAGGAGGCGCTGCCGGTGACCTTCGACCTGCTTGAGCGCGAGGGGCTCTGCCTCGGCGGCTCCTCCGGCGTGAACGTCGCGGGCGCCATGCGCATGGCGCGCGAGATGGGGCCGGGGCACACCATCGTCACCATCCTCTGCGACTACGGCACGCGCTATCAGTCCAAGCTCTACAACCCCGCCTTCCTGCGCGAGAAGGGCCTGCCCGTGCCCCGCTGGATGGAGCGGGACGCGGTGGACATGCCGGACGTCACGGTGGCCCCGGAATGAGCGGGCTGCGTCGCGCGCTCACCGTCGCATCCGCGCTTCTTCTCGGTCTCTGGCTCGCGCTCGGCACCGCCGCGGCGCAGGAGGCGCCGGACTACGCCGCCTGGGACCGCCTCGCGCAGCGGGCCGAGACGGTCGTGGACCGCGGGCAGGCCTCGGACGCGGCGCTCGAGAGCCTGCGCGCCGAGATCGCGGGCTGGCGCGACCGCTTCCTCGCAACGCAGGACATCAACGCCCCCCGGATCGAGACGCTGCGCTCGCAGCTCGATGCGCTGGGGCCCCCGCCGGAGGCGGGCGCGAGCGAGGCCGACGACGTCGCCGCGCGGCGCGCCGAGTTGCGCGCCCGCCTGACCGAGGCCCGCGCGCCCTTGGTCCGCGCGGACGAGGCCTTCACCCGCGCCAACGGGCTCATCGCCGAGATCGACGCGCTGATCCGCGCGCGCCAGCTCGACGACCTGCGCGCGCTCGGGCCGACGCCGCTCAACCCGGCGCACTGGCCCGCCGCGCTGGCCGATCTGCGCGAGGCTGTCCTCGCGCTTCAGCGCGAGACCGCGCGCGCGCTCACCTCCGAGACGCAGCTCGCGGAGGCGCGCAACCGGCTGCCGGCGACGGGCTTGCTGCTCGCCGTGGGGCTCCTGCTGCTCGCGCGGGGGCACCGCTGGGTCGAGCGGCTCGGCGAGCGGATGCGCGGCGTCTCGCGGCGCGGGACCGGGGTCTGGTCGCTCCTGATCTCGATCGGCCACATCGTCCTGCCGTTTCTCGGGTTCTGGGCGATCGTGCAGGGGGTCCTGCTGACGGGGCTCGCCGGGCAGGATCTGACGCAGCTTCTGGAGTTCCTGCCCTGGGCGGTGGCGCTGCTGCTCGCCTTCCGCTGGCTCGGCCGGCGCCTCTTCGACGCGCGCGACGCGGATGCCATCGTGCTCCTGGAAAGCGGCTGGCGCGCCGAGGCGCGGTGGTACGCGACGCTGCTGGCCTTCCTCGTCGTGCTTCAGATCGTCGCCGCGCAGGTCGTCACGCTGGAGGAGCTTCCGCCCGCGACCGAGGCGGTGCTGCAGTTCCCGCTCATCGTGGCGATCGGGCTGGTGCTCCTGCGCCTCGGGCAGATCCTGGCGAGCTACCGGCGCGGGTCCGAGCCGGAGGCGGGCATCGGCTTCGAGTTACGCGCGATCCGGGTGCTCGGCGCGCTCTCCGTGGCGGTGGGCGCGCTCGCGCCGCTGCTCGCCGCCGTGGGCTACCTGAACGCCGCGCTCCTGGTGCAGCCCTGGGTCGCCTCGCTCGCGCTCGGCGGGCTCGTGCTGATCCTGCAGCGCTTCGTGCAGGACCTCGACCATCTGGTGACCGGGCGCGACACGGCGAGCGAGGGGCTCTTCCCGGTGCTCGCGGGGATGGCGCTGACCATCGCGACGCTGCCGGTGCTCGCGCTCCTCTGGGGCGCGCGCACCTCCGAGCTCACCGACCTCTGGACGCGGCTGCGCGACGGGTTCCAGCTCGGCGAGACGCGCGTCTCGCTCATGGACTTCATCGCCCTCGTGGTGGTCTTCGCTCTCGGCTACCTCGCCACGCGCGCGCTGCAGGGCGGGCTCCGGAACTCGATCCTGCCGCGCACGCGCCTCGACAAGGGGGCGCAGACGGCGCTCGTCTCGGGGACGGGCTACATCGGCATCGTGCTCGCCGCGCTCATCGCGGTCTCGGCCACCGGCCTCGACCTCTCTTCGCTCGCCATCGTCGCCGGTGCGCTCTCGGTCGGCATCGGCTTCGGTCTGCAGAACATCGTGTCGAACTTCGTCTCCGGCATCATCCTGCTGATCGAGCGCCCGGTCTCGGAGGGCGACTGGATCGAGGTCGGCGGCAACATGGGCTACGTGCGCAAGATCTCGGTCCGGTCCACGCGGATCGAGACCTTCGACCGCACCGACGTGGTGATCCCGAACGCCGATCTCGTCTCGGGCGTGGTCACCAACTGGACCCGCGGCAACACCATCGGCCGGGTGATCGTACCGGTGGGCGTGGCCTACGGCACCGACACGCGCAAGGTCGAGCGCATCCTGCAGGAGGTGGCCGAGGATCACCCGATGGTGCTGCTCGATCCGGCGCCCTATGTCCTCTTCCGGGGCTTCGGGGCGGATTCGCTCGACTTCGAGATTCGCGCGATCCTGCGCGACGTGAACTGGGTGATGAACGCGCATTCCGACATGAACCACGCCATCGCGCGCCGCTTCGCCGAGGAGGGGATCGAGGTGCCCTTCGCGCAGCGCGACGTCTGGCTGCGCAATCCCGAGGCGCTGAGCGGCGGCGCGCGCCCTGCGCCGCGGGCCGAGGGCGCGGCGCCGGCGCAGCGCCCCGCCGGCGTGCCGGAAACCGGCGAGGGGGAGGGCGACGGACAATGACCACGCCGCTCTACCGCGAGGACGCCTACGCCCGCACCGCGCCGGGCCGCGTCGTGCGCCTGACGCCCGAGGGCGGCGTCGTGCTGGAGGCGAGCCTCTTCTACCCCAACGGCGGCGGTCAGCCCGGCGATACCGGGCATCTCGCCTGGCCGGGCGGGCGCATGGCGGTGGCGACCACCGTGAAGGGCGAGGCGGGCGAGATCGTGCTCGTCCCCGCCGAGGGCGAGACGCCGCCGCCCGCGGGGGCGGAGGTGACGCAGACGCTCGACTGGGATCGGCGCTTCGCCCACATGCGGGTGCACACGGCGCTGCATCTCCTTTCCGTGGTGCTGCCGCGGCCGGTCACCGGCGGCGCCATCGGGACGGAGAAGGGCCGCCTCGACTTCGACATGCCGAAGGCGCCGGAGGACAAGGCCGCGCTCGAGGCCGAGCTGAACGCGCTCGTCGTCCGCGACCTGCCCGTGACCGAGGACTGGATCACCGACGCCGAGCTCGCCGCCGACCTCGGCCTCGTCAAGACGATGTCCGTCGCGCCGCCCACCGGCGCGGGGCACGTCCGCCTGATCCGGATCGGGGAGGGCGGCGACCAGGTCGATCTTCAGCCCTGCGGCGGCACGCATGTCCGCCGCACCGGAGAAATCGGGCGCCTGCGCCTCGGCAAGATCGAGAAGAAGGGCCGCCAGAACCGCCGCGTGAGCCTGCACCTGGAGGACTGAGCGCCAGCGGGGCGGGGGCTTGCCCGTTCGGATCGCGCGGCCGCCTGCCGCCCGCACTCCGGCCGCGACGCAGCGTCGGCGCGACGCCCAACCCGGGCCGGCGCGCCCGTCGCCTCAGTGGTGCAGCACCAGCATCTGGAAGGCCATCATCACCGCGAAGGCGAGCGCCACGCCGGTCGCGGCGGATTCGCTCGACATCTTCTCCTGCGCGTCTGGGAAAAGCTCGGCGAAGACCATCCAGATCATCGCCCCCGCCGCGAGGCCGAGGCCCACGGGCAGGAAGGGCCGGAAGGTCTCGACGAAGAGATAGGCGGGCGCGGCCATGAGGGGCTGCGGCAGGCTCGTGAAGATCGCCCAGAGCGCGGCCTTCCAGACGGCGGTGCCGCGTGGGATCAGCACCAGCGCGATGGCGAGCCCCTCGGGGACGTTGTGAAAGGCGATCGCGGTGGTGATGAAGGCGCCGAGCCCCTCGGAGCCCGCGAAGGAAACGCCGACGCCCACCCCTTCGGCGAAGGAATGCGCCGTCATGATCCCGAGGATCAAGAGCGCCTTGGCCGCGTTGGCGCCGGTCAGGTCAGCCACGTCCACGTCGCCCGCGCCGGTGAGCGCGCGGTTGGCGAGCACGATCGCCCCGAGCCCGGCGAGCACGCCGACGAGGGTGAGCGAAACGTCGAGGGTCACGCCCTCGGCGATCAGGCTGTGGCTCGCCGCGAGCATCAGCCCCGCGGCGACCGCGTTCGAGAGGCCCATCGTCCGGTCGCCGAGGCGGCGGACGACGAGAAAGGGCAGGGCGCCCACGCCGGTCATGATCGCGGTGACGAAGGCCGCCGCGACGACGATCCACAAGGCTGTCTCCACGTGTCCCTCCTGCGGCGCGACGCTCAGTCGGCCGCGGCGTCGCCCGTGCTGTCCGTCTCCGACGCGGCCCAGGCGTCTGATACGGCGTCCCACGCGTCGGCGAAACCGGATTTCAGCTCGCCCCAGGCGCTGCGGGTGCCGGCTTCGAGCGCGCCGTAGCGCTCGCCGAGCCGGTTGCGCGCCGCGCGCAGGTCGGCGAGCCGCTCGCGCGCCGTGTCCCGCGCGGCGTCCGACATATCGGCCCAACTCTCGCGCATCGCCTGCTCGCGCCGCGCGATCGCGGCGTCGAGCCGGTCGAGGCCTTCGCGCGCGCGCTCGAGCGCGGCGTCGCGCTCCTCGGCCGAGTAGTCCGCGACGGCGTCCATCGCCTCCGCGATCTCCGCGCGGACCTCGGCGGCGGGGGGCGCCTGCTCACCCGTGTCCTGCGCCGGCGCCGGGGCGCCGGACAGGACGAGCGCCCCGAGCGCCACACCGAGCGCGGGGCCTGCGGCGCGGCGGCTCATTTGAACCGCGCCCGCGCGGTGTCGAAGGCGCTGGCGATCTGGTCCCAGGCGCGGTCGAAGCCGGCCTTCATGTCGTCCCAGGCCGCGTCGCTCGCCTCGCGCATCTTGTCGAGCTGCTTCTGCGCGGCGTCGCGCTGGGCGCGCAGCTCCTCGAGCTGGTTTTGATAGTCCTTCCGCGCCTCGGCCTCGGCGCTCTGCATCTTCTGCTGAAGCTCCTCGATCTGCGCGTTCCAGCGGTCGAGCTGCGCCTTGGCCTCTTCCACGTATTTGTCCCGATTCGACATTTCTGCACTCCCTTTTTCACTGCGACGCGGCACGCGCCCGTTCCGCGGCGCGCGCCGCGAGATGCGCCGCCCCCGCCGCGGAGATGGTTGTCCGGCGCGGCGGTGCGGCGCTATGATCTCTGACAACGCGACGGGCCGGCCGGAGGATCCCGATGAACAGAAGCTTTCTTTTCGGCGCCGCGGCGGCGGCGGGCGCGCTGATGCTGGTGCCGGGGGTGGCCGGCGCGCTGGGCCGGGCCGGGCGGCCGATCGTGCGCGCAGGGATGCGCACCGGGGCCACCGCCTACGACGAGTTCCGCAAGGCTGGCGCCGAGGCCTATGAGCACATGGAGGACATCGTCGCCGAGGTGCGCGAGGAGATGGCCGCCGACGGCGATGACGCCGACGCGGAGACCGAGGCGCCCGACGACGGCGGCGCGGGGCTCGAGGACGATGTCCGCCCCGGCTGAGGCGGTTCCCGTCCACTGCGCGCAGGTGCTCGCCCGCCGCGCGCGGCTGCGGCCCGTGCAGGCGCTGGAGCGCGCGGCGCTGGTGGAGCTCGCCGACCGGCTCTCGGCCGTGGCGGGCGTCGACCGGGTGCTCGCCCGGCCGGCGACCGGCAGCCTCATCGTCGAGACGCACCACGACGCGGGCGAGGTGCTCGACGCGATGGAAGAGGCGGCGCTGATCGTCACGCGCCGCACGCCCAAGCCCCCGCCCGTGGGGCAGATGGTGAAGCTCGGGCTGTTTCAGGCCGACATGGGCGTGAAATCGCGCACTGAGGGCGCGCTCGACCTGCGCACGGGGCTCGCGCTGCTGCTGATCGCCGGCGCGCTGGTGCAACTCGCCCGCGGCCGCGTGGCGGGGCCGGCCACGACGCTCGCCATGGCGGCTTTCTCGCTCATCGACCGGGACGGCGCTTCGGGCTGAGGCCGGCCGGTCCGGTGTGGATCGGTCCACGGTTCGGGGGACCAGCGGCGGGCGCGCCGGGGTCGCGCAGGGGCTTGCTGCGGGAAAGGCGGCACGCACGCCCGGACCGGCAAGCCGCCCTCCGGACGATCCGCCGGAGGCACGGGCGCGACGGCGTGCGCCGCGCCGGGGCTCCCGGACCGCGCGTCGCCCCTCGGAGCGCCGCCGCTGCCGCGCGCGGGTCTGCGTCACGCGCGGCAGCCTCCCAGAACTCTGTCACGCGCGCCGGACTCCCGGCCCCGCGGTCACGTCCGGCGCCGGACCGCGCGTCACGCGAGCCGCGCGGCGAGGTCCCCGACGTCCTCCCACGGCGGGGCGAGGTCGTCGCGGCCCATGTGCCCGTAGCGCGCGAGGTCGCGGTAGAAGCGCCCGCCGCGCGCGCCCGGCAGGGCCCAGAGCCCCATCCGCTCGGCGATGGCGCCCACGCGGAAGTCGCAGACCTCGCGTAGCCGGCGCGACAGCGTCTCGTCCCCGGCGCGCCCGCTGCCGTAGGTGTCCACCTCGACCGTCGCCGGGGCCTCGTCGCCCACGATGTAGGACAGCTGCGCCTCGCATTCCTCGGCGAGGCCTGCGGCGATCACCGCGCGCGCCGCCTGCCGCGCGGCGTAGGCGGCGATCCGGTCGATGCGCGAGGGGTCCTTGCCGCTGAGCGCCGGGCCGCTGCGGCGGATGAAGGCGCCGTAGGCGTCGTCGGCCGACTTCCGGCCCGTGAGCCCCGAATGCGCCTGCGGCCCCGCGCGACCGTGGGCGGGAAAGAGGATCACCCGCGTCGCGGCGTCGGGCTCTACCGCGAGCCCGGCGAGCGCGGGGCGCACGGCTTCGCGCATCAGCTCGGCGCGCGCGGCCTCCTCGCCGGGCATGTCCTCGTGCCCGAAGCTCAGCGCCACGGCGCCGAGCGCCACGGCCCGGCGCTCGCGGAAGGTGACGGCGACCTGCGCCTGCGCGTCGGGCGCGAGCCAGGGCAGCCGCCCCGCGCGCCGCGCCGCGTCGAGCGCGGCGGCGATCCGGTGCGCGGCCTCGATGGGGTAGGGCATCGCGGTGGGGCTTCCGGCGCAGGCGTAGCCGAAGGCGCTGACCATGTGCCGGGCGTGCGCGCGGGCGCGCGCGGCGGTCCCGAGCTCTGGCGCGCGCGCGAGGTCGAGCATCACCGTCGGCGCGTCGCCGGTCCCGGACGGGTAGCCCGCCTCGGCCATCACCCGGCGCGTCAGCGCGGCGAGGTCCACCGGCGCCTCCGCGCCCGCGCGCACCGAGAGGAAGGTGACGCCCGTGGCGATGGCGCATTCCGCGTTCACGCCCGCCTGCACGCCCGTGGCGAGATAGGCGTCCACCACCGCGTCGCTGATCTGGTCGCAGAGCTTGTCCGGGTGGCCCTCGGTCACCGATTCGGACGTCATCACGAAGTTTCGCATGGCCGCACCTCCACCGTCTCGGGCCGGAGCGTCACCCCCCGCCGCGCGAGCACGATCCCCGCCGGCGCCGCCGCCCCGGCGAGCCCCACCGTCATCGCGCCGGCGTCGAGCGGCGCGATCTTCAGAAGCCGGCGCAGCGCCGGCACGAAATAGGGCAGCACGGCGAGCCCGCCCGAGGCGATCAGCGCGCCGTTCAGGTTCGGGTTGTCCAGAAGGCGCCGCACCCGCAGGTGCGCCGGGTCGCTCCTCTGACAGGTCAGCGCATAGGCGAGCTGACCCAGCGAGAGCGAGAGGAAGGTCATCCCCCGCGTCTCGGGCCCCGGCCCGAAGCGGGCGAGCCCCACGAAATGCGACACCAGCGAGGCGGCGGCGATGGTGCCCGCGTCGATCGACATGCGCCGGAAGTGCTCCGGCGGGATCACCGCCTCGTCGGCCGCGCGCGGCGGGCGGGTCATCGCGTCGGGGTCCGGATCGGCGAGCGCGAGGCCGAGGCCCGGCGCCACGTCGCTCACGAGGTTGATCCAGAGAAGCTCCATCGGTGATTCGAGTTCCCCGGGCCCGTGCGCCGCCTCCACGAGGCCCACGAGGATCTCCGAGAGGTTCGTGGCGATCAGGAATTCCAGCGCGCGGCGGATGTTGCGATAGACCGCGCGGCCCTGCGCCACGGCCTCCACCAGCGTCTCCAGTTCATCGTCGCGGATCACCACGTTGGCCACGTCGCGGGCGAGATCGGTGCCCGAGGCGCCCATGGCGATGCCGACGTCGGCGGCCTTGAGCGCGGGGCCGTCGTTCACCCCGTCGCCGGTCATGCCGACCACTGCGCCCGAGCGTTGCAGCGCCTGCACCACGGCGAGCTTCTGCGTCGCGCTCACCCGCGAAAAGACATGCGCCCGCGCCGCCACGCCGCCCAGGAGCTCGGGGTCCATCGACGCGATCTCGGGCGAATCGACGATCCGCAGCGGCCCGCCCTGCGCGAGATCGAGATCGCGGGCGATCGCCTCGGCGGTCGCGGACTGATCGCCGGTGATCATGATGGTGCGCACCCCCGCCCGGTGCATCGCGCGGATGAAATCGCGCGCGCCGGGGCGGATCGGATCGACCATCGCCATCAGCCCGAGCCAGCGCATGTCGCGCGGCACGCCGTCCTCGGGCGCCGTGTCGCCGGCGGCGAAGGCGAGCACGCGCGCCGGCCGCGCCGCGAGCCGGTCGTTCGCCGCGAGGATGCGCGCGCGCAGCTCCGCGTCGAGCGGCGTGCCGTCCCAGAGCGCCGCGCACTGCTCGAGCACCGTCTCGGGCGCGCCCTTGACCACGACGCGCGGGCCCTCGCCCTCGTGCAGCGTGACCATGTAGGGCCGCTCGGGCCGGCGCTCGTGCATATCCTCCATCGGCCGCGCGGCGCGGAGATCGGCCACCTCCACGCCCTCCGCGCGCGCCCGCTCGAGGAGCGCGCGCTCGGTCGCCGAGGAGCCCTCCGCGCCTGCCTCGCCCGGCTCGGCGGCGTTGTTGAGCGCCGCCGCCTCCATCAGCATGGCGCGCGCGCCGGCTACCTCGGGGTCGTCGGGGTGGGGGCCCGCCACCGTCTCCACCACCTCGAGGCGGTTGCGCGTGAGCGTGCCGGTCTTGTCGAGGCAGAGGATCTGCAGCGCGCCGAGGCTTTCGACGGTGTCCACCCGGCGCACGAGGACGCCGCGGCGCTCCATCCGGCGCAGGCCGAGCGACATCGTCGTCGTCGCCACCACCGGCAGCCCCTCGGGCACCGCCGCGACGGCGAGCGCGAGCGCGTCCTTCAGCATCGCGGCGAGCGACATGCCGCGCATCCAGCCGACCCCGATGAAGACCCCGCAGGCGCCGAAGGCGAGCTTGGCGAGCAGGCCGCCCATGCGGTCGAGCTCCGCCTCGACGGGCGCGCGCGGGCGCACCGCGCTCTCCGATACCTGCGCGATCCGGGCCGCGACGGTCTCCGCCCCCGTCGCCACGACCACCGCGCGCCCCTCGCCCTCGGCCACCAGCGTGCCGGAGTGCAGCATCGTCGGCCGCCCGCCGAGCGGGGCGTCGGGCGCGACCGCGGCCCCGGCGCGCTTCTCGACCGGCTGCGTTTCGCCGGTGAGCGCCGATTCGTCCACGCGCAGGCGGTCCTCGGCGAGGACGCGCGCGTCGGCCGCCATGACCCGGCCCGCGCGCACCGTGATCAGGTCGCCGGGCACCAGCTCCCGCGCGGCGATCTCGCGCGGGGTGCCGTCGCGCACCACCGTCACCGCCTCGTTCGAGCTGTCCATCAGCTTGCCGATGGAGGCCTCGGCCTGCCCCTCGGTGACGTAGCCGAGCGCGGCGTTGACGAGCACCACGGCGATCGTCGCCGCCGCGTCGGCCACGCCGCCCGTCGCCACCGAGACCGCCGCGGAGCCGAGCAGCATCGCCACCGGCAGGCTCTTGAACTGCTCGGCCACGAGCGCCCCCTGCGAGCGCTGCGCCGCCGTGGGCAGCCGGTTCGCGCCGTGCCGCGCGCGGCGGGTGGCGGCCTCTTCGTCCGAGAGCCCCTCCGTGGCGTCGCCCGCCACGCGGGCGAGCGTCTCGCCGACGGCGAACGCGTGCCACGCCGGCCCCGCCTCCGGGGCGCGCGTCGCGGCGGTGCGCGTCTCGGGCGGGGCGGCGAGGGCGGCCTCGACGGCATCCACCACCTCGGCGTCGGAGAGGCCTCCGCCACGCGCCCGGGCGTCGAGATGCAGGATTACGCTGCCGCTCGCCGCGCGCGCCGTGGCCGCCCGCACGCCCGGCGCGTCCGACAGGCGCGCCTCGACCGTCGCGGCGCGCTCGGGCCGGCCGCGCAGCGCCGGCACGCGCAGGCGGACACGCCCGCCCGGCGTCCGGTGGACGAGCGTGACGGAGGCGGCGGTCTGCGGCACGGCGTGGGCTCCGGTCCGGGGCGTCGCGCTCACCGTGCCATCTCGCCCGGCGGCGTCAACGCGGCGCGGGGGCTTGGCCTTCCCGCCCGGCTCTGCCATCCCGCTCCGCATGATCCGCCCCGCCATCCTCCGCCGCCCCCGCGCGGCCCGCCGCGCATGACGCCGGCCGCCCGCGTGCAGGCGGCCGCGGAGCTTCTCGACGCGATCCGCGCGGGCCAGCGCGCCGAGGCCGCGCTCACCGCCTGGGGCCGGCGCGCGCGCTACGCGGGCTCGGGCGACCGCGCCGCCGTGCGCGATCTCGTCTACGACGCGCTCCGCCGGCGCCGCAGCTACGCCGCCCGGGGCGGGGGTGAGAGCGGCCGGGCGCTGATGCTGGGCCGCCTGCGCGCGCGCGGCGAGGCGCCGGAGGCCGTCTTTACCGGCGCGCGCCACGCGCCCGCGGCCCTCACCGAGGCCGAGCGCGCCGCCGGCCGCGCGCCCGCGGGGGCGGAGGCGCTCGACCTGCCCGACTGGCTGGCGGCGGCCTTCCGCGAGAGCTTCGGGCCGGAGGAGGCCGAGGCCGCCGCGCTGGCGCTGCGCGACCGCGCGCCCGTCCACCTGCGCGCGAATCTGCTCAGGACCGACCGCGCGGGCGCGGCCGAGGCGCTCGCCGCCGAGGGGATCGCCACGCGCCCCGTCGCCACCGCCGCGACCGCGCTCGAGGTGACCGAGGGCGCACGCCGCGTCGCGCGCAGCCGCGCCTTCGCCGAGGGGTTGGTCGAGCTTCAGGACGCCGCGAGCCAGGCGGTCGTCGCCGCGCTGCCCCTCGCGCCGGGCGCGCGCGTGCTGGATTTCTGTGCCGGGGGCGGGGGCAAGACGCTGGCGCTCGCCGCGCGGCTCGGGCGGCCGGTCGCCGCGCATGACGCGCTGCCCCGGCGCCTCGCCGATCTGCCCGCCCGCGCAGCACGCGCGGGGGCGGAGGTCGAGATCCTCCCGGAGCCCGAGGCCGCCGCGCCCTTCGACCTCGTGCTCTGCGACGCGCCCTGTTCGGGGAGCGGATCGTGGCGGCGCGACCCCGAGGCGAAGTGGCGGCTGAGCCCCGCGCGCCTCGACGAGCTCGCCGCGACGCAGGACGCCATCCTCGACCGCGCCGCCGCCCTCGTCGCGCCGGGCGGGCATCTCGCCTATGCGACCTGCTCGCTGCTCGGCCCCGAGAACGACGCGCGGATCGCGGCCTTCCGCGCGCGCGGGCCGGGGTGGCGCGTGGTGGAGACCCGCCGCTGGCGGCCGGGTCCGGAGGGGGATGGATTCTATCTCTGCGTGCTGAAAGGCGCTTTAAGGGCGATTAAAGCAACCCAGGGTTGTTTTTCAGCTTAAGGGCCGCTTAAACTTCGTCAGGTCTACTGCCGCTCGTGCGAATCGAACGAGGGGGGCGCCCGTGTCTTTCATGGCCCTGACGCCGGAACACGACTCGCGGGTCCCGTGGTCGGCGGCAGCCCGGCGGCGGGCGGTCGCCGCGCTCGGCGTCGGGCTCCTCGCGCTCGGGGCGCTGGCGCCCTCCGGCGCGGCCGCCGCCGGGGCGCTCGCGGGCGGCGGTACCATGCTCGCCGTCGCGCTGCTGCTCTGGGCGGGCGATGCCCTCGCCGCGTGGCGTCGCGCGCGGCACCTCGCCGCCATCGGCGATTTCGTGGCCGGGGACGCCGTGCCCTGCCTCGTGACCGATCCCGCCGGCGCGCTCGTGCGGCGTAATGCGGCGGCCGAGCGGCTCTTCGGCATCGGCGCCGAGGAGACGCTGGCCGCGCAGCTGCGCAGCACGCTCGCGGAGCCGACCGCCGTCGTCGCCCGCCTGCGCGAGCGCGCGCTCGCCGGCGGGTCCGCGCGCGAGGATATCGTGACCCGGCGCGGCCACCTCCGGATGACGGCGCGCGCGATCGGCGGCGGCGCGCTGCTCTGGCGGATCGAGCCCTTCTCGGACCGTGACGCCGCGCCCGGCGGCGAAAGCCACGGCGTGCCGCGTCTGACCGCGGGCCGCGGGGGCGCGATCCTGTTCATGAACGACGCCGCGCGCCGGCTCGTGGGCGGGCGGGCGCGCCGGCTCGACGCGATCTTCCCCGCGCCGCCTGTCTCCGGCGCGCTGACCACGGTGAGCGGGGCGGACGGGCCGCTCGAATGCCTCGTCGCGCGCGTCCCGGGCGGCGCGGGCCGGGACGAGATCTATCTCTTCCCGGGCGAGGCCGGGGCGGCGCCCCCGAAGGACGAGGTCGAGCGCCTGCCGGTGGCGCTCGTCAAGCTCGCCGCCGACGGGCGGCTCATCATGGCCAACGCCTGCGCGCGCCGCCTCCTGCATCTCGAACACGGCGAGCGGGCGACGCTCGGCGACCTCACGGAGGGGCTGGGCCGGCCCATCGGCGGATGGCTGGAGGAGGCGCTGCGCGGCGAGGGCGGCGGGCGGTCCGAGTTCCTGCGCCTGCGCCGGCGCGAGGAGGACGTCTTCGTCCAGGTCACGCTATCGCGCGTCGAGGAGGCGGGGGATCGGGCGCTGCTCGCCGTGCTCAACGACGCGACCGAGCTCAAGACGCTCGAGGGGCAGTTCGCGCAGAGCCAGAAGATGCAGGCCATCGGTCAGCTCGCCGGCGGAATCGCGCATGATTTCAACAACCTGCTGACGGCGATCTCGGGGCACTGCGACCTGCTTCTGCAGCGCCGGGACGAGGGCGATCCCGATTACGCCGACCTGATCCAGATCAGCCAGAACACCGACAGGGCGGGGGCGCTCGTGTCGCAGCTTCTGGCCTTTTCGCGCAAGCAGACGCTCCGGCTGGAACGCCTCGACCTGCGCGACACGCTGTCCGACATCACGCATCTTCTCAATCGCCTCGTCGGCGAGCGGGTGACGCTGCGGTTCAGCCATGACCCGGATCTTCCCGGCCTGCGCCTCGATCGCCGCCAGCTCGAGCAGGTGATGGTGAACCTCGTCGTCAATGCGCGCGACGCGATGCCCGACGGCGGCGAGATCCGCATCGAGACCGAGCACCTCACGCTCGGCGAGCCTCTGGTGCGCGGCCGGGCCCGGGTGCCGCCCGGCGACTACGCCCGCATCCGCGTGCACGACGAGGGCCCGGGCATCCCCCCCGAGACCGCCGAAAAGGTCTTCGAGCCCTTCTTCACCACCAAGCCCGTGGGCGAGGGCACGGGGCTCGGGCTCTCCACGGTGTACGGCATCGTCAAGCAGTTCGGCGGCTTCGTTTTCGTCGACAGCGCGCCCGGGGCCGGGACGAGCTTCTCCATCTACCTGCCGATTCCCGCCGACGAAGCGGCAGCCGCACCGACACCGCCCGCCGCCCCGCCCGCGCCCGAGGGCGCCCGGCGCGACGGGATCGTCCTGCTCGTGGAGGACGAGACGCCGGTGCGCGCCTTCGCCGCGCGCGCGCTGCGCCTCTCCGGCCACACCGTTCTCGAAGCGCGCAACGCCGAAGAGGCGCTCGCACTCCTTCGGGAAAACGAGCGGTCCGTCGATGTCTTCGTCACGGACGTCGTCATGCCCGGGATGGACGGGCCGAGCTGGGTCCGCGAGGCGCTGGCGGCGCAGCCCGACGCGCGGGTGGTCTTCGTCTCCGGTTACCCGAGGGCCAGCTTCGAGCCGGACGAGATCGAGGTGCCGAATGCGGCGTTCCTGTCCAAGCCCTTCTCGCTCGAGGATCTGACGCGCACCGTGCAGCGTCAGCTGCTGCATTGACCGACCCTTGCCTCAGCGTGCCGCGTTCTCCCAGAGCGCGAAATCCGCGGCGCAGCGCTCCCGCAGCGTCGCCTCGGTGTCCGACGTCAGCTCGAGCGGCGCCTCCGGCGAGACGTTGGCGCGCTCCGGCACGACCTCCACCCCGAGCCGCGCGTGCAGAAACGCCCGGAGCGCCTCGGGCGCCTCATAACGGAACAGCCGGTCTACCCGCGCGCCGTTCGGCCGCGGCGCGAGGAAAGCCGCCTGGCTGCCGACCTGCGCCCAGGGCGGCGGCGACTCCTCGAGATATCCGCGTACGAAGGTGTCGAAATCCAGACCCTGCGTGGAGGTCGGCCGGCCGGCGAGGAAGGGCCGCTTGCGGTAGCGGAACCAGCTGCCGAGCCAGCTCACCGGCTCGCGCACGAACGCCACGATCTCGATGGGGCCGTCGCAGAACTTCTCGAACATCGGCCGGAAGAAGCGATTGTAGCGGTAGAGCGGCGCGTGCTTCAGCTCGGGCGGATCGCGCACGACGAGGCTCGCCCGGTCGCCGAGCGCGGCCTGCCAAGCCGTCGTGCCCGTCTTGGGCACCGACAGCAGAACGAGCCTCTCCCGCGCGAAAAACAGCATTCCGCCTCCCTGCCACCTTCCCTGTAAACTACCCGTTAACCCTGCCGGGCGAAACTGACCGCGACGCGAGACTTGAAATGTTCACGGTTTTCCCTCATCACTGGGCGTGAACACTTCGCGAACATATGCGTTGCCGCGGCGCGCGCGGTATGGGATAAGGGCGGAAAGTCACATGGGCACGGCAGATCTTCTCTCAATGGACAGCAGCAAGAAAAGCGCGGACAAGCAGAAAGCCCTCGACAGCGCGCTGGCGCAGATCGAGCGGCAGTTCGGCAAGGGCTCCATCATGAAGCTCGGCGGCGACAATCCGGTCAAGGATATCGCCGCCACCTCCACCGGCTCGCTCGGCCTCGACATCGCGCTCGGGATCGGCGGCGTGCCGAAGGGCCGCATCATCGAGATCTATGGCCCCGAAAGCTCGGGCAAGACCACGCTGACGCTGCACTGCGTCGCGGAGGAGCAGAAACAGGGCGGCGTCTGCGCCTTCGTCGACGCCGAGCATGCGCTCGATCCGCAATACGCGAAGAAGCTCGGCGTCGATCTCGACGAGCTTCTGATCAGCCAGCCGGACGCGGGCGAGCAGGCGCTCGAGATCACGGACACGCTGGTGCGCTCCGGCGCGGTGAGCATGGTCGTGGTCGATTCGGTCGCCGCGCTCACGCCCAAGAGCGAGCTCGAGGGCGACATGGGCGATTCGAGCGTCGGCGTGCAGGCCCGGCTGATGAGCCAGGCGATGCGCAAGCTCACGGGCTCGATCTCGCGCTCGAACTGCACGGTGATCTTCATCAACCAGATCCGCATGAAGATCGGCGTCATGTTCGGCTCGCCCGAGACGACGACGGGCGGCAACGCGCTGAAGTTCTATTCCTCCGTCCGCCTCGACATCCGCCGCATCGGCGCCGTCAAGGACCGCGACGAGGTGGTGGGCAACGCCACCCGCGTGAAGGTCGTCAAGAACAAGGTCGCGCCGCCCTTCAAGGAGGTCGAGTTCGACATCATGTACGGCGAGGGCATCTCCAAGACGGGCGAGCTCATCGATCTCGGCGTCAAGGCCGGCGTGGTCGAGAAATCCGGCAGCTGGTACAGCTACGGCGACGAGCGTATCGGGCAGGGGCGCGAGAACGCCAAGACCTTCCTGAAGGAGAACCCCGCCGTCGCGCAGGAGATCGAGACCCGGGTGCGCGCGTCGCACGGGCTCACGACCGAGGGCTCGGAGGACGACGCCGGCGTCGTGGAGGGCTGAGCGCCGCGGCAGGGCGGCGGCGCGGGCGCGGCCACGGCGACGACGGCGTCGCGACCGTCTGACCGCGACCCGGGCGACCGCGCGGGCATGGACACCGCACCCCCGCGCGGCTAAAGCTGCGCCACCCGGCCGGGCCCCGGCCGGGGCACGCCCATCCACGCCTGCCGCGAAAGACAGACCGCCCGATGACGAGCCTCGCCGACATCCGCAAGACGTTCCTCGATTTCTTCGCGCGCAACGGCCACGAGGTCGTGCCGTCGAGCCCGCTCGTGCCGCGCAACGACCCCACCCTGATGTTCGCCAACTCGGGGATGGTCCAGTTCAAGAACCTCTTCACCGGGGTCGAGCATCGCGACTACACGCGCGCGGCCACCGCGCAGAAATGCGTGCGCGCCGGCGGCAAGCACAACGACCTCGATAACGTCGGCTACACCGCCCGGCATCACACCTTCTTCGAGATGCTCGGCAACTTCAGCTTCGGCGACTACTTCAAGGAAACGGCGATCCCGCTCGCATGGGAGCTCATCACCAAGGAGCTCGACATCCCGAAGGACCGCCTCCTGGTCACCGTCTACCACACGGACGACGCGGCGGCCGATCTCTGGAAGAAGGTCGCGGGCCTTCCCGACGACCGCATCCTGCGCATCGCGACGGACGACAACTTCTGGATGATGGGGCCGACCGGGCCCTGCGGCCCCTGTTCGGAGATCTTCTTCGACCACGGCGAGGAGTACTGGGGCGGCCCGCCGGGCACCCCGGAGGAGGACGGCGACCGCTTCGTCGAGATCTGGAACCTCGTCTTCATGCAGTACGAGCAGTTCGAGGACGGCACGCGGCGCGAGCTCGACGCGCAGTCCATCGACACCGGCATGGGGATCGAGCGGGTCGCGGCGCTCCTGCAGGGGACGAACGACAACTACGCGACCGACCTGATGCGCCGGCTGATCGAGGCCTCGGCGCAGGCCTCCGGCAGCGATCCCGACGGGCCGGGACGGACGCATCACCGCGTCATCGCCGATCACCTGCGCTCCACGAGCTTCCTGATCGCGGACGGGGTGATGCCCTCGAACGACGGGCGCGGCTACGTGCTGCGCCGGATCATGCGCCGCGCGATGCGCCATGCGCACAAGCTCGGCGTGGACGCGCCGCTCATGCACCGCCTCGTCGGCGCGCTCGTCGCCGAGATGGGCGCGGCCTACCCGGAGCTTCCGCGCGCGCAGGCGCTCATCGAAGAGACGCTCAAGCTCGAGGAGACGCGCTTCCGCCAGACGCTCGACCGCGGGCTGCGCCTTCTCGACGAGGAGCTGCGCGAGCTGCCCGAGGCGGCGCCGCTGCCGGGCCGCGCGGCCTTCAAGCTCTACGACACCTACGGTTTCCCGCTCGACCTGACGCAGGACGCGCTACGCGAGGCCGGGCGCGACGTCGATCTCGAGGGCTTCGAGGCCGCGATGGCCGAGCAGAAGGCGCAGGCGCGCGCAGCCTGGTCCGGCTCGGGCGAAGCGGCGGACGCCGCGATCTGGTTCGACCTCGCCGAGACGCACGGCGCGACCGATTTCCTCGGCTACGACACCGAGACGGCGGAGGGGCAGATCCTCGCCCTCGTGCAGGACGGCGGCGCGGTGGCGCAGGTCCACCCGGGCCAGACCGCGCAGGTCGTCCTCAACCAGACGCCCTTCTACGCCGAGGCGGGCGGGCAGGTGGGCGACACCGGCACCATCCGCACCGAGGCGGCGACCGCGCGCGTCACCGACACGCAGAAGGTCGCCGGCGTGACGATCCATTTCGTCGAGGTGGAGGAGGGCGTGCTCGCCCCCGACGCGCCGGCGCGGCTCGAGGTCGATCACGCCCGCCGCACCGCGATCCGCGCCAACCACTCGGCCACGCACCTCCTGCACGAGGCGCTGCGCGAGGCGCTCGGCCCCCATGTCGCGCAGCGCGGCAGCCTCAACGCCCCCGACCGCCTGCGCTTCGATTTCAGCCACGCCAAGCCGCTTTCGCCGGAGGAGAGCGAGCGCGTCGAGGCCGAGGTGAACGCCTACATCCGCGCCAACGCGCCCGTCGAGACGCGCATCATGACCCCGGACGAGGCGCGCGAACTCGGCGCGCAGGCGCTCTTCGGCGAGAAATACGGCGACGAGGTGCGCGTCGTCTCCATGGGCCGGCAACCGGGCTCGGGCCGCGGGCCGGAGGGCGACACCTATTCGATCGAGCTCTGCGGCGGCACCCATGTCGCGCGCACCGGCGAGATCGGGGAATTCGTGCTGCTGAGCGACAGCGCCTCCTCGGCGGGCGTCCGCCGGATCGAGGCGCTCACCGGGGAGGCCGCGCGCGCCCATGTGGCGCGCCTGCGCCGGCTCGTCGCCGACGCGGCGGCCGAGGCGCGCGTGCAACCCGACGACCTGCCGGCGCGCCTGCGCGCCGATCAGGCGCGGCTCCGCGAGCTCGAGGGCGAGGTGGCGCGCCTCCGGCGCGAGCTCGCCATGGCCGGCGGCGGCGGGACCGAGGGCGCGCCCGCCCCGCGCGACGTGGGCGGCACGCCCTTCGTGGCGCAGGTCATCTCGGGCGTGACGGGCAAGGACCTGCCGCCGCTCCTCGACGAGATGAAGGCGCGCCTCGGCTCCGGTGCGGCGCTCCTGATCGCCGACGCGGACGGCAAGGCCGCGGTCGCCGCGGGGGTGACCGACGACCTGACCGCGCGCCTCTCGGCGGTGGACATCGTGAAGGCCGCCGTGCACGAGCTCGGCGGCAAGGGCGGCGGCGGCCGCGCCGACATGGCGCAGGGCGGCGGCAAGGCGCCCGAGAACGCCGAGGCCGCGATCCGCGCGGCCGAGGCCGTGATCGCCGCCACGGCGGCCGACGCAAGCTGAGGGAGGCGGCGATGCCGGCACTCTGGATCGCGCATGTCACGGTGACCGACGCGGAGGCCTACGGGCGATACGCCGAGCGCGCGGGCCCCGCCATCGCCCGCCACGGCGGCCATTTCATCGCGCGCGCCGGCCGTTACGTGCAGCTCGAGGGCACGGACCGGCCGCGCAACGTGGTCGCGAAGTTCCCCTCGGTCGAGGCGGCGGAGGCCTGTTACCACTCGCCGGAATACCAGGAGGCGCTCGCGCACGCGCGCGGCGCCGCCGAGCGCGAGCTCGTGATCGTCGAGACGACGGAGTAGGGCGTGTCGTCCGGGTCGGTTTGCGCCGTGAGCGCACGGGCGGGGCGCGTCCCGCGATTCTTCGGACCCTGAGAAGGTGGTCACCGCCCCTTGGCAGCAGACGCATTGGGGGTCAGCGACGCTCCGCAACCGGCCAAGCCATCACCCCGCACGCGCGACCGCCCCTGCCGTCGCCCCGTGGGGTCAGGCCCCGCCGCCTCTGCCCCAAGGCGACGGCCCGGCCGCTCAGACCGCCGCCTTCGCCGCGCGCTTGCGCTCGTGCGGGTCGAGGTGGCGCTTCCGGAGCCGCAGGGCGTTCGGCGTCACCTCCACCAGTTCGTCGTCGTCGACGTAGGCGATCGCGTCCTCGAGGCTCAGCCGCGAGGGCGGGGTCAGCCGCACCGCGTCGTCCGAGCCGGAGGCGCGCACGTTCGTCAGCTTCTTGCCCTTGAGCGGATTGACCTCGAGATCGTTCTCCCGGGAGTGCTCGCCGATGATCATGCCCTGATAGACGCGCTCCTGCGCGCCGATGAAGAGGCGCCCGCGCTCCTCGAGGTTCCAGAGCGCGAAGGCCACCGCCTCGCCGTCCTCCATGGAGATCAGCACGCCCGCGCGGCGCCCGGCGATCGGCCCCCTGTGCTCGGTCCAGCCGTGAAAGACGCGGTGCATCACGCCGCTGCCGCGCGTGTCGGTCAGGAACTCGCCGTGATAGCCGATGAGCCCGCGTGCCGGCACATGCGCGACGATCCGCGTCTTGCCCGCGTCGGCGGGCCGCATCTCGACGAGCTCGCCCTTGCGCGGGCCGGTGAGCTTCTCGATCACCGCGCCGGCGTGGTCGTCGTCCACGTCGATGGTGACCTCCTCGACCGGCTCGAGGGTGCGGCCCTCCTCCTCGCGCAAAAGCACCCGCGGCCGCGCGATCGAAAGCTCGAAGCCCTCGCGGCGCATGTTCTCGATCAGAACGCCCATCTGCAGCTCGCCGCGGCCGGCGACGTCGAAGGCTTCGCCGCCCGGCGTGTCGGTCACGCGGATGGCGACGTTGGCCTCGGCCTCCTTCATCAGGCGCTCGCGGATCACGCGGCTCTGCACCTTCTTGCCGTCGCGGCCCGCGAGCGGGCTGTCGTTGATCCCGAAGGTGACGGAGATGGTCGGCGGATCGATCGGCTGCGCGGGCAGCGGCGTGTCCACGGCCTGTGCGCAGATCGTGTCCGAGACGGTGGCACGGCTCATCCCGGCGAGGGTGACGATGTCGCCGGCCGCCGCCTCCTCGATCTCGGTGTGCGCGAGCCCGCGGAAGGCCATGATCTTGGAGACGCGGAACTGCTCGACCTTCTCGCCGGTGCGCGACAGCGCCTGCACCGTCGCGCCCGCCCTGAGCCGGCCCGATTCGACGCGGCCGGTGAGAATGCGCCCGAGGAACGGGTCCGCCGAGAGCGTGGTGGCCAGCATGCGGAAGTCCTCGTCGGCCCGGTCCTGCTGACGCGGCGCGGGGACATGGTCGAGCACGAGGCGGAAGAGCGCCTCCAGGTCGCTGCGCGGCCCGTCGAGCGCCGCGTCGGCCCAGCCCGCCCGGCCGGAGGCGTAGAGATGCGGGAAATCGAGCTGATCCTCGTCCGCGCCGAGCGCCGCGAACAGATCGAAGACCTCGTCGAGCGCGCGGTCGGGCTCCGCGTCGGGCTTGTCCACCTTGTTCAGCACGACGATCGGCCGCAGCCCCAGCGCCAGCGCCTTGGAGGTGACGAACTTCGTCTGCGGCATCGGCCCCTCGGCCGCGTCCACCAGCAGCACGACCCCGTCGACCATGCTGAGAATGCGCTCGACCTCGGCGCCGAAATCCGCGTGCCCCGGCGTGTCGACGATGTTGATGCGCGTGCCCTGCCACTCGACGCTCGTCGCCTTGGCGAGGATCGTGATCCCGCGCTCGCGCTCCAGATCATTCGAGTCGAGCGCGCGCTCGGCCACCGCCTGGTTCTCGCGGAAGGCGCCGGATTGGCGCAGAAGCGCATCGACCAGGGTCGTCTTGCCATGATCGACATGCGCGATGATCGCGATGTTGCGAATATCCATGTAGGGAAAGCTCTCGTGTGTGTCCGCGCCCACATAGGCGCCCGCGCCGCGAATGACCACCCCTGGCGCAGCGGCGCGGCCATGCGGCCGCACGCCTTTGCCTGAGTGGCGAGGGGCGCTGCCCCTCGCGCTCCCCGGAGTATTTCCGCCAAGATGATGGGCGCGGCCACATCCGGCCTCATCATCTTGGTCCAAATACTCCGGGGGTGAATTGGCCGAAGGCCAAGAGGGGGCAGCGCCCCCTGTCTGCTCGCGCTCAGAGCGTGCCCTTGGTCGAGGGCACCTCCCCCCCGCCGCGCGGGTCGGGCTCGACGGCGGCGCGCAGCGCGCGCGCCACGGCCTTGAAGGCAGCCTCGGCGATGTGGTGGCTGTTGGCGCCCGCCTCCCGCGTGACGTGGAGCGTGACACCGCCGTGGCTCGCCACCGCCTGAAAGAACTCGCGCACGAGCTCGTTGTCGAAGGCGCCGATCTTCTCGGTCGGGAAGTCCACGTCCCAGACGAGGAAGGGCCGCCCCGAGAGGTCGAGCGCGGCGGAGACGCGCGCCTCGTCCATGACCAGCGTGAAGGCGCCGTAGCGGCGGATGCCGCGCTTGTCGCCGAGCGCCTCGGCGAGCGCCCGGCCGAGCGCGATGCCGCAGTCCTCGACGGTGTGGTGGTCGTCGATGTGGCGGTCGCCTGTCGCCTTCAGCGTGATGTCGATCAGCGCGTGGCGCGCGAGTTGCTCGAGCATGTGGTCGAAGAAGCCCACGCCGGTCGCGATTTCGCGCGCGCCGCTGCCGTCGAGGGCGAGCTCGAGCGAGATCGTGGTCTCGGCGGTGCTGCGGTCGATGCGGGCGCGGCGCATGGGCGGCCTCCTCTGGCGGTGCGCGGGTTGTAGCGGGCGCTCCGGCGGTCGCCAACCCCTGCGCCGTTGCGCCGGGTCGCGGGCTGTGCGAGCGTCGCACCCGATCAACCGTGAGGGGCGCGTCGATGTCCACGCTCGTTTTCGTCCAGCTCCGCTGCACGCCCGGGACCACCTACCGTGTCGCCGAGGAGATCGTCCTGCGCGAGATCCACTCCGAGCTCTACTCGACGAGCGGCGAGTGGGACCTGCTGATGAAGCTCTACATCCCCGAGGGCGAGGACGTCGGCAAATACATCAACGAGCGCCTGCTCGACATTCCCGGCATCGAGCGCAGCCTGACGACGCTCACGTTCCGCGTCTTCTGACCCGGCAGCGCCCTTGACCTTCCAGTGACTGGAGGCCCCACGTCGGGGGAGACTCGGGAATCGGAGGTCTCACCATGAGCGATGCGCATCGCATCACATTCGCGCTCGACGGGCTGAACTGCGCGGGCTGCGTGCGCCGGGCCGCCGCGGCGCTGGAGGCGGTCGAGGGCGTCGCGGACGTCCATGTGAACCTCGCCGGCGAAACCGCGACCGTCACGCTGGACGGCC
The DNA here is from genome assembly GCF_003385555.1 of Rhodosalinus sediminis. Classification (GTDB taxonomy): domain Bacteria; phylum Pseudomonadota; class Alphaproteobacteria; order Rhodobacterales; family Rhodobacteraceae; genus Rhodosalinus; species Rhodosalinus sediminis. The sequence continues at coordinate 179,288 of NZ_QOHR01000002.1, read as the reverse complement.
CCGCGCGCGGGGCGGAGGCGGCCGCGGCGCTGGAGCGGGCGGGCTACCCCGCGCGGACGGAGACGGTGACGCTCGCCGTGTCGGGGATGAACTGCGCCTCCTGCGTGGGCCGCGTGGGGCAGGCGCTCGAGGCGGTGCCGGGGGTGATCTCGGCCGAGGTGAACCTCGCCGCCGAGGAGGCGCGCGTCACGGTGCTCGAGGGGGCCGCGAGCGCGCGCGCGCTCGCCGATGCGGCGACCGGTGCGGGCTATCCGGCCCGGCCCGCCGAAGCCGGGGCCGCCACCGATCGCGGCGCGCGCAAGGCCGAGGAGGCGCGGGCCGCCGCGCGCAAGACCGCGCTCGCCGCGGCGCTGGCGGCGCCCGTTTTCCTGCTCGAGATGGGCGGGCACATGATCCCGGGGGTTCATGCCCTGATCGGCGAGACCATCGGCCACCAGGCGAGCTGGCTCGTCCAGTTCGCGCTGACCACGCTGATCCTGATCGGGCCGGGGCGGGAGTTCTTCCTGCGCGGGGTGCCGGCGCTCCTGAAGGGCGCGCCGGACATGAACAGCCTCGTCGCCGTGGGCACCGCCGCGGCCTGGGGCTATTCGACTGTCGCCACCTTCGCGCCCGGTGTCCTGCCCGCCGACGTGCGCGCCGTCTATTTCGAGGCGGCGGCGGTGATCGTGACGCTGATCCTGCTCGGCCGCACGCTCGAGGCGCGCGCGAAGGGGCGCACCGGCGCCGCGATCGAGCGCCTGATGGGCCTGCGCGCGCGCACCGCCCGCGTGGAGCGCGACGGCGAAGCCGTCGAGGTGCCGGTGGACGAGGTGCAGCTCGGCGACGTGCTCGTGGTGCGCCCGGGCGAGCGGCTGCCCACCGACGGCGAGGTGATCGAGGGCGCGGCGCATGTCGACGAGAGCATGATCACCGGCGAGCCGCTGCCCGTCGAGAAGACCGAGGGCGACCGGGTGACCGGCGGCACTGTGAACGGGGCGGGCAGCTTCCGCTTCCGCGCGACGGCGGTGGGCGCCGACACGGTGCTCGCGCAGATCACGCGCATGGTCGAGGAGGCGCAGGGCGCGCGCCTGCCGATCCAGTCGCTCGTGGACCGGGTGACGCTCTGGTTCGTGCCGGTGGTGATGGCGGTGGCGGCGGCGACGGTGCTCGTCTGGCTCCTCGTCGGACCGACGGCGACCATGGCGCTGGTCGCCGGGGTCTCGGTGCTCATCATCGCCTGCCCCTGCGCCATGGGGCTCGCCACGCCGACCTCGATCATGGTGGGCACCGGGCGCGCGGCCGAGCTCGGCGTGCTCTTCCGCAAGGGCGAGGCGCTGCAGGCGCTCGCCGGCGTGGACGTCGTCGCGCTCGACAAGACGGGCACGGTGACCGAGGGGCGCCCCGAGATGGCCGCGCTGGTGCCGGCCGAGGGGGCCGAGCGGGCCGAGGCGCTGCGCCTCGCCGCCGCGGCGGAGGCCGTCTCGGAGCATCCGATCGCCGAGGCCGTCGTGCGCGCCGCCCGCGCCGAGGGCGCGCGCCTGCCGGAGGCCGAGAGCTTCGAGACCGAGACGGGCCGCGGCGTGCGCGCCCGCGTCGAGGGCCGCGCGGTCGCCGTGGGCTCGGCCCGCTTCATGGACGAGATGGGCCTCGACCTTTCGGCCTTCGGGGCGGAGGACGCGCGCCGCTCGGGCCGGGGCGAGAGCGTGCTTTACGCGGCGATCGACGGCCGGCTGGCGGCGCTGATCGCCGTGGCCGACCCGGTGAAGGAGACGAGCCGCGCCGCCATCGCCCGGCTGCGCGACATGGGCCTCGAGGTGGCGATGATCACCGGCGACCGCGAGGAGACCGCGCAGGCCATCGCCCGCGACATCGGCATCGACCGCGTGGTGGCCGGCGTCCTGCCCGACGGCAAGGTGGCCGCCGTGGACGCTCTGCGCGCGAGCGGCGACGGCGGGCGCAAGGTCGCCTTCGTGGGCGACGGCATCAACGACGCCCCCGCGCTCGCCGAGGCGGATGTGGGCGTGGCGATCGGCACCGGGACGGACGTGGCGATGGAATCGGCCGACGTGGTGCTGATGTCGGGCGACCTCGCCGGCGTGGTGAACGCGGTGGAGGTCTCGCGGGCGACGCTGCGCAACATCCGGCAGAACCTCGTCTGGGCCTTCGGCTACAACACGGCGCTGATCCCGGTGGCCGCCGGGGTGCTTTATCCGGTGGCGGGGGTGCTCCTCTCGCCGATCCTCGCGGCCGGGGCGATGGCGCTTTCGTCGGTCTTCGTGCTGACGAACGCGCTGCGCCTGCGCCGCCTGCGCCCCGCCATGGCCGAGGCGGAGCGGCCCGCCGCCCCGAACCGCGCCGCGGCGCCCGCCCCCGCGGAATAGGGGCCGGGGCGGCGCGCTGCGGGCGGCTCATGTTCGGGCGAAGGGGCGGCGCGGCCCGTCTGCGCGGTCGACGCATTCGGAGGCGGGGGCGAAGCCCTGCGCCCTGATGTGGTTTCTCCCCGGGTGCGGGACGGTGTCGCCCATGTCCCGCCGGGCCGCTTCGACCTCTGCATGGTCGGGGCGGCGCGGCGTGCATGTTTGGCGCTTCAGGTCCCGCGGCCGTGCCGGTCCTCCCTTCCCGACTGGCGCCACGCGGGCTGTCGCTCCCGCGCCGCGGCGAGCGCGTCGGGGGCGGTCGGAGCGCCCGGCGTGCGATCCCGCAGCGGGCGCACACATCGCCCCGATCTCGCCCGGCGCCGCTGCGCAGTCGTCCGGCCCGCGCCCAGTCTTCCCCGGGGGACGCCCGACCGGCGCTTGACATCGGCCCCGGCGCGCCTTGTTCTAGGCGGCGTAACCGGGGCCGGCGCGCTCGCCGCCGGCCCGATCTGAGGGAGGATCTCATGAAGAACCTGTGTCTCGCCGCGGCGGCCGCCACGGCGCTCGCGGCGCCTGTATCCGCGCAGGACCTGTCGATCGCCACGGGCGGCACCGGCGGCACCTATTACCCCTACGGCGGCGGCCTCGCCGAGCTGATCGGCAACCACGTCGACGGCGCCTCTGCCACGGCCGAGGTCACCGGCGCCTCGGTCGAGAACATGGCGCTCATCTCGCGCGGGGACAGCGACCTCGCCATCGCGCTCGCCGACACGGTGGTGGACGCCTACGAGGGCAACGGCCAGTTCGAGGGCCGCGCGGTGAACGCCCGCGCGCTCGGCTCGATCTACCCGAACGCGATCCAGATCGTGACGCTCGCCGACAGCGAGATCGAGAGCCTCTCGGATCTCGAGGGGATGCGCGTCTCGGTCGGCGCGCCGGGCTCGGGCACGGAGGTGAACGCCCGCCGCATCCTCGAGGCGAACGGCATCACCTACGACGACATCGAGGCCGAGCGGCTCAACTTCAACGAGACCGCCGACGCGCTGCGCGACGGCGACATCGACGCGGGCTTCTGGTCCGTGGGGCCGCCGACCTCGTCGATCATGAACCTCGCGGCGACGCGCGACATCCGCCTCGTGCCGCTGTCGGACGAAGAGGTGCAGGCCGGCATCGACCAGCATGGCACCTTCGCGCCCTACACCCTGCGCGAAGGGATCTACGAGGGCGTCGCGGCGCCGGTGCCGACGATCGCGGTGCCCAACGTCCTCGTGGTGCACGCCGACATGGACGCGGATCTCGCCTACGAGATCACGATGAACATGTTCGAGCGGGTCGACGAGCTGATCGCGGTGCATCCGGCGGCGAACGACACCACCGTCGAGTTCTCGCTCGGCGCGACGCCGATCCCGATGCACCCCGGCGCGCTGCGCTACTACGAGGAAACCGGGGCCGAGATCCCCGACCGCCTCAGCGAGTGATACGGCGACGGGCAGGGCGGCCGGTCGCGGCCGCCCTTCTCCTCTGGGCGCAGGCCGCGGGGGCGGGCACGCTCACGGTCGAGACGGCGGAGGGTGCGGTGCTGGTGACCGCGCGCGCGCCGGAGGGGGCGGAGTGGTGCCTGACGTGGAACCATTCCGTGACCGGCGGGCATGTCGCCGACTGTTTCGTGAACCGCGAAGGCCGGATGATCCTCGCGCGGTCCTACCTGCACGACTTTTCCGCCGGGCTGGGCGAGGTCGAGGGCCGTGGCGGAAGGCTGGTCAGCGCGCCCGGCGGCGGCTACTGGCTGGAAGACATAGACGACGCGATCGAGGGGAACGCACTGCCCGTGCGGATCGGCCGGCCATCCACGGATCACCGCCTGAGCGTCGGCGGCCGGCAGCACCGGCTGTCGCCCCGCGCGGTGGGGCAGCGCGTCCATCTCGTCCTGACACCGGAGTGAGCCGATGACAGAGAGCGCACCGGCAGGCGCGCCCCCGGGCGCGCAGGGTGGGGCAGGCGCGCCCCCGGGCGCGCAGGACGGCCCGCTGATCCCGCCCGTGGGGCGGCAACCGAGGACCGTGGCGATCGCGGTCTTTCTCGTCGGGATCGGCCTCTCGCTCTTTCAGCTCTACGGGGCGGGGATCGAGCCGCTGGGGCTCTTCTACCAGCGCACGATCCACCTGAGCTTCATCCTCGTGCTCGCCTTCCTGATCTTCCCCGTCACCGGGGGCGAGCGCCCGCGCGGGCCGCTCGGCTGGGCGGTGGACGCGGTGTTCCTCGCCGCGGGCGCGGCGAGCGGGGGCTACATCGCCTGGAACCTCGACGCGATCATCAACCGCGCGGGCTTCTGGAGCCAGACCGACATCTGGATGGGCATTCTCGCCACGGTCACCGTGCTGGAGGCCTGCCGCCGCGCGGTCGGCCTCGGCATGACGGTGATCGGCCTCGTCGCGATCCTCTACGCGCTCGCCGGCTCGCGCGGCGAGTTGCCGTGGCTCGGCGAGTGGCTGCCGGGCATCATGGAGCACCGGGGCGCCTCGCTCGAGCGGCTGGTGGGCCAGCTCTACCTCGGGCAGGAGGGCATCTTCGGCCTGCCGCTGGGGGTGGCCGCGACCTATGTCTTCATCTTCGTCCTCTTCGGCGCGTTTCTGGAAGTGACCGGCGCGGGCAAGTTCTTCATCGATCTCGCCTATGCGGCGACCGGCAAGCGGCCGGGCGGGCCGGCGAAGGCGGCTGTGCTCGCCTCCGCCGGCATGGGCTCGATCTCGGGCTCGGCGATCGCCAACGTGGTGACCACCGGCGCCTTCACGATCCCGCTGATGAAGCGGCTCGGCTACCGCCGCGCGCAGGCCGGCGGGATCGAGGCCGCGGCCTCCACCGGCGGGCAGATCACGCCGCCCCTGATGGGGGCAGGGGCCTTCCTCATCTCGGAATACACGCGCATTCCCTACATCGACATCGTCGTGCTCGCGATCTTCCCGGCGGTGCTCTACCTCGGGACCGTCTACCTCTTCGTGCACATCGTCGCGATGAAGCGCGGGATGGAGGGCGTGCCGCAGGACGAGCTGCCGCGGGTCGCCCGGGTGATGGCCGACGGCTGGCAATTCGTGATCCCGCTCGTCCTGCTGGTCTGGCTTCTGGTCAACAACCTCTCGCCCATGCGGGTGGGCTTCTGGGCGATCCTGACGGTGATCGGCGTGGCCGGCCTGCGCGCCTGTCTCGACATTTTCGTCTTCGAGCCGCGCGCGGGGCGGCCCGCCTCGCTCGAGCGGGTGAAAGAGGCGCTCACGGGCGGCGTGCGCATGATCCTCGGCGCGCTGGCGCTGGGGGCGCGCAACGCCGTCGCGGTGAGCATGGCCTGCGCGGTGGCGGGCATCATCGTGGGCGTCGTGGGGCTGACCGGGCTGGGGCTCAAGTTCTCGTCGATGATGGTGGCCTTCTCGGGCGGCAACATGCTGCTCGCGCTGATCCTCGTGCTGATCGCGAGCCTCGTGCTCGGCATGGGGCTGCCGGTGACGGCGGCTTACATCGTGCTCATCGTGCTCGTCGGCCCCGCGCTGACCGAGGAGTTCGGCGTTCCGCTCCTGATCGCGCATCTGGTGGTGTTCTGGTATTCGCAGGACAGCAACGTCACCCCGCCCATCGCGCTCGCGGGGTTCGCGGGGGCGGCGATCGCGGGGGCGAAGCCGCTGGACACCTCCGTGCAGGCGTGGAAGTTCGCCAAGGGTCTCTACCTGATCCCGCTCTTCATGGTCTACAATCCCGAGATCATCCAGGGCGGGCCGGTGCCCCTCGTGCTCTGGACGGGGCTGACCGCGGTGCTCGCGCTCATCGCCTTCGCCGCGGCGATCGAGGGGTGGCTCTTCGCGCCGATGGACCCTGTCTCGCGCCTCGTCGCGGTGCCGGCGACCGTGGGGCTCTTCTATCCCGACATCCGGATGGAGATCGCGGGCGCCGCGGCGCTGGCGGTGATCCTCGGCTGGAACTGGTGGCAGGGCCGGCGCGGCGCGGGGCAGGTGCGGCCCTCGGGGGCCTGACCGCGCGGGGATTGACTCGCCTGAGTGAAACGGTCAGGCTTTGGGGCGCATCGCCGGGAGACAAGGCATGACGTCCCACACCCCGCGCCCCGAGCAGCCGGCCGAGCGGCGGGCTGCGCCCCGCGACACCGCCCCGCCGCCCGACTGGGGCCAGATCCTCGGGCAGGCGCTCGACGGGGCGCTTTCCGACGCGCCGCCGCTCGAGCGGCTGCTCGACGACCGGAGCCGCCCGCGCGGCTGAGCGGGCGCGCCCGCGTCGGCGGGGGCCGGGGGCGCGGCCGCCCCACCCGCTTTTTCAGCACACCGCCCGCCCCGGCGCCCGAATTTCGCCGCGGGGGCTTGGGGTTGCGCGCGCAGGGATTATGCTGTCGCGCGGGTTCGAGGGACGGCACCGCAGATGGCATCGAGTTTCGACGCGCGCCTTCACGATCTGATCGCGGCGATCTATCCGCAGGCCGACCGCGCCGAACTGGCCGCGCGCATCGTCGCGGCCTTCTGGCCCGAGGACCGCCCGCGCCGGCGCCACGCGCGCCGGCCCTCCAACGACTTCTGGGCCGAGCGCGACGCGCTGCTGATCACCTACGGCAACTCGATCGTGGACGGGGTGCACAAGCCGCTCGACCTGCTGCGCGATTTCCTGCACCGCAACCTGCGCGGCACGGTGGACGGGGTGCACATCCTGCCCTTCTTCCCCTTCACCTCCGACGACGGCTTCGCGGTGACGGATTACCGCGCCGTGAACCCGAGCATCGGCGACTGGTCCGACATCCGCCGCATCGGCGCTGAGTTCAAGCTGATGTCGGACCTCGTGCTCAACCACGTCTCGAGCCAGGGCCCGTGGTTCACCGCCTACCTGCAGGGCCACGCGCCCTTCGATCGTTTCTTCATGGAGGCCGACCCGGACGACGACCTGAGCGGCGTGGTGCGCCCGCGCACGCATCCTCTCCTGCGGCGGGTCGAGACGGCCGAGGGGTCGGCGCACGTCTGGTGCACCTTCAGCCACGATCAGGTGGACCTCGACTTCCGCAATCCGGAGGTGCTGCTCGAGTTCCTCGCGATCATGCGGCTGCACATCGACAACGGGGTGCGCATCCTGCGCCTCGACGCGGTGGCCTTCCTCTGGAAGGTGATCGGCACGCCCTGCATCCATCTGCCCGAGACGCACGCCATCGTGCGGCTGATGCGGCTTCTCTGCGACTATGCGGTGGAGCCGGTGATCCTCGTGACCGAGACGAACGTGCCCAAGGCCGAGAACCTGAGCTACTTCGGCAACGGCAACGAGGCGCATGTCGTCTACAACTTCTCGCTGCCCCCGCTCCTGTTGCACGCGCTGCAATCAGGGACGGCGCGGTATCTCATCCGCTGGCAGCAGGGGATGCCGCCGGCGCAGATGGGCTGCGCCTACCTCAACTTCTCGGCGAGCCACGACGGCATCGGCATGCGGCCCGCCGAGGGCATCCTGCCGCCCGAGGAGGCCGCGCGCATGATCGACTGCGTGCGCGGGCAGGGCGGGCTTGTGTCCATGCGCACCGCGCCGGACGGCAGCGAAACGCCCTACGAGCTCAACGTGACGTGGTTCGACGCGCTGGGCGCCACCTGCGACGGGCGCACCGATCATCACATGGCGCGGTTTCTCTGCTCGCAGACGATCGTCATGGCGCTGGAGGGCATCCCGGCCTTCTACATCCACGCGCTGCTGGCGACGGGGAACGACCACGCCGGCGTGGAAAAGACCGGCGTCGCGCGGGCGATCAATCGCCACCGCTGGGATTATCCCGCGCTTCAGGCGCGGCTCGACGATCCCGCCTCGACGCAGGCGCGCGCGCTCGCCGGGATCCACGCCCGCATGGCCGTGCGCGGGCGCCAGCCGGCCTTTCACCCGAACGCCACGCAATTCACGCTGCAGCTCGACGACCGGGTCTTCGGCCTATGGCGGCAGAGCCTCGACCGGGCGCAGTCGATCTTCGCGCTGCACAACGTGAGCCACGAGCCGGTGGAGATCGCGCCCTCGGCGATCAACCTGATCGACGGGGAGGACTGGCGCGATCTGCTCTCGGGCGAGGCGATCGCGCCCGCAGGCGCGCCGATCCGCCTCGCCCCCTATCAGTGCCGCTGGATCGCCAACGGCGACGGGGCGGCGCGCGCGTGACCTGGCCGGGCGCGTGCGGCCCGGCCCCGGCGCGTCACTCCGCGAGCGCGGCGGCGGTCTCGAAGTAGGTCGCGGCGAGGCTGCGCACCTCGGCCGCGTCGTGATCCTCGGAGGCGAGGTGCAGCGCCTCGAGCGTCTCGGGCAGGGCGCCCATTTCCTCGTTGATCTTCGCGAGCGCCGCCTCGATCGTGTAGGTGTATTCGTGGATTTCCTCCATGTCGGCGACGGAGAGATCCTCGCGCGCGAGCACGTCGCGCACCTTGGCGTTGTAGTCCACGAAATTGGTCAGCGCCGCCTCGAGCGTCTCGGACTCGACCACGTTGTAATGCTGCATCTCGCCGTCCTCGCTGGCGGCGAGGGCGGTCGCGGCGAGGCCGAGCGCGGCGGCGGCGGCGAAGCTCTTGAGGGTCTGCATGCTCTGTCTCCTCTGCGGGGCGGTCCCGGTGGGCGTGCGGTCGGGTGCGTCAGCGCATTCCCGACCGTATTTGTCGGGTACATGCGCCCGGCGCGGCCCGTCAAGCGGAATCAGAGCAATTTGGTCAGGATTGACTGCGACAGGACGTCACCCGCGCCTCGGCGAGGTCGGCCTCCACCGCCGCCACCATGTCGCCCAGAAGCTCCGGGTCGGCGGCGTTCACGCGGCTCCATGTGGGGATGAAGGGCGTCTCGAAGGGGTTGTCGAGAAAGGCCTGTCCCGCGCGCATGATGTTCTCGGCGAAGAGCTCGACCGACTGCTCCTCCTTGTGACGGTCCATGGTCAGCCCGTTCATCGCCGCGTCGTTGTAGTAGCTTTCCAGCATGTCGAGCGCCGTGCGGTAGTAGACCGCCTTCAGCGTGCGGAAGGTGTTCTGCGTGAAGACGGTGCCGTCGGCGGCGAGCTTGCGGAAAATCGCCTTGCAGATGTCGGTGGACATGCGGTTGAGGCCGGTCGCCGCGTCCTCGGGCGAGAGCGCCTGGTGCTTGTGGTCGTAGGCGTCGGAGATCTCCACCTGACAGATGGATTTCGGTGCGAGGTTGCGCCAGGCCTCGCTCAGCACGCCGATCTCGAGGCCCCAGTCCGAGGGGATGCGCAGGTCGGGCAGCGTCGCGGTCCGCAGCGCCACCTCCCCCGAGAGCGGATAGCGGAAGCTGCGCAGGAAATCGACGAAGTCGCGGTCGCCCACCACCACCCGCAGCGCCACCAGCAGCGGCGAGACCAGGAGCCGCGTGACCCGCCCATTCATCTTCCCGTCGCCGAGCCGGGGGTAGAAGCCCTTGGAGACCTGATAGGAGAAATTAGGGTTCACCACCGGATAGATCAGCCGCGTCAGCATGTGGCGCGAATAGGTGAGGATGTCGCAATCGTGGATCGCCGCGACCCAGGTGTCGCGCCGCGCCAGCATGTAGCCCATGCAGGTCCAGACGTTCTTCCCCTTGCCGGGCTCCGACGGATAGAGGCCGTGCGCCTTCAGCCGGTCGCCGAGCGCGCGCTGGCGCGGGCTGTCGTTCCAGATGACGACGTGCTCCTGCGGGAGGCGCTCGAAGAAGCGCACCGCCTCGGCGTATTGCGCGGCGTCGGCCTGATCGAGGCCGATCACCACGCGCCTGAGGTACGGCACCTGCGCGATCTCGTCGAGGATGCGCGGCAGCGCCTCGCCCTCGAGCTCCGAGTAGAGCGAGGGCAGGATCAGCGTCACCGGCCGGTCGCGCACGAAGGTCGCCACCGCGTGGGTCAGCGTCTCGGGCGAGACCGAGCGCAGGTCGTGCAGCGTCGCCACCTGTCCGTTCTGATGAAAATCCGCCACGGTGCCGCTCCTTCGGTCTCCGGCGTCAGAGCGCGACGCCCGCCTCGCAGAGTATCCGCTCCACGGCGCAGGACCAGCCTTCGGGGCCGGGGGCGCGGGTGCGCAGGATGCGCCCCGCCGCCTCGTCCTCGAGCGGGGGCAGGGGGGCGCGGTGCGGGTTGGCGACGATCGCGGCGCGGTCGGCGACCTCGAGCATCTCGACGTCGTTCGGCGCGTCGCCGAGCGCGAGGAGATGCGTCGCCCCGAGCGACGCGGCCACCTCGCGCATGCGGTCGGCTTTCGTCGCCCCAAAGCCGAGGGTCAGGAAGCGCCCGCCCTCGCGGCCGGCGACGCCCGCGGCGCCGAGCGCGCGGGCGAAGGCGGCGCGCGCCGCCTTCGCGCCGGTCCAGACGCCGGGCTCGGTGAAGGCCCGGTCGCGGGCGCGCGCGGCCTCCCGCTCGGGCAGGCCGGTGAGCGCGGCGACCTCGGCGACCGACATCTCGGAAAAGCCGCGGAAGGGCGCGCGCAGCTCCGCGGGCAGCCCGGCGAGCGCCGCCATCACCCGCGCGTGCTCCGCGCGGTCGGGCGTCGCCCCGGCGCCGGGGGGCACGATCCCGCCGCCGTTCTCGCAGATCGCGGGCACGCCGGAGAGCCCGAGCGTGTCGCGCAGGGGCCCGATTTCGGCGGCGGTCTTGGAGCTTGCGAGGATCACCGGAACCCCGGCCGCGCGCAGCCGCGCGAGCGTCGGCGCCGCCGGCGTCCAGTCGTAGGTCGCGTGATCCAGCAGCGTGCCGTCGAGGTCGGTGACGATCGCCCAGCGGTGCATCGGGGCCCCTTCCTCGCGTCGGTGTGCCGTGGTGCGCGACACTGGCGTTGACTTTTCCGAGCGATCTACTCAGATTTCAAGGGCGGGCAGGAAAACGACTCGCCCGAGTCAGTCCTGCCCCGCTCCGGCGCGGCGCGCCTTGCGCGAGGTCAAGGACGGCGCACCGCCCGGACGACCAGAGGACGACGCGGGGCGGCCGGCCCCGCCGGGAGGACGCCATGATCGTGTGTCACTGCATGAACATCTCGCGCGACGACATCCGCCGCGCCGTCGACTGGATGCGCGCCTCGGACCCCGACACGCTCATCACCCCCGGCAAGGTCTACCGCGCCCTCGGCAAGAAGGCCGACTGCGGCGGCTGCCTGCCGCTATTCATCGACAGCATGCGGGCCTGCGACAGCCTGCAGGTGCCCGCCGAACTGCGCCGCCTGCGCGAAGCGCCGCGGCAGGGCGAGACGGGCTGACGCGCCCCGGGCGCGCCGCGGGCCGCGCGGCGCGGCTGCGCGGTCATGACTGGTTGCGGCGCCCGGGCAAATTGCGCACTCTACGAAAGATATTTCGCAGAGGAGATCGCGATGAAGGGTGACGACAAGGTCATCGAGTACCTGAACAAGGCGCTGCGCAGCGAGCTGACGGCGATCAACCAGTACTGGCTGCACTACCGCCTTCAGGACGACTGGGGCTTCGGCAAGGTCGCCAACAAGTCGCGCGAGGAGAGCATCGAGGAGATGCACCACGCCGACAAGCTGGTCGAGCGGATCATCTTCCTCGAGGGGCATCCGAACCTGCAGAAGCTCGACTCGCTGCGCATCGGGCAGACCCTCAAGGAGACGATGGAGTGCGACCTCGCCGCCGAGCACGAGGCGCGCACGCTCTACATCGAGGCGCGCAACCACTGCGACAGCGTGGGCGACTACGTCACGAAGAACCTCTTCGAGGAGCTGATCGCCGACGAGGAGGGCCACATCGATTTCCTCGAGACGCAGCTCGACCTGATCGAGAAGCTCGGGATCGAGAAATACGGCCTTCTCAACGCCTCCACCGCCGACGAAGGCGAGGAGTGAGGCCCGGCGCCGCGGCCCCCGGGCCGCGGCGCGCGCGTTTCGGAACCCCGTGCGGCGTGACCGTGTTGGCCTCTCGTGCGCGGACGGGGCGCGGCGCACGGGCGGAGGGAGCGCATGGCATCTGATCCCGAAACGGGCGCGGCCGGGGACCGGCCGGACGCTCTGACCTTCGAGGGCGACCCGGGCGCGGGCCGGTCCAAGTGGCTCGCGCTCGCCGCGATCGTCGCGCTAGCCGCCTGGCTCGGCAGCGGCTACGTCCTGCCCACGGGCGACACCACGACCGCCACCGCCGAGGGCGAGGGGCCCGCGCCGGTGCAGGTCGCCGTGCGCGAGTCCGCCGCCGAGCCCGTGATGCGCGTCTTCGTCGCCGAGGGCGAGACCGAGCCCGAGCGCGACACGCAGGTACGCGCCGAGGCGACCGGCAGCGTCGCCGAGGTGGCCGTGGCCAAGGGCGCGGCGGTCGAGGCCGGTCAGCTCATCGCGCGCGTCGCGCAGGACCGCGCCCGCGCGCAACTCGAACAGGCGCAGGAAGAGGTCGACCGCGCCCGCCGCGATTTCGAGAACGCGCAGACGCTTCTCGATCGCGGCGCGGGCACGGTGGACCGCGTGGCGCGCACCCGCGCCGCCCTCGCCGCCGCCGAGGCGCAGCTCACTCAGGCGCGCGAGGCGCTGAAGGATACCGAGATCCGCGCGCCCTTCGCCGGCCGGCTCGAATCGCTCGACATCGAGGCGGGGGAGTTCGTCTCCGCCGGCACGCCGGTCGCGCGGGTGGTGGACCTGACGCCGCTCACCGTCTCGGTCAGCGTGCCCCAGCGCGAGATCGCCGCGCTGTCGGAGGGCCAGCGCGCCGAGGTGGAGGTCGTCACCGGCGAACGCCGCGAGGGGCGCGTCGCCTTCCTCGGCGCGGCGGCCGATCCGCAGACCCGCACCTTCGCCGCCGAGGTGGAGATCGCCAACGCCGACGGCGCGATCCCCGCGGGCGTCAGCGCGCAGGTCCGCCTGCCCAAGGGCGAGGTCGCGGCGCATTTCCTCTCGCCCGCGATCCTCTCGCTCGACCCGGCCGGGCGGCTCGGGATCAAGACCGTGACGGAGGAGGGCACCGTCGCCTTCCACCCGGTCGAGATCGTGCGCGCGGGCACCGAGGGCGTCTGGGTCACCGGCCTGCCCGATCCGGCGCGGATCATCACCGTGGGGCAGGGCTTCGTCTCGGAGGGCGAGTCCGTCGCGGCGCGCCCCGAGGAGGAGCTGGAGCTCGGGCGCATGCGCGACCGCCTGCTCGAGACCCGCGCGGCGCCCGAGGACGACGCGCCATGAGGGCCGTGATCGACGCGGCCTTCGCCCGCGCGCGCGTGGTCGTCATGCTGCTCGTCTTCGTTCTGACCTTCGGGGGCGTGGCCTACGTCCAGATCCCCAAGGAGGCGGCGCCGGAGGTGCCGATCCCGGTGATCTACGTGATCACCACGCTCGAGGGCATCGCGCCGGAGGACGCCGAGCGGCTGCTGATCGAGCCGCTCGAGACCGAGCTCGCCAGCGTCACCGGCGTGGACGAGATGCGCGCGACGGCGCGCGAGGGCTCGGCCTCCGTCACGCTGGAGTTCGACGCGGGCTTCGATTCGGACGAGGCGCTCGACAGCGTGCGCGAGGCGGTGGACCGCGCGCGCCCCGATCTGCCGGACGACGCGACCGAACCCTCGGTCAACGAGGTCAACACGGCGCTCTTCCCGGTGCTGACCGCGATCCTCTCCGGCCCCGTCCCCGAGCGCGCGCTCAACCAGATCGCCGACACGCTCCAGGACCGGCTGGAGGCGCAGCCCGGCGTGCTGGAGGTGGACATCGGCGGCGCGCGCGACGAGCTCGTCGAGGTGCTGATCGATCCCACGATCTTCGAGACCTACAACATCTCCTTCGACGAGCTGATCGGCCAGATCCAGCGCAACAACCGCCTGATCGCCGCCGGCGCCATCGAGACCGGCGCGGGGCGCATCGTGCTCAAGGTGCCGGGGCTGATCGAGGACATCGAGGACGTCATGGCGCTGCCGGTGAAGGTGCGCGGCGACACGGTCGTCACCTTCTCCGAGGTCGCCACCATCCGGCGCAGCTTCGAGGACCCGACGGGCTTCGCGCGCATCGACGGCCAGCCCGCGCTCGCGCTCGAGATCAAGAAGCGCGTCGGCGCCAACATCATCGAGACGGTCGAGACCGCCAAGCGCGTGATCGAGGAGACCTCCGCCGACTGGCCCGAGACGGTGCGCGTGGACTACATGCAGGACCAGTCCGAATACGTCCGCGACATCCTCAGCGATCTCGAGGCGAACGTGATCGCGGCGGTCCTTCTGGTGATGATCGTGGTGATCTGGGCGCTGGGCTGGCGGCCCTCGGTGCTCGTGGGGCTGGCCATTCCGGGCGCCTTCCTGAGCGGGGTGGGCGCGCTCTGGGCGATGGGCGAGACGATGAACATCGTCGTCCTCTTCTCGCTCATCATGGTGGTGGGGATGCTGGTGGACGGCGCGATCGTCACCACCGAGCTCGCCGACCGCAAGCTGCAGCAGGGCGCCGCGGCGCCCGCGGCCTACGCCGCCGCGGCCAAGCGCATGGCCTGGCCGATCATCGCCTCGACGGTGACGACGCTCAGCGTGTTTTTTCCGCTTCTCTTCTGGACCGGCACGGTGGGCGAGTTCATGCGCTTCCTGCCGCTGACGGTGATCCTGACGCTCTCGGCCTCGCTCGCCATGGCGCTCGTCTTCATTCCGGTGCTCGGCGGGGTGATCGGGCGGGCGCAGCCGCAGTCGGCCGCGGCGAAGCGCCTCCTGCACGAATCCGAGGCGGGCGACCCGCGCCGCGCCGGGGGCTGGACGGGGCGCTACGCGCGGCTCGTCGAATGGGCGGTGCTGCGGCCCTGGGCGGTGCTCGGCCTCGCCGTCGCGCTCTTGATCGGCTCGGTGGGCGGCTACGCCGAGTACGGGCGCGGCGTGATCTTCTTTCCGGAGGTCGAGCCCGACTTCATGCAGGTGACGCTGCGCGCGCGCGACAATTTCTCGATCCACGAGCAGGATACCCTCGTGCGCGCGGTCGAGCGCCGGCTCATCCGCTACGACGGCGTCGAGACCGTCTATGCCCGCACCGGCGGCACGCAGCGCGCCGACGAGGAGGTGATCGGCACCCTGCAACTCGAGCTCACGGAGTGGGACAGGCGCCGCCCGGCCGAGGAGATCGGCGCCGACATCCGCGCCGAGATGGCCGAAATTCCCGGCATCGAGGCCGAGGTGCAGGCCCAGCAGCAGGGCCCCTCGCAGGGCAAGCCCGTGCAACTCGAACTGCGCGCCTCCGATCCGGAGGTGCAGGACGCCGCGGTCGAGCAGGTGCTCGCCCGCATGGCCGGGATCGGCGGCTTCACCGACGTCACCGACACCCGCCCGCTGCCCGGCGTGGAGTGGAGCCTCCAGCTCGACCGCAGCCAGGCGGCGCGCTTCGGCGCGGACGTGACGCTCCTCGGGCAGGCGGTGCAGCTGCTGACGCGGGGCATCACCGTGGCCGACTATCGCCCCGGCTACGCCGACGGCACGGTGGACATCCGCGTGCGCTTCCCGTCGGCGAGCCGCAGCTTCGAGGAGCTCCGCGGCCTGCGCGTGCCCACCGCGCAGGGGCTCGTGCCCATCGGCAACTTCGTGAGCTTCGAGCCGGTGCCGCGCACCGGCACACTCAACCGCATCGACCAGCGCCGCGTGGTGACCATCGCCGCCGACGTGGCGCCGGGGCTTCTCGTCAACGACCAGACCGAGGCGCTGCGCGCCGCGCTCGAGGAGACGGAGCTGCCCGACGGCGTGACCTGGAGCTTCGCCGGCGAGGCGGAGGAACAGAGGAACGCGGCGCAGTTCCTCTCGGTCGCCTTCGCCGTGGCGGTGGCGCTCATGTTCACGGTGCTGGTGCTGCAGTTCAACAGCTTCTTCCAGGCGTTCGTCGTGATGTCGGCGATCGTCTTTTCCGTCGCCGGCGTCATGCTCGGGCTTCTGGTGACGGGGCGGCCCTTCGGCGTGGTGATGGGCGGCATCGGCGTGATCGCGCTCGCCGGGATCGTGGTGAACAACAACATCGTCCTGATCGACACCTACAACGTGCTGCGCCGGGAGGGGCAGAGCCCCTTCGAGGCCGCGCTCCGCGCCGGGGCGCAGCGCCTGCGGCCCGTGGTGCTGACCTCGGTGACGACGGCGCTCGGCCTCCTGCCCATGGTGATCGGCGTCTCGATCGACTTCTTCCGCCGCGAGGTCGTCTACGGCGCGCCCTCGACGCAGTGGTGGACCGAGCTCGCCTCCTCCATCGCGGGCGGGCTGGTCGTGGCGACGGTGCTGACCCTGGTGGTGACGCCCGCGCTCCTGATGCTCGGCGAACGCCGGGCCGAGCGCCCGGCCGCCCGCGCCCGCACCGCGCAGGCGGCCTGAGCCGCGCCGCTCGGCGGGCTGCGGGGCCTGTCACGGTCCTGTGACCTCCTCTCTCTCTAAGGCGTGCCCCAGCGGAACGCAGGACAGAGAGGACACCCGCAATGCGCAAGACACATCTGAAATCCGGCCTGTCGGCGGCGGCGCTCGCCCTCGGCGCGCTCGCCACCCCGGCGCTCGCCGAGGCGCCGATCCTCGTCACCACGGCGGCCGACACGGGCGCGGGCTCGCTGCGCGCGGCGCTCGCCGCGGCGGCCGAGCGCGAGGGCGGCGCCCAGATCGCCATCGTCACGGCCGAGGACATCGAGATCGCCGAAACGCTCGACTACGCCGGGACCGGCCCGCTCACCATCCTCGGCAACGGGCAGACCATCTCGACCGCGGCGAACACGACGCTCCTCGCCGCGAGCGCGGGCGCCGATCTGACGGTGACCGATCTCACATTCCGCGGGCCGGGCGGCTTCGACATCGAGGCGCGCGGCGACCTCGACGGCGCCACCGCCGGCAAGGGCATCTTCGTGGACGTGCGCGACGACCAGCAGGGCACCGTGCGCCTGACCCTCGACAACGTGACGGTGGCGGGCGTCGCCAACCACGGCGTCCATGTCTCCGACTGCTCGCTCGCCGACGCCTGCGGCGGCGGGGGCGGCGGCGCGGGCGACGGCTCGCCCGCCTCGATCGCCGTGCATCTGAACGCGGTCACCATCGACGACGTGGGCAACGGCAAGTTCGACGCCGACGGCCTGCGCGTGGACGAGCGCGCCGGGGGCGACATCCGCCTCGTCGCGCTCGACAGCACCTTCACCCGCGTCGGCGCCGACGGCGTCGAGCTCGACGAGGGGCAGGCGGGCCACGTGATCGCCACCATCCGGGGCGCGCGCTTCGTCGATAACGGCGCCTACTGCCACCCGGACCTGCTCGCCGCCTTCATGCCGGAGGCGCCGGAGGGCGAATTCGAGGCCGGCGCGCGCGCCGAGGCCGACATCCCCGGCGACGTCACCGGCACGCCGGACGACCGCTGCTTCGAGCGCGAGGTCGATCTGCACGACGACGGCAGCGTCGCGGAATACGAGATCGGCATCGACGTGGACGACGGCATCGACTTCGACGAGGCGGGCGCGGGCGACCTGCGCAGCCTGATGATCGACAGCGAGATCCGCGGCAACTTCGACGAGGGCGTGGACTACGACGAGGAGGGCGCGGGCCACATCCTCGCGAGCTACCTACGCGCCACCGGCACCGGGAACGCCGACGACGCGTTCAAGCACTCGGAGGCGGACGCCGGCGGCGTCGTCGGCGCGATGACCGCGAGCATCGCGACCGCCAACGGCGGCAAGGGCGCGGTCTTCGAGGAAGAGGACGGCGGCGACGTCACCGTGACCGTGACCGGCACGATCACCGGCAACAACGACGACGGCGACGACACGGGCCTCGAGCTGGTGCAGGAGGACGCGGGCGCGGGCGCCGCCACCGTGACCGGCTCCACGCTCGCCGACGGGATCGACGCCGAGGGCGTGACCGTCACGCGGGACTGACCGTCCCGGCACGGAGATCCGGCAGCCCCGCGGCGCATCGCGGGGCTGTCGGGCGCGCGGGCGGGCCGCTCGCAGAGCACCGTCCGGGGCCAACGCCGGGGCACCGCCCCCTGTGCGGGGCTTCCGGCTTCGCGTTCCGCCCGGGCGCGCCCCGCCGCAGAATCCGGACCCGATCCGCGGCACCGCCCCCTGCGCGCGGCCTCCGGCCTCGCGCCGCCCGAGCGCGCCCCGCCGCACAATCCGGGCCCGACGACACGGCACAGCCCCCGGAGCCCGGCTGCCGGCCTCGCGCGAGCCCGGGCGCGGCGCGCGCGCCTACTCGTAGCCCGTCATCTCGAGATATCCGCGGCCCGCGTGGCTGCCCGCGACGCGCACTGGGCCTTCCCAGTAGGGCACGCTGGTGTCCATCCAGGACCGCGGGTTCAGCGCCGCGACCGTCACCGCGACGTCGCGCGCGGGCACCTCGAGGCGCCAGCGCGTCGGCACCATGCGGCCCGCGACCTGCGTTTCCTCCAGCGGCGTCGCCGTGAGCGCCCCGTCGCCGAGCGCCTCCGTCGTGCCGTCCGGCGCGATCCATGTGCCGGACGCGAAGGTGCCGCCGTCGGTCTGGCGAAGCTGGAAGGCCATCAGCTTCGCGCCGCTCTCGAAGGTGAGCGAGAACCAGTCCCAGCCCGTCTGGTCCGCCGCGAGCGGCTGCGAGGACCACTCCCGGTCGAGCCACGCGCTGCCCGTCACCGCCACCTCGCCCCCGGGCAGCGTCAGGGTGCCGGCGGCGCGGTAGAAGGGCTGCGAATAGTAATAGCTCGCCTGCCCCGCCTCGGACTTGACCGAATAGCCCCCGTCGCCGTGAAAGACGAGCGGCCCCTCGGCCGTGAGCTCCACCTCGTAGGCGAACTCGGGCCCGGTCGCCCTAAGCGTCAGGTCGTCGAAGCTCTCGCCCGCCATGCGCCAGTCGTCGATCCAGGCGGCGAAGGGGTCGGGGCGCACGCCCGCCTGCCCGGTGCCGCCGCGGGCGAAGCGCTCGGCGGCGTGGTGCGCCTCGGGCGTGGTGACGGCGGCGTGGGCGAACCAGATCTGCGGGCTCTCCCAGCCCTCCGCCTCGCCCGGGGCGAGGGCGGAGCGGAAGAGCGTCCATTGCAGCCCGTAGGCCGTGCCCTCCGGCCCCTCGAGGTTGGCGGTCAGGTACCACCATTCGATCCGGTAGTCTGGATGCGCCCCGTGATCGGCCGGAAACTCGAAGCGCGGATCGGGCGCCGGGGTCGCGAAGCCCTCGGCGTCGGTGCCCATCCCGGCGAACCCCTGCGCGCCGGCCGGCAGGGGCGCGGCGAGGAGCGCGGTGAGCGCGAGGAGCGTCTCATGCCTCATTGGCGAACACCTTCAGAAGCGCGGAGGGCGGCGTCCGCGCGAGCCGGAGCGCCGGCCAGGCCGCCGCCGCGAGCGCCGCGGCGAGCGCGAGCAGGCCGAGCCGCGCGTAGTCCAGCGGGAAAAGGAACATCGGCAGCCGCCAGCCGAAGGCCTCCACGTTGACGACGGCGAGCAGCATCCACGCGAGCGCGAGGCCGAGCGGCGCCGCGGCCGCCGCCGTCAGCCCCGCGAGCACCCCGGCGCGCAAGAGCTCCAGTCGCCCGAGCGTGCGCCGCGTCACCCCGAGCGCCCAGGCCGGCGCGAGCTGCGGCACGCGCATGCCGGCGAGCGTCAGGAGGCTCATCAGCATGGCGAAGCCCGCCACGGCGAGGGTGAGCACGTTGAGCGCCGCCGTGACCGTGAAGGTGCGGTCGAAGACCTCGAGCGAGAAGGCCTTGAGCGCCGACTGATCCGTGATCTGCCCGGGGTCGAGCCCCGCCTCCTCGACGAGCGCGGTGCGCAGCGCCTGCGGCGTTTCGGTGCGCAGGCCGAAGCGCGTCGCGGTCTCCTCCGGGAAGAGATCGCGGAAGAGCGCCTCGCCCACGATCACCTGCCCGAGCGGGTTGCCGTAATCGCCCGCGACGCCCGCGACCGGCAGGCTGCGCCCGGGCGCGAGCTCCAGCGTGGCGCCCGGCCAGAGGTCGGCGCGGCGGGCGAGCTGTTCGTTGACGATCACCGCCTCGCCCGCCGCGACCCGGTCCCAGACGGCGCCTTCCCGCGCGAGGAAGGTCCAGTTCTCGGAATAGGTCGGTCCGACGCGCAGCCCGCGCAGCTGCGCCCGGCGCCCGGCGAGACGGGTCTCGACCGTCAGCACGGGCAGGAGCGCACGGGCCTCGCGCGCGGCGAGTGTGCGGAGCGCCGCGCGTTCCGCGGCGCTCTCGGTCTCGACGTAGAGTTCCGCGGTCAGCCGCTGGTCGAGAAAGCCGGTGAAGGTGAGCCGGAAGCTCGACACCATGGTCGAGACGCCCACGTTCGCCGCCATCGCCAGCAGGAGCGCCATCAGCGCGAGGCTGAGCCCCGGCAGCTGCTGGCGCGTGTCGGCCCAGAACCACTCAGCCCGCACGCCGCGCGCCCAGCGCGCGCCGAGCGCGAGCGCCCGGTCCAGAAGCGGCGGCAGCGCCAGCGCCGCGCCGAGCAGAAGCGCGCCGAGCGCCACGAAGCCCGCGACCAGCCCGTCGGCGACCCAGAGCACCAAAGGCGTGGCCGCCATCAGCGCCACCGCAAGCGCCGCCTGCCGCCCGTGGCGCCGCCCCGCCGGGAGGGCGACCGCGCGCCGCCCGCCCCCCGCGAGCACCGGCATCCGCGCGATGCGCCAGAAGGCGCCCGAGGCCGCGAGCGCCGTGCCGAGGAGCGCGATGCCGAGCCCCGAGAGCCACCACGCCGGGCGCAGCGAAAGCGCGCCCGAGACCTGCGCGCCGTAGAGCCCCTCCAGCGTCGCGGCGACGTTCGGCAGGAGGCTCGCGGCGAGCGCGTAGCCGAGCGCCACGCCGATCCCCCCGGCGACGAGCGCGATCGCGGCGAGCTCGGCGGCCATCAGCGCGATCAGCCGGCCGAGCGGCAAGCCGAGCGTGCGCAGCGTGCGCACCATCGGGCGGCGCTGCTCGAAGGCGAGGCCGATCGCGCCGTGCACGATGAAGAGCCCGACGGCGAAGCTCAGCAGGCCGAAGGCGGTCAGGTTCAGGTGGAAGCTGTCGGTGAGCTGCCCGATGTCCGCGCTCTGGCGCGAGGTCTGGCGCACGAGCTCCGGCGCGATCTCGGCGAGCGGCGGGCGGCCGAGGGGTTGCGTCTCGGCCAGCACGAGGCGGCTGAGCGCGCCGGGGCGGTTGAGGATCTCCTGCGCGACGCCGATGTCCGTGATCGCCGTGCCGGGGGCGAGGCCGGGGTCAGCCACCACGGGCCGGGGCAGGGCGGCCGTGAGCGCCCCGGCCACCTCCGGATGGGCGAAGAGCGTGCCCTCGCGGAGGAAGGTGGCGAGCGGCGCGTCGCCCGCCTGCGTCACCGGCCCGGCGCCGCCCGGCATGGTCAGCGGGTCGAGCCCGACGATCCGCACCGATGTCTCGCCCGCGCGGAGGCGTCCCTCGAGCACCGGGCCGGCCTGCCAGCCCGCGCGGCGCAGCGTGAGCCATGTTTCCTGCGGGATCGTCTCGCCCGAGCGGGGGACGAGCTGATCGTAGCGCCCCTCGCCCAAGACGGCCGCCGCGGCGTCGTAGCTCGACCGCGCCTCGGCGTTGAGCGCCTGCACCCCCGACCAGAGCGCCGTGGCCAGCGCGAGCCCCGCCACCAGCGTGAAGAGCTGAAGCGGATTGCGCCGCCAGAAGGACCAGAGCGCCGAGAGCGCGGCGCGGGTCATGCGAGCCGCCCGCGCGAGAGGTGCAGCCGCCGCTCCATCCGCGCGGCGAGCGCCTCGGAATGCGTCACCATCAGGAGCGCCGCGCCCGTCTCGGCCACCAGCGCGAGCATCTCCTCGAGCACCGCGCCCGAGGTCGTCTCGTCGAGGTTGCCGGTGGGCTCGTCGGCGAGCACCAGCTTCGGACGCGCGGCGAGCGTGCGCGCGATCGCCACCCGCTGCTGCTGCCCGCCCGAAAGCTGCTCGGGGTATTTGGCGAGATGCGGCGTGAGGCCCAGCGCCCCGGCGAGGCGCGCGTCGCGTTCGGGCTCGTGCCGCCCGGCGAGGCGCGCCTGAAAGGCGATGTTGGCGGCGACGTCGAGCGAGGGGATCAGGTTGAACTGCTGAAAGACGATGCCGACGCGCCCGCGCCGGAGCGCCGCGCAGCCCGCGTCGTCGAGCGCCGTGACCTCCGCCCCGTCGAGGCGGATGCGCCCGGCCTCGGCCGTGTCGAGCCCGGCGATCAGGTGCAGGAGCGTGCTCTTGCCCGAACCCGAGTCGCCCGTCAGCGCGAGCGTGCGGCCCGCGTCGAGCGCGAGGTCCACCCCGCGCAGCACCTCCACCGGCCCCTCCGGCCCGGCGTAGGACTTGGTCAGCCCGTCGACCTCGAGCAGCATCGCGTTTCCCTCCGTCCGCCGAAGGTATCGCCGGCGGCGGGAATGGAAAGGCGCGAGCGCGCGCCTTTCCGTCGCGTCCGTACGCCTCGCGCGGCACGGGGCGGTCGGTGTAGGCTCGGCCGCGACGCGAGGGTCGGGAGAGCGCGCATGGACGTCCTGTTCGACGGCGAGGCGGACGCGCCCGCGACGGTGCTGCTCGCCCATGGCGCGGGCGCGCCGATGGACACGCCCTTCATGGACGGCGTCGCCGCCGGGCTCGCCGCGGCGGGGCTGCGCGTCGCGCGGTTCGAGTTCGCCTACATGGCCGCGCGGCGGCAGGGCGGGGCGAAGCGGCCGCCGCCGAGGGCCGAGCGGCTATGCGACGACTACCGCGCCGCGGTGGCGGCGCTCGGGGCCGGCGGCCCGCTCGTGATCGGCGGCAAGTCGATGGGTGGCCGGGTGGCGAGCCTCGTCGCGGACGAGCTGCGGGGCGCGGGCCGCGTCGCCGGGCTCCTCTGTCTCGGCTATCCCTTCCACCCGCCGGGCAAGCCCGAGCGGCTGCGCACGGCGCATCTCGAGGCGATCGAAACGCCGACGCTCATCTGTCAGGGCACGCGCGATCCCTTCGGCCGGCGCGAGGAGGTGGAGACCTACGCCCTCTCGCCGCGCGTCTCCCTGCTCTGGCTGGAGGACGGCGACCACGACCTGAAGCCGCGAAAGGGCGTGACGGGGGCGACGCAAGACGACCATCTCGCCGCGGCGGCGCAGGGCGCGGCGGACTGGATCGGCGATCTCGTGAGGGGCTAGGTAGCCACAGGTCGGCGCGGTCGGCGGCGCGTGTCCTGCGCCGTGCGGCAGCGGGTGTGCGTTCGGCCCGCGGACGGGCGCCTTCGCGCCCGGGGCGACCGATGCCCGCGGGAGCCGCTAGCTTGGACGGCTCGGTTATCGCGCGCTGCGCCCCGCGCGTCATCTCTAGCGGGCAGCGCACCCGGCGGTCCCGGCGGTGCATCGGTCGCCTTCGAGAGTGGCGGCGCGGGCATCGCGTCACATTGACGCTGCGCAACAAGCCTTTGAAATGCGCGCCCTCACTCCTCGCGGAAGGCGCGGGCCATGCTGTCCCTGATGGGCTTCACGAGGTAATCGAAGAAGGTCCGCTCCTCGATGCGGATCATGACCTCGGCGGGCATCCCCGGCACCGGCGCCGCGCGGTTCAGCCGGTCGAGCTCTTCCGGCGGCACGTTGACATGCGCGACGTAGACTTCGCGCGGGGCGGTGCCCTCGTCCTGGTGGGTGACGGCGTCGGCGGAGACGTAGCTCACCCGCCCGTCGAGCACCGGCGTCGTGCGCGCGTTGAGCGCCGTCAGGCGGATGTTGGCCGCCTGTCCCATGTGGACCGCGTCGATGTCGGTGCGCGGCAGCAGCGTCTCGATCAGGAGGGGCGCGTCGGCGGGCAGAATCTCGGCCACCGGCTTGCCGGCCTCGATCACGCCGCCGCGGCCGTGATAGTGCAGCCGCACCACGGTGCCCGCGACCGGCGCGGCGATATCGGCGCGCTCGAGGATGTCGGCGGCCTTGCGGGCCTTCTCGCGCACCGAGTCGAGTTCAGCCTGCACCGAGGTCAGCTCGTTGAGCGCGTCGGTGCGCCGCTCGCTCTTGAGCTTGGCGATCTCGAGGACGAGCTTGGAGCGGGCGTGCGCGATCTCCTCGATCTCGGCGTCGAGGCGGGCGATGTGGCCCTCGGTCTCGAGCACCGCCCGGCGCACGGCGTTGAGTTCCGGCAGCCGGATATGGCCCGAGTCGTAGAGCGTGCGCTTGCTCTCGAGTTCCTCGGACAGCAGCACGCCGCGCTCTCGGTAGGCGTCGCGCTGGAGGCGGTAGCCCTCGGACCGGACCTCGAGCGCGCCGACGTTGTTCTCGAGGATCGAGAGCTCGCTGCGGTGCAGGGCGCGCGCCGAGGTGAAGGCGCTGCGCTGGTCGCTGAGGATCTGGCGCACCTCGGGGCTCTCCTGCGCGCGCGCTTCGAGGGCGGGCGGAAAGGAGACCCCGGTCTCCCCCGAGAGCGTGGCCTGAAGCCGTGCCTCGGTCGCCTCGAGCCGCGCCTGGCGCTGGTCGTATTCGCGCAGGTCGGCGCGCGCGGCGGTCCGGTCGAGGCGCACGATGACCTCCCCGGCGGCGACGCGCTGGCCCTCCTCGACGAGGATCTCCGCGATCTGGCCCCCCTCGAGGTGCTGGACGATCGTGTTGCGTCCGGTGGCCATGAAGCTCCCCGGCGCGATCACCGCGGAGGCGAGCGGCGCGGTCGCGCCCCATGTGCCGAAACCGCCGAAGGCGAGCGCGAAGAGCGCGAGGCCCACCGCCGCGTGGCTGCGGATCGAGCGCGGCACCTCCCGGTGCCACTCGACGAGCTCCGTTCCCGTGGTCATGGCTGATCTCCCTGTCTGGGGGCCGGGCTCTGCGATCCGCCGCCCCCACCACCGCCGTCGCGGTGCTGGGCGAGCTGGCGCAGCACCTCGTCGCGCGAGCCCCACATCGCGATGTTGCCGTCGGCGAGCATCATGATCTTGTCCACGACGCTCAGCAGCGCGGGCTTCTGCGTGATCACCACGACGGTGATGCCGTTCTCCTTCGCGTGCGCGATGGCCTGCGCGAGCGCCTTGTCGCCGGCGACGTCGAGGTTCGAGTTCGGCTCGTCGAGCACCAGGAGCCGCGGGTCGCCGAAGAAGGCGCGCGCCAGCGCGATGCGCTGCTTCTGCCCGCCCGAGAGCGGCGATCCGTCGGCGGCGACGACCGTCTCGTAGCCGTGCGGCAGCGAGGCGATCATGTCGTGCACGTCGGCCAGAACCGCCGCGCGGTGGATGTCCTCGTCGCGCGCGTCGTCGCGCATCCGGGCGATGTTGGCCTTGATCGTGCCGGGGAAGAGCTGCACGTCCTGCGGCAGGTAGCCGATGTTCTCGCCCAGTTGGCGCGGGTCCCAGTTGCGCAGATCCATCAGGTCGAGCCGCACCGCCCCGGAGGTCGGCAGGAGCGAGCCCACCAGCATCTTGCCGAGCGTCGTCTTGCCCGCGCCGGAGTTGCCGATCACCGCCAGCGTCTCGCCCGCGGGCAGGCGGAAGGTGAGTGCGTTGAGCACCACGCGCTTCGTGCCCTGCGGCACGTACAGGAGCCGCTCCACGTCGAGCTGCCCCTGCGGCTCGGGCAGCCGCAGCCGCTCCACCTGAAGCCCCGAGCGGGTCAAAAGATCGGCGATCCGCCCGTAGGCCGCGCGCGAGAGCAGGAAGGCGTTCCAGCCCTCGATGGCCCCCTCGACCGGGGCGAGGGCGCGGCCCGCGATGATCGAGGCGGCGATCACCATGCCGCCGGTGATCTCGCCGAGGATCGCGAGATACGCCCCCCAGCCCAGCATCGCGACCTGCGTCAGAAGCCGGATCCCGCGCGAGACCATGGCCGAGATCACGTTGCGGTCCTGCCCGCGCACCTGCGCCGTCAGCGAGGCGGCGGTGTCGCGGCCCCAGATCGTCACCGCCTCGGGGATCATGGCGAGCGCGTTGATGATCTGGCTGTTGCGCATCATCGAATCGAGATGGAGATTGGCGCGCGACTGCGCTTGGTTGGCCTCGGCGAAGGGGCGGGCGGTGAAGCGCTGGTTGATCAGCGCGATCACGAAGAGCGCCACCGCCGTCGTGACCACGATGAACCCGAGGTCGGGGTGCACGAGGAAGATCGCCAGCATGAAGAGCGGCGCGAAGGGCACGTCGAGGAACGACAGCAGCGTGCCCGAGGTGAGGAAGCTGCGCACCTGCTGCAGGTCGCCGAGCGTCTGGTATTCCCGCCCGGAGGAATGCAGCGAGGCGTGCGCCGCCGCCGAGAGCACCGGCCCGCCGAGCCGCGCGGCGACCTCGACCGCCGTGCGCATCAGCATGAAGCGCCGCATCGCGTCGAAGACCGCCTGCAGGATCACCGCGCCCGCGATCACCGCCGTCAGCATGATGAGCGTATCGACCGAGCGGCTCGTCAGGACGCGGTCGGAGATCTGGAACAGGTAGATCGGGATCGAGAGCAGCAGCACGTTGACCGCGAAGGTCATCAGCATGACGTGGACCATGTTGCCGCGCACCGCGGCCTTGCCCTCGCGCAGGCTCTTCTCGAAGCTGCCCGGCGCCATGCGGCGGTGAAAGCGCGCGCCGCCGCCCCCGCCGCCCCCGCCGCCGTCGCGTCCGCCGCCGCGCGGCGGCGTGCTGCCGCCGGCCGCCCGGCGCGGCGAGCTTCTCTCGCGTGTGAGGCTGCGGATCGCCGCCTCGGCGAAGCGCTCCTGATCGACGCCGGGGCGTTCGCGCCGCCGGTCGCGCGCCGTCGGATCGCCCGGCGCCGCGTCGCCCCGGGCCGTCGTCCCGGCGTCGCCGCGGGCCGTGCCCGTGGGACCGTCGGAGGCGGCCGCGTCGTCCGTTCGGGGGGAGGCCGCCGTCCCGTGGGCCTCTTGCGCCGGGTTGTCGGCGCCCGGCGCGGCGGCGGCCGCTTCTCCCTCGCCTTGCGTGGCGTCCTGCGCGGGGCGGTCGGTCCGCGCGCCTGTTTCGGCGCGGGCGCCCGTGCGCTCCGCCGGTTCGTCCGGCGCACCGGAGGCCGCGTGCGGGGCGGCGCGGGACGGCCGGTCCGACGGGGCGCCGGGCGACGGCTCCGCCGCGGTCCTGGCGGGCGGCGTCTGCGCGGCGCGGGTGGCCTCCGGACCCTCCGCCTCCGGGGCGCGCGCGTCGCGGCCGTCGGGCTGTGCGGCGGCGCGGCGGCGGCGCACGGCGGCCGGGCCGGCGGCCTCGTTCTCGCGGATGCGGTGGGCGAGCGCGTCCATCAGCCTGCGCTTGCCCGTGCCGCCCGTTCCGCCAGTGCCGGGTCCGCAGTCCGGCGGGCAGGAGTCGTGATCCTTCATGTCGCCCCCTCGTTCGTCTGTGCCGCCTCAGGCGAGCATGGTCTGCATCGGGTCCGCCGGCATGTCGTCGTGCGGCTGCGCGCTCGTGCCCGGGTCGGAGGTCTGCTCCGCCCCCTCGCCGAGCAACTCGTCGGCGAGGAACACGACCGCCTCCGACGCGAGGGCGGCGCCCTCGGTGCCCGGCGCCTCTCCGGCGATCAGGCCGGCCTGGTGCAGCACCGCGTCGGTGTAGGCGCCGCCGCCGGCGATCACCTGCGAGTCGACGCCCGCGACCTGCAGCATCGCCTCGTTGACGAGCGCGTTGCCGGCCTCCGAGATCGCCGTCGCGCCCGGGATATGCGCCATGTCGTGATCGACGAGCGTGTTGGCCTGCTCGACGACGTGGATTTCCTTGAAGTCCCCGGTGACGTGCAGCACGCGCATCGTGCCGTCGCCCATGAGCGCCGAGGGGAACCGCATGGCCGCGTCGGCGATCGCCGCGTCGTCCCCGGGCGCGGACATGCCCGCCGGCATCGTCGTCAGCGTGTCGGTCGACTGGTGCGTCAGGCGCGCGCTGTTGGCGAGCAGGTTGTCCGGCGTCTCCTCGGCGCCCGGCCAGAGGATCGCGTCCAGATCGGAAAGGGCGTTCGTCTGCAGGATGCCGAAGAGCGACACCATGTCGCCGCCCACCACGATCAGGTCGAACAGCATCCCGTCGGCGAAGAGCGAGGAGATGTTGACCGCGGTGTTCGCCCCGGTCTGGAGCCAGGCGGCCGCGCTCGTCGTCCAGACCGCGTCGGTGTCGTCGAGCGCGTTGACCTGCCGCGTCCAGCTGAAGCTCAGGAGATCGCCGTCGAGCACCGTCGTCTCGATGCGCATTGGCCAGCCGGCGCCGAGGCTCGCGCCGGGGCCGTCCCCCGCCGTCGCGCCCGGCGTCAGCGCCGCGGCGTTCAGCGCCGTCGTGCCGCCGCCCGGGTCGGCGTGGAGCGAGACCTGGCTGACCATGTCGAGGGCCACGGCCTCGCCGCGCACGAGGATGGTGGGCGCGTCGATCCGCTGCACGAGCACGCTCGCGGCGTTGATGGCATGCGTCTCGCCCAGCATGGCCTGTCCCGGCGGCGCGTCCGCGCCCGGCGCGGTGCGCTCGGGCATCAGATCGGCGATCCGCGGCAGCGTGTCGGCGCGCAGGCCGTCGATCCAGAGACCGGCCGCGTCGTCGCCGGTCGCGATCCGCCCCCCTGCCGCGTCGGCCTCGCCGGCGATGCCGTCGATCAGCGCCGTCGCGGCCTCGGTGGTCGCCTCCGCCGGTGTCCGGAAGGGCGAAAGGTCCAGCGGCGACGCCGCCGCCACCCCGGCGGCCAGCACGTCGTGCATGGCGTCGGCCACCGCGTGCCACGCCGCGACCGGCATCGCGTCGCCGTCGAGGGTGTCGCGGTCCGAGAGATGGTTGATCTGCACCGTCACGGTGACGGTCATGTTCGGCGCGAGCGCCCCGGGGCCGAACGGCACCTCCGGCAGCGGGGCGGGGACGGCGACCGGCCCGGCGGGCACGGGCTCGGCCCCGCGCGCGCCGCTGGCCGGCGCCACCACGTCGCCCGGGCCGCCGAGCGGGCCGAGCGGCACCCCCGGCGCGATCGCCGGCAGGTCCGGCGCGCTCGGGCGGTCGGCCACCTCCGGGTCGTAGCCCGGCGGTGCATACTCGAAGCGCTTTAAGAGCTGGTGCAGCGTCAGCGCGTCGAGCTCCGGAGGCGCGCGGTCCGCGTCGAAGGGGTCGTAGCTGATCTGCTGGCGGTCCTGCGCCTCGAAGAGGCGCATCAGCCCGAGGAAGTGCCAGATCGTCTCGGTGGTCCTGTCGAGGAACATGGTCGCTCACGGATTGGCCGGGATCGGCGGGGAGGGAAAGAACGGACCCCGCGCGTGGGGCGCGCACGGGGTCCGCGACGGGAGGGCGCGGGGCGTTGCGCCCTCCCGAAAGGTCAGGCGGCGTCGTCCTCGCCGATCATCGTGGAGGTGGAGGTCAGGTTCGAGCCCACCACCGTCATGTCCACCGTGTTGCCGAGGACGTTCGCGCCCATGGCGATCGACTGGTTGAACGCCATCGTCTCCATGGCGGCGTCTGCGGAGGCGAAGGACTCGCCGCTGACGAAGCCGTCGTCGCCGTTGTTCGACCCCCACATGCCGCCGGAGCCGCCTGCGCCGCCGTCGCCAGCGGTCGCGTTCCCGGCGCTGCCGCCGGTCAGCGTCGCGGTCGAGGGGCCGCCGAAGCCGTCGCCGCCATTGGTGCCGCCGCTCGAGCCGCCGTTGGCTCCGGCGGTGCCTGCGGTGCCGCCCTGGCCGCTCGCGGCGAGGGCGTTGCCCCCCGCGAAGCCGGCGCCGCCCGCATTCGCCGCGGATGCGGCCTGGGCGATCGCGTTGGCCGCGTCGTCGCTCGCCACGAAGTCGAGAAGATCGAGGCTGAGCGCCTCGCTCGGCCCGTCCTCGTCGGCGATCGCGCCGGCCCCGGCGCCGCTGGCGGCGATACCGGTGCCGCTGCCGTCGACGAGGTTGGTCGCGCCGGCGTGCCCGCTGTGGCCGCCGGAGGCATCGGCGTAACCGCCGTGCCCGGCGTCGCCGCCGTAGGCCTTGCCGCCGTCGCCCCAGCCGCCGTCGGCGCCGCCGTAGGCCTTGCCGCCCATCGAGAGCGCCATGCCGCCGGCGGAGCCGCTGCCGCCGTCGGACTCGATGCCCTCGTCGGCCTTCGCCTCACCGCCGGTCACTGTGCCGTTCAGGTTGAAGCCCGCGCCGGCGTTCGACACGTCCGGGTCGTTCAGCGTGTCGTTGTCGTTCAGGCGGTTGCTCATGACGTTGATGGTGCCGGTGTCGTTGCCCATCCCCGTCAGCGCGCCGTTGAGCAGGTCCGACACGTTCACGTCGTCCGCCGTATCGAAGGTCAGGTCGCGCCCGGCCATCGCCACGTCGCCCACCGTGCCGCCGTGGCTCACGTCGAAGTCCGCCACGTCGTCGTCGTTCGGCATGTAACCCGTCATGTCGAACTTGACGTCCACATCGGTGTTCGTGCGGTGCACGCTCGTGCTGTCGTGATCGCTCGTGGACGTGTTGGTGTTCGTGTTGGTGTTCGTGTTGGTGTTCGAGTCGGTGTTCCGGTTGGTGTTGGTGTCGGTGTTCGCGTTCGTGTTGGTGTTCGTGTCGGTGTCCGAGTTGTGGTTGCCGTTGTAGTTCCCGCTGCCGTTGAGGTTCAGGTTGCCGTTACCGTTGCCGTTCAGGTTCACGCTGTCCTGCGACTGGTGCTGGCCCTGGTCCTGGTGCTGGCCCTGGTCCTGGCCCTGAAGCTGGGCCTGCAGTTCGGCCTGAAGCTGCGTCTGGTCCTGAGTTTGATCCATATCGGGGCCAGGCCCCCACCAGTAGGACGTGTTTTTGCTGCCACCCATGAGGTGCACTCCTTGCGTCGCGGGTCCGCCGCCGCCGCGCATCATCTGTAAAGCGGCATCCGTCGGACCGGGTTGGCCGGGCTGTCGGCCCGGGCGCTCCGTCGGGAACGCAGGATCGAGAATGCGCCCCGCCCGCCGGCCGAAACAGTGGGCCGATCGGCCGTCCCCGTCCGGGCAGGTGACGCTGACCGGGTGGACGGGAGGCCGCCGCCGCATCGCCCGGCCGGGCCTGATCGAAGGTGGATACGCCTGCCCGACCGGAGGAGGCCGCCCCCGTCGCGGGATCGATTCGCGCCGCGCGCCGTGGCCGCGACTCGCCCGATCCGACGGGTCGCGCCACGCGCGCGGCAAGGCATGCGCGGCCGACATCGATCGAGGGAGTGGCGCATTTCACTCCCTCTCGGCAACTATTGATCGAAATTTTAGTAGATTCGCTCACGCTTTCGGCGTACCGTTAACTCGGACGGCTCATTCGCGAAGGCGCCGCCTCCCGCTGCTGTTTCGGAGGGGCGCCGCAAAAGTCCTGGAGGGGGCGAATGGGTGGAATGCTTCTTGTCGTCGTGGGGGATGGCGTCTGTGTGCCGGACTCCGCGCTCGGTCTCGTGAAAACCGAATTCCGCGGTCTCACCGTGGAGCGCTACGACAGCGTCGCGGACCTCGCGGCGCTGGAGAGACGGCCCGTGCGGCTCCTGCTCGTCGAGCAGGAGGCGGCGGAGCTCGAGGCCGATCTCGGCCTTCCGGCGCTCGACGCCGTCGCCGCGCACACGCTCGCGCTCAGCTACCGCGACGAGGCGCTGGCCGCGCGATTTCTCGAACGCGCGCTCATGCGGGAGGACAGCGCGCGCATCGGCTTCCTGCCCGTGAACCTGCAGCTCGATTGCTGGCTCTCGACGCTGCGGCTCCTGTTGCTCGGCCATCCGAGCGTGCCGCAGTCGCTCTTTCGCCGCCTCCACCGGCCGCGCCCGGCGGCGGACGGCGGCGACACCGCCGAGGCGGCGCTGCCGCTGACGCGCCGCGAGCGGCAGGTCCTCGAGCTCGCCAGTCTCGGCAAGCAGAACAAGCTGATCGCGGCCGACCTCAGCCTGTCGGAGCACACGGTGAAGCTGCACATGCACAACATCATCCGGAAGATGGGCGCGACCAACCGGACGGAGGCGGTGAGCCGTTTCCTCGCCGCGCGGCATGCCTGCGCGAGCGCCTGAGGCCCCCGGCGGGGCAGGCGGCGAGTCCTTCGACCGCCTGCTCGCGCTGGTCGGGCGGCTCAACTACACGTGGTCGAACACCGAAAGCCTGCTGGTCCACCTGATCGCGGGGCTCGCCGGGACGGACACCGAGACGGCGCTTGTGGTGTTCCTGACGCTCAACACGAGCCGGGCGCGGGTGGACCTCGTCGAGCGGCTGGCCAAGCTCGACCGCGTGCCGGAGGACCTGCGCCGCGACATCCTCGATGCGACGGGGGCGCTGATGCGCCAGCAGCCGCTGCGCAACCGCTACAATCACTGCATCTACGCCTTCGATCCGGACGGCGAGGCGGCGCACACGATCCTCATGCGAATCGCGGATCGGAAGGACCGGCTCAAGGTCGGGGCGACCGCCCGCATCGACGCCACCGCGCTCTCGGAGATCGGCGCCGCGATCCGCGCGCTGGAGGAGACGAACCGCGCCATCTGGCGCATCGTCGTGGACCGCGGATTCCCGGTCTGACGCCCCGCCGCCGTCGTTCGGGCCGTGCGCGCGGGGCGCGACGGTGGCGGGACGCGCGCCCGCCCGACCTGAGCGCGCCGGCGGGCGTCGTGGCCGGCGCGGACCGTGCGCCGCCGCGGTCGCCGGGTGGCGCCGGGCGATCGATGCGTCGGCCGCTCCCTTCTCAGGCAGATACCGCCGTCGTGCGTCTGAATCTTGTGCATTGGCGAAATACGATCGGGAAAGCGGCGCGATCGTGCGCCATGCCGGTTGAGCCTGTCCGACGCGCGCTGTCACGTGTCGGTCACCAACGGGAGCGACCGATGACAGACGCCAAGGCCGTGGAACTCGCCGCCGTCACCAAGCGCTACGACGCCGCGCTGGCCGTCGACGCCGTGAGCCTGAAGATCCGCGCGGGGAGTTACTGCTGCCTGCTCGGTCCCTCCGGCTGCGGCAAGACCTCGACGCTGCGCATGATCGCCGGCCACGAGAGCGTCACCGACGGCGACGTGCTGATCGGCGGCCGCGCCGTGACCGAGGACCCGCCGGCCCGGCGCGGCACGGCGATGATGTTTCAGAACTATGCGCTCTTCCCGCATCTGAGCGTCGCCGAGAACGTCGCCTTCTCGCTCCGGATGAAGGGGGTGAGCCGCACGGCGCGGCTGACGCGCGCGGCGGAGCTTCTCGAGCTCGTCTCGATGAGCGACTACGCCGAGCGCAAGCCCAACCAGCTGTCGGGCGGCCAGCAGCAACGCGTGGCGCTCGCGCGGGCGCTGATGACGGAGCCCTCCGTCCTGCTCCTCGACGAGCCGCTCTCGGCGCTCGATCCCTTCCTGCGGGTGCGCATGCGCTCGGAGCTGCGCCGCATCCAGCGCGAGCTCGGCATCACCTTCATCCACGTCACCCACAGCCAGGAGGAGGCGATGGCGCTCGCCGATCTGGTGGTGGTGATGAACGAGGGCCGGATCGCGCAGGCCGGCCCCCCGCGCGAGGTCTACAACGCGCCCCGCACGCCCTTCGTGGCGCGCTTCATCGGCGGTCACAACATCCTCGACGACGGCGGGCGCACGATCACGCTGCGCGCCGACGCGCTCGCCCTCGCGCCGGCCGACGCCGCGGGCGAGGCCAACCGCCGCGCCACCGTGCGCGAGATCGAGTATCGCGGCCCCGACGTGCGCGTCGGGCTCGAGACCGACCGCGGCGAGAGCCTGAGCGCCGTGCTCGCCGAGCGCGCCTTCTTCGAACGCCCGCTGGAACCCGGCGCCGCCGTCGCCGTGGGCTGGCGGCCCGACGCGGTGCACGAGCTCACGCCCGACGGCTGAGCCCGACTCCGCCAACGACCCGACCAACAGGAGAGAGACCATGACCAGACCGACAGGACGCCCCGGCCCCAGCCGCCGCGCCGTGCTCAAGGGGGGCGCCGCGATGGCCGGCGCCGCCGCCTTCCCCGCGCCCTTCGTGCACGCGCAGGACCCGGTGACGCTGCGCTATCTCTCGACGGCGGTGAACCAGTCGCCGGCGATCGCCGCGAAGGCCTCCGAAGAGCTCGGCATCAACATCGAGTACATCGCGGTGAACACCGACGAGGTGGCGCGCCGGGTGATCACGCAGCCGAACTCCTTCGACCTCGTGGACACCGAGTACTTCGCGCTGCCCAACCTCGTGCCCTCGGGCAACATGAAGGGGATGGACGCCAACCGCATCGACCGCATCGGCGACCTGGCGAGCGTCATCGCCTCGGGCACCGTCGAGGGCGAGGCCGTGGGCTGGGACGGGACCGCCCCGCACGAGGTGCTCTATCTCGAGGATCAGATGGGAACCTCCTTCGCGGGCGCGCCCACCGACTGGATCACGCTGATCCCGACCACCTACAACGCCGACACCCTCGGCATCCGGCCCGACCTGATCGACAAGGACATCACGAGCTGGGCCTCGCTGCTCGACCCGGATTTCGCGGGCAAGTCGGCGATCCTGAACATCCCCTCCATCGGCATCATGGACGCCGCCATGGCGCTCGAGGCGCGCGGCGACATCACCTATGGAGACAAGGGGAACATGACCCGCGAGGAGATCGACTTCACCATCGAGAAGCTGATCGAGGCCAAGCGCGCCGGGCAGTTCCGCGCCTTCTGGTCGAACTTCCAGGAAAGCGTGAACCTGATGGCCTCGGGCGAGGTGGTGATCCAGTCGATGTGGTCGCCCGCGGTGACGGCGGTGCGCACGCAGGGCATCCCCTGCATCTACCAGCCGCTCGCGGAAGGCTACCGCGCCTGGGCCTCGGGCTTCGGTCTGCCGCGCACCATCGACGGGCGCAAGGAGGACGCGGCCTACGAGTTCATCAACTGGTTCCTCTCGGGCTGGGCCGGCGCGCATCTCTCGAAGCAGGGCTACTACCCGGCCGTCCTCGAGACCGCACAGCAGTACATGGAGCCCTACGAGTGGGCCTACTGGTACGAGGGCGAGGCGGCCGCCGAGGACATCTACGCCCCCGACGGGCGCCTGCTCGAAGAGGCCGGCGCGGTGCGCGACGGCGGCTCCTACGTCGAGCGCATGGGCTCGGT
The DNA here is from genome assembly GCF_003385555.1 of Rhodosalinus sediminis. Taxonomy (GTDB): domain Bacteria; phylum Pseudomonadota; class Alphaproteobacteria; order Rhodobacterales; family Rhodobacteraceae; genus Rhodosalinus; species Rhodosalinus sediminis. The sequence continues at coordinate 144,208 of NZ_QOHR01000002.1, read as the reverse complement.
CGCCTGCTGGAACGCGGTCATGGACGAGAACCAGTACATGGTCCGCAAGTGGAACGAGTTCATCGCGGCGTGAGCGACGCGGCCGACACCATCGCGGAGACCCGGGGAAACCGGGTCTCCGCCCGCCCCCGGCGCGCCTCGCGGCGCGAGGGGCACGGCGCCGCGCCCTACCTGCAGGCGGCGCCCATGGCGCTCGTCTTTCTGGTGTTCTTCCTGCTGCCGCTCGCGGCGACGATCGTCGTCAGCTTCTGGCAGTACACGCAATACTCGATCGAGCCGGCTTTCACCGCGCAGAACTACGGCGACGTCTTCCGCGGCTGCCTCGCCGACCTGCCCGATCTCTGCACGACCTTCGTCACCTATCTCTCGACGCTGAAATTCGGCGTGATCGTCTGGGCCTGCACGCTGACGCTCGGCTTCACGATCGCCTATTTCCTCGCCTTCCACGTGCGCACGCTGAAGGTGCAGGTGATCTTCTTCCTGCTCTGCACGATCCCCTTCTGGACCTCGATCGTCATCCGCATGATCTCGTGGATCCCGCTTCTGGGGCGCAACGGGCTGATCAACCAGACGCTGATCTCGATGGGCGTGATCGACACGCCGCTCGAGGGGCTGCTCTATTCCGATTTCGCGGTCGTCCTCGCGCTGACGCATCTCTACACGCTCTTCATGGTGGTGCCGATCTTCAACTCGCTGATGCGCATCGACCGCTCGCTGATCGAGGCGGCGCGCGACGCGGGCGCGAGCGACCTGCAGACGCTGGTCTCGGTCATCATCCCGCTCGCGCGGCCCGGCATGCTGATCGGCTCGATCTTCGTGACGACGGTGGTGCTGGGCGATTTCCTGACCATCGGCATCATGGGCGGGCAGCAGATCGCGAGCGTGGGCAAGGTCATCCAGACGCAGATGCAGTTCCTGCAGTTCCCGCTCGCCGCGGCGAACGCGGTGATCCTGCTCCTCGCCGTGCTCGCCGGGGTCTGGGCGCTGCTGAAACTGGTCGACATCCGCAAGGAGCTCTGACGTGAAAGAGACCCGCCCGCGTTCCTTCTACGTGCTCTCGTGCGTCTTCGCCCTGTTCCTGCTCTTTCTCTACGGGCCGATGATCTCGATCCTCGTGCTCTCCTTCCAGGGGCCGGAGGGCGGGCTGGTGTTCCCGATGAACGGCGTCTCGCTGCACTGGTTCGAGAAGCTCCGCGAGGGCGGTGGGCAGGTCGAGATCGGCCCGGCGCTCCGGCGGTCCTTCCGGCTCGCGCTGGTGGTGATGGTGCTCACGGTCACCTTCTCGGTGCTCGCCGGGCTCGCCTTCCGGCGCGGTTTCCGGGGGGCGACGCTCCTGCTCTACGTCGCCATCGCGAGCCTGATCGTGCCCTCCATCGTCGTCTCGCTCGGCATCGCGCTCGAGTTCCGGCTGATCGACGAGGGGATCAAGGCGCTCGGCGCGGCCTGGGGCATCGAGTGGATTCAGCGCGATTTCGTCTCGGCGCTCGGCCCCTTCACTTCCGGGCTCGGCGCGCATCTGACCTGGACGCTGCCCTTCGGGCTCCTGATCATGTTCGCGGTCTTCAACCGCTTCGACCCGGCGTACGAGGAGGCGGCGCGCGACCTCGGCGCGACGCCGTGGCAGACCTTCCGCCACGTGACGCTGCCGATGATCGCGCCCTTCCTGATCGGCGTCGCCGTCTTCGGCTTCACGCTGAGCTGGGACGAGCTCGCCCGCTCGAGCCAGGTGATGGGCGCGGACAACACCCTGCCGATGCAGCTCGCCGCCAAGACGACGACGGTCACCGACCCGGAGATCTACGCCCTCGGCACGGCGACGACCGGAAGTTCGATCCTCCTCGTGCTCGTCACCTTCACCGTCGCCACGCTCCTGCAGCGGCGGAGGCAGCGCGGCTGATGCACATCCACGTCGTCAACCCGAACGCGAGCGCCGCGATGACCGAGGGCATCGCCCGCGCCGCCGAGGCCGCGGCGCCCGCGGGCGCGCGGGTGACCACCACCGGCGCGGCCGGCGGGCCGCTCTCGATCGAGGGGCCGGTGGACGGGGCGCGCGCGGTGCCCTGGATGCTGGAGCGCATCGAGGCGGCGGAGGCCCGTGGCGCCGACGCGCCCGACGCCCATGTGATCGCCTGCTTCGACGACACCGGGCTCGACGCCGCGCGCTGCCTCGCCCGCGCGCCGGTCGTCGGCATCGGCGAGGCGGCGGCGCATTGCGCGACGCTGGTGGCCGACCGCTTCGCCGTGGTCACCTCGGTGCCCGAGGCGCTGCCGGTGCTGCGCGGCAACCTCGCGCGCTACGGGCTCGCGGCGCGCTGCGCGGGGCTCCGCGCCGCCGGCGTGCCTGTGCTCGACATCGACGTCGGGACGCCGGAGGCGCTCGCCGCAATCCGGCGCGAGACCGCCGCCGCGCTGACCGATGACGGCGCGGAGGCCATCGTGCTCGGCTGCGCGGGCATGGCGACGCTCGCCGCCGATCTGTCCGAGGAGTTCGGCTGCCCCGTGATCGAGGGGATCTCCGCCGGTCTCGCGCTGGCCGGCGCGCTCGCGGGGGCGGGGCTGCGCACCTCGAAGCGCGGGGCCTATGCCCCGCCGCGGGCGAAGGCCGCGCCGTGACGCCCGCGATCCGCACCATGAGCGCGGCGGATCTGGCCCGCGTCCTCGCCTGGGCCGAGGCGGAGGGCTGGAACCCGGGCGTCGCCGACGCGGCGGCCTTTCACGCCGCCGACCCCGAGGGCTTCCTGATCGCCGAGGTCGCGGGCGCGCCCGCTGCGAGCCTCTCCATCGTGCGCTTCGGCGACGCGACCGCCTTTCTCGGGCTCTACATCTGCGCGCCGGAGCACCGCGGGCGGGGCCTCGGCTACGCGCTCTGGGAGGCGGGCATGGCCCGACTCGCGCCGGCGACCACCGGGCTCGACGGCGTGCTCGCGCAACAGGCGAACTACGCGCGCTCCGGCTTCGCGCTCGGGCACCGGAACCTGCGGTTCTCCGGCGTCGTCACGCCGGAGGGGCCGGACGCGACCCTGCCGCTCGCGCCCGCCCATCTCGAGGCGGCCTGCGCGCTCGACCGGGCGGTGACGGGCTTCGACCGGCGCGCCTTCTTCGCCGACTGGCTGACGGGCGACCCGTCGCGGCAGGCCCGCGTACTCCTGCGCGACGGCGCGCTCGCCGGGATCGGCGTGCTGCGCGCCTGCGTTGAGGGCTGCAAGGTGGGCCCGCTCTTCGCCGCGGACCGCGCCGCCGCCGAGGCCCTGCTCGACGGGCTCGCCACGGCGGCCGGTGGCGCGCGGCTCAGCCTCGACGTGCCGGAGCCCAACGCCGCCGCCATGGCGCTGGCCGAGGCGCGCGGGCTGGTGCCGGAGTTCGAGACGGCGCGCATGTGGCGCGGCCCGCCGCCCGCGCAGGATCTCGCGCGTACCTTCGGGATTACCACCTTCGAGCTCGGCTGAGCGCGGCGCCGCAACAGCCGGAGCAGCGCCGGCGCCGTGCGCCGTCGCGGCCGGGCCGCGCGGGGGCGTCAGACCGGCCGCGCCTGCGGGCGCAGCCAGAGCCAGATCAGCGCGCCGCCCGCGAGCGCGAGGAAGGGCGCCATGGCGAGGTTGACCGCGGTCCAGCCGGTCTCGGCGGTGCCGCCGGTGCAGTTCATCAGCCCGCCCGAGGAGAGCGAGGCGAAGGTCACGCCGCCGAAGACGATCAGGTCGTTGAGGCCCTGCATCCGCCCGCGCTCGTGCGGGTCGTGCTGCCCGGCGAGCATCGTCGTCGCGCCGATGAAGCCGAAGTTCCACCCGATGCCGAGGAGCACGAGCGCGACGAAGAAATGCTCGAGCTCCACTCCCATGAGCGCCACGCCGCCCGCCGCGGCGAGGATGGCGAGGCCGGTGGCCACGATGGTCTGCGTGCCGAAGCGCGCGATCAGGTGCCCGGTGAAGAAGCTCGGCACATACATGGCGAGCACATGCGCCGTGACCACGTCGGCGGCGTTGCCCGCGTCGAAGCCGCAGCCCACCACGGCGAGCGGCGTCGAGGTCATCACGAGGTTCATCAGCGCGTAGGAGACCGTCGCGCAGATCACGGCGACCGCGATGGCGGGCGTGGTGATGAGCTCGCGCCGCGAGCGGCCCTTGGGCGCGTCGGCCGAGGGGCGCGGCGGGCGCGGGATGTCGAGCCCGAGGAAGAGGAGCGAGCCCACGACGTTCACCGCGATCACCGCGAGATAGGTGCCGAGGAAGGGGATCACGAAGGCGTCGCTCGTCACCTTCACCAGCTGCGGCCCGACGATCGCCGCGAGCAGTCCGCCCGCCATGACGTAGGAGATCGCCTTCGGCCGGAAGGCGTCGGAGGCGGTGTCGGCGGCCGCGAAGCGGTAGAAGTTGTGCGCCGACATGTAGAGCCCCGTCAGCAGGCTCCCGGCGAGGAACACGGGGAAGGAGCCGAGAAAGAGCCCGATCGCCCCCACGATGCCGCCCGCCGCGCCGCCGGTCGCGCCGATGAAGAAGCCGGTGCGCCGCCCCCAGCGCTGCATCGCGGCCGAGAGCGGCGTCGCCGAGAGCATCGAGCCGAGCACGATCAGCGAGATCGGCAGCGTCGCGAAACAGGCGTTGGGCGCGAGCGACTGTCCGGCCAGCCCGCCGACGGTGAAGATCATCGGCATCTGCGCGCCGAGCAGCGCCTGCGCGGCGACGAGCACGGCGACGTTGCGCTTCGCGCGGGCGTCGGTGGACGGGGCAGGGGCGGCGGCGTCGGTCATGGGCGAGGGGTAGCCCCTGCGCCCGGCCGGGGCAAGCAGTCACATGCGGGGCGCGCGATGTGTCGGGCGGTGGCCCTCGGCCCGCCGCGCCGTTAGGGTGGCGCGCATGGGCGAGCGTATCGGCGAGCGGATCATCGAGACGGAGGCCTGCGTGGCCGAAGGGGCGGCCTGGCTCGCGCGGGCCGAGGCGCGCTTCGCGCGGGCGATCGAGCTGACGGGGCCGCTGCCGCTCCGCCGCCGGCCCGACGGTTTCGACCAACTCCTCGCCGCCATCGTGAGCCAGCAGGTGAGCGTCGCCGCCGCCCGCACCATCCAGGGCCGGCTGGAGGCGGCGGGGCTGACCGCGCCCGAGGCGATCCTCGCGGCGGCCGACGAGGAGATGCGCGCCGCCGGGCTCTCGCGGCAGAAGATCCGCTACGCCCGCGCGCTCGCCGCCGCCGGGATCGACTACGCCGCGCTGCGCGCCGCGCCGACCGACGAGGTCGTGCGCACCCTCACCGCCGTGCCCGGCATCGGCGTCTGGACGGCGGAGATCTACGCGATGTTCTCGCTCGGGCGCGCGGACGTCTTCGCGCCGGGCGACCTCGCGCTGCAGGAGGCGACGCGGCGGCTCTTCGACCTGCCCGCGCGGCCGCGGCCGAAGGCGCTGCGCGACATGGCCGAGGCCTGGTCGCCGTGGCGCGCGGTTGCGGCGCGCGCGCTCTGGGCCTACTACCGCGTGGAAACGGAGCGGGAGGGCGTGGCATGACGCGCGCGTTGCAGGCAGGCCGGGTGGAGCCGCGATCGGGGTCCACCCGCTCGGTGGTGATCTTCCTGCACGGCTACGGGGCGAACGGGCAGGACCTGCTGGGCCTCGCGGAGCCGCTGGGCGAGCATCTGCCCGACACGCTTTTCGTCGCGCCCGACGCGCCCGAGACCTGCGCGGCCTCGCCCATGGGCTTCCAGTGGTTCCCGATCCCCTGGATCGACGGCTCTTCGGAGGAGGCGGCGGAACAGGGGATGCGCGCGGCGGTGGACGATCTGCAGGCCTTCCTCGATGGGGTGATGGTGGACGAGGACGTGCTGCCCGAGCAGGTGGCGCTCTTCGGCTTCAGCCAGGGCACGATGATGGCGCTCCACGTCGCGCCGCGCCGCGAGGACGCGGTGGCCGGGGTGGTCGGCTTCTCGGGGCGGCTGTTGAACCCCGAGCTTCTCGCCGACGAGCTGCAGGTGCGCCCGCCGGTCCTGCTGGTGCACGGCGACCAGGACGACGTGGTGCCGCCGCAGTCGCTGCCGGAGGCGGCCGAGGCGCTGCAGGAGGCGGGCTGGAAAGAGGTCTACGCCCACGTCATGAAGGGCACCGCCCACGGCATCGCGCCCGACGGGCTGAGCGTGGCGCTGGCCTTCCTGCGCGACCGGCTCGGGATGTAGCCGCCGGGGCTTGAGGGGGGCGCTGCCCCCCGTCGCGCCTGTCGGCGCGACTCCCCCCGGAGTATTTTGGCCAAGATGATGGGGCCGGGGCGCCGCCGCCGGCGGAGGTGCGATCCGTGCCGTCGGCCCCGCGCGCGGCCGGGGCCGTGGCGCGGGGCGGGCCGGCGGTGGCCGGCCCGGGCGGCGGGTCACTCCATCGTCAGCTGGTAGCTGTGCGGCACGTAGCGGAAGCCGTCGCCCGCGGTCTCGACGAAGCCAAGGCCCGGGAAGGGCATGTGGTAGCCCACAAAGGGCACCTCGTCGGCGGCGAGCATGCCGAGGAGGCGCCGGCGGGTCGCCGCGGCCTGCTCCTTGTCGCGGTCGAAGAGCACCTCCCAGTCGGGGTTGGCGAGCGACCAGACGTAGTGGTTGGCGAAATCCGCGCCGAGGAGAAGCTGGCGCCCCTCGCTTTCCAGCATGAAGGCCATGTGGCCGGGCGTGTGCCCGAAGGCGGCCATGGCGGTCACGCCCGGGGTCACGGCGTCGCCGTCCTCGAGGAACTCGAGCTTGCCCGCGTCGGAGAGCGGGCGGACCTTCGCCTCGAAGGTCTCGTCGCCGGAGAAGTCCCAGGCGTCGAACTCCGCCGCGCCGGTGAGGTAGCGCGCGCCGGCGAAGGTCTCGGCGCCGTCCTCCATGAGCCCGCCGATGTGGTCGCCGTGCATGTGGGTGAGCGCGACGTGGCTCACCTGATCGGCGGTGTAGCCCGCCGCCTCGAGCGCGGCGACGGTCGCCGCCGGGGCGAGGCCGGTGTCGAAGAGGATGAGCGCCGCGCCCGTGTTCACCACCGTCGGCGTGAAGAAGAAGCGGCTGGTGTCGGCGGGGATCATCGCGGCGGCCGAGGCCTCGGCGAAGGTCTCCTCGGAGACGTTCAGCCCGAAGATCTCCTGCGGGTTGGGCACCATCCGCGTGCCGGCGAGCAGCGTCGTGACCTCGAAGCCGCCGAGGCGGAAGCGGGCGTGGGTCGGGAAATCCGGCCCCATCATCGGCGCGCTGGCGCGGGCCGGGCCGGTGGCGGCCGCGGCGAGCGGCAGCGCGGCGGCGCCGGCGAGCGCCTGGCGGCGGGTGATCCTGGCGTCGGTCATGGGTCTCCTCCTCTGTCGGTGTCGGGCGAGAGAGTAGCGGGGTCGCGCCCGATCCCCTTGTGCGGGTCCGCACAGCCTTTGTGAAGCCCCGCAGGGCGACCGCCCGCGCTGGACAAGGCCGGGGGCTTGTGACAGGGGACACGCCCGACAGGAGACGCCGATGACCACCACCCGCTTCGCCCCGTCGCCCACGGGTTACCTGCATGTCGGAAACCTGCGCACGGCGCTGATGAACTACCTCGTCGCGCGCAAGGCGGGCGGCACCTTCATCCTGCGCATCGACGACACCGATCCGGAGCGCTCCCAGGAGGGCTACGTCGCCGCGATCGAGGAGGACCTCGCGTGGCTCGGCCTGACCTGGGACCGGATGGAGCGGCAGTCGGCGCGCCTCGACCGCTACGCCGCGGCCGCCGACCGCCTGCGCGCCGCGGGGCGGCTCTACGAGTGCTTCGAGACGCCCGAGGAGCTCGAGCTCAAGCGGCGCAAGCAGCTCGCCATGGGGCGCCCGCCGGTCTACGACCGCGCCGCGCTCGCGCTCCCGGACGAGGAGAAGGCCCGCCTGCGCGCCGAGCGCGGCGCGGGGCACTGGCGCTTCCGGCTCGATCACGCGCGCATCGAGTGGGAGGACGGCATCCTCGGGCCGCAGTCGATCGATGCCGCCTCGGTCTCCGACCCGGTGCTGATCCGCGCCGACGGACAGGTGCTCTACACGCTCGCCTCGGTGGTGGACGACACCGAGATGGGGATCACCGACGTCGTGCGCGGCGCCGACCACGTGACCAACACCGCGACGCAGATCCAGATCATCGCGGCGCTGGGCGGCACGGCCCCGCGCTTCGCGCATCACTCGCTGCTGACCGGCCCGCAGGGCGAGGCGCTCTCGAAGCGGCTCGGCACGCTCAGCTTGCGCGACCTGCGCGCGCGCGGCGTGGAGCCCGCGGCCCTCGTCAGCCTGATGGCGCGGCTCGGCACCTCCGACCCGGTCGAGCTCGAGAGCGACCCGGACGCGCTCGCCGCGGCGTTCGATCTCTCCAAGTTCGGCGCCGCGCCCACCAAGTTCGACGAGGCGGACCTCGCGCCGCTCACCGCGCGCCACCTGCACGCGCTCCCCTTCGAGGCGGTGGCGGACGAGATCGCCGCCCTCGGCGTGCCGGACGATCTGGCCGAGCGCTTCTGGCGCGTGGTGCGCGAGAACATCGAAACGCGCGCGGATCTCGCCGACTGGTGGGCGCTCTTCCGCGACGGCGCCCAGCCCGAGATCGCGCCGGAGGACGCCGACTTCGTCGCCGAGGCGATGGCGCTCCTGCCCGATCCGCGCTACGGCCCCGACACCTGGGCCGAATGGACCGCCGCCGTGAAGGCGCGGACCGGGCGCAAGGGCAAGGCGCTCTTCATGCCGCTGCGCAAGGCGCTGACGGGCCGCGCGCGCGGCCCCGAGATGGCCGACCTGATGCCGCTCCTCCAGCGGGTGCGCGCCAAGGACTAGGCGCCGCGCGTCCACCGAGGGCCCGGCGTCCTGCCCTCCGGCGAACGCAGGGGCGACTGGGCGGACCCCCGGCGCCACTCTGCACGGCCGGGCGCCGCCGCGATCCCTTCTTCTTGGCGAAAATATCCCGCGGGGGTGTGGGGGCGCGAAGCCCCCACTGGCTCGGTTTTCCCGGGCGCGACCTCCCCCGGCACGCCGCCGCGCCGGATCGCCCGCGCCCCGCGAGGCGGCTCAGGTGCCGCAGAAGGTCGCCGCGACCCGCTCCTCCGGCCGCGGCGGCGCGGCGAGCGTGGGCTCCCCGGGCGTCTCGTAGGGCGTCGCAAGCGCCGCCATGAGCTGCCGGAACGGGCCGAGGTCGCCGCCGACGGCGGCCTCGATCATGTGCTCGATCTGGTGGTTGCGCGGGATCACCGCCGGGTTCGCGGCGCGCATGCGCGCCTCCGGGTCGCTCGCCTCGGCGGCGAGGCGCGCGCGCCATCGCTCCTCCCACGCGTCGAAGGGCGCCGGGTCGGTGAATTCGCGCCGCGCGGTGCCCTCGGCCAGCCCGCGGAAGGTGTTGGTGAAATCCGCGCCCTGCGCCGCCATCATGTCGAGCAGCTCCGAGATCAGGCCCGCGTCGCCCGCGTCCTCCGCGGTGAGGCCGAGCTTCGCGCGGAAGCGGGAAAGCCATTCGGCGCGGATCATCTCCGGCATGGCGTGGACCGACTGCGTGAAGGCCTCCACCGCCGCGTCGCGGTCGGGCATGAGCGGAACCAGCGCCGTGGCGAGCTGCGCCATGTTCCAGACCGCGATGTCGGGCTGGTTGGCGTAGGCGTAGCGCCCCATGCGGTCGATCGAGGAGAACACCGTCTCGGGATGGTAGTCGTCGACGAAGGCGCAGGGGCCGTAGTCGATCGTCTCGCCCGAAAGCGCGCAGTTGTCGGTGTTCATCACCCCGTGGATGAAGCCCACGCTCATCCACTGCGCCACGAGCCGCGCCTGCGCTGCGATCACCGCGTCGAGCAGCGCCTGCGGCCCGTCCGCCTGCGGGTAGTGGCGCGCGATGGTATGCTCGCAGAGCGCGCGGAGCCCCTCGGTGTCGCCGCGGGCGGCGAGCACCTGGAAGGTGCCGACGCGGATGTGGCTCGCCGCGACGCGTGTCAGCACCGCGCCGGGCAGGACCGTTTCGCGCACGACCGGCTCGCCCGTGGCGACGGCGGCGAGCGCGCGGGTGGTGGGGATGCCGAGCGCGTGCATCGCCTCCGAGACGACGTATTCGCGCAGCACCGGCCCCAGCCAGGCGCGCCCGTCGCCCATGCGCGAATAGGGCGTGCGCCCCGCGCCCTTGAGCTGGATGTCGCGGCGCCGGCCATGCCGGTCCACCACTTCGCCCAGAAGATGCGCGCGCCCGTCGCCGAGCTGCGGGTTGAACTGCCCGAACTGATGGCCGGCGTAGAGCTGCGCGAGCGGCGCAGCGCCCTCGGGCACCTCGTTGCCGGCGAAGACTCGCGCCAGCGTGGCCTCGTCCGTGTCGGCCGCGATGCCGAGCTCGCGGGCGAGCGCATGGTTGAAGGCGAGGAGCTCCGGTTCGCGCACCGGCGTGGGCGCGACCCGCGTGAAAAGCCGCTCGGGCAGCGCAGCGAAGGTGTTGTCGAAGGGAATGGCCACGGTCATGGCCCCAAGGTAGGCTCCGCCGCCCGCCCGTGCCAGTCCGCCCGTGCCCGTCCGCGCGGCTTGCTCTCGCGTCATGCGCGCTAGGCTTCTCTTTAATCAAGACACGACAGAGGAGATCCCGATGACGGCGAGCGACCACGCGCGGATGCAGCTCCGCGACCGCCCCGAATACGCGAGCAAGCCCGCGCCGCTGACCTTCGGCGCCGAGGCCACCGTCGCCGAGGCCGTGGCGGCGATGAGCGACCGGGGCTACGGCTCGGTCGTGGTGACCGAGGCCGACGGCGTGGTGATCGGCGTGGTGACCGAGCGCGACGTGATGCGCCGGATCGTCAACGCCGGCCGCGACGCGGCGACGACGACGCTCGGCGAGGTGATGACCCGCGAGATCCGCGTCGCGCGCGAGACCGACGACATGCTCGACTGGCTGCGCATCATGTCGAACGAGCGCTTCCGCCGCCTGCCGGTCGTGGACGAGACGGGCCGGATCAAGGCCGTCTTCACGCAGGGCGATTTCGTCTCCTACACGTGGCCGGACCTCGTGTATCAGGCCAAGGAGCTGACGAAGGCCAGCCTCGCGCGGAACAAGGCGCTCTGGATCGTGATCGGCGGGCTGATGCTCTACTCGATCGCCATGGTGATCGTCGTCGGCAGCCTCTGAGCGGCCACCCCATACAGGCGCCGCGGCCGCGGCGCGACGCGGTTTGCAAACCGCGTCGGCGCTTCAGAGCAGGCGGGTCATGGGCAGCGCGCCCTCGCGCGGTGCGAAGCGGGCGCGGGCATAGAGGCGCTGCGCGGCCTCGTTGTCGCGGTCGACCTCCAGATGAAGCGCGACGAGGCCCGCGTCGCGCAGCGCGCGGGCGAGCGCGTCGAGGGCGTCGGCGGCGATGCCGCGCCCGCGCACCGCGCGGCGCACGTAGATCTCGTCGATCACCGCGTCGAGCCCGCCGTAGGCGACCGACCAGCCGAAGGTCACCACGAGATAGCCGATCGGCGCGCCGCGCGGCCCGATCAGGTAGACCGCGCCGTGCGGCGAGCCCTCGAGAAGCGGCGCGAGCGCCGCGCGGCGGCCCTCCTCGTCCTGCGCCGTGCCCTGTTCGCCATGCATCGCCGCGACCATGGGCAGGAGCCGCTCCAGGTCCTCGGGGCGGGCGAGGTGCAGCGCCGCGCTCACAGCCGCCCCAGCCGCTCGGTCAGAAGGGTGAAGACCCCCTCCGCGTCCACCGCGCCGAGGAAGGTCGCGTTGGGCGCCCGGTCGGTGACGCCCCACCAGTCGGCCACCGTCATGCCGAGGGTGAGCTCCGAGGTGGTCTCGATCTCGACGTTGACGTGGCGCCCGGCGAAGAGCGCGGGCCGGAGCAGATAGGCGATCACGCAGGGGTCGTGCAGCGGCGCGCCCTCGGCGCCGTATTTCTCCTTGTCGAAGCGTTCGAAGAATTCCGTCATCTGCGCCACGGCGAGGCCCACCGGCGTGCCGAGCGCGCGGAAGGCCGCGTTGCGCGCCGGCGTCACCAGCGCCCTGTGCGTCACGTCGAGCGGCACCACCGTGATCGGCGCGCCGGATCGGAAAACGATATCAGCGGCTTCGGGGTCGACGTGAATGTTGAACTCCGCCGCCGGCGTGACGTTGCCGACCTCGAAGTAGGCGCCCCCCATCAGCACGATCCCGGCCACGCGTTCCGCGATGTCGGGCGCGCGGCGGAAGGCGGTGGCGATGTTCGTCAGCGGCCCGAGCGGGCAGAGCGTCACCGTGCCGGGCGCCTCGCGCCGCAGCGTCTCGACGATGAAATCGACGGCGTGCGCCTCTTCGAGCGCCATGCGCGGCTCGGGCAGTTCCGGCCCGTCGAGGCCGGTGCGGCCGTGCACATGCTCTGCGGTAACCAGCGGGCGGGCGAGCGGGCGGTCGCAGCCCGCGAAGACGCGGATATCCGGCCGCCCGGCGAGCTCGCAGACGATCCGCGCGTTGCGCGCGGTGAGCGTGAGGGGCACGTTGCCGGCCACGGCCGTGATCCCCAGAACCTCGATCTCCTCGGGGCTCGCAAGCGCGAGCAGGATCGCCACGGCGTCGTCCTGACCCGGGTCGGTGTCGATGATGATCCTGCGGGGCGGCATGGCGGTCCTGTGCTGCGGCCCGTCAGAGGTGGCAGAAGCGGGGGCGCGGCGCAATCACCCGCCGCGCTCCGCGCGCTTCGCCGCCTCCCAGAGGGCGTCCATCTCGGCGAGGTCGGAGTCCTGCGGGGTTTTGCCCCTTGCATCAAGCGCGGCCTCTACCGCGTTGAAGCGCCGCATGAACTTGGCGTTGGCGCTGCGTAGAGCCGCCTCCGGATCGACGCCGAGATGGCGCGCGAGATTGGCCATGACGAACATCAGGTCGCCGAACTCCTCCGCGATCTCGGCCACACCCAGCCGGTCGCGGGCCTCGGTGAGCTCGCGCGCCTCCTCGGCGATCTTTTCCAGCACGTCGCCCGCCTCGGGCCAGTCGAAGCCCACCCGCGCCGCGCGCGTCTGCAGCTTCACGGCCCGCGTCAGCGCTGGCAGGCCGAGCGCCACGCCGTCGAGCACGCCGGTCTCGGCCCGCGCGGCGCGCTCGGCGGCCTTCACCGCCTCCCAGTCGCGGGTCTGCTGCGCGGCGCTCTTGTCGCGGCTCTCGTCGCCGAAGACATGCGGGTGGCGCGCCACCATCTTGTCGGCGATCCGTTGCGCCACGCGGTCGAAATCGAAATGCCCGGCCTCCTCGGCCATCTGCGCATGATAGACCACCTGCAGCAGCAGATCGCCGAGCTCGCCCTCGAGCTCGTCCCAGGCCTCGCGCGCGATGGCGTCGGCGACCTCGTGGGCCTCCTCGATGGTGTAGGGCGCGATGGACGCGAAATCCTGTTCGATGTCCCAGGGGCACCCCGTCTCGGGATCGCGGAGGCGGGCCATGATGGCGCGCAGGCGGGGCAGCCCGGTCAGGCCGGGGAAGGGATCGTCGGGCATTGCGGCGGGCACCGTGTTGCTGTTCAAGTGGAAATCTGACCTGCGAGAGAAAGGGAGTCCATGCCCGTCATCAACCGCATCGCCGCGCTCTCGGACGAGATGGCCGGCTGGCGGCGCCACCTGCACGCGCACCCCGAGATCGGCTTCGACTGCCACGCGACGGCGCGCTTCGTGGCCGAGCGCCTGCGCGCCTTCGGCGTGGACGAGGTGCACGAGGGCGTGGCGCGCACCGGCGTCGTCGCCGTGATCCGGGGGCGCGCCGACGGCCCGGCGGTGGGGCTGCGCGCCGACATGGACGCGCTGCCGATGCCGGACGAGAGCGGGGCGGCCTGGGCCTCCACCGTGCCGGGCCGCGCGCATGCCTGCGGCCACGATGGGCACACCGCGATGCTCCTCGGCGCGGCGCAGTATCTGGCCGAGACGCGCAATTTCGCCGGGCGCGCGGTGCTTCTCTTCCAGCCGGCCGAGGAGGACGGCGGCGGCGGCGGCGTCATGGTGGACGAGGGCGTGCCCGACCGCTTCGAGCTGCGCGAGGTCTACGCGCTCCACAACCGCCCCGGCCTGCCCGAGGGCCACGTGGCCACCCGCGCGGGCCCGATCATGGCGGCGGTGGACGATGTCCGGCTGACGCTGACGGGGCGCGGCGGGCACGCCGCGCGCCCGCACGAGGCGCGCGACCCGATCGGCCCCGCGCTCGCCATCGCGCAGGCGATCCGCAGCCTGCCGGCCGAGGCCGACCCGCGCGCCGAGCTGCGCGTGGCGCTCACGCAGATCGAGGCGGGCACGACGACGAACGTGATCCCCGAGGTCGCGCGCCTCGCCGGGACGGTGCGCAGCTTCGACGCCGGCTGGCGCGACTGGGCGGAGGCGCGGGTGCGCGCGATCGTCGAGGGCGTCGCGGCGGCGCATGGCGTGACCGCCGCGCTCGACTACGACCGCTGGTATCCCGCGACCGTCAACCACCCGCGCGAGACGGCCTTCGCCGCCGAGGTCGCCCGCGACGTGGTGGGCGAGGCGGTGGACCTTGAGACCGAGCCGAGTATGGGCGCGGAGGACTTCGCCTATCTTCTCGAGGCGCGGCCGGGGGCCTATCTCCTCGTGGGGCAGGGGGAGACGCCGATGTGTCATCACCCGGCCTTCGACTTCAACGACCGGATCGCGCCGGTGGGCGCGAGCCTCTACGCCCGCCTCGTCGAGCGGGCGCTGCCCGCGGAGTGAGCGCATGGCCCTCGAGGACGCCGCGAAACAGATCGACCACGCCTTCACCCGGGAGGACCTGAGGGGCGCGAGCTTCGAGAACACCTTCGCCGGCGCGACCTCCTTCCTGCGCCGGCGCTACACCAAGGACCTGCGCGGCGTCGACGTCGCCGTGACTGGCGTGGCCTTCGACCAGGCGGTGACGAACCGCCCCGGCGCGCGCCTCGGCCCGCGCGCCATCCGCGAGGCGAGCGCGCTGCAGACCTACGACCCGCCCTGGGGCTGGGGCGGCTGGAACCCGATGGAGGCGCTGGCGATCGCGGATCACGGCGATCTGGCTTTCGACTATGCGCGCCCCGCCGAGGCGCCGGAGGCGATCCGGGCGCATGTCGCGGGTATCCTCGAGAGCGGCGCGGCGAGCCTGACGCTCGGCGGGGATCACTCGATTTCTCTCCCGATCCTCGAGGCTTACGCGGCGAAGTTCGGGCCGCTCGCGCTCATCCAGTTCGACGCGCACACCGACACCTGGGCCGACGACGCCCCGGCCCGCGTCGATCACGGCACGATGTTCTACAAGGCGGTGAAGCGCGGGCTGATCGAGCCGGCGCGCTCGGTGCAGATCGGCATCCGCACCTACAATCCCGACCCCCTCGGCATCGCGGTGATCGACGCGCGCGAGGTGCACGAGAACGGCGTCGCCGCGGTCGCCGCGCAGGCGCGGCGGATCGTGGGGGCGGGGCCGGCCTACCTCAGCTTCGACATCGACGCGCTCGACCCGGCCTTCGCGCCGGGGACCGGCACGCCGGTCTGGGGCGGGCTGGCGAGCTGGCAGGCGGCGGCGCTCCTGCAGGGCCTCGCCGGGCTCGACATCCGGGGCGGCGACGTGGTCGAGGTGGCGCCGCCCTTCGACACGACGGGCGCGACGGCGGTCGCGGGCGCGCATGCGGCGGTGGAAATCCTGTGTCTGATCGGGCAGGCGCGGCTCGCGCGTGCGGCCGGGGAAGGAACGGAGACGTGAAGGTGGTGATCTGGCTCGGGGTTCTGATCCTGCTGGTGGCGGCGAATTTCGCCGCCTGGGTGCGCTTCGCGCCGAGCGATCCGGCGCGCTGGCACGTCGCGCCTGAGGTCACGGGGGACGAGGACCTGACGGGCGGCGTCAAGCGGCGCGTCGCGGGGGCGGGGCCGGAGGCACTGCGCCGCTTCGACGCCATCGCGCGGGCGACGCCGCGGACGCAGGTGCTCGCCGGGTCGGTCGCCGAGGGCATGGTGACCTACGTCACGCGCTCGGCGCTCTGGGGTTTTCCGGATTACACGACCGTGGCGCAGGAGGGCGACGACCTGATAATCCACGGCCGGTTGCGCTTCGGGACCTCGGACATGGGCGTGAACCGCGCCCGCGTCGATCGCTGGATCGCCGCGCTGCGGGCGGAGAGCTGAGGCCGGGGCGTCTTTGACCGCCCCGGCCAAGCGGTTTCGAAACCGCTTGGCCCAAGCCGCTTCCAAGCGGCTTGGGCGGCGCCCACTTGACCCGGTGACGCGGATGAAGGACTGACGCGCGCATGATCCCCGAGGACCGGCTGGAGCAGATCGCGCAGCGCTTCTCCTATGTCGAGGCGCGGCTCGCCGAGGGCGGCGGCGACCCCGTCGCGCTCGCGCGCGAGCACGCCGAGCTGCGCCCGGTCATGGCCGCGATCGACCGCTGGCGCCGCCTCTGCGCCGCGCTCGCCGAGGCCGAGGCGCTCTGCGACGACCCAGAGATGGCCGCGCTCGCCCGTGAGGAGGTGGACCGCCTGCGCGCCGAGCTGCCCCAGGCCGAGCAGTCGGTGAAACACGCGCTCCTGCCGCGCGACGCCGCCGACGCGCGCCCCGCCGTGCTCGAGATCCGGCCCGGCACCGGCGGCGAGGAGGCGGCGCTCTTCGCCGGGGACCTTCTGCGCATGTATCAGCGCTACGCCGAGGCGAAGGGCTGGCGCGTCGAGGTGGTGGAGCTCGCCGAGAGCGATCTCGGCGGCGTCCGCGAGGCCGTCGTGCGCATCAGGGGCGAGGGCGTCTTCGCCCGGCTCAAGTACGAATCCGGCGTCCACCGCGTGCAGCGCGTGCCGGCGACCGAGTCGGGCGGGCGCATCCACACCTCGGCCGCCACCGTCGCCGTGCTGCCCGAGGCGGCCGAGGTCGACGTGGCGATCGACCCGGCGGACCTGCGCATCGACACCATGCGCGCCTCCGGCGCCGGGGGGCAGCACGTCAACACCACCGATTCGGCGGTGCGCGTCACGCATGTGCCCACCGGCCTCGTCGTGACGAGCTCGGAGAAGTCGCAGCACCGCAACCGCGAGATCGCGCTCGAGGTGCTGCGCGCGCGCCTCTACGACATGGAGCGCCGCCGCGCCGCGGAGGCGCGCGCCTCGGAGCGCCGCGCGCAGGTGGGCGGCGGCGACCGCTCCGAGCGCATCCGCACCTACAATTTCCCGCAAGGGCGGCTGACGGATCACCGGATCAACCTCACGCTCTACAAGCTCGACCAGGTGATGCAGGGCGACCTCGACGAGGTGATCGACGCCCTGCAGGCCGAGGCGCAGGCGGCGCAACTGGCCGAGATGGAGGAATGAGCGTCGCCGCGGCGCTGGCCGAGGGGCGCGCGCGGCTCGCGGCGGCGGGGGTCGAGAGCCCGGCGCGCGACGCGCGGCTGCTGCTGGCCGAGGCGCTCGGCGTGGAGGCCGGCCGCCTCGCGATCATGGGGCCCGACCCGGTGGACGCGGCCGCGGCGGCGGCCTACGCGGCGATGCTCGACCGGCGCGCGGCGCGCGAGCCGGTGGCGCATATCCTCGGCCGGCGCCTCTTCTGGGGGCGGAGCTTTCGCGTGACGGCGGATGTGCTCGATCCGCGGCCCGAGACCGAGAGCCTCGTTGCCGCCGCGCTGGAGGCGCCCTTCGCCCGGGTGCTCGATCTCGGCACCGGGAGTGGCGCGCTCGCCGTGACGCTGCTCGCCGAGCGGCCGGAGGCGACGGGCGTGGCGACCGATCTCTCGCACGCCGCCCTCGAGGTCGCCGCGGAGAACGCCGCGCGCCACGGCGTCGCGTCCCGATTGACGCTCCGCCGCGCCGACTGGGCCGAGGGGATCGCGGGGCCCTTCGAACTGATCGTGTCGAACCCGCCCTACCTCGCCGAGGCGGAGATGGCCGAGGTCGCGCCGGAGGTCGCGCGCGAGCCGCGCATGGCGCTGACGCCCGGGGGCGACGGGCTCGCCGCCTATCGCGCGATCGCCGCGGCGGCGCCCCGGCTGCTCGCTCCGGCCGGGCGGCTTCTCGTGGAGATCGGCATGACGCAGGGCGCGCCGGTGGCGGCGCTCCTGCGCGCGGCGGGGCTCGACGCGGTGGCGGTTCGCCCCGATCTCGACGGGCGGGATCGCGTGGTGGCGGCGCGGCGACGGCCGGCGGAGGCGCCGGAATGACGCAACTTTCCGGCAGATTGCCCCTTGTAACGGCGAGGCTGACGTGTTTAGTCAGAGACAAGCCGCGCAGCGGGACGCCCGACCGGAGCGTCGCTCGAGGCCTCAAGCCAAAAACACCGCCTTGGCAGACATGAACGGCGCGGACACCGCGCGACATAGGCGCACAGGGCGGGATCGGACACTCAGGCTGGACAGGACTGCATGAGATCTTCCAAACCCAGGTCGCGGTCGAAATCGAACCGCTCCCGTTCGGTGGGCAACGTCGTCAACCGGGTCTTCGACAGCTCGGGCCCGGAGGGCAAGGTCCGCGGCACGCCGCAGCAGATCATCGACAAGTACAACCAGCTGGCGCGCGATGCGGGGCTGGCGAACGATCGCGTCGCGGCCGAGAACTTCCAGCAGCACGCCGAGCACTACCTGCGGCTCCTTTCCGAGGCGCAGCGCGAGCAGGACGCGCGCCGCGAGCAGCAGGAACGCGAGAACCGCGAACGCCAGGCGCAGCGCGACCGTGAGCGCGCCGAGCGCCAGGAGCGCGAGAGCGGCGGCAAGGGCGGCGCCGCCGAGGCGGCCGCGGCGCCGGCCGAGACGCCCGAGGGCGCCGCGCCCGAGGGCGACAGCACGCTCGTCGAGACGCCGGAAGAGGCGCCGAAGCCCAAGCCGCGCGCCCGCAAGCCCCGCAGCCGCAAGAGCGACGGCGCGAAGGGGGACGCCGCGAAAGGCGAGGCCGGCAAGGGCGAGACCGACAAGGGCGGCAAGTCCGGCGGCGGACAGTCGCGCGAGACGGGCGCGTCCGAGGGCGGCGAGAGCTCCGGCGGCGAGGGCTCCGAAGGCGGCAAGGCCGCCGCCGAGTGAGCGCCTAGCGCGCCAGCGCGCGGGCGAGGGCGCAGAACTTCTCGAGCGGCACGGTCTCGGCCCGCGCGGTGGGGGCGATCCCCGCCTCGGCGAGCCGGTCCTCGATGTCCGGGGCGAGGCCCTTGAGCGCGGCGCGCAGCATCTTCCGGCGCTGGTTGAAGGCCGCGGCGGTCAAGCGCTGCAGCGCTTCCGCGGGCGCGGGAAAGCGCGGCGCCGGCAACGCCTCCAGATGCACCACCGCCGAGGCCACCTTGGGGGGCGGGGTGAAGGCCGCGGGCGGCAGCGTGAAAGCGATCCGCGCGTCGCAGCGCCACTGCGCCAGCACGGCCAGCCGGCCGTAGGCCTTGCTGCCCGGCTCGGCCACGATCCGATCGGCCACCTCGCGCTGGAACATGAGCGTCAGGCTTTCCCACGCGGGCGGCCAGACCGGCGGCGTGAGCCAGCGCACGAGGAGCTCGGTGCCGACGTTGTAGGGCAGGTTGGCGACGATCCGGATCGGCGGCGTGAGATGATCGCGCGGGTCGATCTCCAGCGCGTCGCCCTGCAGGACGGTGAGCCGGCCCGGCGCGGCGGCGGCGATCTCCTCCAGCGCGTGCAGGCAGCGCGGGTCCTTCTCCACGGCGAGGACATGCCGCGCCCCCTCCATCAACAGCCCGCGGGTGAGCCCGCCGGGGCCGGGGCCCACCTCGAAGACGTCCGCGCCCGAAAGGTCGCCCGCGGTGCGCGCGATCCGGCGGGTCAGGTTCAGATCGAGGATGAAGTTCTGCCCGAGCGCCTTGCGCGCGGCGAGCCCGTGGCGCGCGATCACCGCGCGCAGCGGCGGCAGGTCGGCGAGCGCGCTCATCCGGCTCGCGCGGCGCAGGGCGAATTTTCGTACGAAAATTCGCCGACGGACGAGGCGCGCCGAAAATTCCTCGGACGAAGAATTTTCTCCGCGACGCTCATGCCTCACCTCCCGCGAGCTCCGCCGCGAGGCGCAGGGCCGCCACGGTGGAGGCGGCGTTCGCCCGCCCGGTGCCGGCGATGTCGAAGGCGGTGCCGTGATCGGGCGAGGTCCGCACGAAGGGCAGCCCGAGCGTCAGGTTCACGCCGCGGTCGAAATCCAGCGTCTTGATCGGGATCAGCGCCTGGTCGTGGTACATCGCCACCGCCGCGTCGTAGCCCGCGCGGGCGGCGGCGTGGAACATCGTGTCGGCCGCGCGCGGGCCGTCGAGGTCCATGCCCTCGGCGCGGAGTCGGTCGAGGACGGGGGCGATCACCTCGATCTCCTCGCGGCCCATCCGCCCGCCTTCGCCGGCATGCGGGTTGAGCCCCGCGACCGCGATGCGTGGCCGGGCGAGGCCGAAGCGTGTGCGAAGGCCGTCGTGCGTGAGGCGCAGCACGGTCTCGAGGTGCGCTGCGGTCAGCGCACCGGGCACCTCGGACAGGGGAATGTGGATCGTCGCCGGCACAACGCGAAGCTCCGGCGAGGCGAGCATCATCACCACATCGTCCACGCCCGCGAGCGCGGCGAGGTATTCGGTGTGCCCCGGGTAGGCGAAGCCCGCCCCCTCGGCCAGCGCCTGCTTGTGGATGGGCAGCGTGCAGACCGCGCCGGCAGCGCCCTCCTGCACGAGCGCGACGCCCCGCGCGATCGCGTCGATCACGCCTTGGGCGTTGCGCGGGTCGGGGCGGCCCGGCGTCGCGGCGGCCGGGAAGGGATGCGCGAGGACGGGCAGACCGTGCGCCGCCGCGCCCGCGGCCTCCTCCGGTGCCGCGATCTCGGCGACGGGCGTGCCGGCGGGCAGGTGGCGGGGGTCGCCGATCAGGAAGAAGGGCAGGGTGGCGCCGAGCTTTTCCCAGGCCTTCGCCGCGAGTTCCGGGCCGATGCCGGCGGGCTCGCCGCAGGTGACGGCGACGGGGCGCGCGCTCATGGTTCGACGATGCGCGCGTTCGCCCTGAGCTGCTGCAGGTACCCTTCGGCAAGCGATTCGAGGCGGCGGTTGAGCAGGGCGCGCGCCACCTCGTCGCGGGGCGTGTCCACCACCGCGGCGGGCGTGCGCTGGCAGAGCGTGAGGACCATCAGCGCGGGGGCGCCGTCCGGCCCGGTCCGCGTGAGGGCGGTGGATACTTCGCCGGCGTCGAGCCGGGCCAGTTCCAGCGCCACGTCCCGCGGCAGATCCCCGGGCGCGGCGCTCTCGCGGACGAGCCGCTCGTCCGGTTGCTCCTTGGCGATGCCGTAGAGGTCGTCGCAGCGGTCCACCTGCGTGCGGATGCGGCGAGCCTCGGTGAGCGCGCTCTCGCTGCGCCCGCCGGGGATCAGGTAGGTGGCGTAGTCGATTTCAGCGACCTCCGGCGCCTCGTAGGCGGCTTCGTCGATCGCGCGCAGTTGCAGGAGGGCGACCGCGCCCTCGAGCGGGAGCGGGTCCGTCACCTCGCCGGGGGCGAGCGACAGAAGCGCCGGGCGCAGTTGCTGCGGGTAGCGGGTGATCGGCTGCCAGTCGAGCCGGCCGCCGTCCCGCGCCGAGGGGCTCGCCGAGAGCGTGCGCGCGGCCTCCGAGAAGGCCTCGACCGAGGTGATCTCCGAGAGGCGCTCCGCCTCGGCCCGCGCGGCCTGCGCCTGTCCGGGCGGCGCGGGCAGCACGATCTCGGACAGAAGCACGCGCAGGTTCGACGTGGCGCCCGCGCCGGCGATGGCGCGGTCCACGGCCGCCTCCGACGGCCGCGCCCGGCCGCCGAAGCGCGCGCGCACGACGCCCCGCCAAGCGACGCCGGCGCGCACGAAGCGCTCGAAGGTGGCGGCGTCGACCCCCTGTTCGGCGAGGAGCGCGACGAAGTCCTCGGTGCTCAGGTCGCCGCGGGCGGCGAATTCGGCCATGCCGCGCTCGACGGCCTCCGCGTCGGGCAGGCGATCGAGGCGCGCCGCCTCGGCGAGTTGCAGGCTCTCGTCGATGAGCTGCTCGCGCGCCGTCGCCTCGATGTCGCCGGGCGTGTTGAGCAGGGAGAGAAACCGCGCGCGCTGCTCGACGTCGAAGCGCGAGATCACCGTGTCGTTCACCACGATCGCCGGCGAGAACAGGCCCTGCGCTGCCGTGGCGCCGGCGGCGAGGATGGCGGCGAGCGCCAGACACCCGGCGGCCAGGAGACGCGTGGCGGCGGTCGGTCGCGTCAGTTGCATCTGCGTCGGTCCTCCTTGGCGCTGTCGCCCGTGCTAAACCCTTTCAGCGCGACGGTCAGCCCGAAATCCGTGCTGCCCTCGAGCGTAACGGAACTGGCGAAGGTCCGCGAGGCGGAAAGGCGGACCGCCACGCACTCGTTCGTGTAGACGAGATCGAGGTCCGCGCGCGCCGCGCTGTCCTGCGCCAGATCGTAGCGATACCCGGCCGAGCCGGTCCAGTGCCGCGTGAGGCGGTAGCGCCCGTCGAGGCCCCATTCCGACAGCGAGTCGTCCCGTCCCTCGGCCGCGTCCTTTTCCAGAAGGAGGTAGGTCGCCGAAAGATCCAGCCGCTCCGTGCGCCAGCGCGCCCGCGCCTCGGCGCGCGGCACGTCGAATTGCGGGCCGATGATGCCGCGCGCGGCGATGTCCAGCCCGTGCGCGAGGTCCAGTTCCCCCGCCAACAGCCAGTCCGAGCGCCGGCCGTCGAGCCCGGAGGTGGCGCTGAAGGCGTCCTCCGCCTCGCGCCGCCAGACGCGCCCCAGCGTCAGGCCCACGTCCGGCCCCTCGGGCGCGACGCGCCGCCAGCGCAGCCCGCCGGCCGCGCGCCAGCCGCGCTCCTGCCGGTCGGCGCTGGGGAACCGGCTGAGCGCCAGCAGGTTGGCGGTGTCTAACTCGGGCGTGGTGCTCGCCTCGTTGGGCACGTCCGGGCGCGACCCCCCGGACCAGGCGACCATCGCGACCGGCTCCAGCAGGTGACGCGCGCCGCCGGCCCGCCGGCGCAGGAGGGGCCAGCGCAGCGTCGCCCGGGCGGCGGGCGTGACCACCGCCGCGCGCGGCGCCGCGGCGCTGTCCTGGCGCACTCGGAACCCGTCCGCGCGCAGCCCCGCCGTCAGCCCGAAGCGCAGCCCCGCCGCGCCGGTCCAGGCCCGTGTCCAGAGCGCGCCCGCCGAGAGGCGCGCCATGTCGCGTCCGACGCCGTCCCGGTCGGAGGCGCGGCGGTGGGCGTGCAGATCCGCGAAGAGGCGCAGGTCGCCGCCGATGCGGGGCAGGGCGACCCGGCGCTCGCGCGCGGCGTCGAGGACGAGCGAGGGCAGCGTCGCGTTCGCCTCGCCGGCGCGCAGGGACTGGTAATAGGCGAGCCGCGCCGTGTCGACGCCGGTCCGGCGGACCCGCGAGATCGCCACCTCGCTCTGCAGCCGGTCGGTGTCGGTCACGCCGTATTCGGCGAGGTAGAGCTCGTCCGAGGTCGTCTTGAGCCCGAAGGTGAGGCGATATCCCCGCCCCAGCGCCACCTCGCCGTCCGCGAACAGATAGCCGCGCAGCCGGTCCGGGCGCAGGTCGTCCGAGCTCAGCGCCCCGCGCAGCATGAGGTCGCCGCGGCGCATGGCCTGCCGGTAGCGGAAGAAGAGCGTGCGCGTCTCGGGCGAGAGCAGCGGGGCCACCGTCAGGTCGCGATGCGGGCCGAGCGGGATGAAATAGGGCAGGCGCAGACCCGCCCCGATCTGCGTGGTGCTGCGGACCTCGGGCACCAGAAAGCCGCGGGCGCGGCGGTTCGTCGGATCGGGCAGCCGCAGCCGGGGCAGGTAGAGCACCGGCACGTCGAAGACCCGCAGCTGCGCGCCGTCGAAATAGAGCTGCCGGGCCGCCTCGTCGTGGAGGACGCGCCGCGCCCGGATCTGCCAGAGCGGCGCGCGGCCCCGGGCGCAGACCTGGCAGGAGGTGACGGCGGTGTCGGTGAGCACGGTGTAGCGCCCCGCGCGGCGGTCGATGCGCGCCGCGGCGAGCTGAAGCTGGCGGTCGAGCACCAGCCGCGCGCTGCGGATCAGCCCGTCGCGGAGATCCAGGTCGAGCGCGGCGGCTTCGGCGATGAGCACCGCCGCGCCGTCCCCGTCGGTCAGCCGCAAGGGGCCCTCGATCGCGACCCGCTCCGCACTCGCGTCGTAGGTCACGCGCGCGGCCTCCAGCCGGCGCGCGCCCTGCACCACCTCGACGCCGCCCTCGGCGATGAGGCGCGTCTCGCCTTCGAGGTAGATGGTGTCGGCGACGAGGATCGCCGGGGCTGCGGCCGCGTCCTGCGGCTGCGCCTCGGCGCCCCAGGCCGCGAGGGCGAGGGCGAGAGCGGCGGCGACGGCCCGAAGCCCCCCGCGCATCAGCCTTCCTCCCGTTGCAGGAGAAGCCCGAGCGCGAGGAGCAGCGCCGCCACCGGCGGCGTCCAGGCGGCGATCCACGGCGCGATCTGGCCCGTCTCGCCCAGCACCTGCGCGAGGTTGCGGATGTAGTGCAGCCCGAAGCCCAGAAGCACCGCCGCGAGCACGTTGACCCCCGTGCGCCCGGCGCGGGGGTGGCGCATTGTGAAGCCCGCCGCCACGATCACCAGCGCCACGAGAAAGACCGGCCGCGCGAGCTCCATCTGCAGCCAGACGGCGTGCCGGCGCGCCGAGAAACCCGCCGTCTCGAGGTCGCCGATGAACGCGGGCAGCCGCCAGATCGCCACCGCGTCCGGCTGCCCGAACCGGTCGCGGATCCGCTCCCGCGTGAGCGTCGTGGGCACCGTGAGCCGGTCGTGGCGCTCTGCGCCCGCCTCCGGCGTGACGCCGGGGCCGAGCGGCCAGAGCTTGGCGTCCGAGAGGGTCCAGCCCTCGTCGCCGAGCGCGGCGCGCGCCGCCTCGATCCGGCGCACCGGCCCTCCGGCCTGGGCGTAGTCCACGAAGCTGACGTCGAAGAGCACCGTGGCGTCCGCATTGGTGCGCGCCGCGCGGATCACGGTCTGCCCCCCGGCGCCGCCCTCGCGCAGCCAGAGCCCCTCGCGCCCGATCGAGAGCACGGAACCGTCGCCGGTGTAGATCTCGCGCAGCTCGGAATAGCGCTTCGAGGTCGCGGCGACGATCGGGTTCAGCATCGCCACCGCGAGCGCGCCGATCACCGCGGCGACGATCACCGGGCCGATGAGCACCGCGAGCCCCGAGCGCCCCGCCGCGCGGGTCACCACAAGCTCGGAGGACCGCGCGAGGCCGAGGAAGAGCGCGATCGCGGCGAGGATCACGACGAGCGGCAGGAATTCGTAGACGCCGGTCGGCAGGTTGAGGAGCGTGAGCGTCAGCACCTGACCGAACCCGAGCGCCCCGTCGGCGCGCCGCACCTGCTCGACGAGGTCGATCAGCCCGACGAAGAGCGCGATGGCGGCCGCCGTGGCCAGAAACAGCACGGCGAAGCGGCGCGCGAAGTAGCGATGCAGCGTCATGCCGCCGCGCCCTCGCTCGCGGCCGGCCGCCGCCGGGTGCGCGCGGCGAAGGCCAGGAGCGCCCCCGCGATGGCGAGCCCCGCGACGCTCGGCAGATAGACGGCCGGCCAGGCCCGCGCGACGCTCTGCACGAGGTTGCCGAGCGCGCCCTCGATCATCTTGACCGCCACGAGAAAGAGCACGGCGAGCGCCATCTGCGGGCCGAGCCCCATGCGGCTGAACCCCCCGGCGAGCAGCGTCGCCGCGCCGATCAGCGCCGCCACGACGGCGAGCAGCGGTTGCTGCAGCCGCATGTGCGCCTCTTCCAGCACGCGGGCGGTGGAGGTGCCGATGCGCTCGGCCACGCCCGCGGGATCGCGCAGGAGCGTGAGGGTCGGCAGGTGCGAGCGGCGGTCGCGCGCCGGGCGCGCCGCGGCGATCAGGCGGCTGACGTCGTAGGAGAACTCGGCGAAGCGGGTGACCGAGAGGCGCTGCGCCCCCGCCTCCAGCGTCTGCGCGAGGCCGTCCACCATGACGAGCTGCGCGCTCTCGCCGTCGCGCACGAGGAACGCGCGCTCGGCGGTGTAGGTCACCGGGCGGTCCGCGCGCCGCCGGTCGGACAGATAGACGTCGCGCAGCGCGCCCTCCGGCGTGATCTCGCGGATGTAGAAGGTCACGCCGCCGGTCGGATGCAGGAAGGTGCCCTCGCGCAGGAGCCGCGCCGAGACGGAGGCGGAGATTTCGACCTCCCGCCGGTCGAGCTCCGCCTCCGCCGCGGGGACCAGAAAATTCGTCAGCACCGCCATCAGGCTCGCCACGATCAGCCCGAAGAGCGCGACGGGCCGCGCGATCCGCCACGGCGAGAAGCCGGTGGCCTGCATCACGGTCAGCTCGCTCTCGCCGGCGAGACGGTTGATCACGTAGACCGTCGCCGCGAAGGCCGCCATCGGCAGCACGAGCGCGATCACCTTGGGCAGCCAGAGCAGCGTGAACTCGAGGAAGATCGACGCGGCGTGGCCGTCCGCCACGAGGTCGTCGAAGAGGATCACCGCCCGGTTGACCCAGTAGACGCCGACGAGGACGAGCGAGAAGAAGCCGAACAGCACCATGAGCTGTCCGATCAGATATCGGTCGAATCTCGCCAAGCGCTCCCCCTCGGGCGTGGTGCGTCCCGGAACCTACCGGAACCCGCCGGGGGGGTGAACTCCAATCTGGTCATCGGCCGGGACGCGCTCTAGGACTCGGGCGAGCCGTATCCGAGCAGAGAAGAGGACCTTCCATGACCGTGCCCGCCTCCGTCCGTTTCGAAGCCCCCGACGCCGACGCGCTCGCCGAGCGGGGCGGGCGCATCGCCGTCCTCGCCGAGCCGGGCGCCCGGCTCGATCAGGTGGCGCGGCGGCTCAACCGGCTAACGAAGGGCGCCGTGGAGCGCGCGGTCGCCGCGCCCGCCTTCGAGAAGGTCAAGCGCGGCGAGGCGATGACGCTCTCCTGGCCCGCCGGCGTCGCGGCCGAGGGGATCGAGATCGTGAACCTGCCGCCCCGCCCGACCGTGGCGGACGCGCGCAAGGCCGGCGCGGCGCTCGCCCGCGCGGCGAAGGGCGGCGAGATCACCGTGATCGGCGCCAACCGCCGGCAACTGCACGAGCTCGCCTTCGGCGCCGCGCTGCGCGGCTACGCCTTCGACGTCCACAAGTCGAAGGGTGAGGACGCCGACGACCCGGAGACCCCCGGCGCGATCACCGTCTGGACCTCGAAGCCCGAGGAGGCCGAGGACGCCTTCGCCCCCCGGCGCGCCGTGGCCGAGGGCGTGTTCTTCACCCGCGATCTCGTCAGCGAGCCCGCCAACGTGCTGACGACGACCGAGTTCGCCGATCGGCTCGCCGCGCTCTCCGACATGGGCATCGAGGTCGAGGTGCTCGAGGAGGCGGAGCTCGAAAAGCTCGGCATGGGCAGCCTGCTCGCCGTGGGGCAGGGCTCGGCGGCGCCCTCCAAGGTGGTCGTCATGCAGTGGAAGGGGGGCGAGGCCGACGCCGCGCCGCTCGCGCTCTGCGGCAAGGGCGTGGTCTTCGACACCGGCGGCATCTCCCTCAAGCCCGCGCAGGGCATGGAGGACATGACCATGGATATGGGCGGCGCGGGCGTCGTCGCCGGCGTGATGAAGGCGCTCGCGGGGCGCAAGGCGAAGGCCAACGTCGTGGGCCTCGTCGGGCTGGTGGAAAACATGCCCTCGGGCACCGCGATCCGCCCCGGCGACGTTCTGACCTCGATGAAGGGCGACACGATCGAGGTCATCAACACCGACGCCGAGGGCCGGCTCGTGCTGGCCGATGTGATGTGGTACGCGCAGGAGCGGTTCGCGCCCGCCGGCATGATCGATCTCGCCACGCTGACTGGGGCCATGATCATCGCGCTCGGGCACGAGCGCGCCGGGCTCTTCTCCAACGACGATCCGCTCTGCGGCGCGCTCGAGAAGGCCGCCGAGGCGGAGGGCGAGGGCGCGTGGCGCCTGCCGATGGGCGAGGGCTACGACGCGCTCCTGAAGTCCGACATCGCCGACATGAAGAACGTGGGCGGCCGCTCGGCGGGATCGATCACGGCGGCGCAGTTCTTGGGCCGTTTCGTGAAGGAGGGCACGCCCTGGGTCCATATCGACATCGCCGGCGTCGCGCGGGTGGCCAAGGACACCGCGCTCGCGCCCAAGGGCGCGACGGGCTGGGGCGTCATGGCGCTCGACCGGCTAGTGGCCGACCGCTTCGAGGGCTGATGGGCGAGGCCTACTTCTACCACCTCACGCGCCGCCCGCTCGAGGCGGCGCTGCCTCAGCTTCTGGAGGCCTCGCTCGCGCGCGGCTGGCGGGTGGCGGTGCGCGGGCGCGAGGCGGCGCGCCTCGACTGGCTCGACGAGAAGCTCTGGCTCGGCCCGGAGGAGAAGTTCCTCCCCCACGGCCGGGCCGGCGGTCCGCACGACGCGCGCCAGCCCGTGCTGCTGACGACCGGGCGGGAGGCCCCGAACGGCGCCGCCTGCCTGATGGCGGTGGACGGCGCCGAGGTCGCCCCCGAGGAGGTCACGGCGCTGGAGCGGGTCTGCATCCTCTTCGACGGCAACGACGAGGCCGCCGTGCAGCACGCCCGCGGGCAGTGGGCTGCGCTGACCAAGGCCGGCTGCCGCGCGCAGTACTGGTCCGAGGAGTCGGGCCGCTGGGAGAAGAAGGCCGAGCGCTGAGGCTCAGACCGACAGCAGCGTCACCCCCTCCATCCGCCCGATCCGCGCCACGTCCGCGTCGTAGGCGGCGGTCAGATCGGCGACCGTCTCCTCGGTCCAGCCGGGGACGTCGAGCTCCTGCTCGACCATGTCCGGCCGGGCGTATTTGTCGAGGAAGGCGAGCATCGCGCGCCGCCGGAGCGCCTCCGTCAGATCGGGATGCGCCGAGAGATAGGCGCGCATCCGGGCGACGCCCTCCTCCGACATGATCTCTTCGAGCAGGTCGAAGGCGCCGGACACCTCGCTCTCCGCCTCCGCGCCGGCGAGGTCGCGCAGGAGCGCGCCCCAGAGCACCGGGCTGTCCTCGTCGCACCAGACGGTGATCGGCACCTCGGGCACGCTGTCGCGGAGCCGCGCGATCAGCCCGGACCAGCGCAAGTCCTGCGGCGCGAGGCCCTCCATGATCTCTTCGAGCGTCTCGCTTTTGCGCACCGCCATCACCGCCGGCAGGAAGGTCGCCGGGTCGCGGATCGCGAGGCGCAGCTCGATCGGGTCCTCCGGGAAGAGCCGGCGCAGGTTGGCCAGCCGCTCCTCGGCCTGCGGGAAGAGCGCGCCGCCGGCGAAGGCTTGCTGCGGCGCCGCGAAGAACCGGTCGTTCGAGAGCACGAGGCGCGCGACCTCCGTCTCGGGGCGGTCGAGCATCGCGTCGAGGAGCACCGCGCGCGCGTCCGGCGCGGGGGCGGCCCGGCGCATGGAGACCAGCGTGTCGCGCAGGAGCGTGCGGTAGCGGTCCGGCGGCGGCAGCGCCACGCCGCGCGCCGCATGCGCCTCCGCGTCGCGCCGCAGCGTCGCGATGAGCCGCCCCTCGTCGGTCGTCACCGTGCCGGCGTGTAGGATGATGCGCATGTCTGCCGTTCCTGCCTGCCTGTCCCGCGCCGAGGATAACCGGGTTGCGCGCCGCCGGAAACCGCTCCGCCGCGCGGCGGGGCGAAGGGGGAGCGCCCCGGAAACGAGCGACCGTCTCTGCAAATTAAAAACGAATATGGATCGTTAAGTTTCCTGCGATCAATCTGGCGATCGCGAGCCGACCGCGCGGCGAAAGAGGGGGTCAGCCCTTCGGTCGGGCGTGCTTAGAGTCTGGCTCAAAACCGAATTTTATTCGGTGTCTGCATGGGTTTACTCGACGCCGCCGGCGGGCGTAGAACCGTGTGCGTTTATCGCGCGAAACATTTTTGAAACAACCCAGAGCGTCATGGTGCAGAAAAAGAAACCCGAGGTCCGGGAGGCCATTCTGGCCGCGGCCTACGATCTGTTCAGGGAGCGCGGTTATACGCTTTCCACGATCGGGGCGATCGCGCGGGCGGCGGATATTTCGGCGGCGAACATCTACGTCTATTTCGACTCCAAGCTCGATATCCTTCTCGAACTTTACGAACCGTGGCTGATGGAGCGAATCGAGGCGCTGCACGCCCGGGTGCGGGGGCTTTCAGACCACGACGCGCGGGTCCGGGCGCTTCTCACGGCGCTCTGGCACGATCTCCCGGCGGCGGAGAACGGCTTCGCCGCGAATCTCGTGCAGGCGCTCGCCACTGCGCCGGAGGACGACGCGCGCATCCGCGAGCTTTCGCACCGGGCCGAAGCGCGGATCGCCGAGATTCTCGAGGATACGCTGCCCGAGGAGCGCCGCCACATCGCCGGCGACGGCGCGCTCGCGCGCTTGCTCGCCGCGGCGACCGACGGGTTCTCCGTCAATCACGCCGACGACGGGGCGGCGCGGCTGACCCGGGCGACCGTCGATGTGGTCGCGGACCTGATGCTGGGACGGCCGGGCTAGCGCCACGGCCGCCGTGGCCGGCCCCGGGCTCACGCCCGCCCGCGCCCGGCGATGCGCCCGAGCGCCACGGCCGCGAGCAGCCCGTTGCCCGAGAGATAGCCCGAATCGCCCGCCCCCGAGACGCCGACCGCGGCGCCGCCGGTGGCGAAGAGGCGGCGGCAGGGCGTGCCGTCGGCGCGCATGGCTCGCGCCTCCGGCGTCACGGCGAGCCCGCCCTGCGTGTGAAAGAGCGCGCCGGTGACGCGCACCCCGCAGTAAGGCGCGGCGAGCGGCGCCACCGCGCCGAAGCGACGGCCGAAGGCGTCCGCCGTCCCGGCGGCGCGCGCGGCCTCCGCCTCGGTCAAGGTCTGTTCGAGCGCCTCCGCCGGCAGCCCGAAGGCGGCGGCGAGCTCGGCCACCGTGTCCGCCGTCTTGATCACGCCCTGCGCCTCGGCGGCGCGGAAATCGGCGAACTGCCGCGCCACATCCGCGATGCGCGCGTCGAAGACGGTCACCGCTTGCCCGCCGGGCTGGGCGAGGACGGCGCGCGCGGCCTCGGAATAGCCCTGCGCCTCGTTCCAGAAGCGCCGGCCGTCGGCGTTCACCTGCACGCCGCCCTCCGTGATCACCGCCCAGGTGATCAGGATGCCGTGCGGGTGGGCGACGTTGCCGTGCCCCTGGTAGGCGCCGAGATGCGCGGTCGCGAGCCCCAGCGCCTCGGCCCAGTCGAGCGCCTCGCCCTGGTTGCCGGCGTGCCCGAAGTAGAGCGCATCGGCGATCCCGGGCATGTGGCGCGCGACGCGGGTCTTGTTGCCGCCGTAGCCGTTGCAGGCGAGGATCACGCGCTCCGCGCCGATCTCCTCCACCGTGCCGTCGGGCAGGCGGGCGGCGACGCCCGCGACCTCGCCCCCGGCATCGGTGAAAAGCGTCTCGACCCGCCGCTCGCAGACGATGGGCACGCCGCGCGCCTCGCACCGCGCGCGCAGCGCATCGACGAGGGACGCGCCCGCGCGGTCGGGCAGCCCGTGCATCCGGCGGCGCGAGTGGCCGGGGTAGTCGAAGTCCTCCACCACCGTCAGCGGCAGGCCGAGCCCCTCGGTCAGCCATTCGACCGCCTCGGGGATCGCCCCGGTCAGCGCGGCGACGAGCGCCGGGTCGGCTTCTCCATCCGCCTTCTTCTGGATGTCGGCGGCGAAGCGGTCCGGGTCGTCCGCGATGCCCGCGGCGCGCTGCTGCGCGGTGCCGGCGGCGGGGATCAGCCCGGCCGAGAGCGCGGTGGAGCCCGCGGGCACCGCGTCGCGCTCCAGCACCAGCACCTCCTCGCCCGCCTCGTGGGCCGAGAGCGCGGCCACCATCCCCGCCGCGCCGGCGCCGATCACCAGCGTCTCGACCTCGAGCGGCCAGGCCGGCGGGGCAGGGCGGACGCTCACCCCTCGCCTCCGTCGTAGCGCGCGCCCGCCTCCAGCATCTCCGGCGTGCCGATGCGCGCGTTGAGGTCGGCGAAGTCGAACATCCGATCCGCGAAGGGCCGGTTCGTTCCGTGGGCGGCGAGGCTCGCGTAGTAGTCCTCCGCCGCGCGGGCGAGCGCGCGCACGATCCCGCCCGGGAAGATGACGAGCGCGTAGCCCATCGCGCCGAGGTCGGCGGCCGAGGTAACGGGCGTCACGCCGCCCTCGACCATGTTCGCCATGAGCGGCACGCGCCCCGCGAAGCGCGCGGCCACCGCGCGCAGCTCCTCGCCCGAGCGCGGCGCCTCGACGAAGAGCGCGTCGGCCCCGGCGGCGACGTAGGCCTCGGCGCGCTCCAGCGCGGCCTCGAAGCCCTCGACCCCGATCGCGTCGGTGCGCGCGATGATGAGCGTCTCGTCGCTCTCGCGGGCGTCGGCCATGGCGCGGATCTTGCCCGTCATCTCGGCGACCGGGATCAGCCGCTTGTCGGCCAGATGCCCGCAGCGCTTCGGAAAGCTCTGGTCCTCCACCTGCAGCGCGTTGGCGCCCGCGCGCTCGTAGGTGCGCATGGTGCGCTGCGCGTTGAGCGCGTTGCCGAAGCCCGTGTCGGCGTCGATCACGATGGGCAGCGCCACGCGGTCGCGGATCGCCGCCAGCGTCTCGGCCATCTCCGACATGGTGGTGAGCCCGATGTCGGGCCGCCCGAGCCGGGTGTAGGCGACCGCCGCGCCGGAGAGGTAGAGCGCCTCGAAGCCCGCCGCCTCGGCGAGGGTGGCGGTGAGGCCGTCGTAGACGCCGGGCGCGACGAGCGCGGGGGCGCGGGCGAGGCGGGCGCGCAGGCTCTCCATCACGCGAGCCCCGGCAGGCGGCGCGCGTCCTCGCAGCTTTCCTGCTCGGTGACCGAGGCGAGCGCGATCAGCGTGGCGTCGTGCACCTCCGGCTTGAAGGCGCCGCAGCCGTCGGTGAGGAGGATCGTCCGGTAGCCGCGCATGTGCGCGTCGCGCACCGTGCTCGCCACGCCGCCGTTGGTGACGATGCCGCCGACGATCAGCGTCTCGATGCCGAGGGCCTTCAGGATGTACTCGAGCCGCGTCTGGTAGAAGGCGGAATAGGCGACCTTTTCCACCGTGTGGTCGGGCGGCTGCAACAGGTCCACGGCGGCGTTGCCCCAGCTGCCGGGCGCGAAGTCGCCGGTGGTCAGGAAGGGGCGCAGCGCCTTCAGGTGCGGCGCGATCAGCGGCTCCGCGCCGCCGGGCCGCGGCACCAGCGTGAACTGCGCCGAGACGAAGAGCCCGCCCGCCGCCCGCACAGCGTCGATCACCGGTTTCACCCGCGCGGGCAGCTCCGGCAGGCCCGGTCCCGTCTGCCCGGCGCGGCCATAGGCGCCCTCGGGGTGCAGGAAATCGTTCTGCAGATCGATGGTCAGCACCGCCGTGCGGGCGGGATCGAGGGGGGCGTCATGGCTCATGCCGCGCTCTCCTTGGCTGTCAGAAGGACGTTGCCGTGCGCGTCCACCTCCGCGGCGAGCCATGGCTCGACGAAGATCGTGGCGTCGGGCTGTTCCAGCACCGCCGGCCCGTCGATACGCGCGCCCACGGGCAGGGCGAGGCGGTCGAAGACCCGCGCCTCGTGCCAGGCGCCCTGCGCATAGACCGGCCGCGCGCCCTTGGCGGCGGTCTCGACGCGCGCGCCGGGATCGGGGGCGAGGGTGGCGAGGTCGAACTTCGGCCGCTTGCCGATCACCGCGGTGCGCAGGTTCAGCACGCGGATCGGGCTCGTCAGCAGGCGGCCGTAAAGCTCACGGTAGGTCGCCTCGAAGGCGGCGCGGATGGCACCCGCCGAGACGGGTTTCACCGTCGCGCCGTCCATTTCCACGGAGACCGGCACCGCGACGGTGTGCGTCTGCCCGAGATAGGCCATGTCGAGCTCCACCCGCACCTCGCGCGCGGCGAAGCCCGTGTCGGCGGCGTCGAGCGTGGCGTTGCCCTCGTCGACGTGCGCCTGCACCCGGTCGCGCAGCGCGGCGAGGTCGAGCTCGTCCAGCATCGCGCCCAGCGTCTGCACGAAATCCTGCCGCATGTCGGCGATCACGCAGCCGAGCGCCGAGGTCACGCCCGGGTAGCGCGGCACCAGCGCCCGGGCGAGGCCCACCTCCGCGATCATCGCGCCGGCGTGCAGCGCGCCGCCGCCGCCGAAGGGCATGTAGACGAAGCGCTCCGGGTCGAAGCCCCGCTCGATCGAGACGAGGCGGATCGCGCCGGCCATGGCGGAGGTGGCGACGCGCACGATCGCCTCCGCCGCCTCCATGAGCTCGAGGCCGAGCGGCTCGGCCACGTGGCGGCGGATCGCCGCCTTCGCGGCGTCCAGATCCAGCGCGCCCAGCCCGTCGCCCAGCGGCCGGGCCGGGTCGATCCGGCCGAGCACGATGTTGGCGTCGGTCACCGTGGGCCGGTCGTTGCCGCGCCCGTAGGCCACGGGGCCCGGATCGCTGCCCGCGCTTTCCGGGCCGATCTGCAACAGCCCGCCCGCGTCCACGGAAGCGATGGAGCCGCCGCCCGCGCCGATGGTCGCGATCTCGATCATCGGCGTGCGCACGACGAGGCCGAAGTCGATCGCCGTCTGCGGGCTGAGCACCGTCTCGCCCCCCGCGATCAGCGAGACATCGAAGCTCGTCCCGCCCATGTCGCCGGTGATGACGTTGGAAAACCCGGCGCTTTCGGCGATGTAGCCCGCCGCGATCACGCCCGCGGCCGGGCCGGAGAGCGCCGTGCGCACCGGCAGGCGGCAGGCGGTATCCACCGACATCACGCCGCCGTTCGACTGCACGATCAGGAACTCGCCGCCGAAGCCCTCGCCCTCGAGCGCCCCTTCCAGCCGGTCGAGGTAGCCCGCGACCTCGGGCTGCAGGTAGCCGTTGAGCGCGGTGGTCGAGAAACGCTCGAACTCGCGGATCTCCGGCAGGATCTCTGAGGAGGCCGCGACATGCGCGTTGGGCCAGATCTCGCGCAGGGCGGCGGCGGCGCGCGCCTCGTTCTCGGGGTTGGCGTAGGCGTTGACGAAGAGCACGACGACCGACGCGCAGCCCTGATCGAGCAGCGCGCGGCCCGCCGCGCGCACCGCGTCGAGGTCCACAGCCCGCTCCACCGTGCCGTCGGCGAGCACCCGCTCGGGCACCTCGAGGCGCAGGTCGCGGGGCACCACCGGCACGAAATCGCCCCGGAGGCCCCAGGTCCGCGGCCGGTCGCGGCGGCGCATCTCGAGCACGTCGCGGAAACCTTCGGTGGTGATGACGCCCGTCCGCGCGCCCTTGCGCTCCAGCAGCGCGTTGGTCCCGGCGGTGGTGCCGTGCACGACCGTCGCGATCTCGCCCAGGCTTTCCACCTCGTGGCGCAGCCCCGCGAGGAAGCCGCCCGACTGGTCCGGCCGCGTCGTCGGCACCTTGGCGACGCCCGCCCGTCCGCTCTCCGTGTCGAGGGAAAAGACGTCGGTGAAGGTGCCGCCCACGTCCACCCCGATGATCCGCCGGCTCATGCGCGCTCCTCCCGCCATGCGGCGCCGTGGCCCGCGTCCGCCGCACCTTCGCTCAGGTAGCCGAGCGCCACGTCGCGGGCGACGTCGCGCGCCGGACGCGCTGCGGCCGGGCCGTAGCCGCCGCCGCCCGGCGTCTCGAGGCGCACGCGCTGGCCCTGCCTGAGCCGGATGCCGACCATCTTCGAGACGAGCGGCGGCGCCGCCCAGCCGTCGCCCTGCTGAAAGGTGAAGCGGTTGCAGGCGCCCTCGGCCCCGCCCGCGACGCCCTTCGGCGCGAAGCGTCCGCGCTCGCCGAAGAAGAAGACCTCGGCGCCGTTCTCCTCGAGTACCTCGATCTCGTAGGTCGCGCCGAGCCCGCCGCGACGCGCGCCCGCGCCCGCGCTGTCCGGGCGCAGCGCCCATTGCCGGAAGGCGACCGGATAGGCCGATTCGAGGATCTCCACCGGCGGGATCGTCGCCATGCTGATCGGCGCGTTGCCGTGGTTGAGGCCGTCGCTCTCGGCCGTGGCGCCGTGCCCGCCGCCGTAGAAGCTGAACATCACCCAGCGCCGCCCGTCGCGGCGCTTTCCGGCGATGGAGAGCGCGTTGATCGTGCCGTAGGCGTTGGCGATCGCGCGCTCCGGCGCGGCCTCGGCGGCGGCCGAGAAGATTACGTCGATCATGCGCAGGATCGTCTCGGTGTAGCCGCCCGTCGGCGTCGGGAACTCCGCCGAGAGGAGCGAATCCTCCGGGATCGCGATGTCGATGGGCCGCAGCACGCCCGCGTTGGCGGGCAGGCTGGGGAAGAGGTGCTTTATCGCCACGTAGACGCAGGCGATCGCCGTGGGGCGCGCGATGTTGATCGGCCCCGTCACGCCGCCCGCCGTGCCCGCGAAGTCGAGGCGCAGGCGCTCGCCCTCGATCTGCAGCGCCACGCGGATCGGCAGCGCCTCGGGCGCGATGCCGTCGTTGTCGAGGAAATCCTCCGCCTCCCAGCGTCCGTCGGGGAGCGCGGCGACCGCCTGACGCAGGAGCGTCTCGGCCCGGTCGCCGAGCGCGGCGAGCGCCGCCTGCACGGTCCCCGCGCCGTACTCGTCCAGAAGCGCGTCGAGCCGCCTCACGCCGAGGTCGAGCGCGCCCAGCTGCCCGTTCAGGTCGCCCTCTGCCGACATGGGCAGGCGCGTGTTGCGCATCAGGATGTCGAGCACGTCCGTCTGCACCTCGCCCCCGCGCACGAGGCGCACGGGCGGGATGACGACCGCCTCCTGAAAGGCCTCCGTCGCGGCGGGGTTGTAGTTGCCCGGCACCGCGCCGCCCACGTCGTGCCAGTGCCCGACCGAGGCGAGCCAACAGAAGAGCTCTCCGTCCCGGAAATAGGGCCGCACCAGCCGCATGTCCGATAGGTGCGTGCCGCCCATGTGCGCGTCGTTGAAGATCCAGACGTCGCCCGGCTGCGGGCCGCCCTGCTCCGCGGCCTTGTCGATCACCGCCTTCACGGCGAAGGCCATGACGCCCACGAAGATCGGCAGGCCGGTCTTGCCCTGCACCAGCGTCTCGCCCGTCTCGGCGTGGTAGAGCCCGTGGGAGGCGTCGTGCGCCTCGGCGATGATCGGGTTGAAGGCCGCGCGGAAGAGCGTCGCGTCCATCTCGTCGGCGATCTGCTCCATGCGGCCGGCGAGCACGGCGAGGGTGATGGGATCGAGGCTCATGCCGATTGCGCCTTCGCTTCGGCCATGTCGTTCCAGACGTCCTGCCGGGTGAAGCGACCGCCCTCGATCTCGAAGCGGTCGATGAAGCGGATGCCCTCGAAGGGCGTGCCGTCGAGCCATTCGCCCGAGAGCGTGCCGAAGCAGTAGCAGATGGAGGTCGCGCCGTCCTGCAGCGAATCGAACCGTTCGTAGGTCTTGGTCACGAAGCGGTAGCGCGGCTTCGACCACGCGACGAGTTCCTCGAGCGTCGCCATGCGCTGCCCGCCCGGGAAGGTCATGGTGAAGCCCGGCGCGAGCATGGCGCGTGCCGCGTCGAGGTCGCGCGCCTCCATCGTGCGCAGGAAGGTCCCGACCATCTCCGCCGGGTCGGGCCGCGGCGGGCCGGGGCGCCGCGTCGCGCCGCCGCGCATGTAGCTCGCCGGGTCGAGCTCGGGCATCAGCACGGTGATCGCCTCCGGCGCGGCGTCGAGCACGCCCGCGACCGCGTTGGTCAGAGCCGTGCCGAGGCGCGCGCGCGTCGCGGCGTCGTAGCCTTCGAGAAGGGTGATGGTGACGACTGGCATCGAGGGGTCCTGTCCGTAAACCTGTATTATGGATAGGACAGGTCAGCGCCTATTGAAAGGACAAAAATCCCGGCGCGGAGGAGACAAAATTCTTGCATCCTCGCAGAACACGGCTAACCATCGCCGGCGAAGGAGGGCCGAGCGTGCCGGACGATCGCCATCGCAGCAGCCTGCCGGAGGGCAGCAAGGCGCACCGCATTTTCCTGCTTCTGCAGGAGGATATCGCGCGCGGCACGCTGGCGCCCGGCGCCGCGCTACCGGGGGAGTTGCGGCTGGCCGAGGATTACGGCGTGAGCCGGGTCACGATTCGCCGCGCGCTCGAGGCGCTCGAGGCGCAGGGCGTGGTCGAGCGCCGCGCCGGCAGCGGCACGGTCGTGCGCGCGCGCCCCGGCGACGGCGTGCGCCTCGCCGGCGATCTCGCCACGCTGATGCCGCAGCTCGTCGAGATGGGGCAGACGACCGAGGCGCGGCTGATCGATTTCTCCTACACCCGCGCCGCCGCGCCTGTGGCGCGCGCGCTCGGCCTCGAGGCGGAGGGGCGCGTGCAGCGCGCGGTGCGCGTCCGCCTGATCGAGGGGACGCCCTTCTCGCATCTGACCACCCATGTCCCCGCCGACATCGCGGCCAATTACTCCGAGGCCGATCTCGCTACGACGCCGCTCCTGCGGCTGATGGAGCGCGGCGGCGTGCGCATAGGCCGCGCCGAGCAGGAGGTGAGCGCGACGCTCGCCGCGCCGCAGGTCGCCGAGGCGCTCGAGGTGGAGGTGGGCGCGCCGCTCATCTCGCTCACCCGTCTCGTGCGCGACGAGGCGGGGCGCGGGGTGGAGCATCTCTCGGCGCTCTACCGCCCCGACCGCTTCCGCCTGCGCATGGAGCTCGACCGCGTGGGCGCGGGCGAGGCGCGGCACTGGGCGCCGGCGGCGATGACGCAGGGGGCGGCCGAATGACCGCGCCGCGGACCCTCTTCGCCAAGCTCTGGGAGGCGCATGTCGTCACCTCGGCCGGCGACAAGGATCTGCTCTGGGTGGACCGGCATTTCGTGCACGAGGGCTCGCACCACGCCTTCGCCAAGCTTGCCGACCGCGGGCTGCCGGTCGCCGAGCCGGGCCTCACCTTCGGGGTGGCCGATCATTACGTGCCGACGCGCCACCGGGACCGGCCGATCGCCGACCCGGACATCGCGCGCATGGTCCGAACGCTGGAAGAGAACGCCGCCACTCACGGATTTTCTCTCTTCGGGCTGCATGATTCGCGTCAGGGGATCGTGCACGTCGCAGGCCCCGAGGCCGGGCTCACCCTGCCCGGGTGCCTCGTGGTCTGCG
Source organism: Rhodosalinus sediminis (assembly GCF_003385555.1). Lineage (GTDB taxonomy): Bacteria > Pseudomonadota > Alphaproteobacteria > Rhodobacterales > Rhodobacteraceae > Rhodosalinus > Rhodosalinus sediminis. The sequence goes on along the minus strand of NZ_QOHR01000002.1, from coordinate 105,396 downwards.
GCGACAGTCACACCTCCACCCACGGCGCCTTCGGCGCGCTCGGCTTCGGCATCGGCGCGACCGAGGTGGCGCATGTGCTCGCCACGCAGACGGTCTGGCAGAAGCGGCCGAAGGCGATGCGCCTGACGATCGACGGCCCGCTCGCGCCCGGGGTCGGCGCGAAGGACATGGCGCTCGCCTGGATCGCGAAGCTCGGCGCGGACGGGGCGCGGGGCCACGCGGTGGAATACGCGGGCAGCGCCGTGCGCGGGCTTTCGATGGCGGGGCGCATGACGCTCTGCAACCTCTCGATCGAGGGCGGCGCGCGTATGGGGCTCGTGGCGCCGGATGCGACGACCTTCGACTGGCTCGCCGGGCGGGCCTCGGCGCCGCGGGGCGCGGACTGGGACGCGGCGATGGCGTGGTGGGCGGATCTCGCCACGGACGCGGGCGCGGCCTACGACCGCGAGGTGACGCTCGACGCCGCCGAGATCGCGCCGGTCGTCACCTGGGGCACTTCGCCCGAGGACGCGGCGCCGATCACCGCCACCGTCCCCGACCCGGCGAAGGAGGCCGACCCCGCGCGCGCCGAGAAGATCCGCGCTGCGCTCGATTACATGGGGCTCGTCCCCGGCCGGCCGCTCGAGGGCACGCCGGTGGATCGCATCTTCATCGGCTCCTGCACCAACGCACGGCTCGAGGACCTGCGCGCCGCGGCTTCGGTGCTGAAGGGGCGCGAGGCGCGCGTGCCCGGCACGATCTCTCCGGGCTCCAGCGCCGTGAAGCGGCAGGCGGAGGAAGAGGGGCTCGACGCCATCTTCCGCGCGGCCGGGCTCGACTGGGTGGAGTCGGGCTGTTCGATGTGCGTCGGCATGAACGGCGACCACGTGAACCCGGGCGAGCGCTGCGCCTCGACCACCAACCGCAACTTCCGCGGCCGGCAGGGGCCGGGCGCGCGCACGCATCTCATGTCGCCCGTCATGGCCGCCGCGGCGGCCGTCACCGGCACGCTGACCGACGCGCGCCCCTTCCTGAAGGAGCGCGCGGCATGACGGGCTGGCGCCGGCACGAGGGGCTCGCCGTGGCGCTGCCGGTGGAGGGGATCGACACCGACCAGCTGATCCCGGCGCGCTTCATGTCGCGCCCGCGGTCGGCGGGCTACGGCGGCTATCTCCTGCACGACATGCGCCGCGACGCCGAGGGGCATCCCGTCCCGGCGTTCCCGCTCGAACGCCCCGAGACCGCCGGCGCATCGATCCTCGTGACCCGGCGCAACTTCGGCGGCGGCTCCTCGCGCGAGGCGGCGGTCTACGCGCTGATCGACGCGGGCTTCCGCGCAGTGGTCGCGCCGAGCTTCGGCGACATCTTCGCCGGCAACGCGGTCAACAACGGCCTGCTGCCCGCGCAGGTCTCGGCCGAGGACGCCGAGCGGCTGCTCGCCGCGCTCGCCGCGGGGCCGCTCGGGGCGGAGGTCGACATCGACGCCGGCGCCGTGACGCTCGGCGGGCTCGCCTGCCCTTTCGCGCTTTCGGAGGCGCAGCGCGAGAAACTCGTCAACGGCTGGGACGACATCGACGTCACCCGCCGCCACGAAGAGGCGATCGCCGCGCACCGCGCGGCGCTCGCCGCCGCCCGCCCCTGGCTCTGGCCGGGGGCGACGCGGGATCAGGGGGCGCGCTGAGACGGCGCCCCGCCACAGGGAGGGGCCGCGAGGCCCGCGACAAAGAGAAGGAGACGACGCCATGACGCTCACCATCAGGGCCGGCCTCATCGCCGGAAGCGCGCTCGCCGCCGCGCCCGCCGCGGCCGAAGACGTGCTTTCGGCGGTGCACGCTTTTCCGGAGACGCTGGTCTACACGCAGTCCTTCCTCGACTTCGTCGACAAGGTGAACGAGGCCGGCGAGGGCGTGGTGCGCATCGAGGTGCGCGGCGGGCCGGAGGCCATCGGCATGTTCCAGCAGCCCGAGGCGGTCCGCAACGGCGTGGTGGACATGGTCTACACCCCCGGCAGCTTCTACGCCGGCGCGCTGCCCGAGAAGGACGCGCTCGTGGCCGCCAACGTCACCGCCGCCGAGGCGCGCGCTGCCGGCGGGCTCGACCTCATCGACGAAATCCACCAGGAGAAGATGGGCGTCAAGTATCTCGGCTGGTTCGACTCGGGCGTGAGCTACAACCTCTGGACGGTCGACGAGCCGATGCTCGACGCCGAAGGCAACCTCGACGTCTCGGACTGGAAGCTGCGCGGCAACCCCGTCTATAACGCCTTCTTCACCGAGTATCTCGGCGCGAGCGTCATCGACATCCCCACCACCGACGTCTACTCGGCGCTCGAGCGCGGGATCGTGGACGCCACCGGCTGGACGCAGATCGGCCTGCTCGATCTCAAGTGGGACGATTTCGTCAACTACCGGATCGAGCCCGACTTCTTCTCGACCGACCTCGGCGTGATCGTGAACCTCGACACCTGGGAGGGGCTCTCGGAGGAGGCGCGCGCGATCCTCACCGAGACCGCGCTCGAGCACGAGCGCACGAGCGCCGAGGCGCTCGCCGAGCTCCGCGACGAGGAATTCGCCGAACTCGAGGCGGGCGGCATGCAGGTCGTCACGCTCGAGGGCGAGGCGGCGCAGAACTACCTCGACGCCGCCCGCGAGAAAACGTGGGAGCGGATGCGCACCCAGATGGAGAAGCATCCCATGGGGCTCGAGCATTACGACGCGCTGATCGAGGCCTTCTACGACCCCTCCAAGGACCCGGGCAGCTGATCGCGGTCCGCCCACCGCGGCGCCGGAGTCCCGGCGCCGCCTCCCCCGACCCCGTGCGGAAAGGCCCGCGATGACCCGCGCGCTCAAGCTCTACGAAGGCCTGCTGAGCGCCTTCGCGCTGATCGCGGGGGCGCTGCTCGTGTGGCTCATGGTCTCGATCCTGATCTCGGTGACCATGCGCAACCTCGGGCTTCAGCCCTTCCCGTGGCTCTTTCTCTCGGGCGAATACGGGCTCTTCTACCTGACGATGCTCGGCGCGCCGTGGCTCGTGCGCAAGCGCGGCCACGTCCATGTCGAGCTCGTCACCGCGATGCTGCCGGCGCGCGCGCAGGCCTGGCTCTCGCGCGCGGTCGCCGCGGCCTGCGTCGCCGTCTGCCTGCTCCTCGCCTACGCGGGCTACGAGCTCGTGCGCCAGGACATCGCGCGGTCGAACTTCGACGTGCGCGCCTATTTCACCCCGAAGTGGTGGCTGACCGTCGCCTTCCCGGTCTCCTTCGGGCTCATGGCGCTCGAGTTCGCGCGCTTCGCCGTGGGGCCCGCGCGCATGCACTCCGGCGAGGCGGGGATCCACGAATGATGGAATGGTACTGGGCGCTCGCGCTCCTCATCGGCTCCATCGTCGTGCTGATGGCGCTGGGGATGCCGGTCGCGATCGCCTTCCTCGCCGCCAACATCGCCGGCGCCTGGGTCTTCATGGGCGGCTTCGACGCGGTGGTGCTGATGCTCGACAACGGCTTCGGCGCGCTCTCGCGCTTCGCGCTGATTCCGATCCCGCTCTTCCTGCTGATGGGGGAGCTCTTCTTTCACACCGGGCTCGGCGCGCGGATGTTCAACGCGATCGACCGGCTGCTCGGCCGCGTGCCCGGACGGCTCTCCTACGTCACGGTCCTTGGCGGCACGGGCTTCGCCACGCTCTCGGGCTCGTCGATGGGCTCCACCGCGCTGCTCGGCTCGCTCATGGTCCCCGAGATGCAGCGGCGCGGCTACCGCGCGAAGTTCTCCATTGGCCCGATCCTCGGCACCGGCGGCCTCGCCATCATCATCCCGCCCTCGGCGCTCGCGGTGCTTCTGGCGACGCTGGCGCAGATCGACGTGGGCGCGCTCCTGATCGCGGGGGTGGTGCCCGGGCTGGTGCTCGCGGCGCTCTACGTCGGGCTCATCTGGCTCCAGACGCGCCTCGACCCGCAGGGCGCGCCCGTCTACGACATGCCGCCCGTGCCGCTCGCCGAGAAGGCTGGCCTCGTCCTGCGCGACGTGGTGCCGATGGCCGGCGTCATGGTCGTCGTCGTGCTGATGATGCTCTTCGGCTTCGCCACGCCCTCCGAGGCCGCGGCCTTCGGTGCGCTCGGGGTGATCCTGCTCGGCCTCGCCTTCCGCTGCCTGACGTGGGAGGCGCTGACCAAATCGGTCACCGGCGCGCTGCGCGTGACGCTCATGGCCTACCTGATCGTCTTCGGCTCGGCGACCTTCAGCCAGCTGCTGGCCTTCTCCGGCGCCTCCTCCGGGCTCATCGACTGGGCGACGGGCTTCGACCTCGCGCCGCTCTGGATGCTCGCGGCGATGTTTCTGGTGCTGCTCCTCCTCGGCATGTTCATGGAGCAGATCTCGATCATGCTGCTGACGGTGCCGATCTTCTTCCCGCTCGCCGAAAGCCTCGGCTTCGACCTCGTCTGGTTCGCGCTCATCATGCTGCTCGCGCTCGAGATCAGCTTCACGACGCCGCCCTTCGGGCTCCTGCTCTTCGTGATGAAGGGCGTCGCGCCGCCGGGGACGACGATGCGCACGATCTACACCGCGGCGCTTCCCTTCATCGCCTGCTCGCTGATCCTCGTCGCGCTCCTCGTGGCCTTCCCCGGCCTCGCTCTCTGGGCGCGCTGATCCGCCCGCTCACCCCGCGCCGAGGCGGACCACCGGGCCGCCCGCGGCCGCCGCGTCGGCCGGGTCGTGGGTGACCATCAGCACCGGCAGCCCCCGCGCCGTGGCGCGCGCGAAGACGAGCCGCCGCATCCGGTCGCGCCGGTCCTGGTCGAGGCTCGAGAACGGCTCGTCGAGCAGGAGCGCCCGCGGCTCGGCCAGCAGCGTGCGCATCAGCGCCGCCCGCAGCCGCTCGCCCCCCGAGAGCGTCGCCGGATCGCGCCCCGCCATCCCGGCGAGCCCCGCCTCCGCCAGCGCCGCCTCGACCGCCGCGCGCCGCGCCGCGCGCCCGCGCACCCGACGCGACAGCCCGAAGGCGAGGTTCTCGCCCACCGAGAGATGCGGAAAGAGCAGATCGTCTTGAAAGAGGATGCCGATGCCGCGCCGCTCGGGCGGCGCCGCGGTGACGTCCCGCCCGTCGAGCGTCACGCGCCCGCGCAGCGCGAAGGGCGGCGCGAGCGTGCCCATCACCGCGGCGAGCAGCGTCGACTTCCCCGCGCCCGAGGGGCCCATGACCGCCACCACCTCGCCCGGCGCCACCGCGAGATCGAGCGCGAGCAGCGTCGCCCCGCCGGCGCGCTCGATCCGCACCCCCTCGAGGCGCAACCCCCTGTCCGTCGCATCCGCGCCCATCATCTTGGTTCAAATACTCCGGGGGTGAATTGGCCGCGAGGCCAAGAGGGGGCAGCGCCCCCTGCGCCCCCTGAGCCCCGGCCGCCGCGCGCCTCACGCATCCTGCATCCCCCGCCGGTTCCGCCAGACGAGCCGCGGCAGCGCGAGCGCCAGCGCGAAGGGCAGGAGCGCCGCGCCCGTCTGCGCCAGCGCGTGCACCCCGATCGCGCGGCGGTCGCCGCCCGCGGCGAGCGCCACCGCCTCCGTCGTCACCGTCGCCACGCGCCCGCCGCCGACGAGGAGCGTCGGCAGGTACTGCCCCACCGAGACGGCGAAGCCCACCGCGAAGGCCGTCAGCGCCGGCCCGAGCAGCATCGGCAGCCGCACGCGCCAGAGCACGCCCCCGGTCCCCGCGCCGAGGCTCCGCGCCACGGTGGCGAGCCGCGCGTCCCAGGCCCGCCAGGGATCGCCGAGCGACAGGAAGACATACGGAAAGACGAAGACCAGATGCGCGGCGGTGACCGCCACGAGCCCCGGCGTCGTCCCCGCCGTCAGGAAGGCCCCCTGCAGCCCCGGCAGGAAGGCGACCTGCGGCACGAGAAGCGGCGCGTAGAGGATCCAGAGCCCCCCGCGCCGGATGCTGAGCCCGTACCGCGTCTCCGCTTCGAGGCAGCCCACCGCCAGCACGAGCGCGGCGAGCGCCGCGAGTCCCGCGATCGCGCCAGTCGTCGCGAGAAGCCGCGCGAGCTCCGGCCCGTGCCGCGCCCAGCTCCGGAGCGTCAGCGCCTCCGGCGCGGCGTCGGGAAAGGCCCAGAAGGCCGCCACCGACCAGAGCGCGAGCACTCCGAGCCCGGCGAGCACCACGCCCGCCGCGAGGCCCGCGAGCGCGAGCGAGAGCGCCGCCGGCCCGCGCCCGCGCGGCCCCCGCCGCCCCGAGCGCACCCAGGCCCGGCCGAGCGCCGCGACCCCGGCCTCGCCCGCGCGCCAGAGCCCGAGCGCCGCGGCGACGAGCGCGAGTTGCACCACCGCGCCCGCCGCCGCGCGCAGACGCAGCGCGAGGTCCGGGTCGTTCATCCAGCGCACGATCTGCACGGAGAGCGGTGGCGGCGTGGTGGGGCCGAGGATCGCCGCCACGTCGACCACCGTCATCGAATAGGCGAGCACGACGTAGACCGGCAGGCGGATCTGCGCGTAGAGCCGCGGAAAGACCGCGCGCAGCCAGCCCGCCTCGCGCCCGTGGCCGAGGCTGCGCGCCACCGTCGCCGCGCGGCGCGCGTCGGTCTGCCCGAGCGCGGCGATCGACATCAGCAGCAGGAAGGGCACCTCCTTGGCCACGAGCCCCGCGATCAGCGCGAGACCCCAGGGGTCCTGCACCACGAGCCAGTCGGGCGGGCGCTCCATGCCGGTCGCCCACGGCGAGAGCGCGCGCATCGCCCAGCCCGAGGGCGCGATCAGGAAGGCGAGCCCGAAGGCCGCCGCTGCGTGCGGCACCGACAGGAGCGGGGCGAGCGCGCGCCGGATCGCGCCGAAGGCGCGCGTCTCCGACCAGCTCGCGAGGATCGCCACCGTCACCGCGAGCGCGAGCGCCGTCGCGGCGAGGCCGGTCACCGCCGACAGCCGCAGCGCGTCGGCGAGGCCGGGCCAGGCGAAAAGATCGCGAAAGGGCCCGAGCCCCGGCGCCGCGTGGCCGAGCGCGGGCATCACCCCGATCGCCGGCAGCGCGGTGCCCAGAAGCCCCGCGCCCACCGGCACCGTGAGCACCGCCACCGTCAGGAGCGGCACCGCCGGCAGGAGCCGGAGCCGGGCCCCGCGACCGGCGGGCGCGGGCAGGGCGCGCGCCCGCATCTCAGTCGCCGGTGCCGAAGCGCGCGATCCAGTCCGCCTCGATCCGCTCCATCCACGAGGGATGCGGCTCGGGCAGGGTCGGGCCGAGCGCCTCGGGCGGGAGCGTGGCGACGCCGAGCGGCACCTCCTCGAAGCGCGCGCGCGCCGCGGGCGGCAGCTTGCCCATGTCGAGCACCGTGCCGTAGCCCAGCACCTCCGGGTCGAGCGCGTGCGCCTGCGCCTCGGGCGAGAGCAGGACATTCGCCACCACCATCGCGCCCGCCTTGGCCGAGGCGTTGTAGGGGATCGCCACGAAGCTCGCGTTGCCGATGGTGCCGCCCTCGGAGACGAAGGTGCGCACCGTGTCCGGAAGCCGGAAATCCGCGATCGCCGCCGAGGCCTCGCCGGGGCTGAAGGAAATGGCGAGGTCGATCTCGTCGTCGGCCATCAGCTGCAACTGGCGCGGCCCGCTCTGCGGATAGGCGCGCCCCTGCCGCCAGAGATGCGGCGTGAGCTCCTCGACGAAGTCCCAGAGCGGCGCGGTGACGGCGGCGTAATCGGCCTCGTCCGCGGGCTGGAGCAGCACCTCCGGGTCGTCCACGAGCCCGTAGAGCGCCTGCTTGAGAAAGGTCGCGCCGAGGAAGTCGGGTGGCTGGGGATAGGTGAAGCGGCCCGGGTTCGCCTTCGCCCAGTCGAGGAGCGCCGCCATCGAGGGCAGCGGCTCCATGTCCGCGGAATCGTACATGAAGACCACCTGCGCCGCCGCCCAGGGGCTCTCGTAGCCCTCGGTCGGCACGGTGAAATCGGTGCGCACCGGCTTGCCCTCGACATCGACGTAGCGCCAGTTCGGCAGGTCCTCGGCGAAGGGGCCGAAGAGGAGGTCGGCCTCCTTCATCGCGGCGAAGTTCTCGCCGTTGATCCAGATGAGATCGACGGCGCCGCCGGTGTCCTGCCCCGCGCTCTTCTCGGCGAGCACGCGGCTCACCGCGTCGGCGGTGTCGGCGAGCTTGACGTGCTCGACGGTGACGCCGTGATCCTCTGCGACCCGCTCGCCCACCCAGGCGATGAAGTCGTTCGTCGCGGTCGAGCCGCCCCAGGCGCTCCAGTAGACGGTCTGGCCCCGCGCGGCCTCCAGCACCGCGTCCCAGTCGGCCGGGTCGGGCTCGGCGAGGGCGAGGCCGGGCAGCGCGACGAGCGCGGCGGGGAGCGTGCGGATCATCGGATGTCCTCCGGGCTGTGCGTGGGAAAGACCTTGCGCGCGAGCAGGACGCGCGCGCCGGCGGTGAGAAAGCAGAGCGCGCCGAAGACCCAGGCGAGCGGCGCGAAGTGCTGCGGCACGAGGCACAGAAGGACGAAGAAGCCGATGGTCTCCGCCCCCTCCAGAAGCCCGCCGGTGAAATAGAGCGATTTCACCCCGCGCGCGTCGGTGCGCATCCGCGCCTTCTCGGCGAGGATCGCGAAGCCGAGGAAGGTCGCCCCGTTGAAATAGAAGGCGGCGAGCAGGAAGGCCCCCGCGGCGCCGTTGCCCGCCGGATCGGCGAGGACGAAGGCGAGCGGCACCGCGCCGTAGAAGAGAAAATCGCTCGTGATGTCGAGAAAGCCGCCGAAGTCCGAGGCCCGGCTCGCCCGGGCCACGGCGCCGTCGAGCCCGTCGGCGATGCGGCTGAGCAGCAGCGGCGCGAGCGCCCAGCCCGGGTGCCCGGCGGCGACGAGCCCGGCAGCGATCAGCCCGAGCGCGAGCCCCGCGAGCGTGACGGCGTCCGCGCCGACCCCCGCGCGCGCGACGCGGCGGCCGAGTCGGTCGAGCGGCGGGTCGATGAGCGGACGAAGGCGCGCGTCGAACATGGGCGCGACCTTAGGAGAGACCTGCCCGCGCGACGAGTCGCATTTCCGTGACGCGACTCGCGGCCACGGGCCGCGGGCAAGCGATTTTCAAATCGCTTGCAAGGCGCTTCGAAGCGCCTTGCGCCCGGCTTCAGGCGACGTGCTCGAGCCGCGCCTCGGGCTTGACGCCCAGCGCGGCGCAGACGTCGCGCGTGAGCTCGGGCTTGTTCAGCGTGTAGAAATGCAGCTTGTCCACGCCGTTCTCGAGGAGCTCGGTGCACATCTCGGTGCAGAGCGAGGTGGCCAGCAGGTCGGCGCGCCCGTCGCGCTCGGCCTTGGCGAAGGCGTCGTCGAGCCATGCGGGGATGTAGGCGCCGCAGGCCTTGGCGAAGCGCTTGACGCCGGCCCAGTTCTCGATCGGCATGATGCCCGGCACGATCGGCGCGTCGATGCCCGCCTTCTCGCAGCGGTCGCGGAAGCGGTAGAAGGCCTCCGTCTCGAAGAAGAACTGCGTGATCGCCTCGTCCGCGCCGGCGTCGATCTTGCGCTTGAGCCAGTCGACGTCCGCCCCCTCGTAGGGCGCGTCGGGGTGCGGGTCGGGGTAGGCGCCCACCCGGATGGTGAAGCGCCCCGTCTCGGCGAGCGCCTCGACCAGCTCCGCCGAGTTGGCGAAGCCGTCGGGGTGCGGCGTGAAGCCGCCTGAATCCTTCGGCGGGTCGCCGCGCAGCGCGACGATCTGGTTGACGCCCGCGTCGGCGAAACCGTTGGCGATGGCGAGCGTTTCCTCCCTCGTGGCGTTCACGCAGGTCAGATGCGCCGCGACGTCGAGGCCGGTGTGCTTGTGCAGGGTGCCGACCGCGTCGCGCGTCAGCTCCCGCGTGGTGCCGCCGGCCCCGTAGGTCACCGAAACGAAGCGCGGCGCGAGCGGCGCGAGCACCTGCACCGTGTCCCAGAGGCGGAAGGACGCCTCCAGCGACTTGGGCGGAAAGAACTCGAAGGAAACCTCCGGCGCGTCGGTCATGCTGACCCCCTTTTGGTGATTGGCGCCCTTGTCGCATGGCGCCATGCGTGAAACAAACTCATATCCTTCAAGACGAACATGAGCGGCGTGAGAAGATGCACCTCGAACTCCGGCACCTGCGCTCGATCAAGGCGATCCACGAGGAGGGCGGCCTCGCCCGCGCCGCCGAGCGGCTGAACGTCACGCAGTCCGCGCTCAGCCATCAGATCAAGGGCCTCGAGGATCAGACCGGCGTCGAACTCTTCGTGCGCCGCTCCAAGCCGCTGCGCCTCTCGGCGGCGGGCCAGCGCCTCCTGCGCCTCGCCGAGAAAGTCCTGCCCGAGATCGAGGCGGCGCAGGCGGAGTTCGCGGGGCTGCGCGCGGGAAGCTCCGGGCGGCTCCATATCGCGATCGAGTGCCACGCCTGTTTCGAGTGGCTCTTCCCGGTGCTGGAGGCGTTCCGCAAGTCATGGCCCGAGGTGGACGTGGACATCCGGCCCGGCCTCGCCTTCGACGCGCTGCCCGCGCTCGAGAAGGAGGAGGTCGACGTCGTGATCTCATCGGATCCGGAGGAGCTGCCCGGCGTGACCTTCACCCCGCTCTTCGACTACGCGCCCGTCTTCGTCGCCTCCGCGCAGCACCCGCTCGCCCGGAAGCGCTTCATCGAGGCGAAGGACTTCCGGGCCGAGACGCTCATCACCTATCCGGTCGAGCGCGCGCGCCTCGACGTCTTCAGCCAGCTCCTGACGCCGGCCAAGGTGGAGCCCGCCGCGATCCGCCAGGTCGAGCTCACGGCGGTGATCCTGCTGCTCGTGGCCTCGAACCGCGGTGTCGCCGTGCTGCCCGACTGGGTGGTGCGGGAGGTGAAGTATTCCTCGGACTACGTCACCCGCCCGCTGACGGCGAACGGGCTCACGCGGCGGCTCTACGCGGCGACGCGCGCCGACGACACGCGCAAGCCCTTCATGACCGATCTTCTCGCCCTCGCGCGGGACGAGGCCGCGCGGATGCAGGCCGCCTGAGCGATGTCAGAGCACCTTCAGATCGGCCGCCATGGTGCGCCCGTCGCGCCCCTCGCGCAGCTCGTAGGACACGCGCTGATCGTCGGCGAGCCCGGTGAGCCCCGAGCGCTCCACCGCCGAGATGTGGACGAAGACGTCCTTGCCGCCCTCCTCGGGCGCGATGAAGCCGTAGCCCTTGGTCGTGTTGAACCACTTCACGGTGCCGGTCGGCATTGTCCCGTGTCTCCCTTCGTTCCAGACTCCGCCCCGCGCCGCACCCGGCGGGGCACGGTCGCCGGCTTCAGGACCGGCTTCGGCGAAGGGCGAGTCGGAAACTGAAGGACGGAGGCCGCGTCCGGAGGATTGCACGGCGTCTGTAAAAAGCAAGCGAAACCGCGGCACGATGCCGCACCCGCGCGAGGAGGGACCGCGCCATGATCATCTACGGGCTGACCACCTGCGACACCTGCCGCACGGCGTCGAAGACGCTCGACGGGATGCGCTTCGTCGACATCCGCGCCGAGGGCTTCCCCGAGGGCCTGCTGGAGCGCGCCGCCGAGACCTTCGGCGCGGCGCTGGTCAACCGCCGCTCGCGCACCTGGCGCGACCTGCCGGAAGAAGAGCGCGCGCTTTCGGTCGTGGAGCTGGTCCGGCGCCATCCGACGGTGATGAAGCGGCCGCTGATCGAGACCGAGGCGGGGCTCCACCTCGGATGGACATCCGAAGTGCGCCGGGCGCTGGAGGGCTGAGGCGCGGGGGAGAGGGGGCGCTGCCCCCTCTTGGCCTGCGGCCAATTCACCCCCGGAGTATTTGGGCCAAGATGATGGGCCGGTCCGGTCAGCGATTGCGCCGCGCCTTTTCCTCCAGTCCGGACGTGCCGGCGCGGCGGTCGAGCTCGGCGAGGACCTCGTCGAGGGTCACGCCGCGGGCCTGCAGCATCACGAGGAGATGGTAGAGCACATCCGCCGCCTCGGCCGTCAGGCGGTCGCGGTCGCCCTTCACCGCCTCGATCACGGCCTCGACGGCTTCCTCGCCGAATTTCTCGGCGCATTTCTCGGGGCCCCTGGCGAGAAGCTTCGCCGTCCAGGAGCCGTCCGGGTCGGCGGCGGCGCGGGCGGCCACGGTCGCGGCCAGGCGGTCCAGCGCGCTCATGACGGCCTCACGGCGAGGCCCGCGGCGGCCATGTGCGCCTTCGCCTCCGCGATGGAGTAGGTGCCGAAATGGAAGATGGAGGCGGCGAGCACCGCGCTCGCGCCGCCCGTCTCGATGCCCGCGACGAGGTGATCGAGCGTGCCGACGCCGCCGGAGGCGATCACCGGTATGCCCACTGCGTCCACGACCGCGCGGGTGAGCTCGAGGTCGAAGCCCGATTTGGTCCCGTCGCGGTCCATGGAGGTGAGCAGGATCTCTCCCGCCCCCTCGCGTTCCACGCGCCGGGCGAAGTCGAGCGCGTCGACGCCGGTCGCCCGCCGCCCGCCGTGGGTGAAGATCTCCCACTTGCCCGGCTCGACCAGCTTGGCGTCGATGGCGACGACGATGCACTGGCTGCCGAAGCGGTCGGCGGCGCGCGCCACCACCGTCGGGTCGGCCACCGCGGCGGAGTTGAAGCTCACCTTGTCGGCCCCCGCGAGCAGGAGCGCACGCACGTCCTCGGGGCCCTTGACCCCGCCGCCGACGGTCAGCGGCATGAAGCAGTGCTCGGCCGTGCGGCGCACCACGTCGAACATCGTGCCGCGGTTCTCGTGGGTGGCGTTGATGTCGAGAAAGCAGAGCTCGTCGGCGCCGGCGGCGTCGTAGGCGATCGCGGCCTCCACCGGGTCGCCCGCATCCACGAGGTCGACGAAGTTCACGCCCTTGACCACGCGGCCGTCGGCCACGTCGAGACAGGGGATCACACGGGTCTTGAGCATCGTGGCGTCCTTTCGTCCCTCCTCTGCCACGCCGCCGGGCGCGGCGCCAGCCCCATGCCCCGGTCCGTCTTCCTGGTGGCGCATACCCCGGGGGAGTCGGATTAGCCGATGGGGGCGGCGTCCCCTGCGCGGGCGGCCGTCCGGCGCCGCCGTCAGCCCAGCGCGGCGAGCGCCTCCGCGAGGTCGAGCTCGCCGTCGTAGAGCGCGCGCCCTGAGATCGCCCCCGCGATCACGCCCGTGTCGCGCAGCGCGATCAGGTCGGCCAGCGCGGCGACGCCGCCCGAGGCGATCACCGGGATCGAGACGGCGCGCGCCAGCGCCTCAGTGGCCGCGACGTTCGGCCCGCCCATCGCGCCGTCGCGCTCGATGTCGGTGTAGACGAGCGCCGCCACGCCCGCGTCCTCGAAGCGCCGGGCGAGCTCGGTCGCCTCCACCTCGGTCTCCTCGGCCCAGCCGCGGGTGGCCACGCGCCCCGCGCGCGCGTCGATGCCGACGGCGATGCGCCCCGGGAAGGCGCGGGCCGCGGCGCGCACCAGCTCCGGGTCCTCCACCGCCACGGTGCCGAGGATCACCCGCGCCAGCCCCTTGTCGAGCCAGGTCTCGATGGTGGCCATGTCGCGGATACCGCCGCCGAGCTGCGCCGGCGTGTCCGGACAGGCGGCGAGGATCGCCTCGACCGCCGCGGCATTGACCGGTCGCCCGGCGAAGGCGCCGTTCAGATCGACCAGATGCAACCAGCGCGCGCCCGCCTCGACGAAGGCGCGCGCCTGCGCCGCCGGGTCGTCGTTGAAGACCGTGGCCGCGGCCATCTCGCCGCGCAGGAGCCGCACGGCCTGCCCGTCCTTCAGGTCGATCGCGGGGTAGAGGATCATCGCGCTCTCCGGTCTCGCGCCGCCGCTCTCAGGGCCGCCAGCGCAGGAAATTGGCGATCAGGCGCAGGCCGGTGGCCTGGCTCTTCTCGGGGTGGAACTGCGTGCCGAGGATGGTGTCGCGCCCCACCACGGCCGTGACCGGCCCGCCGTAATCGGCATGCGCCAGACGATGCGCCGGATCGGCCAGGCGCATCTGGTAGGAATGCACGAAATAGGCGTGATCGCCCGTGGCGATGCCCTCGAGCACCGGATGCGGCCGATCGACCACCAGGTCGTTCCAGCCCATGTGCGGCACCTTGAGCGCCGCATCCGCCGGCGCGATGCGCTCCACCGTGCCGGGGATCCAGTCGAAGCCCGGCGTCTCGGCGTATTCCATGCCCCGGCTCGCGAGCATCTGCATCCCGATGCAGATGCCGAGGAAGGGCCGCGCCCGGTGCAGCGCCGCCTCCTCGAGCGCCTCGAAGAGCCCCGCGCGCGCGAAGAGCGCCCGCCGGCACGCCGGAAAGGCGCCGTCGCCCGGCAGCACCACGCGCTCCGCGGTCGCCACCACCTCGGGATCGGCGGTCACCACGACCGCGCCCGCACCCGTCTCGGCGGCCATCCGCTGAAACGCCTTCTCGGCAGAGTGCAGATTGCCGCTCTCGTAATCCACGATGACCGTGGTCATGACCGCGTCTCCGATCCCGCGCCGGCGCCTGCCTAGACGAGCCGCCGGCGGTTGCCAAGGACGGCGCCCCCGCCCATCATCTTGGCTCAAATACTCCGGGGGTGAATTGGCCGCGAGGCCAAGAGGGGGCAGCGCCCCCTCCCGCCGGCGGCTCAGCCCAATTCCGACAGCCGATCGAGCGCCTCGCCGATGCGGGCGCGCTCGTCCTCGCGCGCGGCGAGGTTCTCGCGCGCCTCCTCGACCACCTCCTCGGGCGCGTTCGCCGCGAAGTCGGGATTGGAGAGGCGCCCCCGGAGCCCCTTGATCTCCTTGTCGAGCCTGGCCTTCGTCTTGTCGAGGCGCGCCTTCTCCTCGGCGACGTCGATCAGCCCCTCGAGCGGCAGGCCGAGCGTCGTGCCCTCGAGCGCGACGGTCGCCGTGCCCTTCGGAAAGGCCGTCGCGTCCTCGAGGCTCGCGATCCGCGCGAGGCGCTTGATGAGCGCTTCGTTGCGCGACCACGCCGCGCGACCGCGCGCGTCCATCTCGGTGGCCAGCACGGGCACATAGGTGCCGGCCGGCACGTGCATCTGCGCGCGCACGCTGCGCACCTCCTCGATCATGGCGATGACCCAGCGCATTTCGGCGTCGGCCTCCGCGTCGGCGAGATCGGCGGAGGCCTCCTCGGGCCAGGGCGCGTGGATCAGCATCGTCGAGCGCTCGGCCAGCACGTCCCAGAGCTCTTCGGTGATGAAGGGCATGAAGGGATGCAGCAGGATCAGGCACTGGTCGATCACCCAGCCCATGACGCGCTGCGTCTCGGCGCGCAGGGTTTCGTCCTCGCCCTGCAGGAGCGGCTTGGAGAACTCCACGTACCAGTCGCAGACCCGGTGCCAGGTGAAGGCGTAGAGCGCGTTCGCCGCGTCGTTGAAGCGGAAGGCGGCGAGCGCGGCGTCGACCTCCTCGCGCACGCGGGCCGTCTCGCCGAGGATCCAGCGGTTGACCGGCGCGGTGGCCTCGGGAACCCCGTCCTGCCCGCAGACCGCGCCGTTCATCTCGGCGAAGCGCGCGGCGTTCCAGAGCTTCGTGCCGAAGTTGCGGTAGCCCGCGATCCGGTCCTTCGAGAGCTTGATGTCGCGCCCCATCGCCGCGAGCGCGGCGAGGGTGAAGCGCACCGCGTCGGCGCCGTATTCCTCGATCAGGTCGATCGGGTCGAGCACGTTACCGAGCGACTTCGACATCTTCTTGCCCTTGGCGTCGCGCACGAGGGCGTGGACATAGACCGTGTCGAAGGGGCGCTCGCCCACGACGGCGTATTGCATCATCATCATCCGGGCGACCCAGAAGAAGATGATGTCGAAGCCGGTGATCAGCACGCTGGTGGGGAAGTACTTGCGCAGCTCCGCCGTGTCCTCCGGCCAGCCGAGCGTGCCGATCGGCCAGAGCCCCGAGGAGAACCAGGTGTCGAGCACGTCCGGGTCCTGCCAGACCGGGTAGACGAGCTGCGTCGGGTCCTGGCTCACGCTGTAGCGCGCGAGGCTCTCGGCGATGGCGTGGAGCGCCGCCTCGCGGTCGGCCACCTCCACCACCCGCGCATGGTCGAGCGGCGTGGGCAGCCCGGCGAGCACGTCGTCGAACTGGCCCCGCACCGCCTCGAAGCTCTCGGCGGCGTGCTGGCGCTCCTCGCCGGAAAGCAGGTGCTGATGCGACAGGAGCCGCCCCACCTCCACCGGGTCGAGCGCGCCGTCGCCCTCGTCGTCGCGGAACCCCTCCCGGGCGAGGTCGAAACCGTACCACACGGGGATGCGGTGGCCCCACCAGAGCTGGCGCGAGATGCACCAGGGCTCGATGTTCTCGAGCCAGTGGAAATAGACCTTGCGGTCGGCCTCGGGCAGGATCGTCGTCGCGCCGGTCTTCACCGCCTCGATCGCGGGGCCGACGATCTTCTCGGCGTCCACGAACCACTGGTCGGTGAGCATCGGCTCGATCACCACCTTGGAGCGGTCGCCGTAGGGCGCCATGATCGTCTTCTTCTCGACGAGCGGCACGGCCTCGCCCGCCTCGTCGGTGGTCATCACGGCGAGGCCTTCCCCGGTGATCGCCTCGACCACCCGCGCGCGCGCCTCGAAGCGGTCGAGCCCGCGCAGCTCGTCGGGCACGAGGTTGATCGCGTCGATCTCCGCCTCGGAAAGTTCGAGGCCCGAGACGATCTCCTGCGCGCGCATCGCGGCCTCGGCGTAGGCGTCGCCGTCGTCGCGCATGCGGCCCTGCGTGTCCATCAGCCGGTAGCAGGGGATGCCCGCGCGCCGCGCCACCGCGTAGTCGTTGAAGTCATGCGCGCCCGTGATCTTCACCGCGCCGGAGCCGAAGTCCGGGTCGGGATACGCGTCGGTGATGATCGGGATCAGGCGCCGATGCTCGCGCGGGCCCACTGGGATCTCGCAGAGCTTGCCGACGATGGGCGCGTAGCGCGCGTCCGAGGGATGCACCGCCACCGCCCCGTCGCCCAGCATCGTCTCGGGCCGGGTCGTGGCGATGGAGATGTAGTCGCGCTCCTCCTCCAGCACGACGTTGCCGTCCGCGTCGCGCTCGACGTAAGTGTAGGTCTCGCCGTTCGCGAGCGGGTACTTGAAGTGCCACATCGCCCCCTCGACCTCGAGGTTCTCCACCTCCAGGTCCGAGATCGCGGTCTCGAAATGCGGGTCCCAGTTCACCAGCCGCTTGCCGCGGTAGATCAGGCCCTTGGCGTGCATATCGAGAAAGACGCGGATCACCGCGTCGTGGAAATCCTGCCCGCCCGGCGCGCCCTCCGGGTCGCCCGGCGCGCCCGCCATGGTGAAGGCCTCGCGCGCCCAGTCGCAGGAGGCGCCGAGGCGCTGGAGCTGCGCGCGGATGTTGCCCCGCGAGCGGCGCTTCTGCTCCCAGACGAGATCGAGGAACGCCTCGCGCGAAAAATCCGTGCGCCGCTTGCCCTCGGCGGCGAGCTCGCGCTCGACGACCATCTGCGTGGCGATCCCCGCGTGGTCGGTGCCCGGCTGCCAGAGCGTGTCGAAGCCGCGCATCCGGTGCCAGCGCACGAGGATGTCCTGCAGCGTGTTGTTGAAGGCATGCCCCATGTGCAGGCTGCCGGTCACGTTCGGCGGCGGGATCACGACCGAGAAGGTCTCGTCGCGCCGCGCGGCGGCGCCGGCGGCGAAGGCGCGCGCGCCCTCCCATTCGGCGTAGATGCGCGGCTCGGCCTCGGCGGCGTCGAAACTCTTCGGAAGCGTCATCCCGGCAATCCCTCGGTGCGTGGGCGGATCGGTCCGTCCCTTACCCGAGCGCGGGGCCGAGGAAAAGCCGCGCCGCGCCCCTTCTTCTTGGGTCAAATATCCTCGGGGGGTGAATTGGCCGTTAGGCCAAGAGGGGGGCAGACAGCCCCCCTCCCGCGGCGCAGTCAGCGCCGCGCGGACCTCTCGCGCACGCATCCCTCCGCGCCGAGCGCGGCGCAGAGCGCGCGGAACCGCGCCTCGGCGACCTCGCCGTAAAGCGGCACGGCCGCCTCCGAGAGGCGCAGCTCCAGCACCTTCTTCTTGGGAAACCAGCGCATCTCGACCGGGCGGTCGTCGTCGTCGGAAATCCAGAGCATCGCGCCGAAGCGCATCGCCTTGCCGAGGACCTCTGCCTCGGCGCGGTCGGCCTCGGGCAGGAGGCCGAAGAGATGTTCGAAGGGCGAGCCCGCGCGCTTGTTGCGGTAGCGGTGCATCAGCGCGAGGCCGAGGTAGACGCGCTCGGAATGCTTCAGCCCGCCGAGGTTGCCGCGCGTGGCGTTGTCGAAGCAGGTCTCGGCGCGGTAGTCGGGATGCGCGCGCCAGCTCACGTCGTGCAGCAGGCACGCGGCCTTGACGAGGCGCCGGCGGGCGTCCGGCACGTTGCGAAAGAGCGGCGCGACGAAGTCGTAGAGCCGCCGCCCCGAGCCCGGGATGCGCGCGTCCTTCGCCTCGGAGAAGAGGCAGGCCTCGATCAGCGGGTCGCGGTCGCGCAGGCGCTGCGGCATCCGCTCGTACAGAAGGCCCTCGCGGATGCCGTAGCTCGACAGCGCGATGTCGCGCGGCCGGAAGGTCTTGACCAGCCGGTGCAGCACGTCCGCCGCGACCGGCACCAGCGCCATGCGCGAGGACGAGATGCCGCAGGCGGCGCGCAGCGTCTCCGGGTCGGAGGTCTCGATGAACCTGACCGTCTCGGCGACGGATTTCCGGTCCATGCGGTACTCGTGCAGCACGCGCAGCGGATAGGCGCGCCGGTGCATGTCGATCCGCGCGATCGCGCGCCAGGAGCCGCCCACGAGAAAGAGGCGGTTGTGCTGCGGCCCGAGCTCCTTCGCGAGCCGCTCGACCACCTTGCGGACATGCGCCTGCCGCCCCTTCCGTCCGCCGGGCAGATCGGCGAGCTTGAGCGGCCCCAGCTCGGACGAGAGGCGCTTGCCCACGCGGCCGTCCGCGATCTCGGCGAGTTCCATGGACGAGCCGCCGATGTCGCTGACGAGCCCGTAGGCCCCCGGCCAGCCGAGCAGCACCCCCTGCGCCGAGAGCCGCGCCTCCTCGCGCCCGTCGATGACGCGCAGCTCGAGCCCCGTCTCGCGCGCGACCTCGGCGCAGAACTCCGGCCCGTCGGCGGCGTCGCGCACCGCGGCCGTGGCGGCCACGGTGAGCGGCGTTGCCTCCATCCCCTCGGCGAGCGCGGCGAAGCGGCGGAGCGCGCGCAGCGCCCGCGCGCGGCCCTCGGGGTTGAGCCGCCCGGTCTCGCGCATGCCGGCGCCGAGGCCGCACATGATCTTCTCGTTGTAGAAATAGGCCGGGCTGCGCGCGGCGCCGTCGAAGACCACGAGCCGCACCGAGTTGGAGCCCACGTCCACCACGCCCACGCGCGCCAGCGCCCGCGCCTGCGCGTCGCGGAAAAGCGGTTGCCCGAAGGGTCCGGCTTCGCCCCTGTCCTGACCGTCCACGCCGTCCACCGTGTCGTGCCCGTCGCGCCCGACCATGCGCCGGGGCGCCGCCGGGGTCAATCGGCGGCGTGGGTGAGGTGCGGCACGTCGCCCGCGCCCGCCGAGCCGCGCCCCGAGAGCGAGGGGTTCTCCATGAAGAAGCGGTGACAGCTGAAGCCCGTCTCGCCCGCCTCGAGCGGCGCGCGGTGGAAGCTGCCGTCCGGCGCCATCACCCAGCTCTGCGCTGTATCGGCGAGGTTGGCCGCCATGATCTGATCGACGATCTGCGCCTTCACGGTCGGGTTCGCGATCTCCACCAGCGTCTCGATCCGCCGGTTCAGGTTGCGCCCCATCCAGTCCGCCGAGGAGATGTAGACGCGCGCCTCCCGCGACGGCAGGCCGTGGCCGTTGCCGAAGCAGACGATGCGCGAGTGCTCGAGGAAGCGGCCGATGATCGACTTGACGCGGATGTTCTCGCTCATCCCGGCGATGCCGGGGCGCAGGCCGCAGATGCCGCGGATCACGCAGTCGATCTTCACGCCCGCCTGGCTCGCCTCGTAGAGCGCGTCGATCATGTCGGGTTCGATCAGCGAGTTCATCTTGAGCCAGATCCGCGCGGGCTTGCCGGCGCGGGCGAACTCGGCCTCGCGCGCGATCATCTCCAGCATGCTCGGCTTCAGCGTGTGCGGCGAGATGGCGAGGTTCTCGAGATCCTCGGGCAGCGCGTAGCCCGAGAGGTAGTTGAAGACCTTGGTCGCGTCCCGCCCGAGCGCCGCGTCGCAGGTGAAGAAGCTGAGGTCGGTGTAGATCTTGGCGGTGATCGGGTGATAGTTGCCCGTTCCGTAGTGCGTGTAGGTCACCAGCCTGTCGCCCTCGCGGCGCACCACGGTGCTGATCTTCGCGTGCGTCTTCCAGTCGATGAAGCCGTAGACGACATGCGCGCCCGCGCGCTCCAGCATTCGGCTTTGGCGGATGTTGGCGGCCTCGTCGAAGCGCGCCTTGAGCTCCACGAGCGCGGTGACCGACTTGCCCTCTTCGGCCGCCTCGCAGAGCGCGGCGACGATGGGGCTGTCGCGCGAGGTGCGGTAGAGCGTCTGCTTGATCGCCACCACGTCCGGGTCGTTCGCCGCCTGATGCAGGAAGCGCACCACCATGTCGAAGGTCTCGTAGGGGTGGTGCAGCAGCATGTCCTTCTGCCGGATCGCGGCGAACATGTCGCCGTCGTGATCCTGTACCCGCTCGGGCACCCGGGGCGTGAAGGAGGGCCAGAGCAGATCGGGCCGCGCGTCGAGCACGAGTTCCTTCAGATCGGCGAGGCCGATGACGCCCGGAATCTCGATCACCTCCTCGGGGATCACCTCGAGCTCGCGCATGATCACCTCCTTGAGCGCGTCGGGCGCGCCGGCGGAGATCTTCATGCGCACCACCTCGCCCCGGCGGCGGCGCTTCAGCGCGACCTCGAATTCCCGCACGAGGTCCTCGGCCTCTTCCTCGACTTCCAGATCGCTGTCGCGCAGCACGCGGAAGGTGCAGTGCCCGATCTCGCGGTAGCCGGGAAAGAGGCTGTCGAGATGCAGCAGCAGCAGCTCCTCGAGCGGCAGGAAGCGGTGCCGCCCCTCGGGCGCGGGCAGCGCCACGAAACGGTCGATCTGGTGCGGGATCGGCAGGAGCGCCTGCAGCGGCCAGCCGTCGCGCTTGCGCTCCAGTTGCAGCGCGAGGCTGAAGCCCGCGTTCGGGATGAAGGGGAAGGGATGCGCCGGGTCGATGGCGAGCGGCGAGAGCACCGGGAACACCTTGTCGAGAAAGACCGTCTGCAGGTGGTCGCGGTCGTCGGCGCCCAGATCGCCGCGCTCCAGGACGGTGATGCCCTCGTCCTCCATCTCGCCGCGCAGTGTGTCGAAGACCGCCTGCTGGCGCTCCATCAGGCGCCGCGCGTCCTCGTCGATCAGGCGCAGCTGCTCGGCCGGCGTCAGCCCGTCGGCGGCCGGCGTCGTGATACCCGCCTTGGCGAGCTCGCGCAGGCCCGCGACGCGCACCGTGTAGAACTCGTCGAGGTTGGTCGCCGAGATCGAGAGGAACCGCAGCCGCTCCAGCAGCGGCACGCCCGCGTTCTCGGCTTCCTCCAGCACGCGCCAGTTGAAGCCCAGCCAGCTGAGCTCGCGGTTGAAGAAGCGCTTCGGCCCGGCGGTCGCGCTTTCGGGCAGCGCGTCGGGCGCGGGGGTGGGCGAGGCGAGGAAGTTGGCGGTGCTCATGTGGCCCTCGTGACGGGTGGAGGTGACGCGCGCATGACGCCCGGCGCACTATCCCGCATCGAGCACCTGCGCCGCAAGCGCGCGGGTCAGCGGGCGCTGCGCGGCGAGCGCCGCCTGATCGAGCCGCGCCACCGCCGCCGCCGCGGCGGCGAAGGAGCGGTCGATGCGCCGCATGACGTAGGTCAGCGTCGCCGGGCTCGGCGTGAGCTGGCGGTCGGCGAAGAGCTTCGCCAGAAGCGCCGTCAAAAGCGCGTCGTCCGGCGGCAGGAGCCGCGCGTGCCCGGCCGCCTGCAGCCGGCTTTCCAGATCGGGCAGGGCGAGGCCCCAGCGCCCCGGCGCGTCGCGCGCGGTGACGAGGAGCGCGCGCCCCTCGGCGAGCGCGAGGTTGTGCAGGTGAAAGAGCGCTGCCTCTGCCGCCCGGTCGCCGGCGATGCGGTCGGCGTCCTCCACCGCCACCGGCGCGCGGGCGAGCGCGGCGACGTCGGCGCCGGCGAGATCCGCCGCCCGCACGATCGCCGCGCCGGCGAGCCCGGCCCAGACGTGGGCGAGATGCGTCTTGCCCGCGCCCTCCGGTCCGGTGAGCACCATCTTGCCGCCGGGCCAGTGACCCCATGCGTCGAGCGCGGCGAGCGCGGCGGCGTTCGCCTCGGACACGAAGAAGTCCTCCCGCCCGAGCGCCGGGCGCACGGGAAGCTCGAAGGCGAGCTGGCGCACGGTCATTCCTCCTCGCCGTCCTGCAGGGCCTCGCGCCCGCGATAGAGCCGGCTCATGCGGTATTGCTCGATGCCGAACCGCGCGAGCACGCCGAGCGCCGCGGCCACCGGTACCGCCAGCAGAAGCCCGACGAAGCCGAAGAGCGAGCCGAAGACCGAGAGCGCGAGCAGCAGCCAGACCGGATGGAGCCCGACCGAGGTGCCCACGAGGCGCGGCGTCAGCACGTTGCCCTCCACGAACTGCCCGGCCTGAAAGATCACGGCGACCGCCACGATCCAGTGCCACTCGCCCCAGAACTGGAAGAGCGCGAGCCCGATCGCGAGCGCCCCGCCGACGATGGCGCCCACGTAGGGAATGAAGGTCAGCACGCCCGCCACGAAACCCACGACGAGGCCGAAGTTCAGCCCGACGAGCATCAGCGCCACCGCGTAATAGGTGCCGAGGATCACGCAGACCGTGCCCATCCCCCGCAGGAACCCCGACATCGAGGCGTCGATCTCGGCCGCGAGGCGGCGGATCACCGGCGCGTGATCGCGCGGCAGCAGCGTGTCGATCCGGGCCACCATGCGGTCCCAGTCGAGCAGCATGTAGACCGCCACCACCGGCACGATCACGAACAGGAGCACGACGTTCAGGATCGAGCCCACCGAGGCGAGGACCGTGTTCAGAAGCTCCGCGCCGCGGGACTGCACCGTCTGGCCCACCTGGTCGAAGGTCTGCCGGAGCTGGCTGTCGGGCACGACGATGTCGGGAAAGCGGCTCACCAGAAAGTCGCGCAGCTGCGCGACGAGCACCGGCGCGATCTCGATCAGTTCGGTCGCCTGCCGGATCAGGCTCGGGATCACCAGCAGCGCGAGCACCACGAAGAGCACCACCGCCGCCACCGCGATCAGCGCCGTCGCGAGCGCGCGCGACAGCCCGAGGCGCTCCAGCCGGTCGGCGACGGGGTCGAGGAAATAGGCGATCGCCGCGCCGAGCACGAAGGGCAGCATCACGTCGCCGAGATACCAGAGCACGACGAGGAACACCGCCGCGGCGATGCCCCAGTAGGTGACCTGTTCGCGCGCCGGCAGCGCCATCGGTGCGTCCCTCCCGCTCGGCCTCGCGTCCTCTCTCGCCGCTTTCCCCGGCCCGTTCAAGGGCGGGCGTCGGCGCGGCTTGCCTCGCAGGGGAGGCTCGCCTACACCGCGCGCGCAGTGCAGATCCAGAGAGGCCGCCCCATGCGACTGTCGCGCTACTTCCTGCCCGTCCTCAAGGAGACCCCCGCCGAGGCGCAGATCGCGAGCCACCGGCTGATGCTGCGCGCCGGCATGATCAAGCAGGCGAGCGCCGGCATCTACTCGTGGCTGCCGCTGGGCTACAAGGTGCTGCGCAACATCGAGCGCATCGTGCACGAGGAACAGGCGCGCGCCGGCCACATCGCGATGCTGATGCCCACGCTGCAGTCGGCCGACCTCTGGCGCGAGAGCGGGCGCTACGACGCCTACGGGCCGGAGATGCTGCGCATCCGCGACCGGCACGAGCGCGATCTCCTCTTCGGGCCCACCAACGAGGAGCTGATCACCGACATCTTCCGCGGCCACGTCTCGAGCTACCGCGAGCTGCCGCTGACGCTCTACCACATCCAGTGGAAGTTCCGCGACGAGATCCGCCCGCGCTTCGGCGTGATGCGCGGCCGCGAGTTCTACATGAAGGACGGCTACAGCTTCGACCTCGACCGGGAGGGGGCGCTGCACGCCTACAACCGCCACTTCGTGAGCTACCTGCGCACCTTCGAGCGCATGGGGCTGCAGGCGATCCCGATGCAGGCCGAGTCGGGCCCGATCGGCGGCGACACCACGCACGAGTTCCTCGTGCTCGCCGACACGGGCGAGTCGGAGGTCTTCTACGACGCCGCCGTCACCGACATCCGCATGGGCGCGCGCGACATCGCCTACGACGACCGCGCCGCCTGTCAGGCGGTGGTGGACGAGTTCACCGCGCTCTACGCGCGCACCGACGACACCCACGAGGACGCGGTCTTCGAGGCCGAGGTGCCCGAGGACCGCCGCCGCCGCGGCCGCGGCATCGAGGTCGGGCAGATCTTCTACTTCGGCACCAAGTATTCCGACCCCATGGGCGCGAGCGTGACCGACCCCGAAGGCCACCGCGTGCCCGTGCACATGGGCAGCCATGGCATCGGCGTCTCGCGCCTCGTCGGCGCGCTGATCGAGGCCTTTCACGACGAGGCCGGCATCACCTGGCCCGAGGGGGTGACGCCCTTCCACTGCGGCATCGTCAACCTGCGCCAGGGTGACGCCGCGACCGACGCCGCCTGCGAGGGGCTCTACGCCGCGCTCGCCGCGAAGGGGCTCGAGCCGCTCTACGACGACACCGAGGAGCGCGCGGGCGCGAAGTTCGCCACGATGGACCTGATCGGCCTGCCGTGGCGCATCACCGTCGGGCCGCGCGGGCTCAAGGCGGGCAAGGTCGAGCTCACCTCCCGGCGCACCGGCGAGAGCGAGGAGCTCTCGCCCGAGTCCGCCGCCGACCGCATCGCGCAGATCTACGGCGTCTGAGGGCCCGCTCCTCCGGCCCGCGCGGGCCGTCGTCGCGCCGCGCCGCCTCCGCCGGCTCGGGGAAGGTCCGTGCGCGGCTCATGTCCGCAGGCCACGCGATTTGCTGTCGGTCGCGAGGACGCCCGCAAGGGCGGAAGAGCGGCACGGAGGGCGACGGGCGCGCGAGCGCCCCGGCCGACTCCTCCGCAGGCCCGAGCGCGGCGCTGTGTGCATCTCATCCGCGGTCGCCCACGCGGCATGCCGATGCCGCGGATCCGATCTTTCGGCGCTGAAAAAGGGGCGAAGCGTGCCGCCGCCCGAGCGAGACGGAGCGCCCGCGGCGCGGCTCCTCAGCCCTGCGGCATCCGCAGCACGAGGTTCCGCCCGTCCTTGACGTAGCGCAGCTGATCCTCGCCGATCGCGCTGATCCGGCCGCCGTCGAGGCGGTCGCCGACCTGGACCTTCTCGTACCGCCCGTCGGAGAGCCGCACCAGCGCGCGGCGGTTCGCGGGCTCGCCGTAGACGCCGATCAGGTTCACGCGGCGCAGGTCGATCGCGTCGGCCTCGGTCGCCGCGCGGGCGACGGAGGCGTTCGAGGGGATATCCGGCGCGACGCTCTGCGCAGTCGCCGGCGCGGGCAGGGCGGGCGCGGCGGCCACGACCTCGGCGAGGGAGCCGGGGCGCACCGCCGGCTCGGGCGAGGCGCGCACAGCCTGCCGGGTCCCGGCGTCCCCGTCGACCGTTTCGCGACCGGCCCCGTCGTCCCCGTCGGGCGCCTCGGCCGTCGCGTCCGGCGCCTCGGGGGTGATGTCCCCGGGTCGGAGCGGGGGATCGAGCGCGGCGAGCGGGTCCGCCTCAGCGGGGGCCTCGGCCTCCTCGTCATCCGGACCGAGCCCCGCGGGACGGGCGAGCGGGCGCAGGCCTTCGAGGGCCGCGCGCCGGGCCGCGGCCGCGCGCGCCGCCTCGGCCGCGCGGCGTTCCTCGGGCGTGGCACGCTCGGGGGGCGCGACCGGCGGGCGGCCGGCGATCACGCGCACGCCCTGCGGCGTCAGCGCGCCCTCCGGCGTCGCGACCACGAGGCCGCGCGCGTCGAGGTCGAAGACCGTCCCCGGTGGCGGCGGCACGGCCGGGCTTTCGGGGGGCGCGTCGGTCGCGCGCTCCGGCGGGCGGAGCACGCCCGCCTTGGGCGCGGGCACGGCGGCGTCGATCCCCGCGACGGCGAGCCCGGCGAGGCTGCCGGCCGCGGGCGCCCCGGGACGCTCCGGCGCTTTCTGCCAGAGGCCGGTCGCGGCGTAGCGCGCGGCGGCTTCGTCCGTGTCGAGCGGGCGCGGGGCCGGTGCCGGGGGCTCGGCCGGGCGGTCCGGCCGCGCCGCCGGCGCCGTGTCGGTCGGCCGCGCGTCGGAAGGCGTGGGCCGCTGCGCATCCGTCGTCCCGGCGGGGCCGTCGCGCGCCGTCTCCGCGACGGAGGGGGCAGGCGGGGGCGCCACCGTCGCGACGGGCGCGGGCGGCGCGCCGGGGATCAGGCGGGACAGGGCGTCCGGCGCGAGGAGGGCGGCCGACGCGCCGAGGCCGATCACGCCGACCAGAGCCACCGCAGCGATCCGCGCGCCACGCCGGCGCGGGCGCCGGTCCGGGCCGCGCCGCGCCGCGCGTTCGCCGAAACGGGTGAGGTGCAACGCCTCGTCCCCCTCCGGCCCCGCCGGGGCGGCTGCGCGCGGCGGAGCGGCCTGCGGAGGCAGGTCCGCGTCCGGCCCGGTCCCCGCGTCGCCGGTCCCCGCATCGGGCGCCCCGGCCTGCGCGGCCGCGATGTGGCGCAGGATGCGGTCCCGGCGCGCGGTCGCCTCGGGCGTGGGGGTGCCCGGCGGCGGCCGCTGCCCCGGCGTGGCCTCGCTGCGCGGCGGCTGCGCCCCGTGCGCGCGCGCCTCCGGTGCCCGGCGGAGCGAGACGGCGGGGGGCGGCCCATCCTCCCCGCCCGCCCGTCGCGTGCTGCGGAATTCCGGAACGGGCGTTTGCGGCCCTGGGCGTGGCTCCTCAGGTCCTGCCGGTGCGTCCGGGTCGGGGGCGGCGGGCGTGTCCTCAGGGCTGTGCGTCCCGCCGCGGGGCGCAATGGCCGGCCGGTCCGTGGCCGTCCGTTGCCCGCGGTCCGCGGCGTCCCCCCTGGACGGCGGCGTCGCGGACAGCCGCGGTGCGGTCGCGCGCGGGGGCTCCGTGTCCCGGCGCGGGGCGCCGCGGGTGGCGGCAGGGGGCTCGTCCGGACCGGGCACCGCCTCTCCGTCTGGCGGAGCGGCGGCGCCCTCAGCCGCGGTTCCGGGCGGGCGGGGCGGCGCGTCCGTCGCGCTGCCTTGCCGGGGTCCGCCCTCGGGCGCCGGGGCGGGGGACGCGTCCGGATGGGCGTCCGGCGACGCAGCGTCGGTCCCGTCCGGCCCGGTGGCCGGCGCGTCCGCTGGCGGCGGGCGCATCCCGGACGCGGGATCGTGTGTCGCGCCGGCCGAGGTGGAGGCGCTCGAGGGGTTACCCTCCGCCCCGGCGGCTTCCGGCGCGGGCAGGGGGGCGTCGCCGGTCACCCGCACCGGGGCCGCGTCGCGCTCCACCCGGGCGCCGCGTGCCAGAAAATCCCCGGCCGAGGCCGTCTCGCCGAAGGAGACCTCCCGCGCGAAGCCGCCGCCCTGCGGGGCCGCCACGAAAGCGACCGGGTTGAAGCGGTGTTCGAGCGCGAAGGCCTCCGCCTCCTCGAGCGTCTCGCGCGCCACGGCGGCCACATGCGTGCGCGCGCCCTCCGCCTGCCAGTCGAAGACGAGCTCCTCGACAGCATAAGGCGTCGCGCCGTCGAGCGCATCGCGCACCAGCCGCGCGCGGAGGCGATCGTCGACCGCGCCGGTCTCGATCGCCTGATAGCGGATCTGGGCGTCGGGAATTATGAGCTTCGTCAGGAGGCCGTCCGGGCGCAGCGCGCGCGCCCGCTGGCGCAGGTCGGCGAGCGCCCCCGCGAGATCCGCCGCCTCGAGCGGGACTTCGCCGACGCGCAGCCATCCATCCGGGCCGCGCAGCAGCAGAGCGATCCCGTCGAAGGTGAGCGAAAGGGCGAAATCCGGTTTCATCGCCCCGTCTTTACCATCTTTCGGTTACCAAGGTGTAGCCCCGCGGGCGTCTCGGGTCGGCTGCGGGGCGCCGGCGGCCGCCTCGCCGCGGCGACGCGCTCTTGCCGCGGGCGGCGCGCGCGCCGAGACTGCGGCCATCGCAACATCTTCGGGGGTCCGTCATGCCTATCCGCCTCGCCGCGTCCACGCTCCT
This sequence comes from Rhodosalinus sediminis, assembly GCF_003385555.1. Lineage (GTDB taxonomy): Bacteria > Pseudomonadota > Alphaproteobacteria > Rhodobacterales > Rhodobacteraceae > Rhodosalinus > Rhodosalinus sediminis. The sequence goes on along the minus strand of NZ_QOHR01000002.1, from coordinate 77,298 downwards.
CCTTCTCGCGCTCGCCACGGCCCCGGTGCAGGCCGCGGAGCGCCTCATCTCGGTGACCGGCCGCGGCGAGGTGACGGCCCCGCCCGACATGGCGGTGATCCGCCTCGGCGTGGTGGAGGAGGCTGCGACCGCGCAGGCCGCGATGCAGGCGGCGAACGACGCGGCCGCGGCCGTGCTGGCCCGGCTCCGGGCGCGCGGCATCGCGCAGCGCGACATGCAGACGAGCGAGCTGCGCCTTGCGCCGGTCCGGGCGTCGGGGCCGCAGGACGAGGGCCGGCGCATCACGGGCTTCACCGCGTCGAACGCGGTCACCGTGCGGCTGCGCGATCTCGCCGCGCTGGGCGGCGCGCTCGACGCCGTGGTGGGCGAGGGGGCGAACCGCCTCGACGGGCTGCGCTTCACCGTGGCCGACCCGGCGCCGCTGATGGAGGAGGCGCGCCGCGCCGCGGTCGCCGACGCCATGGCGCGCGCGGAGACGCTCGCCGCGGCGGCGGGCGTGACGCTCGGCCCGGTGCGGAGCATCGCGGAGCGCGGCGGCGGCGCGCCCCGGCCGATGATGAGGGAGGCGGCCCGGTCGGGCGGCGGCGTGCCGGTCGCGCCGGGCGAGATCGAGATCACGGTCGAGGTGGCGATGGAGGTCGCCATCGGCGCCGCCGAGTGAGCGCGCCGCGGGGGGCGGACCCGCGGCGCGCCGGCTCAGGCCGCGGCGGCGGTCGCGGCCTCGAGCCCCTGCGCGAGATCGGCGATCAGGTCGTCGGCGTCCTCGATCCCGATGGAGATGCGCACCACGTCCGGGCTTGCCCCCGCGGCCACCTGCTGCTCCTCGGTGAGCTGGCGGTGGGTGGTCGAGGCCGAGTGGATGATCAGCGAGCGCGTGTCCCCGAGGTTGGCGACGTGGCTGAAGAGCTGGAGGCTGTCCACGAGCTTCACGCAGGCGTCGTAACCGCCCTCGAGCGCCACGGTGAAGAGCCCGCCCGCGCCCTTGGGGCAGATGCGCGCGACGCGGTCGTGATAGGGCGAGGAGGGCAGCCCCGCGTAGGTCACCGCCTTGACCGCCGGGTGCGTCTCCAGCCAGCCGGCGACCTTCTCGGCGTTCTCGCAATGCCGCTGCATCCGGAGCGACAGCGTCTCGATCCCCATGAGCGTGTAATGCGCCGCCTGCGGGTTCAGCGTCATGCCGAGGTCGCGCAGCCCCACCGCGATGCCGTGGAAGGTGAAGGCGAGCGGCCCGAAGGTCTCGTGGAACTTGAGCCCGTGATAGGCGGGCTCGGGCGCGCTCAATGAGGGGAACTTGTCGCTCGCCGACCAGTCGAACCTGCCCGAATCCACCACGACGCCGCCCGTCACCGTGCCGTTGCCGGTCAGGAACTTGGTCATCGAATGGACGACCAGCGTCGCGCCGTGCTCGATCGGGCGGCAGAGGTAGGGCGTGGCCGAGGTGTTGTCGACGATGAGCGGCAGCCCCGCCTCGTCCGCGATCGCGGCGATCGCGTCGAGATCGGTGATGTAGCCGCCGGGGTTGGCGATCGCCTCGCAGAAGACGGCGCGCGTGTTCTCGTCGATGGCGGCGCGCACCGCGTCGAAATCGTCGAAGTCCACGAATGTCGCCGACCAGCCGAAGCGCTTGATCGTCTGGCTGAACTGCGTGACCGAGCCCCCGTAGAGACGCGTCGAGACCACGACGTTCAGCCCCGGCCCCATCAGCGGGAAGAGCGCCATGATCTGCGCCGCGTGCCCCGACGAGCAGCAGACCGCGCCCGCGCCGCCCTCGAGCGTCGCCATCCGCTCCTGCAGGACCGCGACCGTCGGGTTGGTCAGGCGCGAGTAGATGTAGCCCACTTCCTGCAGGTTGAAGAGCGCCGCCGCGTGATCCGCGTCGCGGAAGACGTAGGCCGTCGTCTGATGGATCGGCGTCTGCCGCGCGCCGGTGGCCGGGTCCGGGCGGCTCCCGGCGTGGATCTGAAGCGTGTCGAAACCATAGGCGGGTCCGTCGGACATCTCGCTCTCCCTTGCGTCATCGTGTTTGCGACGGTGTAGGGCCTTTCGGGGCCGCTCTCAATCGCGGCGCGTGCGGGCGCGGAGAAAAGGACGGCCGGTGCGCGGGACGCGCCGCGGGTGGTCCGGCGGCCCGCTGCGCAGGGGGCGCCGCAGAACGCGGTCGCGCGCGCGGCCGGGCAGGGCGGACAGGCGGCCCCGGCGGGCGCCACGGCATCGCGGCGTGCCGCCGCGCCGCCGCATTTCGAAACGTAATTTCCCGATCTGCGCGGGACCATTTCCAGCCGCCGCGCCGGGGCTTTCCAATCCTTCGGCCTGAATGAATTATATGCGACAAGGGTATGATTTTCATTGAAAATCCCGCGCGGCAGAACGTCTCATTCCGCTTTCATTCCGGATATTGCATCCGTTCGGTCGAGTGTCACCCGGGACCACCGGCCCGCGCGGGCCGGCCCGACGCTTCATAACCCGATCCGCAACCATGGAGATTTCGATGAAGACGACGACCTTCGCCGCCTGCCTTTTCGCCGCGCTGCCCGGCCTCGCCGCTGCCGACGGGCTCGAGGATATCGCCGAGGCGCGTCGCGGGTATTACAAGCTGCTGGGCTCCGACATGGCCGCGCTCGCCGCGATGGCCAAGGGCGAGGTCGAATACGACGCCGCCGTGGCCGAGACGCGCGCGCGCAACATGCAGATCCTGACGACCTACGACCGCGCGGGCCTCTACGTGCCGGGCACCTCGACCGCGGACCTGCCGGGCGAGACCCGCGCGCTCCCCGCGATTTGGGAGGACATGGCCGGCGTGCAGGAGGACGGCAAGGCCTTCGTCGCCGCCGTCGAGGAGCTTCAGGCGGCCGCCGGCGAGGGGCGCGCGGCGCTGGGCGCCGCGGTGCAGAAGGTGGGCGGCACCTGCAAGAGCTGCCACGACGACTACCGCGCCAAGGACTTCTGAGGCATGGGCGCGCCCGATGACGCGCGCGCGGGCGCCGGCGGGGGGACCGCCGGCGCCGATCCGTCGCGCGAGACCGAGACGATCCGCCTCTGGGACCCGCTGCTGCGGGTCTTTCACTGGGCGCTGGCCGCGGGCGTCGCGGCGGCCTGGCTTCTGGGCCGCTTCGGGCCGCTCGACATGACGCTGCATTTCTGGGCCGGCTACGCGGTGCTCGGCCTCCTGGCGTTCCGCGTGGTCTGGGGGCTGATCGGCCCCGCGCCGGCGCGCTTCGCGAGCTTCCTCTACCGACCAAGCGCGATCGCCGCCTACGCCCGCGGCCTCTTCCGCCGCCGCCCGAGCGGCTGGCGCGGACACAACCCGCTCGGCGGGGTCTTCGTGGTGGCGCTCCTCGTCGCCGTGGGGGCGCAGGCGATCACGGGCCTCTTCGTCGATCCGGAGGATTACATCAACGTGGGTCCCCTCGCGCAGCACGTCTCGACCGACGCCGCGCGCACGGCGCTCGCGTGGCATTCGGCGCTGGCGAAGGTGGTGCTCGCCCTCGTGGCGCTGCACGTCGCCGCGATCGTCTTCTACCGCCTGTGGAAGCGCGAGGACCTCGTCCGCCCGATGATCACCGGCCGCAAGACCGTCACACGCCACGACCCGCGCGCCTGAGCCCGGGTCCGGCGCGCCACGCAGGGGGCGCGTCGCACGACCGTACCGAACCCTCGAAACCGTGGTGGGCGGTGAGGGAGTCGAACCCCCGACATCTTCGGTGTAAACGAAGCGCTCTACCAGCTGAGCTAACCGCCCCCCGCACGCGCTTTACGCAGCGCGGCGCCGGCTGACAAGAGGCGGCGCGCCCCTCTTGCGGCGCCGGCCCGCGGGCGCGACACTCCGCGCGGAGGGACAGCCATGACACCACCTTACGCCGCTCCCGCGGGCGGCCATCCGCCGCAATCCGACCTGCTCACGGGCCGGGCCGTCTTCACCGAGGCCTACGCGGTGATCCCGCGCGACGTCCAGCGCGACATCGTGACGAGCCGCCTGCCGCACTGGGAGGGCACCCGCCTCTGGGTGCTCGCCCGGCCGATGACCGGCTTCGCCGAGACCTTCTCGCACTACGTGATGGAGGTGGCGCCGGGCGGGGGCTCCGACCGCCCGGAAAGCGACCCGCGCGCCGAGGCCGGGCTCTTCGTCACCGAAGGCGCGGTCCGGCTCACACTCGACGGCGCGGCGCAGGACCTCGGCCCCGGCCATTTCGCCTACCTGCCGCCGGGCGCCGACTGGCGCCTGCACGCGCGCGGCGAGACGCCGGCGCGCTTCCACTGGATCCGCAAGGCCTGGGTGCCGGTGGAAGGCCTCGCGCCGCCCGCGCCCTTCGTCGCCGACGAGACGCGCATCGCGCCCGAGCCGATGCCGGGCACCGAGGGGCGCTGGGCCACCACCCGCTTGATGGACCCGGACGACCTCGCGCACGACATGCACGTCACCATCGTGACGCTCCAGCCCGGCGCCGCGATCCCCTTCCTCGAGACGCACGTCATGGAGCACGGGCTCTACGTCCTCGAAGGGAAAGGCGTCTACCGGCTCAACCGCGACTGGGTGGAGGTGGAGGCGGGCGACTACATGTGGCTGCGCGCCTTCTGCCCGCAGGCCTGCTACGCGGGCGGCCCCGGGCCCTTCCGCTACCTGCTCTACAAGGACGTCAACCGCCACGCGGGCCTGGGGCCGGTGGCGGCGGGCGGACCTTCTTCTTGGTGAAAATATCCCCGCCGGAAGCCCGCCTGGCCGGGGCGCGACGCTCCGGCCGAGTGGTCGCCGCACCATGGGGCGGCGCCCCCGGCGACGCCCCGTAGTGCGTTGCGGGGCCTCGGGCGGAGACGAAGTCGCGCACGGGGAGGGCGCGCGCGACATGACCCACCAGGGCGCCGGCAGCGACACGTTCGACATCGTCGTCGTCGGGCAGGCGGGGCGGATCGGCTACGAGGCCGCGCTCTTCGCCGCCTCGCTGCGCCGCTGCAGCCCCGGCTTCGCGGGGCGGCTCTACGTGGCCGAGCCGCAGCCCGGCCCGCTCTGGCCGCGCGACCCGCGAATCGGCTGCGCGGCGACGCGCGCCCTCCTCGACGAGCTCGGGGCGGAGATCCTCCCCTTCGAGAGCCGCCACTTCGGCCATGCCTACCCTTACGGGAACAAGATCGAGGCGCTCACCGCGCTGCCCGCCGGGCGCCCCTTCGTCTTCTTCGACAGCGATACGCTGATCCTCGACGAGGTGACCCGCGTGCCCTTCGATTTCGACCGCCCCGCCGCATCGCGGCGCGTGGAGGGGACCTGGCCGAAGATCGAACTCTACGGGCCGGGCTACACCGCGATCTGGAAATCGCTCTACGACCGCTTCGGGCTCGACTTCGAAAGCTCGCTCGATCCCGCGCAGCCCGACGAGCACTGGCGGCGCTATCTCTATTTCAACGCGGGGTTCTTCCACTACCGCTGCCCGCAGACCTTCGGGCGGCGCTTCCTCGAGACGGCGCTCGCCATCCGCGACGACCCGCCGCCCGAGCTCGTGCTGCAAAGCCTCGACCCGTGGCTCGACCAGGTCGCGCTGCCGCTCGTCATCCACGGCCTCGGCGGCGGGCGCGACGCGCTCGAGCCCGGCTGGATCGACGGGCGGACGAGCTGCCACTACCGGCTGCTGCCGCTCCTCTACGCGCGCGAGCCCGACCGCGTCGTCGTGGCGCTGGAAGAGGTGGCCGCGCCGAACCGAGTGAAGAAGGTGCTCAAGCTCCACGCGCCCTTCCGCAAGATGATCTACCACGGACAGGGTCGGCGGGTGCGCGCCATGTTCGACCGCGACGACCTGCCCCGCCGCGAACAGGCGCTGCGCAACCGCATCAAGCGGGCGGGGTTCTGGATGCGCTGACGCGCCGCGCCCGGTCCGGCGCGACGTGAAATGAGCGCGCTGGCGCGCGCGAGCCCTCTGGCACTTCGTGCGATCCTCGGGGGCGCTGCCCCCGAACCCCCGGAGTATTTGTGCCAAGATGATGGTGCCTCAGGGTCGTGCCGGCCCATCATCTTGGCTGAAATACTCCGGGGGGAGTCGCGCCGACTGGCGCGACGGGGGGCAGCGCCCCCCCCATTGCGCCATCGTCGGCCGTTCGACGACTGACTGCGTGGCGCGGGGTCAGCCGCGGGCCTGCTCCTGTTCGGCCTTCAGCTCCTCGACGTCCTTGAACTTGATCGACTCGCCGCAACCGCAGGCGTCGGCGACGTTGGGGTTCCGGAAGTGGAAGCCGGACTCGAGGAGCGACGTCTGATAGTCGATTTCCGTGCCGAAGAGGAACATCTGCGCCATCGGCGCGACGAGCACGCGGGCGCCGTCCTGTTCGACCACCTCGTCGTTGGCGTCGGGCGTGTCCACGTAGTCCATGGTGTATTCCATGCCTGCGCAGCCGCCCTTCTTGACGCCGATGCGCAGGCCGTGGCGCCCGTCGCGCTCCATGAGCTTGGTGATCTGGGCGACCGCCGCCGGGGTGAGGGTGACGGCCTGCTTGCCGGGGATGCCGAACATCTGGCCTCCTTTGCCTTTGGACCGAAGATAAGCTTCGGTGCCCTTTGGCTCAATGGGCGCCGCGGCGCGCGCTCACATGAAGCCGAGTTCGAGCCGCGCCTCGTCGCTCATCATGTCCATGCCCCAGGGCGGGTCGAAGACGAGGTCGACGTCCACCTGCTTGACGCCCGGCAGCGGCTCGATCGCGTCGGCGACCCAGCCGGGCATCTCGCCCGCGACGGGGCAGCCCGGGGCGGTGAGGGTCATGATGACACTGACGGCGCCCTCGGCGTCGATCTCCACCGTGTAGATCAGGCCGAGGTCGAAGATGTTCACCGGGATCTCCGGGTCGTAGACCCCGCGCAGCGACTCGACGATCGGCTCGTAGAGGGGGTGATCCGTGCTGGACGGCTTGATCAGCGGCGTGCCCTCGAGCGGTTGGGGTGCGTCGTTCATGAGGACCTTCTCCCGGTCTTTCCGACCGAAGATATAGGGAATGCGGGCGGGAGCGTAAAGGGACCGGGGCGGTTGCCTGTCGCGGCGGGGGCGATAGCTTGACGGGGGACGACGACCGGCGGGCGATGACGATGCGACGGGTGAGCCGCACGCTCTCGAGGACGTTGCGCCGCCTCCGGCGCCCGGCCCATCGCCGCCCCGGGGCGAATGCGGCGGCGAGCACGCTGCTCGGCCGGTCGGGGGACAATTCGCTGGCCGAGTACGACGCGCTGCCCGCGCCGCTGCGCCGGTGGCTCGCCGAGGCGGCGATGCCCTGGTCGCCGCGCTCGGCGCTCCGGATCTGGCGACGGGTGCTGCGGCGCTCGGGCGGCGACGTGGCGAAGGCGCAGGCGGAGATGAGCCGGATCGAGGCCGAGCGGCTGGCCGAGGACGTCGCCCGCGTCTGGGGCCCGCGCCATCCCTATCTCTCCGAGGGCCCGGCGCGCGACCGGCCGCGGGTGCGCGCGCCCTCCGCGCCGGAGATGCGCCGGGGGCCGCGGCGCTGAGGCGCGCTCCGGCCGGCGCTCACGCGCCGTGGTCGCGGGTCATCGCGCGGAGGGGGACGTCGCGGTGCGGCGCTTGCGCACGGGCGTCGGGCGCACGCGGCGCTCGATCTCGTCGTAAAGAAGGCCGGCCACGTTCTTGCGGCTGACGGTCTCGATCCCCTCGAGCCCGGGCGAGGAGTTCACCTCGAGCACCTTCGGCCCGCTCTCGGAGCGCAGCAGGTCGACGCCGGCGAGGTTGAGGTTGAAGGCGCGCGCCGCCTTCAGCGCCGTCTCGCGCTCGGTCTTGGTGATGCGCACGCGCACCGCCGAGCCGCCGCGGTGCAGGTTGGAGCGGAAGTCGCCGTCCGCCCCGGTGCGCTTCATCGAGGCGACCACCTTGTTGCCGACGACGAGGCAGCGGATGTCCTCCCCCGCCGCTTCCTTCACGAAATCCTGCACGAGGAAATTGGCCTTCAGCCCGCGGAAGGCGTCGATCACCGACTGCGCGGCCTTCTTGGTCTCGGCCATCACGACGCCCTTTCCTTGCGTCGATTCGAGGAGCTTCACGATCAGTGGCGCGGTGCCGACGAGCTTGATCAGGCTGTCGGTGTCCTTGGGGCTCGAGGCGAAGGCGGTGTTTGGCATGCCGATGCGGTGGCGCGCCATGAGCTGATGGGCGTAGAGCTTGTCGCGGCTCGCGGCGATCCCCTCGGAGCCGTTGACGCAGAAGGTGCCGATGGTCTCGAACTGGCGCACGACGGCGGTGCCGTAGGGCGTGACCGAGGCGCCGATGCGCGGGATTACCGCGTCGTAGCGCGGCAGGCGCTTGCCGTCGTAGTGCACCTCCGGCGAGAGCGCGTTGATCGCCATGTAGCAGCGCGTGGTGTCGATCACCTCGACCGTGTGGCCGCGCCCCTCGCCCTCTTCGCGCAGGCGCCGGGTGGAATAGTTGTCCTCCCGCGAGAGCACGGCGATGCGCAGCGCCCGGTTGGGCGCGACGCTGCGCATCTTCGGGCTGTGGTAGACGTCGTAGCTGAGCTCGGGCTGGCAGAAGCGGTCGGTGGCGATGATCGTGATGTGATCCTTGAGCGCCTCGCGGCCGAGCAGCATGCGGCTCTGCATCGTCGCGCGGTTGGTGAGGGTGAGCTCGATGCGCCAGCTGTGATCGGCGACCCGGAGCGTCGAGGCGATGACGTAGCGGCTTTCGCTCTCGCCGTTGGACGAGGTCACCGTGCGCCGGTCGAGGATCACCGCCGAGCAGGGGATCACCACGTCGTCGCGCCCGGGGATCGGGTGGACCGTGAAGCGCACCCGCGGCTTGGAGGCCGGCCCGAAGGTCTCGATGTCCGAGGCGTGGAGCGCGGAGGTCCGCGCGCCGGTGTCCACCTTCGCCTTGAGCGCGGGCAGGCCGAGATCGGGCAGCGCCACCCATTCCTCCCAGCCGAAGCGGATCAGGTCGTCGTCGGCCATGCGGCTCTCCTTTCGGATCCGAGCGTAACGGGATCGCGGCGCGTGTCCATCGCGCTCATGCCGCCGGGCGCTCGCGCGTGCAAGCGGGATCGCCGGGCGGGCGCATCGGCGGGCGCGTGGGCAGGCGCACGGGCAGGCGCGGGGGCGGACGGCATTGATCGGCGGGGCGGGGCCGCCCACATGCACGGGGAAAGGAGACGACCGATGCAGCGCAGACGCTTTCTCGGCGGCGCGCTCGCCGGCCTCGGGGCCGGGGTCGCGCCGGCGGTTCAGGCAGAGGAGACGTTCGAGGTGACGCGCACCAAGGAGGAATGGAAGGCCCGCCTCTCGGATCTGGAGTACCGGGTCATGCGGCAGGAGGGGACGGAGCCCGCCTTCTCCTCGCCGTTGCACGATCTGAAGACCGAAGGCACCTACCACTGCCGCGGCTGCGACCAGCCGCTCTACTCCTCCGAGCACAAGTTCGACAGCGGCACCGGCTGGCCGAGCTTCTACAGGGCCGTCGCGGAGGACGCGGTGGCCACCAAGCGCGACTGGAAGCTGATCGTGCCGCGTACGGAGGTGCATTGCGCCCGCTGCGGCAGCCACCTGGGCCACATCTTCGACGACGGCCCGCCGCCCACGGGCAAGCGCCACTGCATCAACGGCGTCTCGCTCGTCTTCCGCGAGGCGTGAGCGCCGAAAAATCTTGAGCAAGATTTTTCGGCCCCGGCCGCCGCCGGGATCGCGCGCATCCCATGGCGCGCCCGGCATGGCCGGGGGCAGGGCGCGCCGCCGCGACGGGCGCCCCCGGCGGCGCGGCGTGAAAAACCTTCAAGGTTTTTCCGCCCGCCGCTCCCCGCTCACTTGAAGTGCCGGCTGTCCTTGAGCTGTTCCCAGGCCCACATCACGAGTTGCAGCTGCTCCTCCTGGCTGCGGTCGCCGCCGTTCATGTCCGGGTGCAGCACCTTGATGAGCGCCTTGTAGCTCTTGCGGATCTCCGCCTTCGACCAGTCGTCGCGCCCCTCGAGGATCTCGAGCGCGCGGCGCTCGGTCGGCGGCAGGCGCCGTCCCGTGGTCGCCCCGCTCTCGCGGCCCGGGTTGCGCGTGGCGTTGTCGCCGAGCACCTGGTGCGGGTCCTCGATGCCCAGCCGCGCCCAGGCGCGCGCCTCCGGATCGCGGAAGTCACGCGTCTTGCGGTCCCAGACCTTGTCCTTCGACATCTGCGCGTTGAGCTCGGCCTCGGTCGTGCCCTCGAAGAAGTTCCACTTCGTGTTGTACTCGCGCACGTGCGTCTTGCAGAACCAGTAGAAGTCGTCGAGCACGTCGGGCGCCTTGGGCGCGCGGTAGAGGCCCGGCTCCTCGCAGCCCTCGTGGTCGCAGACGCGGGTCGAGGTCTCCGACGCGCCGGACATGGCCTTCCGCCCGCGCGGCTTCTTCTTCTTCGCGGAGGACACCGAGATGTCGAATCCGAAAGGGTCGGGTTTGCGCATCGTCTCACCTTTTCGACTCGGAGGCGGGAGTTTAGACTTCGGGGCGTGAATTTGAAGGGGGCAGGGGACCAAAAGTGTCACGCACAGAAGAGATACGTCACGCGCTCGAGGCGGCCTTCGCGCCTACAGAGCTCGAGGTGGTCGACGAGAGCGAGCGCCACCGCGGCCACGCGGGCTACCAGGAGGGCGGCGAGAGCCACTTCCGCGTGACCATCCGCGCCCCGGCCTTCGCCGGGCAGTCGCGCCTCGCCCGGCACCGGGCGGTGCACGCCGCGCTCGGGGCCGATCTGGTGGGGCGCATTCACGCGCTCGCGCTCGACATCGACGCCTGAGCGGTCAGCCGTCCCCGTCCGCATCGCCGCGCCGCACGGACCAGAGGCGCCGGCCCGCGGGAGGGGCGCCGGGCTCCTCGCAGCCGGCGCGCAGGACGCCGGGCAGGGGCATCGCCTCGGCCGGCGCGGCGCGGTCTGGCGCCGCGCCCGGGGCGGCCTGCGGAGCGCCCGCGTCGTCCCGGCGGCTCTCGCGCACCGCGCGGCGGAAGATCAGCACCGTGCGCCACTGCGTCGTCCGGCCGCCGAGGCCCTTGCGCTCCTCCGAAGGCAGGGTCTCCGCGCGGAGGTACTCCCATCCTTCGGCCGCCTGCGCGTTCATCAGGTTTTCGACCGAGCGCGCGAAGCGGGCCTCCGGCGCGCGGACGCCCTTCACTTTCTCCGCGCGCGCCGGCGCGGGCACGACCTTGTATTCGTAGGCGGACATCGCGGCCTCCAGCCGTTGGCGGAGGCGACGCTAGCAGGGCCGGGGGGCGAAGGCCAGCTTGCGGCGCGGCCTCACTCCGCCGGCGGACGACGGCGGGCGTCGATGCGCCGCGCCTCGGCGCGCAGGAGCGCGATGCCGACGCCCGCCACTGCGAGCGCGAGGAGGGGAACGGCGAATTCGAACAGGGTCATGCGCGGGGCTCCTTCCTCAGCATGCCCGGAATATGGTGCGCCGCGGCGTGTAGTGCCAGTCCGGCGACGCTCCACCAAAGCGTGATCCGGCCAAGCACCGCGCCCTGCTCGACCAGCGGGCGGATCAGGGCGAATGCGATGAGCCCCAGTCCCACCGCGTTCAGAAAGCCCGAGAAGAGCTTCACCCGCTCGTTGTGGACGAGGATCTCGTCACGCAGCGGGCGCATCGGGCCTCAGAGCCCCAGCTTCGCCGCCACGATCTCGTTGACCGCCTTCGGGTTGGCCTTGCCGCCGGTGGCCTTCATCACCTGTCCGACGAACCAGCCGGCGAGCTTGGGGTTGTCCTTGGCTTTCTCGACCTGCGCGGGGTTCGCGGCGATCACCTTGTCGACCTCCGCCTCGATCGCAGCGGTGTCGGTGACCTGCTTCATGCCGCGCGCCTCCACGATCTCGGCCGGGTCGCCGCCCTCGGTATAGACGATCTCGAAAAGGTCCTTGGCGATCTTGCCGGAGATGTCGCCGCCCGTGATCAGGTCGATCACGGCGCCGAGCTGCGCGGGGCTCACCGGGCTTTCGGTGATGTCGCGCTCATCCTTCTTGAGCCGGCCGAAGAGCTCGTTGATGACCCAGTTCGCGGCCTGTTTGCCGTCCCGGCCCTCCGCCACCTGCTCGAAGTAGTCGGCCGCGGCGACCTCGGCGGTCAGCACGCCCGCGTCGTACTCGGTGAGCCCGTAGTCGGTCACGAAGCGCGCCTTCTTGGCGTCGGGCAACTCCGGCAGGCCGGCCGCGATGTCGTCCACCCAGGCCTGCTCGAGTTCCAGCGGCAGGAGGTCCGGGTCGGGGAAATAGCGGTAGTCGTGCGCCTCCTCCTTGGAGCGCATCGAGCGCGTCTCGCCCCGGTCGGGGTCGTAGAGGCGCGTCTCCTGAACTACCTCGCCGCCCTCCTCGAGAAGGGCGATCTGGCGGCGCGCCTCGTAGTCGATGGCCTGCTGGATGAAGCGCATCGAGTTCATGTTCTTGATCTCGCACCGCGTGCCGAGGTGCGAGGGATCGCCCGTTTCCATGAACTTCTCGTAGGCACCCGGACGGCAGACCGAGACGTTCACGTCCGCGCGCAGGTTGCCCGACTGCATGTTGCCCTCGCAGGTGCCGAGGTAGCGCATGATCTGCCGCAGCTTGGTGAGATAGGCCGCCGCCTCCTCGGGGCCGCGGATGTCGGGGCGCGAGACGATCTCCATCAGCGCGACGCCCGTGCGGTTGAGGTCCACGAAGGACATGGCCGGGTCCATGTCGTGGATCGACTTGCCGGCGTCCTGCTCGACGTGGATACGCTCGATCCGCACGCGCCGCGCGACGCCGGGGGCTATGTCCACCAGCACCTCGCCCTCGCCGACGAGGGGGTGGTAGAGCTGGCTGATCTGGTAGCCCTGCGGCAGGTCCGGGTAGAAGTAGTTCTTGCGGTCGAAGGCGGAGCGGAGATTGATCGCCGCCTTCAGGCCGAGCCCCGTGCGCACGGCCTGCGCGATGCAGTACTCGTTCACGACCGGCAGCATGCCGGGCATCGCCGCGTCGACGAAGGCGACGTTGGAATTGGGCTCCGCGCCGAACTCGGTCGAGGCGCCGGAGAAGAGCTTGGCCTTCGAGGCGACCTGCGCGTGCACCTCCATGCCGATGACCAGCTCCCAGTCGTGGCGGGCGCCGGCGATGACCTTGGGCTTGGGCGGTTCGTGGGCGAGATCGAGCATGAGACGCTCCCGGAGCTGCGACGGCCCCGAGGTAGCCAAAGCCGCGGCCGGGCGCAATCCTGCGCGTCAGCCCGCCTGCATCAGCCCCGCCGCCTCGTCGAGCGCGGCCCGGGCGAGGCGCTCGCCCGTCTCCATCGCCGACATGCGGTCTCCGGTGTGACCCGCCGTCTCGGCCCAGACGACCGGGTGGATCTCGCTCATCTGCGTGCGCAGGATGTGCTGCCCCGCCTCGCGCACCGCGGCGCGGCGCGCGGCGATGGCGGCGGTGTCCGCCGCGCCGGCGCGGCGGTCGGGCGCGAGCACGCAGAAGGCGGCCAGCTGGTTCAGCAGGTGCTGGTCCTCGTGACGCAGCAGGATGTCCTCGATCCCGCGGAGGAGGTGCGCGCTGTCCACCCGCTCGAAGCCGCGCGGATCGGCGAGCAGCGCGTCGCGCCAGCACCAGGTGTAGCCGCCCGCGCCCCAGATGTCGGCGGTGCGCTCCGCGGTGTCGCGCGCCGCGCGCTCGAGGACCGGTAAGGCGCCGAGCCCGCGCGCCCGCAGCGCCCGGCCGAGCGCGCGCATGTGGCGCGGGTTCGCCGGGTCGAGGTCGATCAGGTCCTCGTAGAGGTCGGTCAGATGTGCGGCGTCGGCCTGCCAGACCGGGGCGAGGACGCAATGCGCCGCGGCGATCGCCGGGCTGTCGAGGGCGATCGGGTCGAAGTCCTCGAGGACATGGGCGGCCTGCGCGAGGTGGGAATGGTAGTCCATGCGGCGTTCGACCGGCAGATCGGCGGGCGCCGCGCCGTCCCGCGCGGCCTCGGCGGTGGCGATCTCGGCCCAGGCCACGGCGAGCGCGAGGCCGGGCTGGTCGGCCGCCTCGGCGCGCAGATCGTGCAGCCAGGCGAGACCCGGCGCCGTCGCGCCGTCCGGTCCCGGCTCCAGCGCATCGGCGACCGCGCCGCGCGCCAGCAGCTCGGCGACGAGCTCCCCGCCCGGCGTGGCGGCGCGTGCCGCGTCGGTCTCGCGGATCAACGCGTCGAGCTCGTCCCAGCGGTCCTGCCGCGCGAGGAAGAGGCCCTGTCCGTGGTAGCTCTTGGCGTCGTGCTCGTCGCGGGTCACGTCGCGCACCGGCAAATCCGCGGCGCCGAGTGCGGCGCGCCGCCGCGCCGCGCGCGAGGGGCCGAGGCGGAGGGCCGGTCGCGCCTCCCCGGTCGGGGTCTCGGCGGCTGCGTCCGCGGGCGCGCGCACCGCGCCGAGAACCCGTCTGAAGATGATTCCGAGGGCGCTCATGGCGCGCCATCCCTTCCCGTTGCGCCTCGCTCCCGTTGTCGCGGGGCAATCGGGCAGAAATCGGGCAGGGGCGCGAAATTCTTCGCGCTCTGCGTGTCCGCTCAGTTCGAGGTGGTCTGACGAATCCAGGAGGGCCGGCGCGTGTTGTCCACGAGCGAGACCGCCGGCGCGCGGTGCCCGCCGAGCGCGAGCGTCGCCCGGCGCAGGAGCGCGATGCCCTCCTCCGATTTCGCCGGCAGCGAGCGGGGCGAGATCGCCTCGCCCACGGTGATGCGGTAGGGCTGGCGGTCCTTGTTCAGCGTCTCGTGGAAGAGCGTGATGTCGCGCAGCGTCGGGTGCATGAGGTCGAAGAGATAGAAGAGCGCGGAGTTGCGCGCCCGGATGTTCACCGGGATCACCGGCAGGTCGAACTTGCGCGCGATCATCGCCGCCGAGGGCATCCACTCGCGCTCGTGCAGGCTGAGCCCGCGGCGCTTGGCGAGCCGGCCGGAGGGGAAGATCACGCCGAGCCGCCCTTCGTCCACGGCCTGCCGGGTATAGGCCATCGTCTCGCGCGTCTTGCCGTGGGTGCGCTTTTCCCGGCGCCACTCCACGGGCGCGATCATGCGCTCCATCTGCGGCATGACGCGCAGGATGTCGTGGTTGGCGAAAAAGTAGAGATCGGGCCTGAGCTCGCCGAGCGCGGCGTGCAGCATGATGCCGTCGGCGATTCCCGTCGGGTGGTTGGCCACCACCAGCGCCGCGCCCTGCCGCGGGATGTTGTCGAGGCCCGAGGCCTCCATGTCCCGCGCGAGGCGGCGCGCCATCTCCTGCATGATGCGCTCGGGCGGGAGATGCTCCAGCGCCTCGCCCAGGGCCACGGTGCGGTCGTAGCCGAGGATCGCGTTGAGCACGGCGCGCGCGGGCGCGACGCCGGGCCTGTCCGAGAAAAGCCAGGGCGCGCGTTCGGCGATCAGCGGGTCGATCCGGTCCTTCATGGCGCCCTTGAACATCTGCGTTGCGACGATCCTGTGACTGTGCGCGGAAAATTGCACGGATCGACCGAAGCTGGAACCCCCAAGAGCGCGATCCGGTTCCCGATGGCGACCTGCCGCCCGGCGCTAGAAGAGCGCGAAGTGATGGCGCTCGGTCCGCAGGCCGCGCGCGGCGAGCGCCGCCTCGAGCCTGCGCCAGGGCGGGAGGCTCTCCTGCGGCAGCCGGATCTTGCGGCCCGAGTGCAGCACCAGCGTCACCTTCACAGTGAGATCGAGCCGCGTGTCGAAGCGCACCCGGTCGATCCGGGCGAAGGCCACCTCGCCCTCGGCGCGCCCTGCGTGCCAGCGGATGCGGTCGTCGTCGAGCGCGAGCCCCGCCCGGCGGTCCGAGACGAGATCCCAGACCGCCGGCAGCGTGAAGAGCGCCGGCACCGCCATCACCCAGAACGCCGCGTCGAGCACGAGGACGGCCGCCCCCATGGCGGCCCAGACCGCCACGAGGGCGAGCGCCGTGCGCCGCGTACGGCCCGTGCGCTCGAAGCGGAGGGGCTCAGGCAAGCATCCGGCCGACCATCTCGGCCCCGTCGCGCGAGAGCCCCGGCGTGGCCGCGATGCGCTCCAGCGCGGCCCGGGCGTGCGCCTGCCGCCCCGCGTCGTAGCGCCGCCATGTCTGGAAGGCGGTCATCATGCGTGCCGCGGTCTGCGGGTTCACCGGGTCGAGCCGGATCAGCCAGTCGGCGAGCAGCGCGTAGCCCGCCCCGTCCGCGCGGTGAAAGCCCGCGTGATGCCCGGCGAGCGCGCCCAGCACCGCGCGGAAGCGGTTGGGGTTCTTCATGTCGAAGGCCGGGTGCCCGGTCAGCCGGCGCGCGGTCTCGACGGCCGCCTCGGGCGTGGCTTCCATGATCTGCAGGCCGAACCACTTGTCCATCACGAGGCGGTCGTCCTGCCAGCGCTCGTGGAAGGCGGCGAGCTCGGGACTGCCCTTGCCCGCGCGCAGGAGGCAGGCGAGCGCGGCGAGCGTGAGCGTCATGTTGTCGGCTTCGGCGTATTGCCGCGCCGCCCGCTCGCCGCCGTCGCGCCGGGTGATGAGCCCCAGCATCGCGTTGGCGAGCGTGCGCTTGCCCGACTGCTCGGCGTCGGGGATGTAGGGTCCGGTGACCCGCATCGCGTCGTAGAGCGCCGGCGCGAGATCGGCGAGGTGCAGCGCCAGCGCCTCCTTCAGCCCCTCGACCGCGCCCCAGATCGCGTCCGGGTCCGGCGTCTCGCCCCGGTCGGCGAGCGACTGCGCGAGCTCGGACTGCGTGGGCAGCGCGAGCATCTGCGCGCGGAACGCCGGCTCGAAGCTTTCGTCGCGCAGGATCGCGGCGACCCCCTCGAGCCAGGCGGCGTCCGGCGCGGCGCCCGTGCGCACCGTGGCGATCAGGCTCTCGCGGGCGAGGGCGCGCCCCGCCTCCCACTTGTTGAAGGGGTCGGTGTCGTGCGCCATCAGGAAGGCGCGCTCGTCCCGGTCCGCCGCCCGCTCCAGCACCACGGGCGCGGAGAAGCCGCGCAGGATGGAGGGCACCGGCTTCGACGCGAGCCCCTCGAAGGTGAAGCTCTGCCGCGCCTCGGTCATCTCGAGCACCCGCGTCGGCACGACCTCGTCCCCGTTGGGCGAAAGAAGGCCCAGGGCGATCGGCAGGACCAGCGGTTTCTTCTCTTCCTGTCCCGGCGTGGGCGGCGTGTGCTGCGTGAAGGTGAGGGTATAGGTGCCGCCCTCGAAGCTTTCCTCGACCGAGAGGCGCGGCGTGCCGGCCTGTTCGTACCAGAGCTTGAACTGGCTCAGGTCGCGGCCCGTCGCGTCCTCGAAGACCTTGAGCCAGTCCTCGATGGTGCAGGCCTGCCCGTCGTGGCGGTCGAAGTAGAGATCGAGCGCCTTCGCATAGCCGTCGTCGCCCACGAGGCGCTTGAGCATGCCGATCACCTCGGCGCCCTTCTCGTAGACGGTCGCGGTGTAGAAGTTGTTGATCTCCTGATAGCTTTCGGGGCGGACGGGGTGCGCGAGCGGGCCCTGGTCCTCGGGGAACTGGCGCGCGCGCAGCATGCGCACGTCCTCGATCCGCTTGACGGCGGCGGAGCGCAGATCGGCCGTGAATTCCTGATCGCGGAAGACCGTGAGCCCCTCCTTCAGGCAGAGCTGGAACCAGTCGCGGCAGGTGATGCGGTTGCCCGTCCAGTTGTGGAAATACTCGTGCGCGATGATCGATTCGATGCGCTCGAAATTGGCGTCGGTCGCCGTCTCCGGGCTCGCCAGCACGGCGGCGGAGTTGAAGATGTTGAGCCCCTTGTTCTCCATCGCGCCCATGTTGAAATCGTCCACGGCGACGATGTTGAACACGTCGAGGTCGTATTCGCGCCCGTAGCGCTCTTCGTCCCAGCGCATGGATGTCCCGAGCGCCTCCATCGCCCAGGCGCATTTGCCCTCGTCGCCCGGGCGCACCCAGACGGCGAGATCGACGGTCCGGCCCGAGCGGGTGACGAAGCTGCCGCGCTCGGCCACCAGATCGCCGGCCACCAGCGCGAAGAGATAGGCGGGCTTCGGCCACGGGTCGTGCCACTCGGCCCAGCCCTCGCCCACGCCCACCGGGTTGCCGTTCGAGAGCATCACCGGCGCCTCGCCCTCGATCCGCACGGTGAAGGGCGCCATGACGTCGGGGCGGTCGGGGTAGTAGGTGATCTTGCGGAAGCCCTCGGCCTCGCACTGGGTGCAGTACATGCCGCGCGACATGTAGAGCCCCTCGAGCGCGGTGTTGGCCTCCGGCGCGATCTCGACCTCTGCCTCCCAGGTGAAGGGGCCGTCGGGCACCGTGCAGGTCAGGCCCGCGGCCGTGAGCTCGGGCGTCACCTCCGCCCCGTCGATCGCCGCGCGGATGAGCGTGAGCTCCTCGCCATGCAGAAAGAAGGCGCCGCCGGCCGCATCGGGGTTCGGACGGAAGCAGATGCGGCTCAGAACCCGGGTCGCCCGGGGCGCGAGGCGGAAGGTCAGATGCACCTCCTCCACCAGGAAGGCGGGCGGCGCGTAATCGCTCAGGTGCACGGTCTGCGGCGCGGCGTCCTTCATGGCGGTCTCCTCTGGTCTTTTCCGGGGTCGGGGCCGATCTACCCTTCGTAGGAACACGGGGCAGGCACGGCAAGACGATGGGCGGGACAACTGGCGCGGCGATCCTCTGGTTCAAGCGCGATCTGCGGGTGGACGACCACCCGGCGCTCGCCCGCGCGGCGGCGCGCGGGGCGCCGGTGCTGCCGCTCTACATCGTGGAGCCCGGCCTCTGGGCCGAGGCGGACGCGAGCGCGCGGCACTACGCCTTTCTCGGCGAGGCGCTCGCGGACCTGCGCGGCGATCTCGCCGCGCGCGGCGCGGCGCTCGTGATCCGGGTGGGGCGCGCGACGGAGGTGCTGGAGGACCTGCGCCGCGCCCACGGGATCACCCGCCTTATCAGCCACGAGGAAACCGGCAACGCCTGGACATACGCGCGCGACCGGGCCGTGGCGGCGTGGGCGCGGGCGCAGGGCGTTTCGTGGGAGGAGGTGCCGCAATCCGGCGTCGTCCGCCGCCTCGCGGGGCGCGACGGCTGGGCCGCGCGGCGCGACCGCTTCGTCTTCGGCGATCCCGTTCCCGCGCCCGCCGCGCTCACGGCGCTCTCGGCGGAGAGCGACCCGTGGCCCGCGCCGGAGGCGCTGGGCCTCGCGCCCGATCCCTGCCCGGGGCGGCAGCGGGGCGGGCGCGCGGAGGCGCTGCGCACGCTCGACAGCTTCCTCGCCGAGCGCGGGCGCGACTACCGCCGCGCCATGTCCTCGCCGCGCGAGGGCGCGACGGCCTGCTCGCGCCTCTCGCCGCATCTGGCGCTCGGCGCTCTCTCGGTGCGCGAGGCCGCGCAGGCCGGCGCCGCGCGCCAGCGCGCGGTGAAGGGCACGCGCGACGGCTGGGCGGGCAGCCTCAAGAGCTTCCAGTCGCGCCTCGCCTGGCGCGACCACTTCATGCAGAAGCTCGAGGACGAGCCGGCGCTGGAGCATCGCTGCCTGCACCCGGCCTACGAAGGGCTGCGCCCGCGTCCGGGCGACGCCGCGCGCCTCGAAGCCTGGGCCGCGGGGGAAACGGGGCTGCCATTTGTGGACGCCTGCATGCGGATGCTGCGCCACACCGGCTGGATGAACTTCCGCATGCGCTCGATGCTGGTGGCGGTGGCCTCCTACCACCTCTGGCTCGACTGGCGCGAGACCGGCCCGGTGCTCGCCCGTCTCTTCACCGACTACGAGCCCGGCATTCACTGGCCGCAGATGCAGATGCAGTCGGGGACGACGGGCATGAACACCATCCGCATCTACAACCCCGTGAAGCAGGGGCGCGATCAGGACCCGAGCGGCGCCTTCACCCGCGCCTGGGTGCCCGAGCTCGCCCCGGTGCCCGACGCCCATCTTCAGGCGCCCTGGCGCTGGGAGGGGGCGGGCGGCGTGCTGGGCCGGGTTTATCCCGAGCCCATCGTCGACGTCGCCGCCGCCGCCCGCGCGGCGCGCGAGGCGGTCTGGGGCGTGCGCAAGGGCGCGGGCTTCCGCGACACGGCCTCGGCGCTCGTCGAGAAACACGCGAGCCGCAAGGACGGCGCGGGCCGCTTCGTCGACGACCGCGCGCCGCGCAGGCGCCGCCGAGGCGCGCCGGCCGACGACCGGCAGGGGAGCTTCGGCTTCTGATGGCGCGGATGCGCAAGAAGGGCGACCTGCCCACCAAGACCTGCGCGACCTGCGGCCGCCCCTTCGCCTGGCGGCGGAAGTGGGCGCAGGTCTGGGAAGAGGTGCGCCACTGCTCCGACCGCTGCCGCCGCGAGGCCCGGCGTCGCGCCCGGTCCGGCCGTTCCTGAGCGGTGCGCGCTGACGCGCGCGCGGTCTCTGGCACTGCGTGCGGTTTTCGGGGGCGCTGCCCCCGAACCCCCGGAGTATTTCGGCCAAGATGATGGACGGGGGGGGGGGGGCGGCCGCCGGCGCGATGCACGCGGAGAGGGGACCGGCGGCGCGGATCGCAAGGCACGATGGCGCCCGATCGAGGCCGGCGCGGCAGGCGCGCGGTCCGCGCGACCGGCGGCGGCCTTTTCGTGACTGGTGGGCTGCGCGGCCCGGGCCTGCCGGCCGCCGCGACCGGGCGGGCGGCTCGGGCGCCGAGAGAGGGGCGCGGCCGGGCCGGTGGCTCGGGCGCGCTCTCGGCGGGGTCACTCGGCGGCGAGCCGGAGGTGGCCGGTCCGCGGACCCTCCTCGGCGGCGTCGGTGGCAGAGGGATGCGCGTCTGCCGCGTCGCCGGAGCCGGTGCGGAAGCGGGCGGCCACCGCTCTGAGGCTTTCGGCCTGCGCCGCGAGCGTCCGGACTGCGCCGTCGGCCCGTTCCAGCATCGCGCTGTTGTCCTGCGTCAGCTGGTCGATTTCGCGGATCGAGTGGTTGATCTCGTCGATGCCGGTCGACTGCTCGGCCGTGGACGAGGCGATCTGGGAGATGCGCGTGCCCATGCCGGAGACGGCGTCCGAAATCTCGGCGAGCGCCTGCGCGGCGCGCTCGACCATCTCGGAGCCCGATGTGACATGCGCGCCGGAGGCGGCGATCAACCCCTCGATGCGCTCGGCGGCCTCGCTCGATCGCTGGGCGAGGCTGCGAATCTCCGCCGCGACCACGGCGAAGCCCTTGCCGGCCTCGCCGGCCCGCGCGGCCTCGACATTCGCGTTGAGCGCCAGGAGGTTGGTCTGAAACGCGATTTCGTTGATGAGACTGGTGATCTGCGCGATCTCGGACGAGGAGGCCTCGATCTCGCCCATCGCCGCGCGTGCGCCCTGGACCACGTCGTCGGAGGTGGAGGCGCGCGCCCGGGCGTCGCTGGCCAGCCCGTCGGCGACGCCGGCCGCCTCGGCCGCCTGGCGCACGCCCTCGACGATGGTGCCCATCGCGGTCGCGATTTCCTCCATGGTGCTGGCCTGCTGCTCGCTGCGGGTGTTCAGCTCCTCGGAGGCCTCGGCGAGGCTGCGCGCATCGCGCTCCACCGCTTCGGCGTTGCGGCGCACGGTGCCGAGCGCGTCGGCGAGCGTGTCGCAGGTGCTGTTGAAATCGTGACGCAGGCCTTCGTAGCTCGCGTCGAAGGGCGTTTCGATGCGCGCGTCGAGGTCGCCGGAGGCGAGCTTTTCCAGACCGCCGCGCAATCCGGCCACCACGGCGCTCTGCGCCTGCGCCATGCGGTTGCGCCCGCGGATCATCCACCAGAGAACGGCGGCTTCGGCGATCACGACGACGCCGTGGAAGGCCGCGCGCTCCAGATCGACGACGAGCCCGGCAGAGGGGTAGATGAGCGCCGGCGTCAGCACCGTCAGCGTGACGTGATGCACCGCGATGGCCGCGGCGGCGAGGAGGACGGCGATTTCGTCGGACATCAGCATCGTCATGGCGAGCACGGCGAAGAAGGCCATGTGGCTGTCGAGCTGCCAGGGATGGCCGGTGAGCGCGGCGGTCAGCGCCATCGGTTGGCCGACGAGCGCCAGCGCGATCGCAATCCGGCCCAGCCGCCCCCCGACGAGAAGGCCCAGACCGCCGATCCCGGCGAAGAGCGCTGCGGCGACGAGGACGGGAAACACGTTGTTGCCGACGAAGGCGGCCGTGGCCGCGGAGACGGGCACGAGCGCCGCGGCGAGACCGAGCGTGACGCGCGCCCCGCGCGCCCGGGAAGCTTCGAAAGAGGTGTCCTTCGTCATGTCTGGACTCCGCAAAGGTTTGCTATGGTTTCGCCCTCGGCCACGGCGATCGCGCCTGCACGTCGCAAGGCGCGCGGAAAATCGAGGGTCTCGGAGGTGGCGAGGAGCCCGAGATGCGCGACCGTGGGGCCGACGGGGCGGCCGCCGGCGGCGCGCACGATCGCCGGGCCGTCCTGCCACGGCGCAATGATCACGAGGACGGGGCCGCCGGGCCTATGCGGCGCGGCCGTCACGGCCAGCACGGGTCCGGCAAGGGGCACCACGGTCAGCATCGCGAGGACGAGCCATCGCTTCAGCCAGTGTCGTGCGCGGAGCCTGTCCATGGTGCGTCTCGCTCGTTTCGGGCCGCCTGTTCCCTGTAACGGTCGGTCTTCCGGAATCTTGAGCGCGTGCCCGAGGCCGTCCGTGAGGCGCGCCGCGGTCCGGCGGTATCCTGCGCCGAACGCGGGCGGGCGCGACGCGCAGGTCCGGCGACGCGCGGCGGGTCGCCGGCCCGAGGCCTGCGCGACCTCGAGGCGCAGCACCGCGCTCCCTCCGGCAAGGGCGGGCGGCGCGTGGCGGACCGGCGCGGCCGGAGCTGTGCGGTCGCGGGTGGATCAGGGCAGGACAGCCCCCGCTTCGAACGCCGCGCGCAGGTCCAGAACCCGGCGCCAGCGCCGGGCGAGGTGCAACGGCACCTGATCCCGTCGCCGCAGCGCGCCGCCCTCCGTGGTCGGCATCTGCGGCGGCCGCCCTGCGGGCAGGGCGGCGGTGACCTGTGTCGCCTCGGCCGACATGCCGGGGACGAGCGCCCTGCCGGTCGTGCGGTTCCGCGACGGCGTTGGCGATCGCGCGGCCCGCGCACTGGCGGTCGCGGTCGCGCGCGGCTGTTCGGGCGCGTCGATCCGCTCGTCGAGGACGGTCTCGAGCCGAGCGAGGTAGCGGCGCGCGTGCTTCGGCGTGGTCGAGTGATAGGCCGCCGCCGCCGCGCGCCAGTTTCCGTGGCGCGCGTGAAGACGCCGCAGGAAGGCCGCCGCGTAGGCCGTGTTGACCGAGGGGTCCAGCATGGCCTCGAGCGAGGGGAAGCGCTCGCCGTGCCAGTGATAGTTGATCTGCATGCAGCCCACGTCGATGTTGGTCACCCCGCGGTGCCGGGCGGTGCGCAGGTGCGCGAGCGCCGCCTGCCGGGTGTCGAAATACATCCCCTCGCCGGCCTCGTTGAGCGTCCAGGGCCAGGCGCGGACCTCGCCGGCGTGGGACTTGGCGGCTTCGACGCGCGCGATCGCCGGCAGGAGCCCCGCGGGCAGGCCCGCCTCGCGGCCCGCCGCCTCGGCCAGCTCCTCGCAGTCGGGCGGGGGAGCCGCGGCCGCGGCCCGGGCGAGCGCGACCATGACGGCGGCGAGCGCGAGGAGGCGACGGGCGCGGGGCATCGTCGCCCCTCAGCGCAGGTAGTCGAAGAGCGAGAGGCCGGAGACCTTCACGAAGCTCTGCTGCGCGGCCTGCAGCGTCACGAGGCGCGTGCGCAGATCGGTGATCGCCGCGGCGACGTCGAGATCCTCGAGCCCGGCGACGGCCTCGCGGATCATCACCTGCCGGTTTTCCACGGTGCGGCCCTGACTCTCGGCGGCGGCGCCGAGGGCGCCGACCTTCGACCGAAGATCCGCGAAGTGGTTTTGCAGCGTGTCGACGGCGTCCATCTGCGCCTGCTTGTCGTGGCGCAGCGGGCGCAGCGCCTCCGGCGCGCCGACGGGGGTGCCCGCGTCGAGCGCGACGGCCTCCGCCGCGGGGCCGGTGCCGCGCGCACCCTCCTGCACGATGCGCGAGACCGAGATCGTGCCGGCGCCCGCCAGATCGATGGAGGCGCCGTCGGGCGCGACGCTGGCCGTCACGCCGGTCTCGGCGGTCGCCGCGTTGATCGCGGCGACGAGGGCGCCGGGCGAACCCGCCGCGACGTCGGCCGCGACCTCGGCGCGCCCGTCCGGCCCCTCGACGGTCAGCCGCGTCGGCCCGGACCCCGCGTCGGGGTCGAGCGACAGGCGCAGCCCGCCCTCCGCCGCGAAGGCCGACTCCCGCGCGCCGGGGTGCGCCCCGATGGAGGCGGCCAGATCGTCGACGATGTCGAAGACGCTGCCCACCTGGCCGTCGGCGCGTTCGACGCCGAGGAAGGCCTCGGCGCCGCTGACGCCGGTCTGCAGGCTGCGTGTCTCGGAGGTGCGCAGGCGCTGCACGGCCGCGTCGCCGTGATAGGCGACATCGCCCTCGGCGCTCTCGCGGAAGGGCGCGCGCACGCCGCTCAGCCCGGCGAAGAGGCTCTCGCCGCCGCCGTCGGTCGCGTTCGCGACGTCGATCAGGGCGGCGCGCAGCTGCTCGACCTCCGCCGCGAGCGCGCTGCGGAAGTCGTCGCCGGTGCTGTCGGTGGCCGAGCGTAGCGCGATCTCGCCCAGGCGCTGCGCGATCTGGTTCGCCTCGGCGAGCACGGTGTCCGCGTGATCCAGCCGGTCGCCGGCGAGGCGCAGGTTGTCGGCGTAGCGGCCGAGCGTGTCCTGCTGTTCCGTCGCGGCGGAGAGGCGGACGAAGCGCAGAGGGTCGGCGGAGGCGCGCGGGTCCTGTGTGCCGGAGGCGATGCGCCCCTGCAGGTCGGAGATCTCGCCGCGCAGGCCGCGGAAGGACTGGATGTTGAGCTCTGCGAAGAGCGCGTTTCCGATCGTCATGGCGGCCTCGTCACATCGAATTCAGGAGTGTCTCGAAGATCTCGCGCGCGACGTTGAGCGCGCGCGCGTTGGCCTCGTAGGCCTGCTGGTAGCTGCTCAGGCGCGCCGCCTCGGTGTCGAGATCTACGCCGGAGACCTCGGCCATGGCGCGGTCGGCGCGGTCCTTGACCGCCGCGGTGCCCTCCTGCCGGGTACGGGCCGCCGAGACCTGCGCGCCGAAATCGGCGAGGATGTCGTCGTAGCGCGCGCCGAAGCCGCCGAGGCCCGAGGAGGGGTCCTCCGTCGCCAGATCGGCGAGGGCGGCGAAGGTGCGGTTGTCGGCGGCGCCGGGGCTGTCGAAGACCACCCGGTAGCTGTCGCCCGTGGCGGCGGCGCCGGTGAGCGTGAGGCTCAGCGCGCCGGCGGAGACCCGACCGTCCGCGTCGAGCTTGTCGGTAGCGATCGCGTCACCGTCAGCGGCGTCGTGGATCGCCACCTCGCCGGTCGCCGCGTCGCGGATGCGCACGTCGATCGCGTCCGTGTGCGGGCCGGTGCGCGCGACGGCGAGCGTCGCGCCGCCGGTGTTCGCGCTGTCCGGCGAGACGGTGATCGCGCCGCCCGCGGCCAGCTGCCCGGGGTCCGTCGGCAGGAAGCGCATGTTCTCCGCCGCGCCGTGGTTCGGCGCGAGGGTGAAGCGATCGCCGTCCGCGGCTTCGCCCGGGAAGGTCACCGAGAGGCCGGGCACGTCGATGCGGTCGGCGCCCGTGGCGAATTCCGTGCCGCTCGCGTCGTAGCCGCGCCAGACGCCGCTCTCGCGCACGAAGGTCAGCTCGCCCGCCGGCGCCGTGGCGGCGTCGGCGGCGGTGACCTCCGCCGCGGCGCTGCCGGTGTTGGCGAGCGCCGGGCGCACCGTCCAGCCGTCGAGCGAAAAGAGCGCGCCCCCCGGATCGCCGGCCCGCGTCCGGCCGTCGGCGTGGACGGCGGCCATGTCGTCGGCGATCTTCTGCGCCCAGCCGTCCAGCGTGCCGGCCGTGGCGCGCAGCGCGCCGAGGGTCTGGGAGAGCCCGCCGAGCCGCCCGGTCTCCGGCACATGCGTCTGCGCGGGCGCGCCGACGGCCGGCGGGCGCACGGTGAGGGTGCCCTGCGCGTCCACATCGAGATGCGCGGCCGAGCCCCGGTCGAGGAGGGCGGGCCGCCCCGGCTTGTCGCCGAGAGTGATGCGCACGAGGTCCGGATCGCGCGCATCTGGTTCCACGGTGACGCCGACCGTCTCGGCGAGATCCGTCACCAGCCGGTCGCGCCGGTCGAGCAGCGGGGCGAGGCTGTCGCCGTCTCCGGCGCCGGCGATCTCGCGCTGGACGCGGGCGAGCGCCTCGAGCGTCGTGTTCGCGCCGGTCACGGTCTGCGCGGCGCGATCGCTCAGCCCGCGAGCCATGCGGTCGATGTCGCGCCCGAGGTCGGCGACGCTCGCGGCGAGCGTCTCGCCCGCGGCGAGCACCGTCGCGCGCACGCCGTCGTTCTGCGGCGCGGCGGCCGCCTGCGCGAGCGCGCGCATCATCCCCGAGAGCGCCTCGCGCGGGCCGCCCTCGGTCAGGCGGCCCTCGAGCGTCTCGAGCGTCGGCGCGAGCACGTCGGCGGCGGCCTTGTCCGAGGCGGCGGTCCGGCTGCGCGCGGCGGCGAGCCAGTCGAGCGCGCGGCGCACGTCGGTGCCGCGCAGGCCGCTGTCGGAGCGCCCCTCGGACAGCACCGAGCCGCGCGCGCCGCCCGCCGGGTCGAGCAGCACGTCGCGGCGGTGGTAGCCCTCGGAGTCCACGTTGGCGATGTTCTCGCCGGTGACCGAGAGCGCCTTGCGGTAGGCGGTGAGCCCCTGGAAGGCGGTGTTGAAGATGTCGCTCACGTCTCGTCCTCCGCGATGCCGGCGCTCGGCGCCATATGTCGGTAGATCGCCTCGGCGAGGCCGAGGCGGGCGGCGCCCGCCCCGCTGCGGGCGAGCTCGGTGTCGAGCATCGACCGCGTCCGCGTCACGGCGGAGCTGCCGAGCAGGTCGTCGCCGGGCCCGCCGGCGCGGGCGGCCTGAAGCATCTTCTGCAGGAAAAGCTCCTCGAATCCCTCGGCGGCGGCGCGCAGTTTCTCGCCGCGGCTGCCCGCGCTTTCCGCGCGGCGCAGCGCGTCGGGGGACGGGTCGGGGCGAATGGTCTCCATGCCGGCGCTCCCGCTCAGAGGATCACGAGTTCGGCGCGCAGCGCGCCGGCGCGGTGCAGCGCCTCGAGGATGGCGACGAGGTCCGAGGGGCTGCTGCCCACGGCGTTGATCGCGTCCACGAGCGAGGAGAGCGAGACGCCGGGATTGAAGACGAAGGCGCGCGCCTCCTCTTCGTCGACCTCGATCTCGGACTCGGGCGTGACCACGGGCTCGCCCGGCGCGACGACGGTGCCGCCCTCGCCGGTGACGACGGTGGCGCCCTGCTCGACGTTCTGATCCTCGCGCACGCGTACCGTCAGCGAGCCGTGGCTGACGGCGGCGGGCGTGACGCGCACGTTGCCGCCGATCACGATGGTGCCCGTGCGCGCGTTGACGATGACCTGCGCGGGCGGCGCGGCCGGCTCGACCTCGGTGTTCTCGAGAAGCCCCATGAAGGAGACGCGCTGCGCCGGGTCCCGCGGCACGCGCACGCGCACCGAGGTGCCGTCGAGCGCCACCGCGACCCCCTCGCCGAAGGTGGCGTTCACCGCCTCGGCCGTCGCGGCGGCCGTCGAGAAATCGTTGCGGTGCAGGTTGAGCACCAGGTGCTCGGCCTCGAGAAAGCTGGAGGGCACCGCGCGCTCGACCGTGCCGCCGCCGGGAATGCGCCCGACGGTGGGCACGTTGACCGTGAGCGAGGAGCCGTCGTCGGCCTCCACGCCGAGCCCGCCGACGACCAGATTGCCCTGCGCGATCGCGTAGACCTCGCCGTCGGAGCCCTTGAGCGGCGTCATCAGCAGCGTCCCTCCCTTCAGCGAGTCGGCGCGTCCCACCGTGGATACTGTGACGTCCATATCCTGCCCGGGTTTAGCGAAGGGCGAGAGTTCCGCGGTGACCATCACCGCGGCGGCGTTGCGTGTGTCGAGATCGCCCGGGTCAGTCTCGAGCCCGAGCCGCGAGATCAGCGAGCGCATCGATTGCCGGGTCAGGGCCGAGTTGCCGTCGCCCGTGCCCGAGAGCCCCACGACGAGCCCGTAGCCCACCAGCGGGTTGGACCGGACCCCGGCGACCGAGGCGATGTCCTTGATCCGGTCCGCCGCCGCCGGCGCTGCGGCGAGCGTCGCGGCGGCGAGCGTCGCGGCGGCGAGGAGCGGCCAGAGAAGCGGGATGCGCATGGGGGCCTCGTTTCAGAAGGGGGCGACCGTCTCGAGCGTGCGCGACAGCCAGCCCTTGCGGCCGGTGTCGGCGACGTCGCCGGCGCCGATGTATTCGATGCGCGCGTTCGCGATGCGGTCGGAGCGCACGACGTTGTCGGCCGAGATGTCGGCCTCGCGCACGAGGCCGGACAGGCGGATGTATTCGTCGCCGTTGTTGAGGGTGAGCTTCTTCTGCCCGAGGATTTCGAGGAGCCCGCCGGGATGGCGGCGCGTGACCATCACCGACACGCGCCCCGTCAGCGAGTTCGACTGCGAGGCCGCGCCGGAGCCCGAGAAGGTCCGGTCGGTGCCCGCGGTCAGGTCGAGGCCCGCGTCGAGGTCGGCGGGCAGGTCGATGTCGAAGCTGTCGGACTTCGTGCTCGAGGCGTCCTGCGATTTCGTCGCCGCGAAGCTCTCGCTCAGCTGGACGGTCAGCACGTCGCCCACCTGCGCCGCGCGCCGGTCGGAGGCGAAGAGGCCGCCGGTGCCGTCGTAGACCGCCCCGGTCGAGAGGCGCTGCGTCTCGGCGCGCGCCTCGGCGGGAAAGACCGGCGCGTAGGCGTCGGACGCGGCCTCCTGGATCTGTTGGGCGCATCCGGCGGCGAGCAGCGCCGCGGGCAGGAGCGCCGGACGGAGCAGGCGGGCAGGGCGGGTCATCGCGCGCGGCCTCCGGGTCAGATGTTGTTGGAGAGGAAGCGCAGCATCTCGTCGGAGGCCGAGATCGACTTCGAGTTGACCTCGTAGGCGCGCTGCGCCTCGATCATATCCACGAGTTCCTGCACGACGTTGACGTTCGAGGTCTCGAGCGCGCCCTGCGTGAGCTCGCCGGCCGCGTCGGCGAGCGGCGCGGCGACGGCGGGCGCGCCGCTCGCCGGGGTTTCGACCAGCATCGTCTCGCCCACCGGCTGCAGGCCGCGGGGGTTGGCGAAGGTGGCCAGCGTGATCTGGCCGACCTCGCGCGCCGCGGTCTCGCCCGGCAGGGCGACGGAGACGATGCCGTCGGTCGAGATGTTGATCGACTGCGCCTCTTCCGGGATGCGGATCTCGGGCTGGAGAACGTAGCCGCTCGAGGTGGTCAGCGTGCCCTCGGCGTCCATCGAGAGCGCGCCGTTGCGGGTGTAGCCGATCCGCCCGTCGGGCATCAGCACCTGCAGGAAGCCCTTGCCGTCGATCGCCACGTCGAGCGCGTTGCCCGTGTTGGCGAGGCTGCCCTGGGTGTGCAGCTTCTCGGTGGAGACGAGCTTGACGCCGGTGCCGATCGCCGAGGGCGAGGTGAGCTGCGTGGCCTCCGAGGTCATCGCGCCGCCGGGGCGGTGGACCTGATAGAGGAGCGACTCGAAGTTGGCGCGGTCGCGCTTGAAGCCGGTCGTATTGACGTTGGCGAGGTTGTTGGAAATCACCTGAATGCGCGATTGCTGCGCGTTCAGGCCGGTCTTGGCGACGTGCATCGCGTTGGACGACATGGGCTTGGTCCTTCCGGTTCGCGTCTGGGCGTCCGGCCTGGTCCGGGCGCGTTCGAGGCACGGGGTGCAAGCGCCGTGCCATGCGGCGCCCGCCGCCGGGTCAGGTGCCCGGCATCCGCAGGAGCCGCGCGCCGGTCTCGTCGATCTGCCTGGCCGAGGTGACGAGCTTAAGGCCGAGCTCGAACTGGCGCTGCAGCTCGATCTGGCCGATCATCTCCTCCACGGCGTTCACGTTGCTCGATTCCAGCACGCCCTGGCGCACGCGCGCCATCTGATCGGGCGGCGGAAGCTCCCCGTCGGGCACGCGGATGCGCCCGTCCTCGGACTTGCGCAGCGTGACGTCCTCGCCCGGCACGACCGTTGCGATGGTCGCCGCCAGCACGCGCTCGCCCGGTGCGCCGTCCGCCGGCGTGACGTGGATCTCTCCGAGCTCGTTGATCACCACGTCGCGGTAGGGCGGCAGCGCGATGGGGTCGCCGTTCACGTCGAGCAGCGCGTCGCCGGCGCCGTTGCGCAGCGTGCCCTCGGCGTCGGCGCGCAGGTCGCCGCGGCGCGAGAGCGCCGGCGCGCCGGTCTCGGGCTGGACGTGGAAATAGCCCGCGTCGGCGATGGCGATGTCCATCTTCTCCCCCGTGGGATTGAGCCGGCCGCTCTCCTGCGAGAAGCCGGCCGGCCCGGTCTCCTGCCGGAAGGCCCGGGCCGTCTCCGCCCCGAAGAGCCGCGCGAAGACGGTGCCGCCCTCGTTGTCGAGGTCGCGCCGGTAGCCCGGCACCGACTGGTTCGCGAGGTTCTGGGCCTGCGTGACCTGCGCGTCGCGCAGCACCGAGATCGCGTTGAGCGCGGTGTAGATCATCCGGTCCATGACGCGCGCCTCAGCTCCGGATGTTCATGATGGTCTGGGTGAGGCTCGACGAGGTCTCGAGCGCCTTGGCGGAGGCCTGATAGTTGCGCTGAGAGCTGATGAGGTTCACCATCTCCTCGGTCAGGTCGACGTTCGACCCTTCGAGCGCCGAGGCGCGCAGGCTGCCGAGGCCCTCGGTCTGCGGCCCGCCGATCATCGCGTCCCCCGAGGCCTGCGTCGCCGCGAAGGAGGCCGAGCCGAGCGGGCGCAGCCCCTGCTCGTTGTTGAAGCCCGCGAGCGCGACCTGCCCCATCGCCTGCGCGGCCTGGTCGCCGTAGCTGGCCCAGATGACGCCCTGGTCATCGACCTCGAGGCCCTGCAGGGCGTCCAGCCCGCGCCCGTCGTGGGCGTAGCGGTCCACCGCGAAGCCGCCCGTGTCCAGCCGCGAGCCGGCGAAATCGACGTCGATGGTGTCGCCCGCGCCCGTGAAGCTTATCGGGCCGCCGGGCGCGGTCATCTGGCCGTCCGCGTCGAAGGTGAGCTCCGGCGCGGCGGTCGTCATCGTCGTGCCGTCGACGACGAGATGCGCGGTATAGATCGTGTCCGGCGTGCCGCCGCCCGGGACCTGCGTGCGCGCGAAGTAGACGGTGGCGTCGCGCACGGTGCCGTCGGCCCCGCGCACCTCGATCGGCGTACTTTCGGCGTAGGTGGCCGGATCGGCGGCATCGAAGGGCGGCGTCGAGAGCGGACCGTTCGCCGGAAGGCTGACCTGCAGGTCGGCCGCGCCCGTCGCTTGGGGCGTTCCGGACTTCATCGGGATGCTGAGGGGCGAGAGCTGCGCCGCGCCCCCGCCGAGCGGCGCGCCGTTGGCGGCGACGGGCCGCGTGAGCAGCTCGAGCCCCTCGTTGTTCACGATCGTGCCATCGCGGTCCATCCCGAAGGCCCCCGCGCGGCTGTAGATCTGCCCGCCGTTCTGATCGCGCAGCGTGAAGAAGCCGCGCCCCTCGATCGCCATGTCGAGGATGTTGCCGGTGTTCTCGAGCGCCCCCTGTTCGAAACTGCGGCGGATCTGCTGCAGCTCGACGCCGTTGCCGGTCTGGGTTTTCACCGGCGAGAAGGGCGAGGAGGAGAAGAGATCGCCGAAATGGGCGCGCGCGCCGCGATAGCCGGCGGTTTCCGCGTTGGCGATGTTGTTCGAGGTGTTGCTGATCGCGGACCGCGCCGCGTTGAGCCCGGAGAGGGCGATGTTCATCGACATGATGGTTGCTCCTTGCGGTGGCGTGGGTCAGGGCCGCGCGCGCAGCGCGGGGATCTCGCTTGCGGGGCGGCGGCCGTAGTCCTCCAGGGTGACGGTCGGCGCGCCGCCTGCGGCGTCCAGCTCGACGCCCGCGATGCGGGCGTAGACCTCCGTGGACACCCGCTCGGCGCCGCCCTCGGTGTCGGCCATCGCGGTGACCTTCACCGCGCGCCCCGCGTCCGCGAGCGCCTCGGGCACGCCTTGCCAGACGAAATCGACGCGGCCGGCGGGCTGCGGCCCGTAGCGTTCGCTGTGCAGAAGGACGCCGGTCTCCGCGTCCGCGAACTCCACCGTGACGCCGGCGGCGGGGCTTTTCAGAACAGCGCGCCCGCGGATGTCGCCCGCCGCGTCCGCGCGCGCCGTGTCGCCTTCGACGAGCGCCTGCCGGCCGAGCAGGCTGGCGGCCGAGGCCAGGCGGACCTCCGCGAGCCCGCCCTGCAGCCCGGCGAGCGTGGCGTTCATCCGGTCGATCCCCGAAACGGTGGAGAACTGCGCCATCTGGCCGAGGAATTCCTTGTTTCCCATCGGCTCGAGCGGGTCCTGGTTGCGCAGCTGTGTGGTGAGGAGCCGCAGGAAATCCTGCTGGCCGAGCGCGGCGCCCTCGGCGTCCCGGCGCGCGGCGGCGGGCGCGTCGCTTCCGCGCGGCTGAAGGGGGGGAGGCGTGTCGATGGCGGTCATGGCGGATCCTCCGCGTCAGCGGCCCATGGTCACCGTGCGCGCCACGAGGCTGCGCACGGTGTCCACGACCTGAAGACTGTTCTGATACTGGCGGCTCGCCTCCAGCATCTCGACCATCTCCTCGTCGCGGTTGACGGCGGCCTGGTAGACGAAGCCCTCGTCGTCGGCGAGCGGGTGATCGGGCCGGTAGTGCTTCGCGGGTTCCCGGTCGAGCGCGACGATGCGCTCCACGTTCGCCGCGGCGACCCCGGGCGCGCGGGCCTGATCGGCGAGCTCGGTCGCGAAGACCGGGCGTAGCGGGCGAAAGGCGCCCTCGGGGCTCGAGGCGACCGAGTCGGCGTTGGCGATGTTGCTCGCCACCGTGTTCAGCCGCACCATCTGCGCCGACATGGCGCGCTTGGAAAGATCGAAGAGATTGCTCACGTCCGACATCACTGCCCCTTGATCGCGCGCTTGAGTCCCGAAATCTTGCCGTTGAGCAGCTGCAAGCTCGTCATGTAGCCCAGCGTGTTCTCGGCGAATTCCATCTGTTCGACGTTCAGCTCGACGGTGTTGCCGTCGAGCGCCGGGTTTACCGGCACGCGGTAGCCCGGATCGGCCGCGCCCGACGCGCCGAGGGCGATGTGGCGCGGGTGCGTCGTGCCGGCGCGGCCCCCGTCGGACCGCGCGCGCTCCAGCGCGGCGGTGAAATCGAAGTCGCGGGCCTTGAAATGCGGCGTGCCCGCGTTCGCGATGTTGGAGGCGAGCAGTTTCGTGCGCGTCTCGCGCAGGGCGAGCGCGTCGGCGTGAATGCCAAGGTGATCTCGGATCGCGGACATCGGCGGTCGGTCTCCCGTCTGGATGTGACTTGGACCGCTTCTTGCAACCCCCGTGCCAAGCCCGCCGGGCGCCCGCCCGAAACACGGAGGCACCATGAACGACACAGACCCCGCCGACGCCCCGCCGCCGCACGAGATCCTCGCGGCGCGAATCGCGCGCGACCTGCGGCGCCGCAACGCCCTGACGGTCAGCCCGGCGCTCGGCGCGGCGGCCGCGGCCGAAGGCACCCCCGCGCGGCGCCGCGCGCTCGTCAGCGCGCGCCTGCAGCTCCTGCGCCGCCAGCTCGCCGCGATGGAGGGCCGCGCGACCGCGGAGCAGCCCGCGCCCCCGGCGCGCGACGCGGACCCGGAGCCCGATCCGGGCGCGACGCGGCCCGCCCGGCGCAGGAGCGCGGTGCGCGGCATGGATCTTCAGGACGCCGCGGCGCTCCTTTCCTCCGCCGCGTTCGAGACCGACGACGAGGAGGACGGGAAGGACGACGACACCTAGCCCCGCATGGCGCCCGCCCGAAGCGGCGCGCGCCGGGGCGTGACCGGATCGTCGGCCCGGTCGCGCGGCTTTGTACGTCGAATGTTCTCGTTTTTTTAACCAGTCGCGCTGAAAGTCGGGGGCAGACGGTATCGCGCTGTCCCGAAGGCTCGGGCGGCTTTCCTGTCCACCGTGCGAGGAGGTCCCGTGAGAAACGGCAAACCATCGGAGGACTGAAAAGATGATTGCAAGTTCAATGCGATCCCTTGCCCTCTGGCCGAGAAAAGAAACGAATGTCGGTGCGACTTTGCCGAGCGGGCAACGATCCGGCCCTTTCGAGCTCCGGCGACCGTCGCGATCGTCGCGACAGGTTGTCAGGCAAAAATATGAAATGCGCTTTTTGGGAATATATGATGGCTGATACATACGTGAATTGGGGCGGCGACCGGACGGTCGATGTTCCCGGCGTCGTTCTCGAAAGGATCATCGGCGAGTCGCCCGCGGTCGTGGGCCTGCGTCGCATGATCTCCGTCGCAGCGCGCACCACGGCGCCGGTCCTCGTCATGGGCGAGACCGGATCGGGCAAGGAGCTGGTGGCGGAGGTGCTGCACGCCGCCTCCGGTCGCACGGGGCCGTTGGTGGCGGTCAATTGCGCGGCGATCCCGCGCGACATCATGGAAGCGGAGCTTTTCGGCTACGAAAAGGGGGCCTTCACCGGGGCGTCCGCGCGCTGCATCGGCCGGATCGAGGCCGCCGCGGGCGGGACGCTCTTCCTCGACGAGATCGGCGAAATGCCGGTCGAGCTTCAGTCGAAATTGCTGCGTGTGCTCGAGAATCGTCGCATCCGGCGGCTCGGCGGGAACGAGGAGATCGAGGCGGACGTGCGCATCGTCTCCGCGACCAATGTGGATATCGAGGCGGCGGTGCGCGCTGGACAATTCCGGGAGGATCTCCTGTATCGTCTGGACGTGCTCCGGATCGCGGTGCCGCGTCTCGCCGACCGGTGCGACGATATTCCCCGTCTGCTGGAGGCCTTCGCCGACGGCCGGCACGGCGACGGCGCCCCGCCGCCGCGCTTCGCGCCCGACGCCATCAAGGCGCTGAAAGGCCACCCGTGGCCGGGCAACGTGCGTGAACTGCGCAACGTCTTCGAGCGCGTGCAGGCGTTCTACCCCGGCGAGACGATCGGCGCCTGCCAGATCCGCGAGATGCTGTCGCGCGCGGGCGCGCCCGACCCCTCGAGCCCGGGGGAGCTGGCCTGCGATGCATCGAGCCTGCTCGACCAGGACGAAAGCTTCAGCCTTCGACGCCACGTCCAGAAGGTGGAGGAGGCCTTCATCCGCGCGGCGCTGAGCCGGACCGATCACAACACCGCCGCGGCGGCGCGTCATCTGGGCCTGCAACGCACCACGCTCGTCGAAAAGATGCGCAAGATCGGGATCTGAGCGCGCACGGCGTCAGCCCTCCTGGTTCCAGGCCGCGACGAGGTTTTCGAGGTAATCCGCCGTCGAGTTGATTTCGGCGACCACCTGCTCCATCGCCGTGAACCGGCTGGTGTATCGCTCTTCGAGCGTCGCGGCGCGGGTGTCGAGCGCGTCGAGGCGGGCGGAATCCTCACTCATGCTGTCCTGCAGCGCGCGCTCGCGCAGCCCGATCGCCCCGGATTGGCCCGTCACCGCGTCGACGGCGCGGGACAGCTCGCTGACGAGGCTCCGCCCGTAGGTGAGCTCGGTCCGCGTCAGATCGGGCTCCACGACGAGCCCGGCGCCGTCGAGCGGGCCGCTGCGGATGGCGTAGAACACGCGCCCGTCGTCGAGGGGGCGCCCCTCCAGCGTCGTCGCGCCGAGTTGCGCGGTCCCGGTCGCCGGGTCGCGGGTGAAGGTATAGCTGCCGGGCACCATCGCGTCGCCGCGTCCGAGCGAGGTGCCCACCGACCTGTCGGAGGCCGCAAGGCGATCGCTGAAAAGCGCGTCGAACCGTTTCGGGTCCGCCGCGAACGCCCGGTCGAAGCGGTCACGGTCGAGGGCGAGCGAGCCGTCCCGCCGCGTGGCGACGCCGAACTCGGCGAGGCGCACGGGCGGGCCGCCGAAGCCGCCGAGCGCCGTCGAGGTCACGTCCTCGAGGGCGCGCAGCGCCGCCTTGGCGGCCTGATCGCCGGCCAGCGCCCCGGGGTCGCCGCCCGCCACCCCCGTGCGCGCGGCCTCGGAGATCGTGGCGCGCACGGTGTTGATCTGCTCGACGAAGCCCTGCAACACGTCGAAGGCCGCGTCCGCGTCGGGGCCGACGCGCAGGGTCTGCGGCCCGTCCGAGACTTGGTTCAGCGTCAGCGTGACCCCGTCGATCAGGTCGCCGATCCGGTTCGACGCGCGCGCGACCTCCAGCCCGTCGAAGCGCAGGCGCGCGTCCTGCGCGGCCTGGACCTGTTGCGCGTTGTCGGCCGTGGTGTCGAAGCGGGCGAGGTCGGCGCCAGTGGCGCCGGTCGGACTGGCGGCGATGCGGATCGCGTTGTCGGCGCCCTCCGCGCCCCGGACCGTAAGGGAGAAGTCGCCCTCGCTCACCTTGACGACGGAGGCGGAGAGCCCCTCGACCTCGCCGATGCGCTCGGCCAGCCCGCGCAGCGTCGTGCCCTCGGCGACGGAGATGGTGGCGGGCGCCCGGGCGCCGTCGGCCGTGAAGGTGCCCCCGGCCCAGCGGCCGAAGTCGATCTGGAGCGTGCCGGCGCGAACCTCTGCGTCCGCGCTGGCGAAACCGGCGAAATCGAGCACCTGGCCCTGCGCCAGTTGCGTGACCTCGATGCTGTGCTCCGCCGCGCGCACGCGGGACGGGTCCGAGAGCTCGGCCCCGAGCCCGGACAGGGCGCCGGAGAGGGTCATCGCGCTCAGCCCCGAGAGATTGTCCAGCGCGCCGCCGAGCTGGTCGAACTCCGAGCGGATCCGGCCGAGCGCGGAGATCGAGGCCTCGGTCGCTTCCATCCGGCGCTCGACGATGGCGCGCTTCGGCGCGATCTCGGCCTCGACGAGATCGTCGGTGAGCGTGCTCAGGTCGAGGCCCGTGCCGTTGGTGTTGAGCGAGGTGAGGATGTCCTGAACCATGGCGCCTCCGCCGGACGTGTCACTTGGGGAAACGGCGCCGCGCGGCCGCGGTTTAGCGCGCCGGCGCGCTCAATAGCGCACGACCAGCTCGACGCGGCGGTTGCGCGCGCGGCCCTCCGCGGTGGCGTTGTCGGCCACCGGCGCCGTGTCGCCGCGCGACACCGCGGACAGGCGGGCGGGATCGACGGCGCCGGTCGCCTCGATCTCGCGCACGACCGAGGCGGCGCGCGCCGCGGCGAGGCCCCAGTTGTCGCGGAACGCGCCGCCGCCCACGGGACGCGTGTCGGAATGGCCCGTGACGCTGATCTCCGCCGCCTCGTCGAGCCCTGCGAAGGCCACGCGCGAGATGATGCGCCGCGCCTCGGGCGTGAGGTCGGCCGAGCCCGAGCCGAAGGCGCCGCCCGCGCCCACGGTGATGCGCACCTCGTCCTGCGCCGTCTCGACCTGCACGAGGCCCGCGTCGATCTCCCGGCGCAGCGCCACCTGCAGCCGCTGTCGCGTCAGGCGCGCGGTGCGCTGCGCCGCGCTTTCGCCCTGCGTGACGCTGCCGGACCGGGCGACTTCGCCCTCCCGTTTCTCGCCGGCCTCGCGGGCGGCGTCGGCGCGCGCCGCTTCGACCGCCTCGGCCAGGCGCGCGCGCAGCGTCGCGGCGTCGGGCGTGTCGCCGGGCGCGCCCTCGTCATCCGGGGTTTGCCCCCGGTCGGCCTTGTCCTCTTGGGCCGGGGTGTCCGCGACCGGCTCGGGGCGTTCCGGCAGATGCAGGGTGACCGCCCGTTCCACCTCGTCCGGCGTCACGGCGCCGCGCTCGAGCGCTTCGACCAGCGCCTCGCTCAGCGCCTCGGCGAGGCGGGCGATGTCCTGATCGCTGCTCTCGCCGTCTTGCGGGCGGGTCTCGACGGTCTGGCGATTGCTCTCGGTCGTCTGCTGGCGCATCTCCTCGGTCAGCGCCATCTCGGGTGAGGGGCTGAACCGCAGGTCGAGCGACGTCGTGCCGAGCGGCTGCTGAAGCACCTCGATCTCGCGCTGGACGCCGAAGGAGTCGCGCAAGGAGCCGGCCACCTTCTTGAAGCGGGGCTGGTTGAAATCCGCGAAGGACAGGATCAGCACGAAGAACGCCATCAGGAGCGTGGCGATGTCCGCGAAGGTCGCCATCCACGCGGGCGCGCCGCGCTGGCCCGGCTTCGGCGGGTCCGCGTCGGCGGGATCGGGCTCTGGCTCGATCACGGAGTGGTGGGGCGGGTCGCTTGCCATGCGCGCAGGCTCCGGCGGGGGCGGGCGTCAGGCGGCCGCGAGCTTCGATTTCGCCTTGGGCGGCAGGTTGGCGATCATCGTCTCCTGCAGGACGCGACCGGCCGTGCCGCGCGCGAGGCCGCGCAAGCCCTCGAGCACCATCTCGCGGTAGCTCGCCTCCTTCGCCGAGTCGCTCTCGAGCTTCGAGAGCACGGGCAGGAAGAGCACGTTGGCGATGAAGGTGCCGTAGAGCGTCGTCAGAAGCGCCACCGCCATCGCCGGGCCGATCGCCTTGGGATCCTCCATGTTGCCGAGCATCTCGACGAGGCCGATCAGCGTGCCGATCATCCCGATCGCGGGGGCGATGTCGACCCAGCCGCGCAGAACATCGTGCATCTCGTCGTGGCGCCGCTTCATCGCGCGGATCTCGGCGCGCAGCGTCTGCGCGAGCTTGCCCTCGTCGGCGCCGTCCACGAGCATCTGCAGCCCCATGCCGAAGAACGGGTCCGGCACATCCGCCCCGTCGAGCGCCATCATCCCCTCCTTGCGCGCCTTGTCCGAGAGCTCCGTCACGCGCAGGATCATCGCCTCCGGGTCCGGCCGGCCGGGGCGCACGACCTTCGCCATGGCGCGGAAACTGCCGAGGAAATGGGCCATCGGCACCTTCGCCATGACGGCGAAGAAGGTGCCGCCCACCACGATCAGCAGCGAGGGCGGGTCGATGTAGGGCTCAAGCCCCGCCGCCATCGCCATGCCGCCGGCCACCATGCCGATCGCGCCGATCAGTCCCAGAAGTGAGGCCGTGTCCATCCCGCGCGCTCCCCGTGCCGTGGCTCTCGCGGGAGTGAGGGGGCAAGATGCGTGCCAGCCGCGGCACGCGCCGGATGCAGACGGTCGCTAAAGATCGCGGGCGCCGGCCGTTTCCCTTGGCAGGGCGCCACGGGCGGCGCCACTGCAACGGGAGACGATCACATGACCGCGATCAACACCAACATCGGCGCGATCCAGGCGCAGTCGAACATGGGCCGCGTCAGCGAGGAGTACAATCAGGCGATGACGCGCCTCTCCTCGGGCAAGCGCATCAACGCCGCCAAGGACGACGCCGCCGGCATGGCCATCGGCGAGAAGATGACCGCGCAGATCAAGGGCCTTAATCAGGCCGTGCGCAACGCCACCGACGCCAAGAGCCTCGTCGACACGACCGAGGGCGCGCACGTCGAAGTCTCGAACATGCTGCAGCGCATGCGCGAGCTCTCCGTGCAGTCCGCGAACGACACCAACACCGACGCCGACCGCAACAACATCAACGCCGAGGCGCAGCAACTCGTCGCCGAGATCAACCGCGTCGCGGAGACCACGACCTTCAACGGCATGAACATCCTCGACGGCTCGTTCAAGGGAAAGCAGTTCCAGATCGGCGCCGACAGCGGGCAGACCCTGAACGTCAACGTCGACAGCGCTGCGGCGAACGACATCGGTGCATATACGTTCAAGACAGACGTTCAGATTACGGGCGCGGGCACCACCGACTCTGGGATCACTGGTACGCCTCAGTACACAGTGTCCGGGTCTAAAGGCTCACAAACTTTCGGGGTCGCAGCTGGCACATCCGCGCGCGATTTTGCCCAAACGGTCAATGACTCCTCAGCCACGACCGGCGTAGAGGCGACGGCTACCACGAAAGCCAGACTCACCCTCGACGTCGCAGATACCATTAGCTTTACGCTCGGCAACGCAACTGGAACTGATGAGCAAGTGTCGATCCGCGACGTGAACGTGGCAACCACTTCCGACCTTCGCGGCGTGCGCGACGCCGTCAACGCGGTGTCGGGGTCGACCGGCATTACCGCGACCATGGGTAACACCAACGCAGAAGTGATTCTCACCGACCAGGACGGCGACGACATCGGCATCGAAAGCTTCAATAATAACGGCGGCTCGGCGACCATGACGGTCGAGACTCTGCAAGCGGACGGCAGTGTTAAAGCAGAGGGTAGCGCCACCACCGCCGTCGCTAACGGCGATAGCGTTTACGTAACTGGACAGGTCGAGATGACCTCGACCGAATCTTTCGAAGTCTCCGCGGATGACAACACGACAGTAACGAGCTTCGTGGAATCAAACGAATTCGCCTCGAAGTCCTCGGTCGCCTCGATCGACCTGACCACGGCGCAGGGTGCGACCGACGCGATCAAGGTGCTCGACGCGGCGCTGCAGAAGATCTCGGAAGCGCGCTCCGATCTCGGCGCCGTTTCCAACCGGCTCGACAGCACCATCTCGAACCTGACCAACATCTCGACCAACGTCGAGGCGGCGCGCTCGGGCATCATGGACGCGGACTTCGCCAAGGAATCGACCGACCTCGCGCGCGGGCAGATTCTCCAGCAGGCGGCGACCTCCATGCTTGCGCAGGCCAACTCCTCGCAGCAGAACGTCCTCAGCCTCATCCGCTGACGGAATCCCGCCACTCCACCTCGAGGCCCCGGCGCGCCAGCGCCGGGGTTTTTCGTGTCGGGCCAATCGGCTGCGGGGCGATCCTGACCTGACGGCAGGCCGTCGGCGCGGGCGTCAAACGCTTTGTTCGGTGGTGCGCTCCCGCCGCGGCTATGGTGGCCGCGAAAGGAGCGTCGACCATGGATATGCGTCCGATCCAGACCATCGGCCAGCGCCAGTCGCTGGTCGTGAACACCCAGCTTCAGCAGGCGATCTGCATGCTGCAGATGTCCAACCTCGAGCTTCAGTCCTACCTGGACGAGCAGGCGGCCGAGAACCCCTTTCTCGAGGTCGCGCCCCCGCAGCCGGAGGGGCAGGCGCCTCCGGCGCAGGCGCCGTCGCGCGGCGCGGCGGAGGACGCGTTCGATTACATCCAGATGCGCGCCGAGGCGCGGCCGGCGTCGCTTTACGCCCATCTGCGCGGGCAGTTCGACCTGATCTTCGACGACCCCCGCGACCGGGCCGCGGCGGAAATCTTCCTCGAGGCCCTCGAGCCGAGCGGCTGGCTCGGCGAGGACCTCGCGCAGGTCGCGGCGCGCGCCGGCGTCCCGGCCGAGGGCGCGGAAGACTTCCTCGCCCGCCTGCAGCAGGTCGAGCCCGCGGGCCTTTTCGCCCGCGATCTGGCGGAGTGTCTGCGCCTTCAGGCCGAGGATCGCCGCTGTCTGACCGAACCCTTCGCCCGGCTTCTCGAGAACCTGCCGCTCGTCGCGAAGGCCGACATCGCCGCGCTCTGCCGCGTCTGCCGCTGCGACGAGGCCGAGCTGCGCCGCCAGCTGGCCCTCCTGCGCTGCCTCGACCCGAAGCCGGGCGCCCATTTCGACGCCGAGGAGCACGGCGCGCGCCCGCCCGACCTGATCGCCCGGCGCGACGGCGACGGCTGGACCCTCGACCTGAACCGCAGCACCCTGCCGGCCGTCCATGTCGACGCCGGCCAAGCCCCGCGCGCCGGCGGCTGCGCCGAGACCCGGGCCTACGTCGGCGCGCGGCTGTCGGACGCGCGCTGGATGCGCCGCGCCGTCGAGCATCGCAACCGCACGACGCTCGCCGTCGGTGCCGAGATCGTGCGCCGTCAGGGTGCCTTCCTCGAGCAGGGCCCATCGGCCATCCGGCCCATGACGCTGCGCGACGTCGCCGAGGCGGTCGGCGTGCACGAAAGCACCGTGAGCCGGGTGACCACCGGCATGATGATCGACACGCCGCAGGGTGCCTTCCCGCTCAAGGCGTTCTTCACCACCGCCCTGTCGGGCGCGGCCGCGGGGACGGAAGACCGCTCCGCCGCCGCCGTGCGCCACCAGATCCGCGACCTCGTGCGCGATGAGGACCCGCGCAAGCCGCTCTCGGACGACGCGATCGCCCGCATGGTGAGCGCCGACGGCGTCGCTCTGGCGCGGCGCACGGTGGCCAAGTACCGCGAGGCGCTGGGCATCCCGTCCTCGTTCCAGCGCCGCCGGGCGGCGCGGCTCACCGGCAGCTGAAACGTGCGGCCGGGCCTGCCCGTGTTCGCGCCGCGGCGCCGAGGGCCACGCGTCGCCCGGTGAGCGGCGCGCGCGACCGCGCCGCGCGGAGGCCGACCGCCGCGGCGCCTAGCGCTCCGCGGCGGCGGTCGCCGGTGGGGACGGCGCGGCGTCCACATGGCGCAAGCCGGGCGCCAGCACCGCGCAAAGGGCGTGCGCCTCGCGCGCCGAGGCCGCCGCCACGAGCGCGAAGGGCGCGAACCCC
The DNA here is from genome assembly GCF_003385555.1 of Rhodosalinus sediminis. Taxonomy (GTDB): domain Bacteria; phylum Pseudomonadota; class Alphaproteobacteria; order Rhodobacterales; family Rhodobacteraceae; genus Rhodosalinus; species Rhodosalinus sediminis. The sequence goes on along the minus strand of NZ_QOHR01000002.1, from coordinate 35,064 downwards.
TCCGACTGGCGCGCGGCGCGCACCAGCGTCCGGGCCGCGCGCCAGATGTAGACCGCGCCGAGCGCATAGACCCCGAGCGCCGCGAGCAGCCCCACCGGCGCGGCGCAGGCTGTGGCCGACAGATGCGCCGCGAGCGGGGCCCAGAGCCGGTGGTGCGCCAGCCAGAACGGCGTCGCCACGAGCGGCCAGGGCGAGGGCGCGAGCGGTTGCAGATCGTAGCGCCCCCGCGCGTCCTGAAAGAGCTCCCAGTTGCAGAGCGTCTCCGGCGCGACGGGCTGCGGCTGCAGGCCCTCCGGCGCCGGGATGCCGACCCACCGGCCGAGATCGCTGCCGTCCGCGAGCACCGGAAAGGCGACGTCGCCCCGCCGGACCGAGAGCGCGCGGGGCCCGCGCCCGGGCGCGAGGTGCGCGCCGAGTTCCGCGCTGCCGCCCGTCAGCGGCATGCCGTCGACCGCGACCACCTGATCGCCGGGCTTGAGGCCGAGCGCGGCCCCGCGGTCGCTGACGGCCTTGAGTTCGAGCGCCGTGCCGGGGGTGTCCGGCGCGCCCGTCGCGTCGCTCTCCGCCATGGTGGGCGCCTCCTGCGTCATGGATAGACGAAGGGGTTCAGGGCGTCGGATCCGGCCGCCGTACTCGCCGCGTCGTCGCCCGTCTCCGCGCCGTCGTCCCCCTCCGGCGTGTCCGGTTCGCTGTCCGTGGCCGGGGCGGGGCGGACGTTCAGAAGCGCATCGGTCTGCGCGGCGAACATCTCGGTCATGTCGCGCTCGATCTCCCGGGTCTGTTGCAGCAGGCCGTCCTGCACGCGGGCCTCGGCGTCGCCGATTTCGCGGATGACGCTGCGGGCGAGCTGCGGCGCGAGGGTATCCGCGGCCTCGACCGCCTCGACGACGCGCGCCGCGACGGTCTCCTCCAGCGTGTCGAGCCGCGCGTTGAGCGCCACGACCGAGGCCTGCTCGTCGTCCGCGCCCTCCAGCACACGTTCGCCCGTGGCGACGGCGCTCTGCAGCTCGTCCACTGTTTCGGCGAAGAGCGCGAGCCCCTCGATCAAGGTCTCGTTGGTGTGCGCCATGTCCGCCTGCGCGCGCAGGAAGGCCATGCCGCCTATGACGCAGGCGACGAGGGCGAGCGCTGCGGCGCCGCCCGAGGCGAGGGTCACGCGCCGCGTGGTGCGCTCCATCCGCAGCGCGGCCGCGTCCACCGCCGCGGCTGAGGCCTCGTGATCGGCGACGACGGCGTTCGCGGCCTCCGCCGCTTCAAGCGCGAGCTTCACGCTGTCTTCGAGGGTCGGTTTCTTGCTCATGGGAGCGCTCCTGTCACCGGGTCGCCGGACGGCCTTGCAGCATTCGTGCCAGACGGCGCGCGCTGCGAACTCGGGCCCCTGGCCCTAAGCGGCGGCGCGCATGTGCCGTTCTCTTTCGGGACGGGCACGACACCACCGGAGGCGCGGGATGGGCAGCGAAACGATCGAGGATCAGGAAACACGCGCGGCCGCGCCGTTCGCGCGGCTCGAGGTGGCCGAGAGCGTCTTCGAGATCGCCGAGGCCGACGCGGAGGGCGGGCTGGCCTTTCGTCCGGCGGGGTGCGACGCCGCCTGGGAACGGCTCGACGCCGGGCGCGAGGCCGGCTGGCGCGCGATCGGGGCCGAGATCCTCGAACGCACGCGCGACGCGCTCCTCGATTTCGTCCGGATGCACCTGATCCGCCTCGAGGGCGCACCGGAGGGCGACGGCCCCTTCGAATACGACCTGTTCGGCTTCCGCTGGGGCTATCGCGACGTCTCGGCCGCCGGGATCGAGCTGCGCCTGCCCGGCCGCGACTGGGCGCCCGCGAACCTCGAGGAGGCCGAGCCGCCCCTCGCGGGCCGCGAGCGGGCGATCGACGCGCTCCTGCGCGCGCATCCGGAGGTCGCGCTCATCTTCGCGGAGGAGGTGCACGCCTGGGCGGTGCGGCTCGCCGCGGGGGCGCGGGTGCGCCCGGCGCTCTAACGATCGTCGCGCGCACGCGTCCGCCGGGCGATGGCCGGGCCGAGCGCCGCGCCGAAACAGGCCGCGGCGCTCAGGGCCAGCACGACGGAGGCCGCCGGCCCGTGCGCGCCGCCGCTCGCCGCCGCCCCGAAGACGGCGCCCGCGCCGGCGAAGGTCACGGCCGAGATCACCCGCCCCGCGCCGCGGCGTTCATTGCGTGTCATGGCTTTTCTCCTTCCAGCGGATATCCGTGTTCGTCGAAGCGCATCGAGGCGGGCACCTCGATCTCGGGAAGCTCCGAGGCGAGGCCGTGCTCGAGGCGCTGCACATGGGCCTCGATCACCGCGACGGCGGCGTAGAGATCCTCGGGGATGGGCGCGCCGATCTCGGCGGTGAAATAGAGCGCGCGGGCGAGCAGCGGCACGCGCATCACCGGCACCTGCGCGCGCCCGCCGATCTCGACGATGCGGTGGGCGAGCGCGCCGTCGCCCAAGGCGACGACCACGGGCGCCTCGGTCTCGCCGGGCACGTAGCGCATCGCCACGGCGAAATGCGCCGGGTTGGTCACGATGCTGGTGGCCGCCGGCAAGTCGTCGAGCGCGCGGCGCCGCTCCGCGCCCTTGCGCGAGGCGTCCATCTGCCGGCGGCGGACCTCTCCCTTGACCTCGGGCGAGCCCTCGGTCTGCTTGCGCTCGTCCTTCACCTCCTGCCGGGTCATCCGCAACTGCTTGAAATGGCTGTGGATCTGCCAGGCGAGATCGACCGCCGCAATCGCCAAGAGCCCGACGCAGAGCGCGCCGAGGACCCGCACGGTGACACCCCCGAAGACGTCCATCGCCTCGGCGGAGGTGGCGAAGATCAGCGCGTCGAGGCGCGGCAGCGCCGGGACGAGCACCACGAGCGCCGCGCCGATAAGCAGCGCGACCTTGAGCACCGCTTTCGTCAGCTCGACCAGCGCCTTCATCGAGACCATGCGCTTCAACCCCTTGAGCGGGTCGAGCTTGGAGGGCTTGGGCTGCAGCGCCTTGGCCGCGAAGGTGAGGCCGCCGCCCATCGCCGCCTGCGCGAGCAGCGTCAGCGCCGTGAGCGGCACGCCGACGAGAAGCCCGATCCAGAGGCAGAGCTCCAGCGCCGCCCGCCCGCGCGCGGCGATCTGCGCGTCGAGCCGCTCGGGCCCGGCGAAGCGCAGGTACCCGCCCCAGCCCGACGAAACCTCCGGCAGGTAGCTCAGCCCGGCGCCGAGCATCAGCGTCGCCGCCGCCATGCCGACGAAGACGAAGACCTCCTTCGAGGAGAGGACCTGTCCCTCCTCGCGCGCCTTCTCGAGCCGGCGCGGGGTCGGTTCCTCGGTCTTTTCCTGTCCGTCCTCGTTTTCCTCAGCCATCGGCGAGGCCCTGCAAACCGTCCGAGAGCCGCATCAGCGCCGCCTCGGCGAGCGCCGAGAGCGCGACGCCCATCGTCGGCGCCCCCCACCAGAGGAGCGCGACGCCGGCGAGGATCGTCATCGGGAAGCCCACCGAGAAGATGTTGAGCTGCGGCGCCGAGCGCGTGACCACGCCGACGACCATGTTCACGAGCAAAAGCACGGTCACCGCCGGCATCATCAGCTGCGCGCCCGCGACGAACATCAGCCCCACCGCCTCGAGCCCGTGCGCCGCCCCGCGGGCGAGGTCGGCCGGCTGGCCCGGCGGCAGCACCGCGTAGCTTTCCAGCACGAGGCGGATCGCCGTCAGGTGACCGTCCTGCGAGACGAAGACCGCGAGCAGGAAGAGGCTGAACATCTGGCTGACGACGGGCATCGTCAGCCCGTTCGCCGGGTCCACCTGCGAGGCGAAGCCGAGGCCGGCGGTATTGGCGATGCGGTCGCCGGCGAGCGTCGCGGCGCCGAAGACGACCGTCAGAAGAAGCCCCGCGATCGCGCCGATGGCGATCTCCGTCAGCGCGGCCGGCACCAGCGCGAGGCTGCGGAAGGCGTCCGGCCCGGGCGGATCGTAGAGCGAGAGCGCGGGCAGCGTGAGCGCGGCGGCGGCCACGATGCGCACGGGCAGCGGGATGAAGCGTGCGCCGAAGAGCGGCGAGGCGATCAGGAAGGCGCCGATGCGCAGCATCGAGAACAGGAACTGAAAGGCCCAGGTCATCGCCGCCGCGAGCTCCAGCGCGGGCAGGCCCGCCATGGCGTCCGCGCCCGTCAGCATCAGCGGATCGTCGCGATCGTCTCGAAGATGATCGCGACGTAGTCGGTCATCACCTTCATCATGAAGCCCGAGGCGAGCCCCATGGTCAGCAGCACCACCGCGAGCTTCGGCACGAAGCTCAGCGTCGCCTCGTTCACCGAGGTCGCCGCCTGCAGCACGCCCACCAGAAGGCTGACCGCGAGCGCCACGCCCAGCACCGGCCCCGCGGTCAGCAGGATGTTCCAGTAGGCGAGGCGGAGATGCTCGATGTTGGCGTCGTAGGTCACGGCATCACCCCCGTTCCGAAGCCGCTCGCCAGCGAGCCCATGGTCAGCGCCCAGCCGTCCACCAGCACGAACAGCAGCAGCTTGAAGGGCAGGGAAACGAGCATCGGCGAGAGCATCATCATGCCGAGCGCCATCAGGATCGAGGCGATCACCATGTCGATCACGAGGAACGGCAGGAAGATCAGGAAACCGATCTGGAAGGCCGTCTTGAGCTCGGAGGTGATGAAGGCGGGGAGAAGCACGGAGAGCGGCACCTCTTCGCGGCTCTCGAAGCCGTCGACGCCCGCGAGATCGGCGAAGAGCAGAAGGTCGTTCCGGCGCGTGTTCTCGATCATGAAGGCCGAGATCGGGGCGCGCGCCCGCTCCAGCGCCTCGCGCGCGCCGATGCGCTCCTCGAGGTAGGGGGTCAGCGCCGTGTCGTTCATCTCCGAGAGCACGGGCTGCATCACGAAGAAACTCAGGAAGAGCGTGATCGCGATCAGCACCTGATTGGGCGGCGTCTGCTGCGTGCCGAGCGCCTGGCGCAGGATCGACAGCACGATGATGATCCGGGTGAAGGCGCTCATGCCGAGGACGAGCGACGGCAGGATCGTGAGCGCCGTCATCAGGAAGAGCACCTGGAGCGACAGCGAGTAGCGCGTGCCGCCCGCGCCCTCGTCGAGCGTGAGCACCGGCATGCCCTGCGCCTCTGCCGTCGCGGCGCCGAGGGCGAGCGCGGCGGCGGCGAGCGGAAGCAGGCGCCGGATCATGACGCGCCCTCCGGTCCCTCGGGCGCGGCGGGCAGCGGGGCGATCGCGGGCGTGCCCCGGCGCGGGCAAACGACGAGGTGCTCGCGCCCGTCCACGGCGAGCAGTACCGCCCGCGTGTCCCCGGCGAGGGCCGTCACCTCCTCGACGCGCATGCGCCGGGACGTGGCGAGGCGCTCGGCGAGGTGGTGGCGGTTGCGCTGCACCAGCAGCCAGACGAGCCCGAGCGCCGCGAGGAACCCCGCCGCGGTGAGCCATTGTTCGAGACCGACGCCCTGCATCCGTTCCCCCTTGCGTGACAGGGCGAAGGAAGCATGAATCGTGCCAAACCGTGCCTCAGTCCTCCGGCGTGCGCTCGGCCGGGTCGACCACCTGCGAGAAGCGGATGCCGAAGCGTTCGCCGGCCACCACGACCTCGCCCCGGGCGATCATCGTGCCGTTGGCGAAGATGTCGAGCGGGTCGCCGGCCAGCCGGTCGAGCTCCACCACCGAGCCCTCCTTGAGGTCGAGCACCTCGCGGATGGTGAGCTCGGTGCGCCCGACCTCGACCGACAGCCGGAGCTTGATGTCGTCGAGTTGCGCGAGCTGCGCCATCGCGCCGCCGCCCGCGGTCTCCAGGGACTCGTTCTGTTCGCTCATGCCGTCTCCTTTCGCTGCGCGTGATCCGAAAGCGCCCGTGTCACGCGCACGGCCGCCTGCGCCGATGCGCGGCCGATCTCCACCTCGCAGAGCGGCTTTCCGTCCACGTAGAGGCGCGGCCGCGGCGCGATCGGCACCGGCTCCGCCCGTCCCGCGCGTGCGGCGCGCAGGGTGTGCAGCGCCACCTCGGCGTCGCCGAGCCGCGCGGTCATCCGCAGCGGCACCGACAGCACCGCCTGTTCCAGCCGCGCCCGCCACGCCGCGTCCGAGCGGACCTGCTCGGACTGGGTGCGCGCGCGCAACTGCGCGAGGACGGGTTTCAGCGTCTCCAGCGGGTAGAGCAGGTCGAACTCGGCCGAGGCCGTCTCGGGCAGCTGAACCATGAACGAGCAGATGACGACCACCTCCGAGCTTCCGACGAAGCTCGCGAACTGGAGGTTGTCCTCCTGCGACTGCTGCTCGAAGCGCACCGGCAGCGTCTCGCTCCAGGCCTCCGCGAGGGCCGCGTTCAGCCCGTCGCAGACGGTCTGGATCACGCGCCGCTCGGCGAGCGTGAATTCGTCGCGCGGGCGCGCGGCCTGCGCGAGGCGTCCGCCGAAGAACGTCTGCGTGAGCAGCGAGACGAAGGCCGGCGTCATCACCGTCAGCGTCGAGCCGCGCAGCTCCACCGCCTCGCTCGTGGTGAGCGAGACGAAGTTCTCCAGCTGGTCGGCGTAGTCGTCGAAGCGCTTGATCGCCGGCGGAAAGGCCGAGATCCGCGGCTGCACCTGCAGCATCGGAAAAAAGGTGCCGCGCGCGAGGCGGCAGAAGCGCTCGTTGATCGCGCGCAGGCCGTGCAGATCGCCCAGCACCGACAGGTCGTCCTGCCCCAGCTTGTAGGGCCGCACGACCGCGCCGGAGCGCGTCTTCTCCTCGGCCGCGCCGTCCGCCTTCTCGAGCCCGCTGAAGAGTTCGGCGACCTGCCGGGCGTTCAGTTTCTGCTTGCCCTTCATGACGCGGGCCTACTGGACGAGGAAACTGGTGAAATAGACGCTCTCGAGGCCCGACACGCCCGACAGCTCCTGAAGGCGCGAATCGAGCCGGTCGCGCAGCGCGGCGGCGAGGCGGGCGCGGCCCTCCGCGCCCTCGACGGTCTCGACCGCGAAGCCGCTCATCACGGCGAGCATGTCCGAGCGCAGCGCCATGCGGTGGGTCTCGATCGCGTCGATCACCTCCTGTCCGGCGCGGGTCGAGACGCCGACGCCGATCTGCACCATGTGCCGTGAGCCGGACAGGTTGCTCAGGAGCTTCTCCTCGAACTCGAAGTAGATCGGCTCGGCGTCGGCCGCGTCGGGTCCCGCCGCGAGGGCCTTCTCCTCGAGCAGGCGCAGCGCCTCCTCGGTCGGGCTCAGCCGCGAGCCGCTCATGACGTGGCCGGCGGCGAAGCCCGCGCCGGCGAGGGCCGCGCCGATCAGCAGAAGCAGGGCGATCCTGAGCCGCGAGGTCTTGCGCGGCGGTTCGGGGTCGGTGGTGTCGGCCATGTCGCTCTTCCGTTATGCGGTCAGATCGATGCCGCCGCGGCGTGGCGCCTCGGGGCCATGCGAGGGGGCGCTTTCGTGGTCGGCGACGCTCTCAGGCTCCCGGGCCTCCGCCTCCGGTCCGGGCGTGCCCTGTCGGGCGTATCCGTTCTGTCCGGTCTGGCGTTCGCCGCCGGTCTGCGGCGCGCTCTCCGAGTGATGCTGCGCGAGCTCGAGGCCGGCCCGTCCGAACGCGTCGGCGAGGCGCGGCTGCGCCTCGGCGAAGAGGCGCGCGGCCTCCGGCGTCTCCGTGAGAATGCGCACCGCGACGTTGCCGTCGCCGAGCTCCAAGCGGATCTGCACCCGGCCGAGGCGTTCCGGCCGCAGCACAAGGTCATGCTCCTGCGCGCCCCCCTCCCGGGCGAGGCGGACCTCCTGCACGACGCGGGACGCCCAGCCGGGCGCTTCGGTGTCGATCGCTCCCGCCGCGCCAGTCAGTGTCGCCGCGCCGCCGCCCGTCACGCCGGTTGCCGTCACGCCAGGGGTCGGCGACGCGCCCGGCGCCGCCGGGGCCTCCGCGGGCTGGGCGCGGGGCGCGCCGGTGTCCGGCGGGAGGCGTAGTGTATCCGGTCGCGGACCCTCGGCGGCGCGCGCCACCGGCGTGACGGTCGCTGCCGCGGCATCCGGGCCGGCGGGGCGCGGGCCCGCCGCCGCCGTGGTCCCTCCGGCGCCGGGCTGCAGGCGTGCTGCCGGCGCCTCAATCCCGGGGGGTGGGGCCCCCGCGCGTCCCTCGGGCGACTTAGCGTCCATGCGCCCACCCCCCGCGCCAGCGGCCGGGGGCAGGGGGGGCCGCGCATCGGCTGTGCCCGGCGGCGGGGCCTGCGTCGGTGGCGCTGCCCGCTGCGTCACCCCGGACGTGTCAGTGCGGCCAGCCGGGGGGGCGTCCCCGTCCGGACGGCCGGGCGCCGTGCGGGGAGCCGCGATCTCTGCCTGCGCCGGGCTCTCGGGGCTGGTGGGGCGTGCCGGCGGCGCGGGGGAGCGGCTGGCGGCGTTGCCGCCCTCGGCCGCATGCCGCCTCTGCTGCGCGGCGTCTGTCGCGTGGGCTGGCGCGGCATCGGCTCCGGCCCCGGCCTTCGCGACCGCCCAGGGGGCGGGGTGCGGGCTCTGGCCATCCGCCCGGCCGGGCGCTGCCGTCGCGCCCGCCCGCTGGCCCGCGTCGGGCTTGGGTCCGGGAGATTGCGGTGCGGCCGCGGTTGCGGGACGCGAGGCCCCGTCTGCGGCACCGGGCCGCCCGACGCGGTCCTCCGCCCGGGGCGTGCCCGCGCGATCGAGGGGCGCCGAGGCCGCGTCGTCGGCGGATCGCGGGGCGGCACGGGTCGCTCCGGCGGTCTCGGTGGCCCGCGTACCGTGGGCGGCCTGCTGTATGGGTGTGACGCGGGGTTCGGGCTCTGCCGCCGGGGCCGGCGTCTGCGCGGCGGCCGCCGCGCCCGGCGGCGCCGCGTCGGGGCGATCGGCGCGGTCTGGCGCCGGGCCGCCACCCTCCGCCGGGGCGGGCGGCCTGTCGCGGCCGGCTTCTCCCGGCGCGTCGGGGGCCGTCGTCGTGTCACGCTCCCGCGTGTCCGGCGCGGGCCGACTTGGCGCGTCAGCGACCTGCGAGAGATGGGCGTCGAAGCTCGCGCCCCGGCTCGCGCCCGGATCGTTCCGGGGCGCGGGCCGCTGCGGCGCCGCGCCGCTCAATCGCGTCATCTCCACACTGGTCACGGCAGCTCCTGTCGCATCGCCTGCGTCCCGTCATGCGCCAGATCACTCGCAAGAGTCGTGCCAACCGCGCCGCGGCGGCGGGGGGCTCTTGCGCTCGGCACGCGCCTCGGCCTCGGCCCGGGCCGCGCGCTCGGCGGCTTCACGGCGCTCGCTCAGGGCTTTGACCTGCGCATGGGCCTGCCCGAGGTCCGCGCGCGCATCGGCGACCCGCGCCGCCGTCGCCTCCGCCTCGCGGGCAGAGCGCACTCGATACTCCGAGAGCGCCTTGCCGACATCGTGCAGCGCCCTGAGGTCGGCGGCGCCCTGCACGCCCGCCCGCGTCGCGGCGGTCTCGGCGAGAAGCGCGTGCATGCGCGCCTGCCGCGCCTCTGCCGCGGCCTGTGCCGCCTCGGCCTCGCGCAGGGCGGCGGCGCAGCGCGCGCGGCGCCCCTGCTCGCGCCGCTCGAGGAGGGCGAGGAGGCGGGCGCTCCGGCTCACCCCGGCTCCTCCGCCATCAGCCGGGTCAGCGCCGCGACGCTCTCCTCGAAGCGCGCGGGCTGCGTCATGTCCTGCGTCAGGAAGGCGCGGATCTCGGGCCAGAGGCGCACGGCGGCGTCGAGCTCGGCGTCCTGCCCGGGCGTGTGGCCGCCCATGAGCAGCAGATCGCGGTTCTCCATGTAGACCGCGACGCGCCGGCGCAGCCGCTGCGCGGCGGCGCGGTGGGCGTCGTCGACGAGGTCGTTCATCACGCGGCTGACCGAGGCGGGCAGGTCGATCGCCGGGAAGTGGCCCGTCTGCGCGAGCGCGCGCGAGAGCACGAGGTGCCCGTCGAGGATCGCGCGGGCGGTATCGACCACGGGATCGTCCGGGTCGTCGCCATCGGCGAGGATCGTGAAGAAGGCGGTGACCGAGCCCTCGCCCGGACCGCCCGGACCGGCGCGTTCGATCAGCGCCGGGATCGCCGACAGCGCGGAGGCCGGATACCCCTTGGCGGTGGGCGGCTCCCCGAGCGCGAGGCCGACCTCGCGCCGCGCGTGCGCCACGCGCGTGAGCGAGTCGAGGATCAGCAGCACGTGCCGGCCCCGGGCGCGGAACGACTCCGCGATGGCGCAGGCCCGGTCCGCGGCGCGCAGCCGCTGCAGCGGCGAGCGGTCGGCGGGCGTGGCGACGACGGTGCAGCGCCCGGCGGTCCCGTTGCGCATGATCGCGCGGGTGAAGGCGCCGACCTCGCGCGCGCGCTCCCCGATCAGGCCGACGACGACGACGTCGGCATCGGTGTTGTGCGCCATCATCTCGATGAGCACCGATTTTCCCACGCCCGACCCGGCGATGATACCGAGGCGCTGGCCGCGGCCGACGGTGAGCGCCGCGTTGATCGCGCGCACGCCCACGTCGAGCGGGCGGTCGACCGGGTGCTGGCCCAGCGGGTTGCGCGGCCGGCCCTTCATCGGCCAGAGGCCGGCGGTCGCGACCGGCGCTTGGCCGTCTAGGGGGCGCCCGTCGGCGTCGACGACCCGGCCGAGCAGCGCGTCGCCGACCGCGGCCTCCACCCCCTGCGAGACGACGCGCACCGGCGCGCCCGGCCGGATCGCGGCGCCCGGCTCTTCGAGGAGGAGGTGGTTGGCGCCGCGCGCGAAGCGCATGACCGCGGCGCGCGCGGGGCTGTCGCCGTCGACGTCGATCTCGCACACGGCGCCCGGGCTGACGGGAAAGCCGGAGGTCTCGGCGACGAGGCCGTCGTATTGCGCGACCCGGCCCTCGGCGCGCGGCGCCGGCGGCGCGAGGGCGGCGAGCGTGCGCCCGAGATCGTCGAGAACCGCGTTCATGGCTCGCGCGCCAGGTCGAGGCGATCGTCGAGCGCGACGCCGGGCGCCTCGAGCGCCACGTCGCCGCGGGCGAGCGCCGGGTCCGGCTCGAACCGGGCGCGCGCCGCCTCCGGCGCGTCCTCCAGACAGGCCAGGACCGCCGCGTGATCCTCGGGGTTGAGCCGGAGCGTGAGCCGGCCGGCGGCGTCGGACATCTGCGCGGCGAGCGCGTCGATGCGGGCGAGGAAGGCGTTGGGCATCTCCTCGATCCGGCTGCCGGCGCGGGCGCTCGCGATCCGCAGGACGGCGTCGACCATCTCCTCGCGCAGGCCCTGCAGCACCGCCGGCTCCGGCCGCTCGAGGCGCTCCAGCGCGGTCGTCAGGACGGCGCGCAGCTCGGCGAGTTCCGCCTCGGCCTCGGCGCGGCCCTCGGCGTGCCCGGCGGCGCGGCCCTCCGCGAAGGCCTCCGCGCGGGCCTCCTCGCGGCCCTCGGCGCGGCCCTCGTCCCGCGCCCGCTCCAGATCGGCCGCGGTGATCGCCGGCTCGGGGCCGGCGGGCGCTTCGGAGGTCTCGGGCGGCGGCGGGGCGTGCCCGGGGTCGGGCGCGGCCTCGGGCTCCGGCGGCGGCGGGGCGTCCTGCGGGACGAAGGCGGCCGCCCGCGCGCCGGTCGGGGCGGCGCCCGCGCCCTCCGCGTCGAAGCCGGCCGCGCGCCGGTGGCGGAGCCGCTCGATGATCTCGTCGTGGCTGAGCGCCCGCGGGGTGTCGGAGGCGGTCATACGAGCTCGTCCCCGCCGCGGCCGGCGAGCACGATCCTGCCCTCGTCGGCGAGCTTCCGGGCGCGCGCGGTGATCTCGCGCTGCGCGGTCTGCACCTCGCTGAGGCGGACGGGGCCCATGGCCTCCATGTCCTCGCGGACGCCGGCGGCCGCGCGGGCGGAGACGCAGGACAGGAGCCGCTCGACCACCGCCTCGTCCGCGCCCTTCAGCGCGAGGACCAGCCGTTCGTCGGGCACCTCGCGCAGGAGGGTCTGCAGCGCGCGGTCGTCCGATTTCACGAGGTTCTCGAAGACGAACATGTTCTCCTCGATCTCGCGGACGAGATCCCGGTCGTCCTTGCGGATGCTGCGCAGGATGCGCTGTTCGTCGTCCTGCTTGGCGTAGTTGATGATCCGGGCGGCCGACTTGATGCCGCCGATCTGCGAGGCGCGCAGCGTGGTGTTGGCCTTGAGCTTGGTGTGCAGGACGCGCTCGAGCTCCTCCAGCGCGGCGGGCTGGATGTCGCGCAGCTCGGAGATGCGCCTGACGATGTCGGACTGCTGATCCTCCGGCAGGCCGTTGAGCACCTTCGCGGCGAGGTCGGGCTCCAGCGCGGCGATCACGAGGGCGACGATCTGGGGGTGCTCGTCCTCGATCAGGCGGACGACCGTGGCCGGGTCCATCCAGTCGAGAAGCTCGATCGGGCGCTGCGCGTCCTGCGCGGTGATGCGGCTGAGGACCGACTGCGCCCGATCCGCGCCGAGCGCCTTGGTGACCACGTTGTGGGTGTAGGCATCGGTGCCGATGCCCACGTCGGTCTGCTGACGGATGTGGTCGAGGAACTCGTCGAGCACCTTCTCGACGGTGTCGTGATCCACGCCGGAGAGATCGACCATCGCGGCGCCGAGCTCCTGCACCTCGCGCGGCGGCAGCAGGCGCAGCAGCGCCGCCGCCTCGTCCTCGCCGAAGAGCACCATCAGGATCGCCACCTTCTGCGGCCCCGTCAGGCGCTCGAAGGGCAGGCTTCCGGGGCGCTGGACGGCCGCCGAGCTCCAGGTCCGCGACGCGTCCATCAGCGCACCATGTCCCGGTCGGAGGCGATCATCGTGCGGAAGGCCGCGGCGATGCGGTCGCTGTCGGAGGTCGCGAGTTCGCGGGCGAGGGCGACCTTCTCCTCGTAGCTGATCGCGCCGTCGAAATCGTCGCGGTCGAGCGGCTGGCCGACGCGGCGGCGCACCTCGCCGAGCGACTCGCCGGCGGCCACCTCGACCGCGCCGCGCGTGCCGCCCGGGGCGCCGGCGAGCGCCGGGCTGGAGAGCGATTCCGACGGCGCCGGGGGCAGGAGCCGCGACAGGAGCGGCCGCACGATGCCCAGCACGACGACCGCGAGCGCGGCGAGTTGCCCGAGCCCCCGGGCGAGGGCCGCGGCCCAGTCGGTGCGATACCAGGGCACCGCCGCCGTGTCGGCCGGAAGGGCGGTTCGGAACGCCTGCGTGGTCACGGTGACCCGGTCGCCCCGCTCCGCGTCGTAGCCGACCGCGGTCTCGACGAGGCTGCGGACCTCTTCGAGCGTTTCGGGGGCGAAGCCGCCCTCGGCGCCGGGCCCGCCCTGCGGCGGGTTGAGAACGACGGCCGCGTTGACCGCCCGGATCGTGCCGATCTGCGGCTGGATCGTCTCGACCTCGCGGCCGATCTCGTAGTTGCGCGTGTAGCCCTCCGACCTGCGCGTCGTGCGCGGGGGGGCGGCGCCCGGCGCCTCGCCGGCGTCGCCCTCCGCCTGGTCGCCGTTCCCGCCCTCGGCGTCGTCGCCGGCCTGCTCGAGATCGGGCGCCGGTGGCGGGGTGTTGGCGATCGCGCCGGGGATGCCGCCGGCGCGGGGTTCGTCGCTGCGTTCGACGGAGCGCTCTTCGCTGCGCAGAACGGCGCTGTCGGGATCGAAGGCCTCCCGCCGGATTTCGGAGCGCGTGAAATCCATGTCGAGCGTGACCGACACGGCGGCGTTGTCGTGCCCGACGATCGGCGTCAGCAACTCGCGGATGCGGTTGCGGTAGACCTCCTCGAGCGTCATGACGTGCCGGGTCTGCCGGTCGGTGCGCAGCGCCGCGGCGTCGCCGCCCGGCGTCGAGAGCAGGCGCCCCGTCTGATCGACGACCGAGACCTGCTGCGGCGTCATCCCGGTGACCGAGCCGCTCACCAGGTTGGCGACGGCCTGCACCTGCGCCTCGCCGAGCGCGTGTCCCGGCGCGATGTCGACGAAGACCGACCCGCGCGGTGGTTCCTGATCGCGGATGAAGGCGGTGCGCTCGGGCAGCGCGAGATGCACCCGCGCGCGGCGCACCGCCCGGATCTCCTCGATGGAGCGGGCGAGGCTGCGCTCCTTGACCTCCCGCAGGCGGGCGTTCTCGACCGAGCGGCTGGCGCCCATCGGCATGTCGGCGAGCGCGCCGTCCTGCGCGGGCGCCGCGCCCCCGGCGAGGCCGTCGGCGGCGAGCGCCATGCGCGCCCGGTGGTAGGCGTCCGCCGGCACCATGAGCGCGCCCGTCGCGGGATCGAGGGTCGCCCGGATGCCCGCGGTCCCGAGCAGGTCCAGCGCGCGGCTCTTCTGCGCCTCGGGCAGGTTCGGGGCCAGCGCCCGCTCCGCCGGCTGCGAGGCCAGCAGGTAGAGCCCGATCCCGGCGGCCGCGGCGAATACAAGCGCCACGGTCGGCAGCGCGCGGCGCAGCGCAGGCTGGCGCCCGAGCGCGCGCAGTTGCGCCAGCAGCCCGCCGCCGCGCGCCGCCATCGCGCCGGCCCCGCGCCGCGCGGGCGTCGAAGTGTCGGTCATCGGCACCGCCCCGATCGTTGCTCCGTCCGGTCCGACGCGTGGCGCGTCAGACCGGCATGTTCATGATGTCCTTGTAGGCCTTGAGCGCCTTGTTGCGGACTTCCATCGTCAGCTGGAAGTTGAGCGAGGCGACCTGCTTGTCGATCATCACCGCCGCGATGTCGTCGGTGCGCCCGAGCTCGTAATCGGTCGCCGCCGCGCTTCCCTTGCGCTGCGCAGCGGCGACATGCTCGATCGCCTGCCCGAGCCGGTCGGCGAAGCTCACCTCCGCCGCGCCCTCCTGCGGGCGGGGGGCACGCTCCGCGGCGGACGGCGCGCGCAGCGCGTCGAGCGAGAGGGCGGCGCCCGTCGTCGGGTCGGATACGGTCATTGCGCCCTCCCTCAGGCGGCCTGCAGCGCGGTCGCAGCGGCCGCCGCCGGCGCCGCGGGCGGGGCGAGGGGCATCGCGTCGCCGGGCAGCATGATGTCCTCCGCCGTGATGCGGTGACCGTCGCGCAGCACCAGCGCGCGCTGCACCACGTTCTCGAGTTCGCGGACGTTGCCCGGCCAGTCGTGCTCGAGCAGCCGCGCGATGGCGCGCGGGTCGAGCTCGGGCAGGCCCGCCGCGTCGCGGCAATGGCGCCGGATCAGCGCCGCGGCGAGCGCCGGCACGTCGTCGGGCCGCTCGGCGAGCGCGCGCGTGGCCAGCGGGAAGACGTTCAACCGGTAGTAGAGATCCTCCCGGAAGGTGCCGGCGCGGACGGCCTCGCGCATGTCGCGGTTGGAGGTGGCGATCACGCGGACGTCCACCGGCTGTTCCGTCTGCGCGCCGAGCGGCGTGACCCGGCGCTCCTGCAGGACGCGCAGGATCTTCGCCTGAAGCCCGAGCGGCATCTCCGAGACCTCGTCGAGCAGGAGCGTGCCGCCATGGGCCGCGCGGATCAGCCCCTTGCTCGCCGTCGCGGCGCCGGTGAAGGCGCCCTTCTCGTGGCCGAAGAGCGTGGCCTCGAGCATGTTCTCCGGGATCGCCGCGCAGTTGATCGCGACGAAGGGGCCGCCCGCGCGCGGGGAGACCTCGTGGACGAGGCGCGCGAGCACCTCCTTGCCCGTGCCGGTCGGCCCGGCGACGAAGACGGTCACCTCGCTCTCGCCCACGCGCCGCGCGAGATCGATGAGGCGCCCGGTCTCCGCGTCGGCGGCGACCATGCCGTGCGCCCCCTCGGCGATCAGGTCGGCGAGGGCCAGGAGCGCGGTGTCCTGCAGCGGATCCTCGGCGAGGCGGCGCCGCGCGAGCGTGGCGCGCACGAGCCGGCCGTTCAGCTCCGTGTCCACCTTGAGGGGCGCGGCCTGCGCGTCGTCCGTGGCGATCACCACGAGCCGGCGCGCGCCGATGCGCCGCGCCGTCTCGACGATCTGCGCGCGGCCCGCCGCGGCCTCCTGCGCGGCGGAGACCACGAGGCAGCGCGCCGCCGCGCCCTCGGCCGTCTCGGCGAGAGCGGCGGTCACGCGACGCCGGGCGAGAAGGTCCGCCAGCGCCGCCGCCGGCGCGAGGCTCTCGGTGAGGATCACTATGTCTTGCACGCTGTCGTCTCCCGCTTGTCGGTCGCACGACAGGAGAAGCAGGAAGCGTGCCAGCCCGTGCGCACGCCGGCGCAAGGCCGCGCCGATCCAGGCAGAGCCTTGGAAAGCCGGGGAAAATACCTCCGCCGCGCCGGATGTCCCGGACCGCGCCGCCCGCGCCCCGGCGCCCGCGCGGCGCGGCGGCGACGCTGCGCCGACGCATCCGGCGTCGGCAGGCCGTCGCGTCGCCCGGCGTCACGGCCGGGCCTAAACATCCGCGCCGCTCCCGCCGTTCAGAGGACCATGACCATGTGCGACATGACAAAGCGGAGCGGCAGGCAAGCATGCTTTCCAGGACATACCACCTGAAGTTTCCCGACCTCGACTCGGCCCAGGTCGCCGCCCCTTACCTTACCGACACGCTGGGCGAGGCGATCCCGGAGTGCGATCTGGCCGGGCTGACGGTGCTGATCGGCAAGGAAGGCGACATCTCCGTCAACATCTTCTTCCCGGGTCCCGACGAGCTGAAGACCTTCGAGAAGAAGTACGGCGATCTCGTGGAGAGCCTGAAAAAGACCTTTCTCTTCAAGTCCTCCGCCTTCGACGGGGTCTGCATTCTCAACTTCGACGCCAGCGCCGAGGAGAGCGCGGCCTGACCGGCCGCCGCGCGACGGACGGTGCGTTCACGACGGGCAGCAGCGGGAGCGATCATGTTGAAACGGGTCAACGCGCGACGGGACCGCGCCGCAGCGGGCGGCGGCCATGACTGAGGCCGCCCAGGTGTCCGGAGCGCGGCAGGGGTCGTCGACGCTGCGCGTGTCCTCCGAGAAGGTCGGGCGCGTCATGTCGCTCGTCTCGGAGCTCTCGCTCGCCATATCCGAAACGCTGCACGTCGCCGGCGCGGCGATCGAGCAGGTCGAAGGCGTCGAGACCGCGGTCAACCGGCTCAACAAGACCCTGCGCGACGTGCAGGACGCCTCGCTCGAATTGCGCCTCATCGAGGTGGGCGAGACGTTCCGCCGGCTGCGCCGCGTGGTGCGCGAGATCGAGCGTGGCGTGGGCAAGACGATCGACCTGCGCCTGACCGGGGAGGACACGGCGATCGACAAGGTGGTCGCCGATCGGCTCTACGAGCCGCTCGTGCACATCGTGCGCAACGCCGCCGACCACGGGCTGGAGCCGCCGGAGGAGCGCGCCGCGGCCGGCAAGCCCGAGACCGGGGTGATCGCGCTCGACGCGCGCCAGATCGGCAGCGACGTGCGCATCACGATCCGCGACGACGGGCGCGGGCTCGACCGCGCGAAGATCCTGGCGCGCGCGCGGGAGAATGGCCTGCTCGGCCCCGACGAAACGCCGCCGGACCCCGAGATCTGGAAGCTGATCTTCGCGCCGGGCTTTTCCACCGCCGAGGCGGTGACCGAGCTTTCGGGCCGCGGCGTCGGCATGGACGTGCTCAACAGCGTGATGCGCGAGCTGCGCGGGCGCATCACCGTCGACAGCGCGCCGGGGCAGGGGACCACGGTCACCCTGTCGATCCCGGTCAGCCTCGCCTTCCTCGACTGCATGATCATGCGCCAGGGCGCCCGCCTCTACGCGGTGCCGATCGACACCATCGCGGAGGTCTTCCGCGCCGGCGCCGGCGACTGCACGCGCATCTCCTCGGAGGGTGGTGTGGAAATGGTCAACGTGCGCGACGCCCTCGTGCCGGTCGTGCGGCTCGAGCGGCTGTTCCGCGAGGCGGAGCGCGCGCCGGCGGACGGGGCGCCGCCCGCGCCCCAGGTGATGGTCGTGCTCCAGAGCGAGGCGGGCCTCACCGGCGTGCCCATGGACGAGATCACCAGTCAGCAGCAGGTGGTGATGAAACCGCTCGACGGGGTGCTCGGGCAGGTGCGCGGGGTGCAGGGCTGCGCGCTTCTCGGCTCGGGCGAAGTGGCCATGATCCTCGACCCCGAGCGGCTGGGCGCGGAGGCCTCGGCATGACGGCGGCCTCCCGGGACCAGGCGCTCGTGGCGGTGCGCGACTGGTTGAACGCCACGAGCGGGATCTTCTACCCCGACCGGAAGTTCGACCTTTTCGGTCAGCGCATGGACCGCGTGCTGCGCAAATGCGGGCTGGCCGACTACGCCGAGCTCGCCCGGCGCCTCGCGGACGAGGACATCGCCGTGCAGCGCGCGGCGACCGACGCCGCCTCGACCAATCACACCAGCTTCTTCCGCGAGCCTCAGGTCCTCGACCGGTTCCGCGAGACGCTGCTGCCCGATCTCATGCGCCACGAGCGCATCCGGATCTGGAGCGCGGCCTGCTCGACGGGCGACGAGGCCTACACCCTCGGCATCATCGCCGCCGAGGCGATGGGGCTCGATGCGGCGCAGGCGCGGCTCGCCATCCTCGGCACCGACGTCTCCGGCCCGGTGGTGAAGCAGGCCGAGGCCGCGGTCTACGGCCAGAACCACCTTCAGACCGTGCCCGAGGCGCTTCTAGCCCGCTACTTCCAGCCGGTCGGGATGCAGCAGCATCGTCTCGCGGAGCCGCTGCGCCGCATCTGCACCTTCCGGCGCATGAATCTGAAGTCGGTGCCCTATCCGTTCCGCAACCGGTTCCACGCCGTCTTCTGCCGCAACATTCTCTACTACTTCGACCGCGAGACGCAGCGCTTCATCCTCGACGCGCTCCACGAGGTCGCCGAGCCCGGCGGCTGGCTCGTGACCAGCGTGACGGAGTCCGTGCGCGACCTCGGCACGCGCTGGGAGCCCGTCGCCACCGGCATCTACCGGAGGCCGGAATGACCGCGCCCCGCGACCCCAGCCAGGCAAAGGAGAGGACCCAGATGGCCCAGGCCCAGACCGTGGACGACGCCCCGCAGAGCGCCGCCGAGGCGCATGCGATCAGCGACATGTACCTGATCTTCCTCGTCGGAGAGGAGGAGTACGGCGTCGGCATCGACTACGTCACCGAGATCGTCGGCCTGCAGAAGATCATGTCGGTGCCCGACGTGCCCTCTTTCATCAAGGGGGTCATCAACCTGCGCGGCAACGTGATCCCGGTGATGGACGTGCGCCTGCGCTTCGGCCTGCCGGCGCGCGACTACGACACGCGCACCGTCATCATCGTGCTCGAGGTGGGCGAGGCGCCGATCGGCCTCGTCGTCGACGCGGTGCGCGACGTGCGCGAGATCGCGCCGGACTGCATCGACCCCGCGCCGAAGACGCGCCGCGCGACCGGCGGTCTGCCGGTGACGCGCGGCATCGGACGACCGCGCGGCGCCGGGCGCGACGACGACGCGCAGACCGAGCCCGTCACCGTCATCCTCGACGTCGAGAACCTGATGCGCAGCGACTCCGACACGCTGGAGCGCGCGGGCGGCGCTGCGCCCGCGGCCGACCCCGCCGCGGCCCCCTCGGGCGACGCCGCCGCCGAACCGCCCGCCGAGCCCGCGCCCGCGGGCCACTGATCAGACCGCCTTCCGAAGGAGACAGGACAATGGCGATGACGCTCTTCAAGAACATGAAGCTCAGGCACAAGCTGCCGGCCGCGATCGCCGCGATCGCCGTGACCGGCGCCGGGGCGATCGGCACCGTGAGCTACCTGCGGGCTGACGCCGCGCTCTTCGAGCAGGCCGAGGACAGTCTCCGCGGCACCGAGCGGGCGCTCGTCGGGCAACTCGACCGGATGGTGGAGACCGTCCGCGTGAACATCGACGCCGTCGGCGACAACCGCGCCACCGGGCTCGCGCTGACGCAGCTCTCCAACGGCCATCAGGTCTTTCAGAACGACGTGGAGGTGAACGCGCGCGAGCGGCTGCAGACGCTCTACGTCGCCGAGAACCCCAACCCGCCCGGCGCGCGCCACCGCCTGTCCGACGCGGGCGACGGCAGCTTCTACAGCGCGATGCACGCCGACTGGCACGGCTGGCTCGACGATTACCGTAAGGCCCGCGGTTACAGGAACCTCTTTCTCGTCAACGCGGACATGGAGGTGATCTACGCCGCCGAGAAGGAGGGCGAATTCGGCGCCACCCTTTCGTCCGGGCGCTTCGCGGACAGCGCGCTGACCCGCGTCGTGCGCGAGGCGATGGCGACCGCGGACGAGGAAAACGCCGTCGCCGTCAGCAGTTTCGATTTCTACGAGATGGCCGGCGACACGCCGGTGAGCTTCGTCGCCGACGACGTGCGCAACGACCAGGGCGAGGTGATCGGCGCGGTGGTCTTTCAGCTGACCCTGAACGGGGTGCAGGCGGTGCTCGACAACGTCCGCGGCCTCGGCGAGACCGGCGAGGCTTATCTCGTCGGCCCCGACGGCCGCGCCCGGTCGCAGCTCGGCCTCGTGGAGGACGGCGAAAGCACGGCCCTCACGCGCCGCATCGACACCGAGCCCGCCCGGCGCGCGCTCGCGGGCGAGCAGGGCGTCGTCGAGGCCGTCGATTATTCGGGCGCGACGACGCTCGCCGCTTACGGCCCGCTCGACTACTTCGGCGAGACCTGGGGCGTCGTCGCCAAGATGGACATGACGGAGGTCGCCGCGCCGATGCGGGCGCTGCGCAACTCGGCGCTGATCACCGTGCTGGTGATCGGCTCGCTCGCCGCCGGGCTCGGCGTCCTCCTCGCACGCACGATCGTCCGCCCGGTTCAGGCCATGCAGGACGGCCTCGCCCGGGTCCGGGACGACCGCGACCTGACCGTGCGCCTCGGCACCGACGCGAAGGACGAGATCGGCGCGGCGACGCGTTCGGTCGACGAAATCCTCGATTTCGTGCGCCAGTCGCTCGTCTCGATCCGTACCTCGGCGGGCGAGACCTCGGTCGTCTCGGATCAGCTGAGCGACGCGGCGCAATCGACGGCGTCCAACTCCGAGATACAGTCGTCGGCGGTGGAGGAGATCTCCTCCTCGCTCGAGGAGACCGACAGCCAGGTGAAGGCCAACGCCGACTCGGCGCGCCAGGCCGACGAGGTGGTCGCCAAGACCGCCGACGCCGCGCTGAAGGGCAAGGACGACATCGCCGAGATGAGCACCGCGATGAACGAGATCAACACGGCGTCGCAGGACATCGCGAAGATCATCAAGGTGATCGACGACATCGCCTTCCAGACCAACCTGCTCGCCCTGAACGCCGCCGTGGAGGCCGCGCGCGCCGGGCAGCACGGCCGCGGCTTCGCCGTCGTCGCGCAGGAGGTGCGCAATCTCGCCGCCCGCTCGGCCAAGGCCGCGAAGGAGACCTCCGAGCTCATCGACGGCACGACCAAGCGGGTCGACCGGGGCGTCGAGCTCGCCACCGTCGTGACCGAGTCCTTCGAGTCGGTCGCCGACGACGTGCAGCGCATCAAGACGCTGGTGACCGAGATTTCCTCGGCCAACGACGAACAGGCCCGCGGCGTGGCGCAGATCAACACGGCGATCGCGGAGGTCACCAAGACGGCGCAGGAGACGAGCCAGCAGTCCGAGGAACTCGCGGCGACGGCCGAGGAACTGTCGAAGACCACCGACCAGGTGCTCTCCGACATCCGCGCCTTCGAGCTCGGGGAAGCCTTCGACCTCGACGCGATGAAGCGGGAGGTGCGGCCCGCGGGCGAGCGCGCGACCCCGGCAGCGGAGGCGGGCGGTGCGGGCACGCGCCGCGCGGCGCCGGACGTGATCGCGCTCGACGAGCGCGCGAAGCCCGAGGCGTCGCGCGCGCAGGCCGGCAGCCGGTCCAACGGCCGCGCCAACGGTCACGGTAACGGGCACGCCAACGGGCACGCCAACGGGGCCGCGCGCCCGCAGGACCGTCTGCCGCTCGATCACGACGAGCGCGGTTACGGCGATTTCTGATCCATGCGGTCGCCCGTCGCCCCCGGGCGCCGGGCGGCCGCCCACCCTCCAGCGGAGACACGCAAGATGCCTTACAAGGTCATGATCGTGGACGACGCCGCGATGATGCGGCTCTACATCGCGAGCTTCCTGCGCTCGCAGAAGGACTTCAAGGTCGCGGCGCAGGCGTCGAACGGCGAAGAGGCGCTCGAGAAGATGCTCGAGCATCCCGACCTCGACCTCATCCTGCTCGACATCGAGATGCCGGTGATGGACGGGCTGGAGTTCCTGCGCCACGCGCGGCCCAACACCACCGCCAAGATCTGCCTCCTGTCGTCGGTGGCGGTGAACGGCTCCAAGCACGCGGCCAAGGCGCGCGAGCTCGGCGCCGATGCGGTGGTGGCGAAGCCCTCGGGCACCGTGTCGCACGACCTCGAGGAGAAGGCCGGCGCCGAGCTCGCCGGCACGATGCGCAGCCTGATGGGCGCCGCCTGAGCGCCCGTCTCCCCTCCCGCCTCCCTGTCCGCCGCAAGAGAGGACGCTGTCATGTCCGACGAGATGAACGAGATCTGGGCGCTTTTCGCCGACGACGGCGGGCAGGCGCTCGATCAGGTCGAGGAAGCGCTGCTGGAGCTGAAGGATGCGCCCGAGGCGGCCGATCCCGACACCATCGCGGCGCTGTTCCGGGCGATGCACACCTTTAAGGGCAATGCCCGCGTGCTGGGCCTCGCCACGATCGAGAACCGCGCGCATGTCGCGGAGGATCTGATCGGCCTCGTGCGCGACGAGGGGGTGCCGCTCGACGCGGAGATCCTCGATCTCCTGTTCGAGATCTCGGACACCCTGCGTGGCATGCTCGAGACGGCCTGCGACGCCCGCACGGACGTCGAGGCCGCTCCGTCCGAGACGCTCGTCGGGCAGCTGCGCGCCAAGATCGCCGCCTGCTCGGGCGAGGCGGCGGAGCCGCCCGCCGACCCCGCGCCGGCGCCCGAGGGCGACGGCGGCGCGTCCAAGCGTGAGGGCGACGGCGACGCGACCGGCCCCGAGGTCGACGGCGGTCCGAAAGGGTCCGAAGGCCACGACGGCGCGCCCGGCCCCGAGGCCGATGACGGCGCGACCGGGCCGGAGGCGGACGCCGCGGCGCCTCCGGAGACCGCCCCGGAGACCTCCGCCGAAACGCCGACGGCGGGGGACGGCGCCGCCCCCGCGGACGATACCGCTCCGGCGGAGGGTGGCGCGGGGGCCGAGGTCGGTGCGGCGGACGCCGGGGGCGCCCGGCTGTTCGATCAGCCGACCTATCGGCGCGTCTTCGAGAAGCTCGCGCGCGGCGCGGTGGCGGCGATGGCCGATCTGTCCGGCACGCTCGACACCGATCCCGACGCCGCGCTCCCGGAGATGGAAAAGCAGACGACGAAACTGCGCACCGCCGCGCAGCAGGTCGGGCTGACCGCCTGGCACGACCTCGCCGCGGCCTATCTCGACGCCCCGGGCGTGGCCGCGGCGAAGCGGACCATCGCGGCCTTCGAGACGCGCCGCGCCGTCGATCTCGACGGCGCCCCCGAGCCGGCGGAGGCCCCCGAAAGCACGGACTCGCCCGAAACCACCGACGCGCCGGAAACAGCCGATGCGCCCGAGGCCGACGCCCCGGCGGCGGCGCCCGGCGCCGCGCCCGAGGGGAGCGCGCAGACGGTCCCGCGGGCCACGGCCACCGACCCGCGCCCGGCTCGGGCCGACACGCCCGGCGGGCTGATCGACAACCCGACCTACCGCCGCATCTTCGTTAAGATCGCGGACGAGAACCTCTCCGCGCTGCGCGAGATCGCCGCCGCGGCCGAGGGCGAGGGCGCGCTTCCCGCGCAGGCCGCGGAGCGTGCGCAGAAGCTGCGCAACGCGGCGGGGCAGATGGGGCTCGAGACATGGCTCGCCGCGCTCGACGGTTTCGCGGCGCTGGACGCGCCCGGGGCCATGGACCTCGAGCGGCTTCTGGCGGCGCTCGACGCCGCCTACCGGCGGGATATCGAGGGCGCAGCGGAGGCGCCCCCCGAGCCACCGGCGCAGGCGGCCCCGGCGCCCGCGGAGAATCGCGCCGCAACATCCGCCGCGCCGGCCGTCGCCGGGGATGCCCCGGTGCCGCCCGAGACGGGCGAGAGCGCCGGCGGCGCGACGCAGGGCGCGACCGACGCGCGGGCGGCCGCGGCGCGGCACCTCATGCAGGATCTCGAGCCCTTGCTCGCGGAGCTCTCCGAGCTGGGCGGCGCCGGCGGCGACGTGGTCTTCACCGGCCGGGACGCGCTGGCCGACCTGTCGCGCCGCATCGCAAGCGCGGCGGAGGCGCAGGGCTTCGAGCGGGTCGCCGAGGCGGGGCGCGCCTTCGCGACGGTGCAGGACCCGCGCGCCTTCCGCGACGTGGAGTTCGATTTCTACGAGGAGCTGATCTCGCTTGAGGTCGCCTATGGTCACGCGCTCGGCGACCTGGCGACCCGGCCCTCGGTCCTGCTCCGGGCCTGGTGCGCGGAGAACGCCTACGTCACGCTCCTTCAGCTCGGCGAGCATGTCGACGAACTGCGCGCGCAGCGCGACGTGGACGACAACCGGGCCGCGGTGATGCGCCTGCTGAAGCGGATGTCGCAGGCCTGCGCCCACTACGAGATCGAGACGGCGGCCGATCTTGCCCTGTCGCTCTACGACCTGATCGCTCGCAGCGCGGTGTCCGGCAAGGCGCCCGACCCGGTGCTCCTGCACATCGCGCAAAGCTACACCGACCTGCTCGAACTGGTCTTCGACGCGATCGAGGCGGGCGAGACGCCGGACACCGACGCGCTGGAGCGGCTCTTCGTGGAAGCCTCGCGCGCGACCTTCGTCATCACCAACGCGCCGAGCGCGGCCGAGGTCGAGGCGCGGCTCGGCCTGCCGGAGGCCTTCCACCGGGTGATGTCGCCGGAAAGCGTGAAGGCCGCGAGCCGGGGCATGGACCTCGGGCAGCATTTCTACATCCTGCGCACCGACCTCAACGACGACGAGGCGGCGGCGCAGCGCTTTCTCGACTGGCTCGAGCGGGGCGAGGCCCGGCCGATCACCTCGGTGACCGTGTTCGTCGGGGAGGCCGTCCTTTTCGACTTCCTCGTCGCGACGCGCCTCGAGGAGGAGGCCGTGCGCGCGGCGCTGGCCGAGATCGACCCGAGCGGCAAGGCCGTGCGCGTCGAGACGGAGCTGCCCTACGACCGGGACGGCGCCGCCGGCCGCGGCGCCCGCGCCGCCGAACCCGCCGCCCGGCCCGGAAGCGCGCTGCGCGAGGAACTGAGCGAGGTGGTGGCCGAGCAGTCGCTTCTTGCGCACACGATTTCCGACCTCCTGCAGACCGATCTCGCCGCGCAGGTGACCGAGGCGCTGCCGCCGGAGGCGGTCCCGGGCGCCGACTGGCCGACCCTGCGGGGTGCGCTCGAAAAGACGGGCGAGGCGCTGACGACACGCCTCGGCGAGCTGCAGCAGACCACGCAGCAGCTCCAGAGCCGGCTGGTCCAGCTTCAGGAGGACATGATCGCGCTGTCGCAGGCCGAGGCGTCCGAACTCCTCGACCCGATGGGGGCGCATATCCGCGAGGCGGCGCGCGCCGCCGGCCGGCGCCTGGCGGTGACGCTGACCGGCGAGAAGACCCGCCTCGACGATCGGGTGATCGGCGCGCTCGATCCGGCGCTCCGCGCCCTCATCGACGCTCGCCTCCGCCAGAGCCCGGAGGGGCCGCAAAGGTTGCACGTTTGCGCCTTCCGCGCCGGGGAGCTCTTCGGGCTCCGCCTCGAGGACGATCTGCCCGCGCCCCATGACGACGCGGCCCTCGACGGGTTGCGCAGCGCCGTCGATGCGCTGGGCGGCACAGTCTGCGCGAGCGCTCCGCCCACCGGCGAGCAGCGGCTCGAGATCACGGTACCGGCGGCGATGTCGGTCCTGCAGGGCATGGTCGTGCGCGACGCGGAGGTGAGCTACGTCGTCCCGACCGAGGCGATCGCGCGGATCGTGCACTGTGCGCCCGAACAGGTGCAGCGCATTTCCGCCGAGGAGGGGCGCTATGTGCTCAACCTCGACGGCGAGGGGCCGCTCGACATCGGTGCGCTGCAACAGGATGCCGCGTCTGGGCTGCAGGCCACGCTCGCGCGGGCGCGCGAACGGCTCGAGTCGCTCCTTTTCCTGATCGTGCGCCACGCCGAGCGCAGCGTCGCCCTGCGCGTGGAGGAGATCGTCGGCCAGCAGGTCGTGCTCGTGCGCCCGATGCGCGGCGCCCTGGCGGGGGTACGCGGCGTGACGGGCTGCGCGCTTCTCGGCAACGGCGACGTCGGGCTGGCGCTGGCGGTGCCGTCGCTCGTCGACCGTTGAGGCGGCGCGGCGAGGCCCGGCAGACGCCCGGTCGGGCCTCGATCCAAGGACGCCCGGCAAGCGCCCGCTCCGGGCGCCGCGCGGCGTCCGCCCGGGCCGCCGATCGGGGCGCGATTGCGCCGCAACCCTGGGAGAGCCCCATGACCCCATTCCGATGCGCCCCCCTCGGTGCGCCAGACCCGATGCACGGCCGCGCGCGGCTACAGCGGCTGCCCCTGGCGGGGACGCCGCGATGACGCCGGGCCCGGCGCAGGATACAGCGCAGGCGCCCTGTCGCGTGCTGATCGTGGACGATTCGGCGCTCGTGCGGCGGCTTCTGGCCCGGGGCCTCGCGGAGGATCCGCGCATCGTGGTCGTCGGCGAGGCCGCGGACGCCTACAGCGCGCGCGATCTCATGGTCGCCGAGGAGCCCGACGTGCTGACGCTCGACGTCGAGATGCCGCGGATGAACGGGCTCGCGTTCCTGCGCGCGGTGATGGCGCACATGCCGACGCCGACCATCGTGATCTCGTCGCACACGCGGCAATCGCGGCGGCTGACCATGGATGCCCTCGCCGCCGGCGCCGTCGACGTGATCGCCAAGCCGGAGGCCGCCCTTGGGGGCGGTTTCGCCGCGCAGATGAGCGACATTCGCGCGCGGGTCCTCGCGGCGAAGGGCGCGCGGCCCGCCCGCGCCCCTTCAGCGGCGGATCGCCCTGCGCCGGCCGGCGCCGCGCGGCCGCAGCCGGGCGACGGCGGGCAGGGCCTGATCTGCATCGGCTGTTCGACCGGCGGCGTCGAAGCGCTGTCGCGGATCATGCCGCAGTTTCCGGGCGATGCGCCGCCGATCCTGATCGTGCAGCACATGCCGGAAGGCTTCACCGCGCCCTTCGCGGACCGCCTGGACGCCACCTGCGCCGTGCGCGTGGCGGAAGCGCGCGACGGCGACCGCCCCGAGCGCGGCGTCGCCCTGATCGCGCCCGGGGGCGCGCGCCACATGCGGCTCCAGCGCGTGCGTGGTGGCCTCGCCGTCCGCCTCGAGGACGGGCCGCCGGTCAACTACTCGCGACCGGCCGTCGACGTGCTCTTCCTGTCGGTGGCCGAGGTGCACGGCCGCCACGTGAGCGCGGCGATCCTGACCGGCATGGGGCGCGACGGGGCGGCCGGGCTCGCCGCGATCCGGGGCGCCGGCGGGCGCACCTGCGTGCAGGACGAGGCGAGCGCGGTGGTCTTCGGCATGCCCGGCGCGGCGATCGCACGCGGCGCCGCCGAGCGGGTCCTGCCGCTCGACGCCGTGCCCGGCTTCCTGCTCGCCGCGCGGCAGGAGCGCGGCGCGGGCTAAGAATCCCGACCGGGCCGGCGTTTCCTTAGACAGATGCAGCAAAGCTTCGGGACACCGCTCATGAACGTGGCCTTCGCGAGACGACTCTACCGCCGGACCGAGAACGCGACCGCGCCTCCTGTCGAGGACCCGCATCAGATCGTTCTGACCACGCTGTCCGAACTCGAGACCGCGCTGCGCAGCCTCGAGGATGCGCAGGCCCATGGCGCGCGCTACCCCGAAGCCAGCGTGAGCCGGTCGCTCACCGCCATCTACATCCTGCAGTCCAGCCTTGATTTCGAGCAGGGCGAAGATATCGCCGCCAATCTCTTCCGGCTCTACGAGTTCTGTCGTCAGCAGGTGCTGCGCGCGTTCCGCGGGGATCACGACGCGGAGCTCGGACAGGCGCGCACCACCATCGGCGAGATCGCGAGCGCGTGGCGCGAGATCGGGCCGCAGGTGCGCGCGGGGGGCGAATGACCGCTGGAGCGCCCCTTGACGCGCGCGGGGACGCCGCGCGCCTGCTGCCGCTCGCGCAGGCGATCGGGACCGCCGCGCGCGAGGTGGATGCGCCCCGCACCGCGCATCTCGCGGCGGAACTGTGCGAACAGGCGCGCGCGCTCGAGCGGGCGGGCGCGCGGGATGGCGACGCGCTGAATGCCGTCCGCGCCGCGCTGACGACCCTGCGCGCGGTGGCGAGCGATATCGAGGACGACCGGCGGCATCTGACCGAACGGCGGGCCCGCGACCGGCGTGTCCGCCGCGCCTATGCCGAGGGCGGTTCGGCGCCTGACACCCGGTCGCCCGGATCGGGCGCGCCACCGCGCGCGCGCGCCGGCTGGTCGGCCGGCGACGGCGACCCCGAGGGCGCGGCGGCGTCGAGCGGCGCCGCCCGCGTCCACGCCGCGGCGCGACGACGCGAATGACGAGGGACGTCCGACGCGCCGCGCAGGGCGCTCGGGTCTGACGGCAACATGGCGCGCCGGGCGGCGCGCGTGGCGACGGGGTGGGCGCCGCGGAGGCTGGGGATGAGGTTTCGGGACACATCGGGCTGGCGCAAGGTACAGGGCCTCTGGCGCGACTTGACGGCGCGGCGCGGCGCGCCCCGCCGCCCGCGCGCCGCCGCGGCGCCCGCGCCCTCGCGCGGCGACGCTGAGGGGGGCGGCGACCGGCTCCAGCTCGCGCAGACCGCGATCCGCATGGCCGATCGCGACGCGGTGGAACGCCATCTGCCGGACATCCTCGGCCGGGCGCTCGCCCGCAGTTGGATCGACGCCGACTTCCGCGCGCGCTTCACGTCCGACCCGGTCGGCACGCTCGCCGCCTACGGCATCGGGCTCCCGCCCGAGATCGGCATCGAGACCGGCATCACCGAGACGCAGCGCCCCCGGCTCATCGTCTATGAACGTGCGCGCCTCGGACGCCGGCGTCGGTTGCTCGCGGTGCAACTCGTGCTGACGGCGGGCCGATGAGCATGCGTCGAACTCTCCTCGTCTCCGCGGCCGCCGGCCTCGTCGGCGGGGCGATGCTGCCCGCGCGTGCGGGGCCCGAGGACTTCGCGGCCGCGCTCACCGTGTATCAGGCCGGCGACCCGGTCGCCGCGGTGACCCGTTTCCGGGAGCTGGCGGAGGGCGGCGACGTGCGGGCCCAGCTGAACCTGGCGCTCATGTTGCGCCGCGGGCATGGTCGCCCGCGCAACGACGAGGCGGCCTTCTACTGGGCCTGGCGCGCGCGTCTGGGCGGGCACCAGGACGCGCCGCGCCTGACGGAGGTCATCGCCGCCGACCTGCCCGCGGTGAGCGTACAGCAGGTCGCGCGCCGGCTCGACGAGGATCTCGCGGCGCTCGCCGACGCGGGGCGGGCGTCGGCGATGCTGGATCGTGCGCGCGTGGCGCTGCGTCTCGCCGCGGACCCCGACCTGGAGCAGGCGCTGGCCTGGGCGAGCGTGGCCGCCGCGCTGGGCGTGCCGGGCGCGGCGGAGCTGCGCGACGCGCTCGGGCGCGAGCTCGGCGGCGCGCGGCGCGTCGCGGCGCAGAAGCGCGCGGAGCGTCTGTTCGAGGACTGGTGCGCGGCAGCCTCCGATCGCTGCGGCTGATCGCGGCGGCGAGCGGCGAAGACCTGCCGAGGCGCGGTGTTCGCGCCGCAGCACGCCGGGCGTCGGCGGCGCGCGGTGAAGGCCGTCCAGCGGCGTCCTGTGCGGGCCGCCACCGGCCGCGCCGCGGCGGCCCGGCCAGCGGCGCGGCAGTGGTGGCCAGTGTCAGTGACGTTTGGACGAGGTCCGGCCCGCGGTCGAGGCCCGCCGGCGCGCGCGGCTCCGCTTTTCCTCGTGGAAGCCGGTCTCGACGAGGTCGGCGGCGCGCTGCACCACGTAATCGGTGACGAGGAGGTCCAGATCGGCCCGCATTTGCGCGATGTCCTGCTCGATCCGCTCGGTGCGCCCCGTCTGCGCCGGGTCGGCGGGCGCGCCGGAGGGCGCATCCGCCCCGGCCGTGTCGGCGCGGCGCCGGGACCGCCGCTGCCGGATGCCCAGCACGGCCAGCGCGCCGAGGAGCGCGCCCGACGCCAGAAGCAGGAGGGGGGCGTAGCCCCCCGTCATCTCATCATCTCCTCGAAGCTCTCGTGGAGCTTCTGCGCGATCCGCTCCCGATCGATGGGATAATCTCCCTCCGCGATCGCGGTCTTGATCCGCTCGATCGCCTCGCGGTCGAGGGGCGCTCCGCCCTGCAGCGCGGGCGGCAGATGCCGCGCCTCGTCGCTCAGGCGGACCGTGTCCACGGCCGGGGCGGGCCGGGGGCCTGCGCCGGCGCCCTTGTCCGGCGTCGGGCCCGCCGGCGCGCCGTCGGACGCGGCGGCGTCGGTCGCCTGTCGGGGGCCGAGCGGGCGGCCGGACGCGGGACCGGGGGTATCGACCATGTTCTGCCTCCTTCATCCTTAACGGAAACGGTCGCGCGCCCGCGACCTTTAGCCGATCAGCGCAGTTTCGGCACGACCTCGACCGCGTTGCGGCCGGTCACCCGGCCGCGCACCGTGCGCCCGGAGGCGGCGTTGCGCACCTCGACGAGGTCGCCGCGTCGGCCGGGGCCCAGCGCGGTGCCCGGGACGGCGACCTGCACGCCGCCGGCGTCGAAGGCGATCACGACCGGCGCGTCCGCCTCCACGAGCCAGTCGGGCGCGAGGTGCCGCGCGAGGAGCGTGCGCCCCGCCCCCACCGCCACGGCGAGTCGCCGGCCGGCGACGCGCGCGGGATCGCGCACCGCCGTCGGATCGACGCCCGGCGGCGCCGGCTCCGTCTCGAGGTGGGCCGCGGTGAGCACCGTGCCGCGGCGCAGGCTTTCGGCGAGGACCACCACCGGCGCGCCCGCGGGCGGCGCGGGCGCCGCGCCGGAGCTGGCGCGGGGCGCGGCGTCGGCGCGGCTGCGCAGGCTCCGGCGCCAGGGCCGCGGCCGGTCGCAGGCGATCTCGACCGTGCGCCAGTCGCCGTCGCGCGGGCTCACCCGGGGCCTGTGGTCACAGCCCGGGAAGCGCCGCGCCGCGGCCACGGCGGGCCGGCCGGTGAGACCGGCCTCGGCCAGCGCCGCCGAGACGAGCGCCGACATCTCCCGCCCGTCGATCCCGTCGGCGTAGGTGTCGGCCTGCGCGGCGGCCGCGGCGAGCAGGGCGGCGCCCGCCACGGCCCGGCGCAGCCTCTGTCGGTGCGTCATCCGGCCTCCATGAAGGTCACGATGCGCCCGGTCAGCGCCGCGGCCGGCCGGCTGCGGTCGAGCGGGCGCAGGGTCGCGCTGTCGCGGTCGAGGCGCAGGATCTCGAAGACGGTGGTGCGTGCCCCGCTTTCCACGAAGCCAAGGCTCTCGCCCGAGAGCCCGTGCCGTCGCCCCAGCGGGACGGAAAAATCGCCGCCGGACCGCGCGAGCCGCGCCACCGGCGGGCGGCAGGTCATGCGGGCGAGCATGCGCCCGACGCCCGCCTCGACCCCCTCCGAGAGCGCGGCGGCGCGCCGGCGCCGGTCCGGTCCCAGCGCGCGGGCGAGCGCGCCCGGCGGGGCCGCCGCGGTCCGGCGCGCGAGGGTCAGGGTGATCGCCTCTCCGGTCTCGGCGCGGAGCGTCACCCGCGCGCTCAGCCGCACCGCGCGGCCGCCCGGCCGGGTCACGTCGAGGCGGACCAGAAGCGCATGCGCGCCGGCGCGGCGCGGGGCCGCGCCCTCGGTCAGCGATCGGTAGTCGAAACCCGCGCGCTCCGGTGCGGGCAGGGCCCCTTGGCGCCGGTCGGTGACGCGCGTGAGATCCGCGTCCGGGGTCGCCGCGACGTGATCGAGGATGTCCTGAAAAAGCGTCTCGACCAGGGGCGCGGTCCAGGCCGGGGCGGCCGGATCGACCGCGATCTCGGGGGCGAAGGCGATCACGTCGAGCCGCCGTCGCGGCGCGCAGTCGCGCGGCGGCACCGGGCCGACGCGGGCGCGGACCCGCACACGCCAGACGTCCCCCTCGCGCGCGGCGGCGATCACCTCGTGCGCGTGGATGCGCATCGTGCTGCGCAACGTGGTGAAATCGGCGGTGATCCGGCCGCGGTCGAGCGCGGTGAAGCTGCGCACCTCCGCGCCCCCGGCGCGCCCGGCCGCGATCAGCGCATCGGCGATCGCCGCGCGCCGGGCGCGCGCGCTGTCGCCGTCGACGACGCCGACGCCCTCGGCCTCGACCCAGCGGCCCCCGTCGGCCGAGAGCCCCGCGGGCCAGAGGAGAAGCGCCAGAAGAAGCGCCGTCAGCGATCGGATCGGGCGTGCGTGCATGGTCGCTCTCCTGTCGCGGTGCGGCGCGGCGGCGCCGGCATCTCGAGGATCACCCGGAAGCTGTCCGGCCCCGCCGCGTCGATCTCCCGCGTGCGGACGCCGCGCAGCAGGCCGGCGGTGCGCGCCGTCGTCGCCCCCGCGTCAGCCGCGCAGAGCGCGACGCCGTGGCGCTCCGCGGCGAGATCGCGCAGCGCGGCGAGCCGAGCCGTGCGCACCGCCATCTGCCGGCGCGCGTTCAGCGTCGCGCCCGGCTGGATCGAGACGGCGGCGAAGCCGACGCCGGTCGACACCTTCGCGGCCCCGGGCGCCGCGTCGCGCAGCGCGCCCCCCGCGCCGCAGCCGGCGAGGGCCGCGACGAGCGCGAGGGGCTTGAGACCGGCCGGGCGGATGAACATGGCGCGCCTTTCGCTCGAACGTCGCCCGTCGAAAGCAAGCCGCGTGCCAGTCGCGCCGCCGCCCGGCATGAGCGCCGCCGCCGGACTGGCACGCGGCTTGCAACGTCTGGCGCCGATCCGGTGCCCGCGCGGGCGCCGAGGGGCAACGGGAGACGGGCGAGCATGAGCGTGGCGAAGACCCTCGACGGCGCGGATATCCGCCTCGGCGGCCTGGCGCTGCCGCTCGGCATTCTGGTCATCGTGGCGATGATGGTGCTGCCGCTGCCGGTGGTGCTGCTCGACGTGTTCTTCGTCTTCAACATCCTGCTGTCGCTGCTGGTGCTCATGGTGGCGATGCACAGCTACCGACCGCTCGACTTCTCGAGCTTCCCGACGCTGCTGCTGATCGCCACCGTTCTGCGCCTCGCGCTCAACGTCGCCTCGACGCGCATCGTGCTGAGCGAGGGGCACACCGGCACCGACGCCGCCGGCCGCGTCATCCAGGCCTTCGGCGAATTCGTCATCGCGGGCAACTTCGCCGTCGGCATCTTCGTCTTCTCCATCCTCGTCATCATCAACCTCGTGGTGATCACCAAGGGCGCGGGCCGCGTCTCGGAGGTCTCGGCGCGCTTCACGCTCGACGCCATGCCGGGCAAGCAGATGGCCATCGATGCGGACCTCAACGCCGGCGTCCTCAGCCAGGAGGAGGCGCGGATCCGCCGACAGGAGATCGCCGACGAATCCGACTTTCACGGCGCGATGGACGGCGCGTCCAAGTTCGTGAAGGGCGACGCCGTCGCCGGCATCCTGATCCTCGTGGTCAACATCCTCGGCGGGATCGTCATCGGCGTCGGACAGCACGGCATGGCCGCGGGGCAGGCGGCGGAGACCTACGTGCTGCTCTCGATCGGCGACGGGCTCGTGGCGCAGATCCCCTCGCTCCTGCTCTCCATCGCCACGGCGATCATCGTCACCCGCGTCTCGGCGAGCGCCGACATGGCCGGCCACATCGCCGAGCAGATCAGCCTCTCGCGCGCCTGGGTGCCGGTCGCGGGGGTCATGGCGATCCTCGGTCTGGTGCCCGCGATGCCCAACGCGATCTTCCTGACGGCGGCGGGGGCGGCCGCGGCGGCGGCCTGGGCCGCGACCCGGCGCGACGCCGCGGCCGCGCCGGCGGAGGGCGCGCCAGACGAGCCCGCGGCCCCGACGCCCGAGGCGCAGCCGGGCGTGATCACCGCCGAGGAGGTGACCGACTACAGCCAGGTGTCAGTGCAGCTCGGCTATCAGCTGATCTCGCTAATCGACGAGACGTCGGGCGGGCCGCTCGTCGCGCGGATCACCTCGATCCGGCGCGAGGTCTCGCAGGCGATGGGTTTTGTCGTGCCCGGCGTGCGCGTGCGCGACGACCTCGATCTCGCCGCGAACGCCTACCGCATCCGCATCGGGCAGACGATCGTGGCCGAGGACGTGGCCTATCCCGACCGCAAGCTCGCGATCCCGGGCGGCCTGTCGGAGCGGACGCTGAAGGGCGTCGCCGTCAAGGATCCCTCCTTCGGCATCGACGCGGTCTGGATCGAGCCGCATCAGGTGCCGGAGGCCGAGGCCGACGATCACATGGTGGTCGACCCGGATTCCGTCATCGCCACGCATCTCAGCCAGGTGCTGACGAAGCACGCCGCCGATCTTCTGGGCACCGACGACGTGCAGGTCCTGCTCGACCGGCTGCGGCAGACGAGCCCGACCCTCGTCGACGCCGTGGTGCCGCGCATCCTGCCGCTGCATCGCCTGACGGCCGTGCTGCGCGCGCTGCTGGCCGACCGCATTCCCGTGGGCGACCTCCGCCGCATCCTCGAGGGGCTCGCCGAATTCGCGAACGAGGAGATGGCGCCGCGCGCTATGGCCGACCGGCTGCGCCCCGCCCTCGTGCCGCTCCTGATCCAGCAGCTCGTGCCGATGCAGGAGACCATGGCCCTCGTCACCCTCGAGCCGGAGCTCGAACAGCTCCTCGCGCGCAGCCGGGCGCAGAGCGCGGACGGCAGCCTCGTCGTCGAGCCCGCGCTCGCCGAGCGGCTCCTGACCGCGCTCGGCAGCTTGACCGACGAGCTCGCGGGGCAGGGGCGGCAGGCCTTCGTGGTCGTGGCCCCCGAGCTGCGCGGCGCGCTCGCCGCGTTCCTGCGCGCCCACGCGCGCGACACGATCGTTCTCGGCGTCAACGAACTGCCCGACACCCGACGCATCGAGGTGGTGGGCACGCTCGGCGACGGCCGTCCGTCCATCGCCGCAGAGGAGGGGACCCCGACATGAACAGCGTGACGATCCGCGGCCGCAGCATGAGCGCCGCGATGCAACGCGTGGCCGAGGAACTGGGCGAGGACGCCCTCATCCTCGCGTCGCGCCGGGATGCGGACGGCGCCGCCATCGTCGCGGCGCCGCCGGAGCGCGCCGCGCCCGGCGCGCGCGCCCGCGCGGCGCGGGACGACCCGGGG